>CAZKAH010000009.1:48866-73060 GCA_964550715.1 uncultured Opitutaceae bacterium
CCATCCCCTGGAGGAATTCCGGGAGGCGGGCCTGGCGGTCGGGGTCGCCCATTTCGCGGGCCATGCGGCCTACGGGGCGGTGGTCGGGCTCGTGATCGGGCTGGCGGCGCGCTAGCCGCGCCTTCAGCGCATCATTTCCGCCAGCAGCGGCTGCATGGCGTCGGCCCAGAGCTGATAGCCGGCGACGGTGGGATGCAGGTGGTCGGACATGATCGCATCCGGGATCTTGCCGTCGGGGCCGAGAAATTTTGCGCCAATGTCGAGGTAGCGCACATGGACCCCGTCGTCGAGGGTGGCCAGCTGCGGGTTCACGGCGTTGATGATCTCCATCCGCAGGGCGTAGTTGTCCTCGGTGCCGTCGCGGTTCTTGCGCGACCCGCGCGGGAAAATGGCGAGGAGGAGGACCTTGGCGTCCGGGAGCCGGGTCCGGATCATGCCGACGATCTTCCTGTCCGCCGCGAAGATCTCCGCCGCGTCATTGCTCCCGGCATTGTTGGTGCCGATCATCAGGACGACGACCCGCGGATGGATGCCGTCGAGTTCGCCCTGCTCGATGCGCCAGATGACGTTTTGCGTCGTGTCGCCGCCGATCCCGAAATTGGCCGGCTGGTATTGGCCGTAGTACTTGTTCCAGATTTCAGGCGCGCGGCTCCAGTTGTCCGTGATCGAGTCGCCGAGGAAGAGGACCCCGATCGGGCCGGCTTTCCCGCGCGCGAGGAAGGACTCGTGGCGCTTGACGAACTGGCCGTTGTCCTTCTTGGGCGTCGCGGCCAGGGCGTCGGGGTGGGGATGGACGGGGGGCGCCGCCGGCTGCGCCCCGGCGGAGGCGAAGGCGAGCAGGGCGAGGGCGGAGAGGATTTTTTTTATCATGGGGCGGGGGACGGGTGGTTTTTGCGAACGAAGCTACTGCGCCACGAGCCGGACCGGCCCGAGCAGCCCCTGGGGGGCGGGCGTGCCGGCCGGGGCGCCGCCCAGCCGGGGGCCGCCCGCCGCAAAGGCGGAGCCGCGGCGGCCGCCGCCGGGAGCATCCGTCTCGCCGAGCCCGCCGGGCACGCCCGTCGGGGAGAATCCCCTGGGCTTCGCATCACCGGCGGGCAGGGTTTCGCCGCGCCGGCCGAGGCCGTTCGCGCCGCCGGCCCCGCCGCCGCCGAAGCGCTGCTGGCTGAGGACGGGAAGCTCCATGTCGACTTCCAGCGTGTTTGCGCCGGCCTTGACCGCGGCGGTCACGTCCCAGACGTAGGGCGGCCACGGCTGCGGCTCGAAGTCCGTGCCGTTGACCCGGACCCGCGCGATCTCGTGGACATCGCCCAGGTCGAGATAGAATTTTTTCCCGACCGGCAGGGAAGCGGGTGCCGTGAAATCCTTGCGGTAGCGCGCGGTCCCGCTGAAGGAGGCGACGCCCAGTTCCTTCCAAGGCTTGAGCGGCGAGGCCAGCTGCTTTTCGCCCAGGGTGAGCGCCCAGTCGCCGCCGAGATCCGCGAGGGAAGGCCCGGAGGGGATGAGCGGGAAGGGCGCGCCGGCGCCGGGGGGCAGGGGACCGATCACGATAAAGCGGGTTTCCTGCGGGCCCAGCGTGAGGGGGAGGGTGATGCTGCCCTCCGCCAGGGACAGGCTGCCGAGCGGCGCCACCGTTCCCTTGGTCGCATCCCAGACCTGCACCTGGCCGTGGCCCGCCAGGGTCAGGGACCGCGTCTGCGTCTCGGCGGACTCGTTGAACAGGAAATAGACGTCGCCGTCCTTCAGGCTGCGGCGGAGGTATTTGATCGCCGGGCACGGGGTGTCCAGGGAGACGTCCGGCGGCGGCAGCGCCGCGAGGACGCGGGCGGTGATGTCCGGCTGCGGCTCGAGCGTGGCGAAGCCCAGGTCCGGAGCGCCGGGCTCGGGATGGAGGAAAGTCTGGCCGACGACCAGCGACGGGGTCCGGCCCACGAAGACGACCTTGCCACCCGCGGCGGCAAAGGCGCGCAGCCGGTCGAGCATCCGCCGGTCGATGACCGACGAGGTCGGGACGATCACCGCCTGGTAGGCGTTGCCGCTGAGGTTGCGCAGCGTGCCGCCCTCAAGGGCGCACTCCGACACCAGGCCGTCGAGGTCGATATGGTCGAAGTCGATCTGGTGCTCCATCAGCTCGGTCACCAGGCGCACGGTGACATCATCGGATTCCTTGTCGCCGTACCACATGCTGTCCGTCGGATGGTACAGGGCGACCCGGACCGAAGGCCGCCCGGTGGAGAGGAGATAGCTGGCGCGATTGACGTACGTCGCCATGGTCAGGGCGGAGTTGAGCAGCGCGTGCGCGGCTGCGTCCGCCGGGGCGTTCAGCCCGCGGATATTCAGGGAATTCATGCCGCGGACGAAATTGTAGTCGGCGATGAACTTGCCCGCCTGCCCCGGGCTGCCGCCCTCTTCCTCCCAGACCTTGGGATGGCCGGAGAGGTGGGCCGCCGACGCGGCGAGCTTGGGGAAGTCGGCCACGATCCCCGGGCCGATCTGGTTCAGGTTGTCGACGCCGGGCGCGTCGACGAAGCGCATGGCGCGGAAAAACGAGCCCTCGTTGCGCACCAGGTCCTCGCCGCGGCCGAGGTCGAGCATCAGCTCCTCGTGGTTCAGGTGGACCATGTACTCCATGCCGCGGGCCTCGCACCACTCGGCCTGCGGCTTGAAGAAGGCGTCGCGGAACATCGCGCTCCAGACGTCCCAGTAGTCCGCCTTGGCCCGCCGAACCTCCTCGGTCAGGGCCGGGGCGAAGAACTGGGCGATATAGGGCTGGAGGTCGTAGCCCTTCACGCGCCGGAAGGTCTCGAGCAGCTTCGGCGTCCACGGCATGAAGCCGGTGTAGTCGGGCTCGTCGCCCCGGAAGCCGAGGACCGTCTTCCCGAACTCGTCGCCGACCACCTTCGCATAGACCTCGTGGATGACCTTGAGGTAGGTCTGCGTGGCGACGGGATCGAGGTAGTCGGTCAGGGAATAGAGGCTGTCCTTGTCGCCCGTGCCGTCGGCGCGGTTGGTGTAGCGGGTGGGCGAGCTGCGGTAGACGTGCCGGACAAAGACGACCTCGGAGGAGCCGGGATTGGGGGCGGTCCAGACGAGCTGCCCGTCCGCGGGCAGGGGCAGGCTCTGGCAGAGCCCGGCCTGGCGGGTATAGGCGAGGATGCCCAGCGTGTCGGGCGGCACGGGCAGGCGGAGCGTCTGGCCCGCGACGACCGAGTAGCGGCCGTCGGCGACGATGGCCTGCATCCCGAGCTGGGGATAGTCCCGGCTGATGATGCCGCCGGCCATGCCGTCGGGATAGCCGGCGTCGTCCTCGATCCAGACCTTGATGCCGCGCCGCTTGCACTCCGCGACGGTGAACTTGACGAGGTCGAGGTACTCCGGGCTGAAATACGCCGGGCGCAGCCCCCGCGAGTTGTCGATCATGTAGACGTGGGTTCCGCTGGCCTGGAGCCGCTCGAGGTCGGCGAGGACGCGCTCCTTCGACTGGGGGCCGCCCCAGATGGCCCAGTGGATCGCGCCATCCTCATGGGGCGGCTGGGGAAAGGCGGCCGCCGCCTCGGCGACCGTCGGCTGGGTGATCTCCTGCCAGGGCGACCGGGCCTCGAGGGGCAGCGCGACGGCGAGGAGCAGGAGGGGGCGAACGAGCGGGGTCAGGTTCATGAAAGGGGAAGTCGCAGGGGAAGGCGGAAGGTTCTCCGGGGCTGCGGACTTACGGGCCGGACAGTCTGTCCCGGGCGGCGAGCCAGTCGCGAATTCCCGTCCAAAGTTTCACGCCGCCGACCTTGCCGATATCATCATGGCCGGCCCCCGGGACCTTGATCCGCGTAACCGGGCCGCCCGCGGCCGCCGCGAGCTCATCGGCCATGGCGAACGGCACCCGCGGGTCGACCGTGCCGTGGATGATCAGGATCGGGCAGGTGACGCGGCGGATGGCCGCGGCGTTGTCGAGGGGCACGGAGGAAAAAAGCCGGCGGACCAGCCAGCGCGGGGCCGCCGGGAAATACCGATACCCGAAGTCCGCCATGCGGGTGAATCCGCTCATGATGACGAGGCCCGAGACCGCCCGGCGGCTCGCTAGGTCGATGGCACTCGCGGCGCCGCGGGACGAGCCGCCGACGAGGATCCGGCCCGGCTCCCCGCCCGCGCGGCCCAGGAGGTAGTCATAGGCGGCGTCGGCCGCCGCGGAGAAGCCGGGCTCGCTGGGCGAACCGCCGCTCATCCCATAGCCCGGAAAGTCCGGCATCAGGACGTTGACCCCCATCATGCGGAAATACCGGATCTGCGACTGGGTGGGGGGCGTGGCGAGCGTCCGCTGCGCGCCGTAGAAATAGAGCAGCATCGGCCGTCTTTGCGCATCGGGCAGCGGATGCCCGTCGTTGGTCTCGGCCGGCGCAAACTCGGCCCCGATCCGGACCCCGTCCCGGGTCGTAAGGGAGACGATCTCGAAGCTCGCGCCCGGCCGCAGGATTCCCTCGGGCTTTCCCTGCAGCATGCTGGGGAGCACGATATGGTTGCCGACGATGGGCAGGACGATCCACGCCGCGGCGAGGCAGAAGAGAATGCCAACGAACAGGCGCTTGAGCCAGCAGTTCATGAAAAATCCGGCGGTTGAAGCCCTAATCCTTTCCCCAGTGCCAGCGCGGCTTTTCACCCTTGGCCCAACAGACGGCGATCAGGCCGGCGCCCAGGGTGCAGGCATAGACGGCATACCCGAGGGCGAAGCGCGGGCCGCGGGAAATGAGCGGGATCCCGCCGACGAGCAGGATCAGCCACGCGGCATACACCGCCCATCCTTGCCAGCAGGTTGGCAGACCCCACCCCCAGCCAAATTTCTTGGCCGGGAACCAGAGCTTGCTCTCGTTTGATTCGGGCATCGGCCCGGGCACGATGCCGATCGGCCGGCGACCGTTCAAGGACTTAAGCTTTCCGGCGGGCCCGGCGGACCGGCTGAGGCGGCCGCGCCGTCACTTCGCGCTCCCCTGTGCGGCCTTCGCCACCTCGACGGCGAAGGGATAGGTGGATCCGAACATGTTCGAGCGGAAGATCACGTATTTTTGGTCAGGAGTGAAGAAGGGGTTGGGCTCCAGGAAATAGTTATGCTTGGACATGTTCACCAGCCGCTCGTCGTGGAAAAAGCCCGGATGGATCAGGTCCGTCCCGAGGGTGTCGGCATCCGCCAGGCGTTCGGGACGGAACAGGTAGATCCACTCGTTTTCCTCCGACGCCCAATCGACGCGCGCGTGGGATCCGCCGTCGCCGCAGAACAGCGTGCCGTCGGGCGACATGTTGTAGTGGATGGACCAGCCCCGGAGATTCATGTGATACCATGTCCGCTCCCGGGTCTCGACGTTGTAGCCGCCGACGAAGAAATCCACCCCCCAAGGGAAGCGGATGTCGTACCAGATGGTCTTTCCGTCCGCGCTCCAGAACTCGTGGCCGGCGGACTCCAGGCCCATGGTCCGCTTGTGCACGAGCGTATTCCCGGTGCCGTCCGTGCGGATCGTCCAGATTCGGTCGACCTTCCACCAGGTGCCCTCGTGGCAGTACAGGAGGAGGGAGGGGTCTTTCGGCGAAAATTGCAGATGGTTGAGCCAGTCGGTGCTGCGCAGGATGACATTCACGGCGCCCGTGCGCAGATCGACGGTGAACAGTTCCATCGGGAGATGGGCGGAGAGCCGGTTCTCCATCATCTGCGGCTTGTTCACCGGTTGGAGCAGGCCGTGCCCCTGCGCCCCGCCGGCTCCCCGCTCGCCGTAGTCGGCTCCGGAACCGACGATCCGGGTTCCTCCCGCCAGGGTCTCGTCCGCGTTGATGGAGCCGACGCTGGCGCGGTCCGGCAGATCGGCGAGCTTCCGGGTCTCGCCGGTGTCGATATTCGTCGCGTAGAGCGAGGCACGGGCGGTGTTTCCCCTGGTGTAGAAGACGGTTGGAGTCCTGTGGCCGACGACGATCACCCGGGCGGGTGCGGGCACGACGAGCCGGGTTCCCAGCGTGGCCAGGTTCAGGACCGAGATTCCCTTCGCCGTGGTGTAGACCATCTCCCGGCCGTCCGGCGTGATGGAGTTGTCGTTAAAATAGAGGCTGGCGGAATCCGGTTCATCCGTCAGCCGGGTGACGCGGTGCCCGGTGTCGGGGTCGATCCAGGACTTGGGAGGCGCTGTCTCGGCGGCGGCCACGCATCGGGGCAGCGCCGCCGCGGCGAGGAAAAGGCGCAGCGCCAGGCGGAGGTTCGTTGGGGTCATGCGATTCACGGCCTGACGCAGCCGGCGGGCCGCCCGATTCGATATATTTTTCCGCGTCGGCCGCGCGCCGGATTGCCTTCCGCGGCGATCCGTCCAGTTTCCATCCGGAGCGACAGACCCCATCTTCCGCCCCCGCCATGAACGACCCTACCCCGATCTCGCGCAGAGATTTCGTCAAGACCGCCTCGCTCGCGGCGACCGCCGTCTCCGGCGGCCTCGCCTCCGCCCGGGCCGAAGACCCGCCGCGGACCGGCGCTCCGATGATCGGCTTCCAGGCGGAGGTGCCTTACGTTCTGTCCTACGGGATCGGGCGCTTCCTCGACGACGTCCAGGCCCGCGCGAACGTCAATGCGCTCTTCCTCCACGCGACGCCCTACGGGGTCTCGGGCTCCGGGCTGGATCCGGCGGGCGAGGCCCAGGGCAGTTTTGTCGCCGCCCACCCGGAATACTACCGCGACATCGGGATGAAGTCCCAGCTCCTCGGCCCGGGCGATTTCAACCTGCCCGAGGCGATGCACCGGATCACGGCCGAGACGCGGAAGCGGGGCCTCAAGGTCTTCCCCTGGATCATCGAGGACAACCGCCCGCCCCTGAAGATCAAGGGCTGGGACCAGCTCTACGAGGTGGACCTGCACGGGCGCCGGACCGGGCCGCACCCGGGCGGCCCCTGCCTCAACAACCCGTTTTTCCGGAACCTGGTCTCCGGCTCGGTCGAGGACTACCTGCGCACCTATGACATCGACGGCCTGCAGCGGGGCTCCGAGCGGCAGGGGCCGCTGAGCAACGCCCTCGGGGCCTGGCACCACGGCTCGACCGCCGATCCCGGCCGCACTTCCTGCTTTTGCGAATATTGCGCGGCCAAGGCGGCCCGGCAGGGCATCGATTTCGAGCGCGTCAAGCAGGGTTTCCTCGCGCTCGAGCCCTATGTCCGCGCCGGGCGCGCGGGCCAGCGGCCGGTGGACGGATACTACGTGGAGTTCTGGCGGATCCTGCTGCGCCATCCCGAGCTCCTCGCCTGGCAGACCTTCTGGTCCGACAGCATGAGGGAAATGCAGCGGGAGTTTTACGCCCGGGCCAAGGCCATTCGCCCCGGCGCGACGGTCGGGTTCCACCTCTGGCACAACCTCGCCTTCAATCCGATCTACCGGGCGGAGCAGGACTTCCGCCCCTACGTGGAATACGCCGACTTCCTGAAGCCCGTGGTCTACGACAATCCCGCCGCCGAGCGCATGGCTTCGTATGTCTACAGCGTCTCGCAGAACGTCTACGGCGACCTCGGCCGCCAGCAGCTGCTGGACTTCGAGTACAGCGTCATGGGCTTCAGGGGCGGGTCCTACGACGGGATCATCGGGATGCCCGAGGCCGACTATGAGGCCCAGCTGCGCTCCCTGGGCATGAACGACACCCCGAAGGGGAAATTTCCGGGCTTTTCGGGGGACTATGTGTACCGCGAGACCAAGCGCGCGGTGGACGCGGTGGCGGGCTCCCGCACCCAGATCTGGCCGGGCCTCGGGATCGATGTCGTGCAGAAAAACAGCACGCCGGCCAGCGTCCGCGACGCGGTCGCGGCCATCTTCCGGGCGGGCGGCACGGGCCTGGTCATCTCGACGAGCCACGCCGCGATGCGGCCCGAGAACCTGAGCGCGGTCGGCGCGACCCTGCGCGAGCTGAAGCTCGCCTGAGGCCCTCGGCCCGCGCCGGTGGGCAACGGCGAACGTTGTAACTTGGGCGGCGATCGTGAATACTCCTCCCTCCTTTCCGCCATGCCCCCCCCCGAGCCCCTGCGCCTCCAGAAATTCCTCGCCGACATCGGCGTCTGCTCGCGCCGCGCGGCCGAGGCGCTCATCGCCCAGGGGGAGGTCTGGGTCAACGGCCGGCGGGCCGAGAAGGGCCAGAAGATCGTGCCCGGCGCCGACATGGTCGCCGTCAGCGGGCGCGTGGTCTCGACCGAGGCCCAGCCCCGGGTGACGCTGGCGGTCCACAAGCCGCGGGGCCTCGTCTGCTCCAACGACGATCCCCACAACCCGGAGACGGTCTTTTCCCTCGTGCCCGGGGAGTACGCGAAGCTGCGCTTCTTCTGCGCGGGCCGGCTGGACAAGGACAGCGAGGGGCTCGTGATCCTGACGACCGATGGGGAATTTGCCCACCGGCTGATGCATCCGTCCCACGAGGTGGTGAAGCGCTACCAGGTCACCCTGGCCCGGCCCTATCCGCGCGCGCGCCTGCCGCTGCTCATCCAGGGCGTCGTGGCCGAGGGCGAGCCGCTCAAGGTGGAGCGCGCCGAGCTGGTGGGCGCCCGGACCCTGGCCTCGTCCCTGGAGGTCGACGTGGCGATGCACCACGGCAAGAAGCGGGAGATCCGCCAGCTTTTCACCGCGCTGGGGCATGACGTGCGCCGGCTGCGGCGCTACCAGATCGGCACCTTCCGGCTGGAGGGCATCGCCCCGGGCGGGGCGAGGCGGCTTTCGGAGCGGGAGATGGAACTGCTTTTCCGCGCCGGCTAGCACCGGGCGGGCGGCGCTTTTCCCGGCCGTCGAGCGGGCCGGGGGCGGGCACTCCCGGCCGATTGGCGGGTCTGTGCCCCTGTCCCTAAATCATTGCGGGGCAATTTCTCCCATCCCGTGACCAAGAAGAAGAACCCGCTCGTTCGCGGCGCAAAAGGCCTTGGCGCCGCCACCATGGAACAGGTGGGGATCTTCGCGCGGTCCGGCCGCATCGTGGCCAAGACCGCCCGGGCCTTCGCCGACGACAACGGCGGCCGGCTGAGCGCGGCGCTGGCCTTCTACGCGACGGTGGCGATCGCGCCGCTCCTCGTCCTGGCCTTTGGGATCGCGGGGGCGGTCTTCAACCAGGCCGATGCCCGGGGGCGGATCCTCGGCGAGATCACCCGCCTGGCCGGTTCCCAGGCCAGCGCGGCGCTGGCGGCGATCATGCAAAGCCCGGCGGCGTCCCGCACCGGCACGGTGGCCACGGTAATCGGCCTCGGGACCGTAGTCTTTGGCGGGATGGGAGTATTCACCCACCTCCAGTCGGCCCTCAACGCCATCTGGCGGGTGCCGCCCCATTCGGAGGGAACCTGGACCCACTTCCTGCGCCACCGGGCGCTCTCGCTGGCGGCGGTCTTCGGCACCGGCCTGCTGCTCCTCCTCTCGCTGACCGCGAGCGCGGTGGTGACGGCGCTGGGAGGCGAGATCGCCCCGCGCTTCGGGGTGTCGGCGACGGGCCTGATCGTGATGAACGGCGCGGTTTCGTTCGCCATGGTCACGTTCCTCTTCGGCATGATCTTCAAGCTGCTGCCCGACCGGGCGGTGCCCTGGCGGCACGTCTGGCTCGGCGCGGTGGTGACGGCGGTCCTCTTCACGGCGGGCAAGGCCGCCCTCGCGCTCTACCTCGCCCGCGCCAGCCTGGCGTCGGCCTACGGCGCGGCCGGGTCGCTGCTCGTGCTCCTCCTCTGGTGCTATTACTCCGCGCAGATCGTCTTTCTCGGCGCCGAATTCACCCGGGTCACGCTGCTCAGCGACGGCGGGCGCAACTTCACGCCGCTCTCGGCGCCCGGCGAGGGCCGGCTGCACTTCTGAGCCGCCGGGCCCATGAGGCGGCTTTCCTCCACCTTCAGCCTGCTGGCCGCCGAGTACATTCGCGACCAGGTCCTCGGCCGGCCGAATTCGGACGCCGAGCTTTTCGGCTTCGGCCGGGAACCGGCAGCCTCGCCGGCTGACCCTCGGAGTGCCCATTGACAGGCTCCAATCCTGTCGGCGATGGTTCCACCTTCTCCTTCCGTCCCGCTCCCGATGTCCCTGAACGTCACCTCCATCCTGCTCGTGGGCCTGGGACCCGAGCCGGCCGCGCTGGCCCGGGAGGCCAGCCGCCAGATCTTTCCCGACGCCGTGGTGATTGATGTGGGCTCGCTCGCGGCCGCGCGCGGACGGCCGGAAGCGCCGGGCACCGAACTCCTGCTCCTGGGGGAGGCGGCGGCCGCCGCGGCCGCCGAGGCGGCCGCGGTCCTCGACGCGCGGGGGTGGCCGCGCTGGCCGGTGATCGTCTTCGGCCCGCAGCCGCTCGGCCCGATGGTCCTGCCGCCGGAGGACTGGAATCCCCGGGCGGCCGCCCGGACCTTCCATGCGGCGGTCGCGGCGCACTCCCTGTCCCGCGAGAACGCCCGCCTGCGCGGCGACCTGGCCACGATCAGCCGCCGCCTGAGCCACGACCTCCGCACGCCCCTGATGGGCATCGCGACGGCCTGCGCGGCGATCGGCGAGACGCCGCCGGAGGATGGCGCCGCCCGGGCGACTTTCACGCAGTCGATCGCGCAATCCTCCGGGGACATTTCCCGCCTGGTCGACCGGATCGGCGGCGTCCTGAAGGCGACGGCCGAGGGCCGGCCGAAGGAGCGCGTGCCGATGGCCAACGTCGTCTGGGCCGCGCTGCAGCGGCTGGAAGTCCGCGCCCGGAATCTGGGCGCGGTGGTGACGCAGCCCCCGGCCTGGCCGGAGGTGCCGGGCGTGCCGGCCTGGCTCGAGCTCGTCTGGGTGAACCTGGTGGGCAACGCGCTCGATCACGGCGGGAAACCGCCCCGGATCGGGCTGGGCTGGCGGGAGGAGCCCGGCGGCTGGCGGTTCTGGGTCGAGGACAGCGGCCCGGGCGTCGCCTCCCAAGTCGTCGGGAGCCTGTTTCAGCCCTTTGACCTGCTGCACCGCCCGAGCGCCCCGCGCGGGTGGGGGCTGCCGCTCGTGCACCGGCTGGTGGAATTGCAGGGCGGGAGCTGCGCCTATGGTGCGCGCACCGGCGGCGGCTCGCGCTTCTCCTTCACCCTGCCGGCCTGACCGCCTGGCCGGAACCGGGCTCCACCCCCGCGGCTTCCGCCCGGCCCTGGACCCCCATCTTCTTCCGCTTGCGGTAGAGCGTGGCCTGGTCGATGCCGAGGACCGCGGAGGCCTCGGTCAGGTTCGCGGTGCCCTCGATGACGCGGCGGATGTGGAGGTCCTCCAGCACCTCGAGCGAGACGAGGGATCCGACCGCCGGCTCCTGGCCGCCGGGGTGGCCGGCGGGAGTCTGGCGCAGGCGCACCTCGATGGGCAGGTCGTCGAGCTCGATCTCCTCGCCGGTCGAGAGGATGACCGCGCGCTCGATCGTGTTGTAAAGTTCCCGCAGGTTGCCGGGCCAGGCGTAGTGGCGGAGCGCCTCGGCGGCGGCCGCGGCGAAGGACCGCACCGGCCGGCCCGCGCGGTCCGCGCAGTAGGCCAGGTAGTGCTCGGCGAAGTGCAGCACGTCGCGGGGCCGCGCCCGCAGGGGCGGCATCTCGACCGCGATGACATTGAGCCGGTAGAACAGATCCTCGCGGAAGGAGCCCTCGGCGACGCGCTTCTTGAGGTCGCGGTTCGTCGCCGCCACGATGCGCACGTCGGCGTGGCGGGTGACGGTCTCGCCGACCCGCTCGTACTCGTGCTCCTGGAGCAGCCGCAGGAGCTTGGGCTGGATCTCGACCGGCAGGTCGCCGATCTCGTCGAGGAAGAGCGTGCCGCCATCGGCTGCCTTGACCTTGCCCCAGGTGTCCTTGAGGGCGCCGGTGAAGGAGCCCCGCACGTGGCCGAAGAGCGTGCTCTCCAGGAGCTCCCGGGTCAGCGAGGGGCAGCTGACGGTGACGAAGGGATTGTCCGCCAGGTGGCTGGCGGCATGCAGGGCCCGGGCCGCGACGCTCTTGCCCGTGCCGCTCTCCCCGAGAATCAGGACCGAGGCGGGGCTCTTCGCGGCCCGTTGGAGGACGTCCATGACGGTTTTCATCGCCGGGGTCTCGAAGTCCACGATCGGCTCGGGCGCCATGGCGCGCGACTCCTTGACGGTCTCCTCCAGGTTCTCGATCTTCCGGCCCATCTCGCTCAGCCTCCGCAGGCGCGCGAGGACGGTGTTGAACTGCTCGCGGGTGAAGGGCTTTTCCAGGAAGTCGGCGGCGCCCTGCTGCAGCGCCTGCACGGCGGTCTTGACCGTGCTCTGGGCCGAGAACATCACGATCGGCAGGTTGGGCCGCACCTTGGCGATGGTCGGCAGCAGGCTGAGCCCGCTCTGGCGCCCGAGGTGAAGGTCGAGGAGCACCGCGTCGAACTTGCCCTCGCGCAGCGCGGTCAGGGCGATCTCCGGCGTCGGCGCCTCCTCCGCGTAGTGGCCCTCCTCCTCGATGAGGAGGCAGGTGGCCTCCCGGAAGATCCGGTCGTCGTCGATGACTAGGAAATCCATGGCGCGCAGGGGGTCAGAATGCCGGGCTGCCGGCGCTGGGCAAGCTGACGACGAAGGTCGCGCCGGCGCCGGAGGCGCTGCGGCAGTGCAGCTCGCCGCCCATCGCATCGACCAGCTTGTGGACGATGCTCAGGCCGAGCCCCGTCGACGGCTCGCCGGCGGTCGGGCGCGCGCTGAGGCGGCAGTAGCGCCGGAACATCCGCGACTTGTCGTCCTCCGAGAAGCCCGGGCCCTCGTCCTGCACCTCGAGGCGGGCGCGGCCGGGCGGGCCCGCCTCGACCCGGATCCGCACCGTCCGGCCCGGCTCGGAGAACTTGATGGCGTTGGAGAGGAGGTTGTCCAACACCTGGCCCAGGGCCTCGCGGTCCGCCCGGGCGGCCAGCTCGGGGCCGGGCTCGTGGACGAGCGCGATGTCCTTGCGGCGCGCCGTCTCGGCGTACTGCTGCACCGCCATGGCGGCCGCCTGGTTGAGGCTGAGCTCGTGGAGGTCCAGCGGGGCCTCGCGCTCCGCCGCGGAATTCGCCAGGAATTCCCGCACGAAGGAGAACATCTGCTCGGTGGACTGCAGGACGTTCGCGGAGATCCGGTCCAGGCGCTCGTCGCGGTGGGTCCGGGCGCGGTCGCGCAGGAGCTGGACGCTCATCTGCATGCCGCCCAGGTGGTTCTTCAGGTCATGGGCGAGGATCCCCAGGAGCTCGTCCTTGTCCTCCGCGAGCTGCCGGAGATGGTCCCGCGCGCCCTTGAGCGCGAGGTGGGTGCGGACCCGCGAGAGGAGCTCGGCCCGGTTGAAGGGCTTGGTCACATAGTCGACCCCGCCGACCTCGAGGGCCCGCACGATGAGGTCCTTGTCGTCGGCCGCGGAGAGGAAGATGACAGGGATGTCGGCCCAGCGCGGCTGGTCCCGGATGAGCCGGCAAACCTCGAAGCCGTCCCGGCCGGGCATGAGGACGTCCAGCAGGACCAGGTCGATCGGCTGGCGCTCGAGCCGTTGGATGGCCAGGTCGGCGTTGTCGGCCAGGACGATGTCGAAGCCGAACTGGCCGAGGATTTCCCCCACCACCTTCAGGTTGGTTTCCTGGTCGTCGATGACGAGGATGCGCACAGGTTGATGGAAATAATCCAATTTCATGGGGCGGGGGGCGGCAACTGGAAAGATGAGGTCCGGGGAGGATTGGGGCGGGCGGTGGGGGCCGGGTTCGGCGGGCGAGGTCGGGGGAGAAAATCGGGCCATGCCGGGTCGTTGACCGGCAGAATGGGGCCGAGTGCTGGCTGATCGCGGGAAAATTATGGTGGCCGGGGCCTTCCGGGATTGAACGTGCGGGCGGTGCGATGAAACGCGACAAAAGGGCCCGGCCTGTGTCCAATGTGACAATGGCCATCTCCCCGGCGGCGCCGGCTCCCCCGCGGCTGATCCCGCTGCGGGATTTTTTCCGGAATCCCGAGAGGACCCGTTTCCGCCTGGCGCCGGACGGGTCCGCCCTGGCCTGGCTGCAGCCCTGGCGCGGCCGGCTCAATCTCCACGTGCAGCCGCTGGGCGCGGCGGCGGCGGTCCGGGTGACCGCGGCGGAGCGCGACCTGCATGAATTCTTCTGGGTCTCGTCCTCCCGCCTGGCGTACCTGCGCGACGCCGGCGGCGACGAGAATTTCCAGCTCCACGCCGTCGACGCCGACGGCTCCCGGGCCCGCGACCTCACCCCGTTTCCCGGGACGCGCGTCCAGCTGATCGGCGAGCCCGGCGCGCGCGGCGGCCCGGCCGGCGAGGTCCTGATTGAGCTGAACCGGCGCGATCCGCGGGCCTTCGATGCCTTCCGGGTCGACACCGTGACGGGCGAACTGACGCTGCTCGTGGAGAATCCGGGAACCATCACCGGCTGGCTGGCCGACCATGACGGCCGCCTGCGAGTTGCGACGACGAGCGCCGGGCTGAAGCGGGGCTTCCTTTACCGCGAGAGCGAGGCGGAGCCTTTCCGCGAGATCCTGACCACCGATTTTCAAGACACGCTGACGCCGCTCCTCTTCACCCACGACAACCGCGGGCTCTACGCTTCCTCGAACCTCGGGCGCGAGCGGACGGCGGTCGTGCGGCTCGACCCGGCGACCGGCCGGGAGGAGGCGGTCCTCTTCGCGCATCCGGAGATCGACGTGGCGCGGCTGCACGTCTCGAACCGGCGCCAGGCGGTGGTGGGCGTGGCCTATGAGACCTCGCGCTGGGAGAATCATTTTTTCGACCCGGCCGATCCGCGCGCCCGGCTCCAGGCCGACCTGGAGCGCCGCCTCCCCGGCCACGAGGTCGCGGTCATCAGCCAGAGTCGGGACGAGACGAAGTCCATCGTCCGCGCGGCCTCCGACCGCCTGCCGGGCTCGACCTATCTCCACGACCAGGCCACCGGCGCCTTCGACCACCTGGGCGACGGCTGCCCCTGGCTCCCGGAGGGCGAACTCTGCGCGATGCGGCCGGTTTCCTTTTCGGCGCGGGACGGCCTCGCGCTCCAAGGCTACCTGACGCTCCCGGCCGGCGGCGCGGCGAAAAACCTCCCCTGCATCATTCACCCGCATGGGGGTCCCTGGGTGCGGGACTCCTGGAAATACGATCCGGAGGTGCAATTCCTGGCCAATCGCGGCTATGGGGTGCTGCAGGTCAACTACCGCTCGTCGATCGGCTTCGGCCGGAGGCTCTGGCAGGCGGGCTTCAAGCAGTGGGGCCGCGCGATGCAGGACGACCTGACGGACGGCGCGCACTGGCTGGTGGCGCAGGGGATCGCCGATCCGCGGCGCCTCGGCATCTACGGCGGATCCTACGGGGGCTATGCCGCGCTGGCCGGGCTGGCCTTCACGCCCGGCCTCTTTGCCGCGGGCGTGGACTACGAGGGGCCGTCCAATCTCCTGACGCTGCTCGAGAGCTTCCCGCCCTATTGGGCCCCCTTCCGTGCGGCGATGCACGAGATGATCGGGGATCCCGGGAAGGACGAGGCGCTCCTGCGCGCCGCCTCGCCGCTCTTCAGCGCCGACCGGATCCGCGCGCCGCTCCTCGTCATCCAGGGCGGGAACGACCCGCGGGTGAAGAAGGCGGAAAGCGAGCAGATCGTGGCCGCCCTGCGGAAGCGCCGGGTGGCGGTGACCTACCTGGCCAACGCGCACGAGGGCCACGGTTTTTCGAACGAGGGCAACCGGCTGGCGGTCTATGTGGCGATGGAGAAGTTCTTCGCCCGGCATCTCGGCGGCCGCCGGGAGGACGCGAAGCTCCGCCTGCTGCGCCATCTTCACGCCCTTTTTCCCTTCCTCTGGCCCGGGGCCCGCCGCGGTGTCGGCTCGGTGGACAGGCCGGCGGGGGCCTAGGGCGGCTGGGACCTCGCGCCGCCTAGCGGCCCTGGCGCTTGCGCCAGTGCGCGCCGGGCTTGCCCTTGGGGTGATAGGCGGGATGGCCGCCGCCATGGGCAGGCTGCCGGTGGATCCGGTCCTGGTTGGCCCCCGCTTCGCCCGGGGTCTGGCCGCCCGCGCCCAGCCGCTGGCGCCCGGTCCGCCGCGCGGGCGAGGGCTTGGACGAGTCGACGACCGGCGGCTGGCCGCCCGCATAGTCAAAGCCCGCCAGGGTCAGGTGGGGAATCTTCCGCCCGATGAGCTGCTCGATGGCCCCGACCTCGCCCCGTTCCTCGGGGGCGGCCAGGGTGAGCGCGATCCCGCTGGCCTGGGCGCGGCCGGTCCGGCCGATCCGGTGGACGTAGTCCTCGGGATTCTGGGGGACGTCGTAGTTGATCACGTGCGAGACGGCGGGCACGTCGAGCCCGCGGGCGGCGATATCGGTGGCGACGAGCACCTCCTGCCGCCCGCTCTTGAACCCCGCGAGCGCCGCCGCGCGCTGGGACTGGCTGCGGTCCGCGTGGAGCACGGCGACCGCGCGGTTCTGCAGGCGCAGGCAGTGGGCCACGCGGTCGGCGCCGGCCTTGGTGCGCGTGAAGACGATCGCGCTCCGGCACTCCGGCTGCCGAAGCAACGCCAGGAGCAGGTCGAATTTCTGGTCCGCAGCCACCGGGTGGAGCGCGTGGTCGACCGTGGCCGTCACGGGCTGCCCGGGGCTGACCCCGATTTGCAGGGGATCGCGGAGGGCGAAGCGGGCGACCTCCTCCAGCCGGGGCGGGACGGTCGCGGAAAAGAGCAGGGTCTGCCGCTGCGGGGGGCTGGCCTTCACGATCGCCTTCACGTCGTCGATGAAGCCGAGGTCGAGCATTCGGTCGACCTCGTCGAGGACCAGCACCTCCACCAGGTTGAGGCGGAGGAAGGCCGTCGCCATGAATTCCCGGAGGCGCCCGGGCGTGGCGACGATGATGTCCTTCCCGGCGCGGAGGGCGTCGCGCTGGGGGCCAAGGGGAACGCCGCCGTGGAGCACCAGGGTCTGAAGGTCGGTGCCGCGGCCAAGTTCGCCGAAGGCGGCTGCCACCTGCGCGGCGAGCTCGCGGGTGGGCTCGAGCACCAGGACGCGCGGGCCGGCGGCCCGGTGCGGGCCGAGCCGGTTGAGGATGGGCAGCGCGAAGGCGGCGGTCTTGCCGGTGCCGGTCGGGGCGGAGGCGACGAGGTCGCGCCCGGCGAGCACCGCTGGGATGGCGGCAAGCTGGATCGGGGTCGGCTCGACATAGCCCATGGCCTGGGCGCCCCGGACGAGGCTGGAGAACAATCCAAGGCGGGCGAAGGGCATCGGTGCCAGACTGTCCGCGCCCGGCCGGGAAGGCGAGAGGAAGCCGGGGCCTCCACTTGGACTTGTGAAATCGCGCGGGACGGGTTTCGTGGTCGGATGCGTTTCCCCACCCGTACCCCGCTGATCGCCCTTTCCCTCCTGGCCTGGAGCGCGCCGAGCCGCTCCGCCGCCCAGACCGTCGCCGCCGGCGACGCCGAGCACGGCAAGGCGCTCTTCACCCAGATCTGCGCGCTCTGCCACTCCACCGGGCACGACGCGAAGCCTCCGGTGGGACAGGGTCCCCTGCTGGCCGGCGTCGTGGGCCGCCCGGCCGCTTCGCTCAAGAATTTTCCCTACACGAAGGCGCTGCAGAATTCCCACCTTCTCTGGGATGCGGCGACCCTGGACAAGTTCCTGTCCGGGCCGGGCATGCTCGTTCCCGGCACGATGATGCCCATGACGGTCGCGAATCCGGCTGACCGCGGCGACCTGATCGCCTACCTGGCGACTCTGCGCTCCGTCCTCGAGATGACCCCTCGCCAGGACACCTCAAAGATCACGCACCCGCGGACGGCGGGCGACTGGCAAAACGACGCCCCCGGCGTGCACCACCGGATCGACCTGGCCAACCTGCCGCCCGACTTTGCCACGGTCTCGGCCGGCAATCCGCCGCGCACCGTCGACCAGCCGGCCGGTGCCGCCCTTTCGGTCCCGGCGGGCTTCCGAATCACCAAGTTTGCCGATGTCACCGCCCCGCGGCTCCTGCGCACGGCGCCCAACGGCGACATCTTCATCGCCGCGACCACCCTCGGGGAGATCCGGGTCCTGCGGGCGGCGGACGGGGCGGACCATCCCTCGGTCAACTCGGTCTTTGCTTCCGGCCTTCACGGCCCGTTCGGAATCGCCTTCTTTCCGGTGGACGGGGAGCCGCAGTGGGTCTACGTGGGGAATCTCAACACGGTCGTCCGCTTTCCCTACCGGAACGGCGATCTCATCGCCCGCGGTCCGGCGGAAGTGATCGTGCCCCTGTTGTCGGACAGCACGGGCGGGCACAGCACCCGGGACGTCGCCTTCTCCCGCGACGGCCGGCGGATGTTCATCTCGGTTGGCTCCGGTTCCAATGTCGCCGACACCATGGAGCGCAAGAGCCCCGACGAGGTCCGCGAGTGGGAATCGACCCACCTGCGCGGCTCCTCCTGGGGCTGGGAGGCCCACCGCGCCAATGTCCTCGTGGCGGATCCGATGGGCCAGGGCCTGACGATTTTTGCCAGCGGCATCCGCAACCCGGTGGGCCTGGCCGTGCAGCCGGCGACGGGCGAACTCTGGTGCTCAACCAACGAGCGCGACGGCTTGGGCGACGACCTGGTGCCCGATTACATCACCCACGTCCAGGAGGGGCACTATTACGGCTGGCCCTGGTATTACATGGGCAGCCATGAGGACCCGCGGCACAAGGGGGAGCGGCCGGACCTGGCCGGCGTGGCGCTCCCGCCCGACGTGCCGTTGCAGGCGCATTCGGCCTCCCTCGAGCTGACGTTCTATCCCCGGAACGCGGCGGGACCCGCCGCCTTTCCGGCGGAATACCGCGGCGACATCTTCGCGGCTGAGCACGGATCGTGGAACCGCACGGGGCGAACGGGCTGCAAGGTCATCCGCGTGCACCTCAAGGACGGGGTCGCGACCGGCGAATACGAGGACTTCATCACCGGCTTCGTGATCGACGACGGCCACGTCTGGGGCCGGCCGGTCGGGGTGACCACGGCCCACGACGGCGCCCTGCTCATGTCGGACGACGGCAACGGCACGATCTGGCGCGTGGCCTACGGGGCGCCCGCGCCGTAGCCGCGCCGCCGGGCTCAGTTGGCGGAGGCCGGGGCGGCCGGCGCGATCGCCGCGCCCCGGGCGGAGAAATACCCGGCGACGGGATCGTCCGGCAGCGCCTTCAGCCCCGAGACGACCACCTCCGCATTGATGACGGCGCCCTCCCAGCCGGGATGGACCGTCTCGCCCTTGGGCTTTTCCGGGGTCGGGTTGGGCACGTAGATCCGGTCCACCTCGGCACGGCTCATCCGGTCGTAGCGCCGGGCGATCAGTTCATTGAGGTCGATGAAGCCGACCTTCTCCTCGCGGGCGACCTGGGCGGTCCAGCCCTCGAAGGTCGCCATCGTCCGCTTGATGCGACCCTGGTCGTCCCAGGCCTTGCGCGGGATCAGCGAGCACACAATCGGCGTGGCACCCTTCGCGCGGGTCTCGGCGATCAGCTGGCGGAGGTACCAGCCAAAGGTGTGGATCGTCTCCGGCTGGCCGGCCCGGTTGGTGATCTCCCGGGTCTCCGGACCCACGCCCGGCAGTTCGCCGACGCTTTTCGAGGGCTCGCCGCCGTCATTGGTGCCGAACTGCATGATGACGACGTCCCCCGGCCTGATCAGGCCGACCATCTTCTTCCAATTGTTCGCGTAGAAGCTTCGCGCGCTCGTCCCGCCCAGCGCCCGGTTGACCACGTTCACCTTGCCGGGGTCGAAATAGAAGGTCAGCGGGGCGCCCCAGCCCCACTGGTTCAGGTTCAGGCCGTCGCCCCCGCTGCCGTTGCGCACCGTCGAGTCGCCGATCAGCCAGAAGTTCGGCAGCTTCGGATCGAGCGGGAAGGGCGGCGAATAGCGCGTCCCCGGCGGGCCCGCCTGGGTGCGCATGTCGACGCCATGGGTGTCGCGGGGCGGCCGCGGGACGGAGGCCGGCGCGGAGTCCGGCACGGGGACCGGGTGGGTGGCCGGGCCGGAGGCGGGCTGGGCCCACGCGGCGGCCCCGCAGGCCAGGAGGAGCAGGGGGTTCTTCAGGCAACGCATGAGCGCGATGAAAAGGGCGACGCCGCCGGGGTTGCGATCAGAAACCGGCCGGACGGTCCCCGAGGATCGACCGCGGCCGTTGTCACGTATTGCGTGACAACGGCCGCGGATCGGGCTAACCGGCAGCCGCCAGGGCGGCGCGGGCGGCTTCGAACCGGTCCAGGGGAATCACCTGGTGGCGGAAGTAGTCGCCGAAGTATTCCCAGGAGGCGGCCTCGTCGAGGAGCGAGCCCCCCGCGAGGATCCGGCTGAACTCCCCGGTCCGCACATGCCGGGAGCCGAAGAGCCGGAGGGACACGACGTGATGGGTCCGCGGGTCCGGGTAGAAGTTGAACTTCACCCGGTGGTGGTCGTGGCCGGCCTGGTGGAGCGCGGCGGCGGTCGCGACCCCCGCCCGCAGCATGAGGTCGTAGAGCCGCTCATTGGCCACCGGCGCCTCCAGCCGGCCCCACGCATGGTAGCCCCGGCCGCTGGCCACGACCAGGGGCTCGCAGCCCGCGCCCCGCAGGACCTCGCCGAGCCGGCGGACCGCGAACTCCATCTCGGGCGCCGGGGCGCCATGGGTCGCCCGGTGATTGTTGTCCAGGTTGAGGCAGAAGAGGTCGTTGGCCCGTTCCTGGAAATAAAGGCAGACATTGCACGCCTGGGCGACGTGGGCCGCCAGGTGCCCGTCCATCCCCTCCTCGGTGATCCGCGCCAGCTTGTACTTGTGCAGGACGCCCGAGAGCGTCAGCTCGCCGTATTCCAGCACGGCGCCGCCGGCCAGCAGCCGGCCAAGATACGGGAAGCCGTGCTCCTCCGTCTCGATCTTCGCCCGGTCCCGCGGCAGGCCCCGGTAGAACGCCTTGAGGAGGCTTATCCTTGGATCCATGGGATAATTTCGCCGAAGCTCCGGAATCCGCGGGCCGCGGCCGCGCCGGCGGGCCCGGCGGGCGGGGCCTCCGCCGCTCCCGGGTCGGGGTAGTACACGTTCACCCCATGCGCCGGGCCGTGCTCGATGTTGAACGGCTCGTCGTCGACCAGATGGCCGATGCCCCAGAGGCGGCAGAAGACGATCTTGTTCCCGGCCATGAAGAGCTCGTCGAAGGGGATAGCGTTTTCCCGCAGCCAGCGCCGCGTGCCGTCCTGCGCCCGCCGCAGGTCCCGGCGGGTGCAGATCACGATCCGCCACCCGTTGGCCCGGAGCCACTGGAGGAAGGCGACGCCGTCCGGCCGGGCCCGCGCCAGTTCGTAGCAGCGATGATGGATCCGGTACCGGAAGTAGGTGAACTCGGTGCTGACGAGCTCCTCCCCGCCGGTCCAGCCGGCGCGCAGCTTCGCGAGGTAGTCCAGGTACACCTCCTCGCCCAGGGGGTCGGCCGCGTCGCGGGGGAAGTCCGCCTCCTGCAGCGTCCGGGTGAAGTCGTTCAGCGTGTCATCGAGGTCGATCGCGATCGTCGGCATGGCGGGCGGACCGGCTCCGCCGCCTACCGCATCAGCTTGGCGAGGGACGGGGCCACGGCCTGCGCCCAGATCTCATAGCCCTTCTCGGTGGGATGAAGCTTGTCCGGCATGATGTCCGGCTGCAGGACGCCGTCCGCGTCGAGGAACTTGGCGCCGATATCGAGGTAGAAGACGTGCTGGCCGTCGTCGAGCCGGGCGATGATCGGGTTGACGTCCAGCACCGTCTTCCGGAGGTCGTCGCCCGGGTTGGCCCGCGGGAAGATGCCGAGGAGCAGGATCTTGGCGTCCGGAAAATCATGCCGCAGCTCGAGGACGACGGCACCGACGCCCTCGGCGATCTCCGCGGAGTTGCAGTTGCCGGAGTTGTTCGTGCCGATCATCAGCATGATGGCCTTGGGCTGGAAGCCCTGGCCCTCGCCGTCGCGCAGGCGGTAGAGGACGCCCTGGGTGGTGTCGCCGGAGATCCCGAAATTGGCGGTCCTGATCCCGCCATAGTACTTGTCGAAGACCGCCCTGCCGGCGCGCGGGGGGTTGGCGATGCCGGGCTCGCCGCTGTTCCGCCAGAAGTCGGTGATGGAGTCCCCCATGAAGAGGAGGTCGATGCCGCCTTTCCTGGCCAGGGCGACATTGGCGGCGTGCTTGGCGCGGAAGCCGGGATTGAGGAACGGCACCACGGCCGGGTTCACCGCCCGCGGCGGCCGGACCGCAATGAGGTCGGGATATTTTTCGGCCAGGGCCCGGGTCGCCGGATCCGCCTGCGCCAGGAACTGCTGCAGGCTGGCCTTGGCCTGGGCCACCTCCTCGGCCGCGGGATGCGGGATCGCGACGGCGGCGGGAACGGGCAGCGGGCCAGGAAGGGCGCCGGGCTGGGCGGGGAGCGCGAGCGGGGCGAGGAGGAGGAGCGCGATCAGCCGGCGGAGAAGGGAGGGGTTGGGCATGCCTCCTGTTTATCCGGCCGGCGCCGGAGGCAAAGCCAAAACCCCCGCGACCCGGGTTACCCCTCCAGGACCCGCCGCTTTTCCCGCTCGAACTCCTCCGGCGTGAGGATGCCCTTCTGCTTCAGGCCGTCGAGCTTGAGCAGCTCCGCGTACCGGTCCGGGGCGGGCGCCGGCGTCCCGGCCGGAGAGTCGGCGCGCCCGCTCCCCCGCTGGTTATAGCGCTCGATCTGTTCCTGGACAGTGCGCCGGAAGGCCAGCGGGGCGGCGATGCGATGGTACGGCTCGGCATCGCCGCCCGTCCCCTCGATCACGACCGTCCCGTAATTGAACAGCCGGGCCCAGGGGCCCTGGGTGACCGCGATGCCCTCGACCTGGCTGAGAAGGATCTCGGTCGAGCGCTGCCGGACGAGGCCGTAGCGGATGAAGACGCGCTTGTTGGTCACGGCGAAGCGCGCCGAGCCGCGGCGGACCCAGGCGCTCAGGGCCAGGTAGAGGGCGCCGAGCCCGAGGATCGGCCCGACATACCGGGCCGCGTCCCGCGCGTCGGGTCCCTGCGCCAGCAGGGCGCCGCTGGCGGCGGCCGCCAGGACCGCGACGAGCAGGGCCGGGAAGTAGATCACCCAGGACACGTGGGCGCGCTGGACGACGGTTTCCCCCTCCATCAGGTCTTGGGTGAAGGTGCTCATGCGCGGCCGTGGGAGACATGGACCGCCCGAAGCCCGCGTGGTGTCGGAGTTTCTCCGCCGGGCGCCCGTCAGCGGCGCCGGGCGGTCTTCTCGATCTCCGCCCACTCCGCGTCCGTGAGCTGCACGGCGCCGCCGCCGACATTCTCGCGCAGGTGCCCGACCGTCGAGGTGCCGGGAATCGGCAGGATCACCGGCGAACGGTGCAGGAGCCAGGCGAGGGCCAGCTGCGAGATGGATGCCCCGTGCCGCTTGGCCGCGGCATCGAGCGGTCCGCCGGATCGCGCCATTTCCCCGGCGGCCAGGGGGAACCAGGGGATGAAGCCCAGGCCGTTCGCCGCGCAATAGTCCACCACGGCGTCGGCCTGCCGGTTGCCGAGGTTGTAGAGGTTCTGCACGCTCACGATCGGGACGATCCGCTTCGCGTGCCTGATCTCCTCGACCGAAACCTCCGAGAGCCCGAGATGCCGGATCTTGCCCTCGCGCTGGAGCTCGCGCAGCGCGCCGAGGGTCTCGGCGGCCGGGACCTTGGGATCGATCCGGTGCAGCTGGTAGAGGTCGATGCGGTCGAGCCTGAGCCGGCGCAGGCTCATTTCGACGCACTGGCGGAGGTACTCCGGCCGGCCCACCGGCGCCCACTTTTCCGGGCCGGCGCGGGTCAGGCCGCCCTTGGTCGCAATCACCAGCCCCTTGGGATAGGGATGCAGCGCCTCGGCGATGAGCCGCTCGCTCACCTCGGGGCCATAGGAGTCGGCGGTGTCGATCAGGTTGACGCCGAGGTCCACCGCCGCGCGCAGCACGCGGCGCGCCTCGGCCGGGTCGCGGGGCTCGCCCCAGACTCCGGGGCCGGTGATCCGCATTGCGCCAAAGCCGAGGCGATGCACCCGGAGGTCGCCGCCGATCTTGAAGGTGCCGCTCGCGGCGGCGTGGGGGGAGAGGGCGGCCGAAGGCGTGGTCATGCGGCCACGAGCCTAACCACAATCCATCCCGGATGCAAGGGACCCCGTCCCCAGCGCGCGCCTAATAGCGCCAGGCGACCTTGGCGAAGAGGGCGCGCTGGATCTGCTCCCGGGTGGGTCCGGGCGGGCCGAACTCCGGGTGGGACGGATGGAGGAGATTCTGCCCGACGACCGACAGCTCGAGGCGCCGCG
>CAZKAH010000010.1:0-70387 GCA_964550715.1 uncultured Opitutaceae bacterium
AGCCGGTGAATGACCTGCACCATGACGAAGATGGTGGCGGCGATGATGAGAAAATTCAGCGTGGTGTTGACGAAAACGCCGTAGTTGAAGGTGGCGGCGCCCGCGTCGTGCGCGGCCTGCAGCGAGGCGTAGGGCGGCGCGGCCTTCGGTCCGGCCTTGAGCAGGACATAGAGATTCTTGAAGTCCACCCCGCCGATCAGCACGCCGATCGGGGGCATGATCAGGTCGTTGACGAGCGAGTTGACGATGCCGCCGAAGGCCCCGCCGATGATCACGCCGGTGGCGAGATCGACGACATTGCCCTTGATGGCGAATTCCTTGAATTCCTTGATCATGGTGTTGGCCGCCAGGAAGCGGCGCCCTGATCCAATAGATTGCCCACCGCGTCTTGAAAATCTTTAATTGAGAATGGCTTGGGCAGGCAGGGGCGCCCGTGCCGGCGCAGGAACTCCTGGAAGACGTCGTTGATCACGTCGCCGGTCATGAAGCAGACCCGGGCGGCCGCGGGGCGGTCCGTGGTCAGCAGATGCTCGTAGAACTGGATTCCGTTCATGCCGGGCATCTTCCAATCCGAGATGATGACGTCGAACCGCCGCCGCCCAACCGCGTCGATCGCCTTCTCGCCGCTGGCCGCCGTTTCGACCGCATAGCCGTCCTGGCGGAGCAATTCCTCGGCCAGGCTCCTGATCTCCTCCTCGTCGTCGACCACCAGGACCGCCCGGCCCGTCCCCGGGGCGCGGCCCGCCGGCGCCGCCACGCTGTCGGTGTCACGGAGCTGGGCCGCCTCCGGCGCGACCGGCAGCTCGATGGCGAAAGTGGCCCCCTGCCCCGGCTCGCTCAGGGCGGTGATCGTCCCGCCATGCTCGCGCACAATGCCGTAGCAGAGGCTGAGCCCGAGTCCCGTCCCCTTGCCCACGGGCTTGGTGGTGAAAAAAGGGTCGAAGAGACGGGAAAGGTTCTTCGGGTCCACCCCCGGCCCGTTGTCGATGAACTCGATCCGCACCGTCCCGCCGGCCGCCCGCGTGCGGATCACGATCCGGCCGTCGGGCCGGAAGGCCTGGATCGCCTGCCGCCCGTTGCTGAGGATGTTGACGAAGACCTGCTGGAGCTGGTGGCGGTCGGCCTGGATCAGCGGCAGGTCGGCCGGGAAGTCGCGGACGATCTCGATGTTCCCGGTGCGAAATTCGTAGGTCATGATGTCGAGGACCTCGTCGATGGCGCCGGCGATCGCCACCAAGGTCCGCTCCGGGGGACTCTGGCGCGCGAAGCCCAGCAGGTTCTGCACGATCTTGTGGCAGCGGTGCGCGTTCTTCGCGATGCGCTCGAGGTGGAGGCGGATCCTGTCGTCGGTGGCGGTCTGGGCCAGGAGGTCGGAAAAGCCGATGACCGCCGTGAGGGGGTTGTTCAGCTCGTGCGCGACCCCGGCGACGAACTGTCCCACAGCCGAAAGCTTCTCGCTCTGGATCAGCTGGGTCTGGGTCGCCTTGAGCGTCTCCACCGCCTTCTCCAGCTCCGCGCGCGAGGCCTGGAGGTTTGCCGTCATCCGGTCAAAGGCCTCGGCCAGGTCCCCGCACTCATCGTTGGCCACCCGGCCGATCTTCCGGGAGAAATCGCCCCGTCCCACCGCCTCGGCGGTGTCGCGGAGGTCGCGGAGCGGATGGATGAATCGGCGGATGAAAAACCAGACCAGCAGGGCGCAGAGCGCAATGCCGAGCGCGCTCACCGCCACCAGCGTCCGCCGCGTTTCGCCCAGGGCGCGCAGCCGCGCCTCGAAGGAGGAAAGGAGGACGTAGCGGAAGCCGCCCGAGCCGGCGCCGGTGTCATAGGCCCCGCCCTGGGCGAGAAAATGATCGCCCTGGACCAGCACCTCCCCGGCTGCGGGCGGATGGGCGGCGGGGCCGGGCGCCAGGGCCCCCGGGGGCAGCGCGGCGGCGTCCGCCGCCGGCAGCGTGGAGGCGGCGACCTGGCCGTTGGCCAGGATGATGATCTCCGTGTGCGTCAGCTTCTTCAGCTCCTGCACGGCCGCGTCGCCGAGCAGGACGCCCGCGGTGAGCGCGCCCACCTGGCGCCCGCTGAGGGTCGTCACCGGCAGCGCGACCACATAGAAGGCGCGGCCGCCCACGCTCAGGCAGCCGGTGCGGGGCTCGCCCTTCAGCGCCCCTCCCGACAGGGAGGCGGCCGCGCGGGCAAATTCATCGAGCCCGAAGCGCAGGCCGTGGAGCGCCCCGACCGGCGGGCTGGTCTCGTCATAGCTGAAAAGCAGGACCGCCGTGGCGTCGCCGTAGCCCTCCAGGCTTTCGCTGGAAAATTCCCGGATGGTGGCCTCGGCCGCCGGGGTCCGCGTCGCGGCCAGGATTTCCGCGATGGACCGATAGCCCCGCTGCGTGAGCGCGTTCCGGAAGCGATCGACCTGGGACTGAAGCTCGTTTTCGACCAGCTGCCGGAACACCGCGTCCGCCGTGGCCAGCGTGCCCGCCGCCTCCTCCTGCGCCTGCTGGCCGATGTAATTGTTGACGATCCCGACGGTGATGGCCGGCAGGAGCACCAGGCAGGCGAGAACCGGGATCAGGACCTTCGTCTGGACGCTCAGGCGGAGGGAAGAAGGCATGGACGGCCGAGCGGGAATCACCGGCGGGGCGAGCCTCAATACTTGGGCAGGTTGGCCAGGCCGAGGACGAAATCGACTTTCTGGGCGCCCTCGGCGGATACGGTGACGGTCTTCGACTGCGGAGGCAGCCGGTCATGCCATGCCGTGACCCGGTAGGTGCCGGGGGGCACGTCGGGCAGGACGAACCGGCCGCGCGCGTCGGACCGGGCGATAAACCGGCTGGGCAGGACGAGGATGATGCAATGCATCTTGGCGTGGATGCTGCAATAGACGTCGACGCGCCCCAGCTGGCTGAAGGTGAGCTCCGGGACCTTCTGGTCCTTGGTGTAGAGGCCGAGGTCGAACGGCATCGCGTCGGACATCGAGAAGACGTTGTGGAAAATGTCGTCCTTGTTGGGCCAAAGGACCCGGGTTCCCACCGGGATCGCCAGCAGCGGCGGGTCGAAGCTCACGTTGCGCTGAGTGACGGTGGCGCGCGCCGCCGGGTCGCCGCCGACCGCCTGGTCGATGTAAACCACGAAATCCTGCAGGTGGTCGTAGTCGATCCTCTCGGCCAGGCTGTAGCGATGGCTCTGGTATTCCCCCCCGCCCGAGGCGGCGGGGGCGCCCTCCGGCCCCCGGGCCGTCACCGTGCCCGTGATGGAGCCAGCCACGAGGCCCGTCGCGCCCAGGAGGCAGCCGCTGATCGCCAGGATGATTTTCATGGAGGAAATGACCTAGAACTTCACGCCGAGCTCGGTCGAGAGGAGATCCTCGCCGTTGCGATTTCCGCCCGCGAGGGTCCGGCCCCATTCCGGACTGTACTCGAGCTTCAGCACGAGCGGCGGGCCGAATCGATAGTCCAGGCCGATGCTCAGGCGGGTGAGGCTCGTCGTGGGGAGGTTGCCGAAGAGAAAGGTGCCAAAATTGCCCTGGCCGACGAGGGGAAAGCCGCGCGGTGCGCCGATATGGCTGAAGCGCGCCGCAGCGACGAGCTGTCCCGCCAGCTGCTGGGTGCTCTCGATGTAGTAATAGGTCAGGCGCCGCGAATCATTGGCGGCCCGGCTGCTGTCCCCGTAATTCAAGAGGCCTCCGGCCGCGGCGAGGCTGCCGCCGTCCCAGTGCACGGAGCCGTCGACCTCTCCCAGGGTCGCGTTGAAGACGCTGGTGGCGGTGCCCGGGCCCAGCATGCGCAGGAAACCGTTGCCGAACCACATCGCCGAGAGCTGGTCGCCGGCCGAGTTCAGCCGGCCCGTCCGCATGCCGCTGGCGCTCAGGTGCAGCCAGGGAAGCGGATCGTAGCCGATCCGGCCGGCCACCGACTTGTCGGAATTGAAGTCGTGCAGGGAGTTGTCGCCGCCGTTCTGGACCGCGACCACGTAGCTCAGGTCTCCCTTCTTCCCGTAGGCCTCGACGCCCTGGTCCAGGCCCCAGATGTCGCTGGCCGAATGGGAGATCAGCGGGTCGTCGAGCACCATCCGCTTCTGGTATTCCTCGCCGAACGGAATGTAAAAACGCCCGATCCGCAGGTTGAGCAGGTCATCCGCCCCCCACTGCCCGGAAATGTTCTCAATGCCGGCGTAGAGTTCGCCGACATAGACGTCGTCACCCGAGGCCTCCCGGGTCCGCAGGTCGATCTCGGAAAAGAGGAAGGTGTTCTTCCAGACCGCGGCGTCGACAAAGACCCGCGCCTCGTCGAGGCGGAATTCCGCGTTGGGATACTGCCCGCGCGCCCCCGAGTTGAACAGGCCCATCCCCGCCTCCCCGCTGATCCTGATCTCGTGGTCGGCGGGCACGGCGGCCGCGGGGGCCGGCGCCGGCGCGGCGTCCAGGCGACCGCGCAGTTCCTGCAGCTCCTGCTCCTGCCGCGCCGCCGCCTGGTCAATCCCGGCCAGGCGGGCATTGAGGGCGTCGATCGTCTTCTGCTGCGCCTGCAGCTGGTCCTGCAGGGCGCGATTCTGCTGGAGCAGCGCGCCAAGCTGGGCGGCGGACGACTCCGGCCCGTCCGCGCGCGAGACAGCCGGATCCAGCAGGCATCCCAGGCCGGACAGCAGGACAAAGGAGAATAACGGTCGCAAAAGGTGAAGCGGGGCCACCAAATTTGTAGCTTAAGTCGGTCCGCCAGAGTAGCAAGCATGCAGCGCACCTCCGGTCCGCGCACGATGCCCGAAGTGGGGGTCGAACCCACACTCCTTTAAAGGGAACCGGATTTTGAGTCCGGCGCGTCTGCCAATTCCGCCATTCGGGCGCTCTTGCGGACTCGCCAACCTAGGGCGCCGCCGGAACGTGTAAAATCAATTTCCGCTTTCCGCCCTCCGCTTTCCGCCTTTCAGTCCCCCCATGCCCGATTTCCGCGCCTTCTGGATCCCGGCGGCCGCCGATCCCGCCGAGATCGTCCTCGACGAGGCGGAGTCCCGCCACCTGGTCACCGTGAACCGCGCCGCGGCCGGCGACACGGTCACCGTCTTCGACGGCCGGGGCCAGGAGTGGATCTGCACCCTGCGGGAGGCCGACCGCCGGGCCGCCCGGCTCGGCGTGCGGTTCGCCCAGAAGGCGAAACCCCTGCCCCACCTGATCACGCTCGGCCAGGCGCTCCCGAAAGGCTCGGGGATGGACGACATCGTGCGCAAGGCGACCGAGCTGGGCGCCGCGCGGATCGTGCCCCTGGAGAGCGAGCGGACGCAGGTGCACCTGGCGGAGGACCGGTCGGGGCGGAAGATCGAGAAATGGCGGACGGCGGCGATCGAGGCCGCCAAGCAATGCGGCAATCCCTGGCTGCCGGAGATCGCCCCGGTGCAGGGCGCCGCCGCGTTCATGGAATCGGCCCGCTACGACCTGAAGCTGATCGCCAGCCTCCAGCCCGGGGCCCGGCCGCTCCGCGAGGTCCTGGACGGCTTGCGGGCGGCGCGCGGGGATCGGGCGACGCCGCCGGCGGTCGTCTGGTTGATCGGACCCGAGGGGGATTTCACGCCCGCCGAGCTCAGCCTGGCGCAAACCTGCGGTTTTGCCCCCATTACGCTGGGCCCCCTGGTCCTGCGCTGCGAGACCGCGGCGACCTACGCCCTGAGCGTGCTCGCCTATGAACTCAGCCGGTAGGCGCCCGGGCTTTGCAGTGCATTGCATGCGCGAGAGGGGTAGCCCGGACCCTTCATATTCCGGCAAAAGTGTCGATTTTACTGGGTAATTCACCCCATGAACCCCGTCCTCTCGCGCCGCGCCGCGCTGGTGCTCTGCCTCCTCGGCCTCGCGCCGATGCTGTCGGCCGCGCCCAAGGTCGGAGTGTTGCTCAAGGGCCGCATCAGCTTCTGGACTGCGGTGGAAAAGGGCTCGGAGAGGGCGGGCCAAGAATTTGGAGCCGAAATAATCGTCAAGGCTCCGTTGAGCGAAATCGACGTCGCCGTGCAGATCCGACTGCTCCAGGCCTTGGCGGCGCAGGGAATTGACGCGCTCGTGATCGCGCCCTGCAACGAGGACACCCTGGCCGGACCCGTCGCCGCACTCGCGGCCAAGGGGGTCAAAGTGGTGGTCATCGACTCGCCGCTGGCGGGCAAGCCCATCGGCCCCTTCGTGGGCACGGACCAGAATGCCGCGGGTGAAGCCGCCGGCCGCCTGCTGGCGAACCTGATCGGAGACCGCGACGAGGTCAGCCTGCTCAGGCATACCCAAACGAGCGTCGCGGCCATCCAGCGGGAAACCGGCGCGATGGCGGCACTGCGGGCCGTCCATCCGCAGTTGGCGATTCACAACGATGTCTTCGCCAGCAGTGAATACGGCGCCGAGGCGGCGCAGGCGGCCTTCCTGCTGAGCAAATATCCGGCGACCAAGGCCATCTTCGCCTCCGGCTCGACCGGCTCCATGGCCATGCTGAACCTGCTGGAAAAGAGAAAGCCGGCCGGGTCGATCAAATTCGTCGGCGGCGGCGCCAATCTCAATCCCGAAGTGGCCGCCGCGCTGGCGGACGGCACCATGCAGGGCTGGCTCGCCCAGCTGCCGGAGGACGTTGGCTACAAGGGCGTGGCAGCGGCCCTGGCGCTGATCGCCGGGCGGAAAGTCGAGCCGGTCATCCGCACGGATTTTATCCTCGTCACCCGGGAAAACCTCCACGACCCCAGGGTGCAGGCGCTGCTTTCGAACTGACTACCACACCAGCAGCCCGCCGGCGAAGGTGAGGCCGGCCCCGACGCTGCAGAAGATGATCTTGTCGCCGGGGACGAAGATCCCCTCCTCGGCGGCCCAGCCCAGCGCCATCGAGACGCTGGCCGCGCTCGTGTTGCCGTACTTGGCGATCGTCATGATGAATTTCTCGTAGGGGATCCCGACCCGCTTGCTCACGGCCTTGAGGATCCGCTCGTTGGCCTGGTGGGGCACGACCCAGGCGATGTCCTCGGGCCGCAGCCTCTCCCGGCGCAGCGTCTCCTCGATCTGCTCGGCGAAGCCGAGGATCGCGTGCTTGAACACCGACGGGCCGTCCATCTGGAGGTAGAAATTGTCGAGATCGTAGCCCGTCGGATCGGGCATCGGCTTGCGCGCGCCGCCGCCCGGCCGCTGGATGGACTCGAACTGCTCGGCGTCCCCGGTCAGCCCGATGCGGCTCAGGCGGTGGCCGCCCGGCGCGTTGGTGAGGATGGCGGCGCCGGCCCCGTCGCCGAAGAGGAACGCCGTATCGTGGTCCGCCGGGTTGGTGATGCGGGACAGGAGCTCCGCGGTGACCACGATGAGGTTCCGCGCGGTGCCGCACCGGATCAGCGCCCGGCCGACCTCCAGGGCGTAGAGCCATCCCGAGCAGGCCGCGTTGAGGTCGAAGGCCAGGACGCGGGGAATGTCGAGCAGCCGCGCCAGGGCGCTGGCCATCGCGGGCACCGGCTGGTCCGGGATCAGCGTCGCCATGATGATGCCGTCGATCTCGCTGATCGGCAGGCCGGCCTGCGCGAGCGCGTGGTTCACCGCGATCGCGGCCAGGGAGGTGGCGCTTTCATCCTCGGTCGCGCGGCGCCGCTCGCGCACGCCGGTCAGCCGCACGATCTCGTCCTCGGTGCGGTGCGGGAACAGCTTCAGGATCTCGCTGTTGGCCTGGATGCCCGCCGGGACGGCGTAGCCCACCCCGGCGATGCAGACGGTTTCAGCCAGGGGGGTCTGCATCAGGCTTTCTTCCGGGCCAGGTAGGCGGTCACGTCGTCGCCCGACACGCGCCCGCCCGGGCCGGTCGCGGCGATGTCGGTGAGCACGAGGGGATCGAGGCCGGCCTCCTGCGCGAGCTTGGTCGCTCGCGGGGTCCAGACCAGCGCGGCGGCCGCAGCCGCGGTGGGGGCCGCGACCGGGACCCGGCCCGGGTCCTTGACCTTGAGATGGCCGAGGGTGGCATCGGTGGTCTCGATCCGGAGGAAGGCCGAGCCGGAGGCCTTGACCTCGCCGGCCCGGGCCAGGATGGCCCGGATGGTGCCGGCGCAGGGCGCCTCGAATTCGAAGACGGACTTGTCGCTTTCCAGCTCCGCGAGCTTGTCGCCCTTGGCCACGGTGGCCCCCGGGCGGGTCTTGAGGCTCACGACGGTGAGTTCATTCACGGTCGCGCCCATCGAAGGCATGGGCACGTCGATCAGGAAGGTTTCCATCTGAGGGAGCAGAGTGTGCAACGAGGGGCGGCGGCCGGTCAATCGGGTTGTTCAGGAGGGGGTTTTAAGCTTCTTGCCTAAGCCCCCGCCGGGGTTTCTGATGGGGGGCTTTTCCCGCCATGAAAACGAACGTCCTGCCCGCCCCGTCGCCCAAGGCCGAGTCCGGCCGCGAAATGAAGGGGGCCGAAGCCGTCGTCGAGTGCCTGATCCGCGAGGGCGTCGACGTCATCTTCGCGTACCCGGGCGGCGCCTCGCAGGAGCTGCACCAGGCCCTGGCCCGGACCGACAAGATCCGCACGATCCTGCCCCGCCACGAGCAGGGCGGCTCCTTCGCCGCGGAGGGCTACGCTCGCGCCACCGGCAAGGTGGGGGTGTGCATGGCCACGAGCGGCCCCGGCGCGACCAACCTCATGTCGGCCATCGCCGACGCCTTCATGGACTCGATCCCGCTGGTGGCGATCACCGGGCAGGTGAAGCAGCAGTTCATCGGGAAGATGGCATTCCAGGAGACGGATTTCTTCGGCATGACCCTGCCGGTCGTGAAGCACTCCTACCTCGTCCTGGACGTCAACGAGCTGCCCAGGATCTTCAAGGAGGCCTTCCACCTCGCCCGCAGCGGCCGGCCCGGCCCGGTCGTCATCGACATTCCGAAGGACGTGCAGCAGGCGAAGTTCCGCCCGGTGTTCCCGGAGGCGGTGGAGTTCCGCAACCCCTACGTGGGCATGGAGCATCGCGCGAGCGATTCCCAGCTGCAGGAGGTGCTGGCGTTGATCGCGAGGGCCAAGCGGCCGGTCATCTATGCCGGCGGCGGCATCATCTCCGCCGAGGGCCACCGGGAGCTCAAGGCCTTCGCGGTGAAGACGAACATTCCGGTGGCCACCACCCTGATGGGCGTGGGGGCCTTCCCCGAGTCGCATCCCCTCTCGATGCAGTGGTTTGGCATGCACGGCGCCGCCTATGGCAACTGGGCGGTGGACCAGTGCGACCTGCTCCTTTGCCTCGCCGCCCGCTTCGACGACCGGATCACCGGCGACACGGGCAAGTTCGCGGCCGAGGCCAGGATCGTCCACGTCGACATCGACGCCTCCGAGCACAACAAGAACAAGCGGGCGCAACTGGCCATCCAGAGCGACGTGAAGTACGCGCTCACCCGGCTGAACCAGCTCCTCGCCTCCGGCAAGTTTTCGCCGCCGGACACCACGGCCTGGCACCGGCAGATCGCGACCTGGAAGCACGACCAGCCCTTCGACGGCCAAGCCGGCTTCGGCAAGAGCCCCCACATCCTCCCGCAGGAGGCCGTGGCGGCCCTCTACGAGCTGACCAAGGGCGAGGCCATCATCTGCACGGGCGTCGGCCAGCACCAGATGTGGGCCGCCCAGTTCTACCGCTTCAACGAGCCGCGCCGCTACATCAGCTCGCTCGGCCTCGGCGCGATGGGCTTCGGCTACCCCGCCGCCATCGGCGCGAAGGTCGCCTGCCCGGACAAGCAGGTGATCGACATCGACGGCGACGGCTCGTTCGTCATGAACATCCAGGAGCTCGCGACCGCGCACATCGAGAAGATCGCGGCCAAGGCCATGATCCTCAACAACCAGCACCTGGGCATGGTCGTGCAGTGGGAGGACCGCTTCTACAACAGCGTGCGCGGCAACACGATCCTCGGCGACGAGACCAACGTCGGCAGCCCCGACAATCCCGACGCCCTCTATCCCGATTTCGTCAAGATCGCCGCCGGCTTCGGCGTGAAGGGCCGGCGCGTCCTCAAGAAGAAGGACCTGCGCGCGGCCATCCAGGAGATGCTCGACTACGACGGGCCCTACGTGCTCGACGTGATCGTCCCCTACACCGAGCACGTGCTGCCGATGATCCCCGCCGGCAAGACGGTGAAGGATATGATTCTCGAGTAGGCGCTCCGCAGCGGGCTGGGAGTTGGACCCTCCGGGGCTCGCTCCGCAAGGCCCAGCATCGGCGTCAAGCCGGCGGCGCCAGTCGACGCCGCCCAGAGACGCCGAGGAAAGCTCCGCTAATGCCCTGCGGGTCCAACTCCCAGCCCGCTGCTCCACTTGGAGAATAGAGTGCAAAAAGCGCCACCCCTTGCGGGGTGGCGCTTTGATTGAAGCGGACGACCTGACTGAAGGCTTAGCTCAGCGGGACGGTGGCGATCGTCTTGAGGATCCGCGAGGCGACCAGGTAGGGGTCGGCGGCCGAGTTCGGCCGGCGATCCTCGAGGTAGCCCTTGTAGCCGCTGTTGACGAAGCTGTGCGGGATGCGCACGGAGGCGCCGCGGTCGGCGAGCCCGTAGCTGAACTTGTCGATCGACTGCGTCTCGTGCAGGCCGGTCAGGCGGAGGTGGTTGTCCGGCCCGTAGACCGCGATGTGCTCGTCGCGATGCTTGTTGAAGGCCTCCATCAGCTTCTCGAAGTACGGCTTGCCGCCGACTTCGCGCAGGTGCTTGGTCGAGAAGTTGGCGTGCATGCCGGAGCCGTTCCAGTCGCCCTTGATCGGCTTGCACTGCCACTCGATGTCGATGCAGTACTTCTCGCAGGCGCGCGACATGATGTAGCGGGCCACCCACATCTGGTCGGCGGCGGACTTGGAGCCCTTGCCGAAGATCTGGAATTCCCACTGGCCCTTGGCCACCTCGGAATTGATGCCCTCGATGTTGATGCCGGCCGCAAGGCAGAGGTCGATGTGCTCCTCGACGATGGTGCGGGCCACGTCGCCGACGTTCTTGTAGCCGACGCCCGTGTAGTAGGGACCCTGGGGGGCGGGATAGCCCGACGTCGGGAAGCCGAGCGGACGGCCGTCCTTCCAGAAGAAGTACTCCTGCTCGAAGCCGAACCAGGCGCCCGGGTCGTCGAGGATCGTGGCGCGGCTGTTCGTCGGATGGGGCTCGCCGTTCGGGAGCAGCACCTCCGACATCACGAGGAACCCGTTCTTGCGGGTCGCGTCGGGATAGAGGCCCACCGGCTTGAGCAGACAATCGGAGCTCTTGCCTTCGGCCTGCTGGGTGGAACTCCCGTCAAAACCCCATACCGGGAGATCGGCAAGGGCTAGCTTGGCGGGGTCGCCATCAATGATCTTGGTCTTGCTGCGGAGACTCGCGATGGGCGTGTAACCGTCGAGCCAGATGTATTCGAGTTTGAGTTTGGCCATGTCTTTTGGGTTGTTTGCGGGCTATTGGGTTTGTCTGCGGGTCTGGTCGTGTCAATCGCCGGAATTTCCGGAGGCAAACCCGACAAAACGAAGCGTGGCCCTGGATTTAGCATCCCGAGTGCCAAAATTGGAAAACAATTAACGAATTTTTATTTGCCGTGATATTTTACAAGGCGAAGAGAATCAGGCAATTCCGGAACTTGCCTCCCCTGCCCGATCGTGGAAGCATGGGTCGTCGTCATGCACGAGATCAAAGACACCGGACGGGCCCTCGTCCGCATCGGTTATGATGGGCGGGTGCACAAGACCTTCCGCGGTCCCAAGGCGGACTCGCGCTTCGCCAACGAGGTGCGGGTGCTGCGCCATCTCGAGGAACGGGGGTGCAATTTCGTGCCGCGACTGCTCGCGGTGGAGCCGGAAAACCTCAAGATCGTGACCACCAACTGCGGATCCCGCGTGGACCACCTGGGCGAGGAGCGCCGCCGCGAGCTCTTCGGCGAGCTGGAAGCCTTCGGGGTCCGCCATGATGATCCCGACATGCGCAACGTCACCTACCGCGCCTCCGACGGCCGCTTTTGCGTGGTCGATTTCGAGTTTGCCGCCCTGGCGGGCGACCCGCCCTCGGCCCCGCCCGACGTCCGCTGATCCCTCCTGAACCATGCCGGCCAGCCCCGCCCCGCTCCCTTCCGCCCCTTCCTCCCCCGCCCAGCTCGGCTGGTCGGCGCTGACCAACCGCGGGCGCTTCCGCGCCAACAACGAGGACACGTTCCTCGGGCTTGCGTTCGACGCCGAGCACATGCGCCACCTGGGCAAATCGGGCCAGGCTTCGCTGGCCGAGACGGACTTCGTCTTCGCCGTCAGCGATGGCATGGGGGGGGCCCGTTCCGGGGAATTCGCCAGCCGCATCACCCTCGAAAAGGTCACGCGGGTCCTGCCCCGCGGCTTCCGCCGCTCGGCCGGAGGCACCAGCGTGGGGTTCCGGGACATCATCGCCGAGATCATGGCGGGCATCCACCAGGACCTCGTCCGGATGGGCCAGAGCTACGAGGAGTGCTCCGGGATGGGCGCGACGCTCAGCCTCGGCTGGTTCACCCCGGGCTGGCTGCATTTCGGGCATGTCGGCGACAGCCGCATCTACCGCCTGCCCCGGGGCGGAAAGCTGGTCCAGCTCACCCACGACCACACGTACGTCGGAGGGCTGCGCCGCGCCGGCCAGCTCACCGAGCACGAGGCCCGGACGCATCCCCGCCGCAACGCCCTGCAGCAGGTGCTCGGCGCGGGCCACCAGTTCCTCGAGCCCCAGTTCGGGGCGATTGCCTGCCAGCCGGGCGACCGGTTCCTCCTCTGCACCGACGGCCTGGTCGACGGCCTCTGGGACCGGCGCGTGGAGGAGATGCTCCTCGGCGCGACGCCCGTGCCGGCGCTGGCCGGCGAGATGGTGGAGGAGGCGGTCCAGGCCTCGGGACGCGACAACGTCACCGCCATCGTCGTCGCGGTGCTTCCTCCGGAACCGGCCTGATGCCCCGGGTCTTCGTCTACGGCACGCTCAAGCGCGGCGGCGAGAACCACCGGCTCCTCGCCGGCCAGCGCCTGCTCGGCGAGGCCCGCACCGAGCCCGGCTTCCGGCTCTTTCTCCTGGACGGATATCCCGGCATGGTCGCCGCGGCCGCCGGGGGCGTCTCGGTCGAGGGCGAGCTCTGGGAGGTCGACGCGGCCTGCCTCGCGCGGCTGGACGAGCTGGAGGGCACCGCGGAGGGCCTCTACGCGCGCGTGCCGGTCCGGCTCCTGCCGCCGCATGCCGGCGACCGGGCCGAGACCTATCTCTATCGCCGCAGTGTCGAGGGCCGCGCCGACCTGGGCGGCCGGTATGCCTAGGCCCGCAGGAGGCCGGCCAGGTCGAGCGGATGGGTGAACATGGCGAGGCCGCCCGCGCTGTCGCGCGGCCATTGCGCCTGGGGCCGGTCCCAGTAAAGCTCGACGCCGTTCTCGTCCGGATCGCGCAGGTACAGCGCCTCGCTGACGCCGTGGTCCGAGGCGCCATCGAGGCGGATCCCGGCGCGCTGCAGCCGCCGCAGCGCGTCGGCCAGCTCCGCCCGCTCCGGATAGAGGATCGCGAGGTGAAAGAGCCCCGTTGAACCGGGGGGCGGCGGTTTGCCGCCGGCGCTCTCCCAGGTGTTGAGCCCGAGATGGTGGTGGTAGCCGCCGGCGGAAACAAAGGCGGCGGACGCGCCGAACCGCTGCATCAATTCGAAGCCGAGGACGCCGCAGTAGAATTTCAAGGCGCGGTCGAGGTCGGAGACCTTGAGGTGGACGTGCCCGATGCGCACGCCCGGATGGATGCGGGGTTCTGCCTTCATGGTTTAAGGGACGACGGGGAGACCCGCTGCACGCGCGTGAACTTGGCCCGGAAGAGGTCGTCGAGGGCCTCGCGCACCTCCGCAGGCACCCGCGCCACCAGCGGGTCGAGGGGCGGCAGCTCGCCCGCCGCCGCCGTCTCCTCCGCCGCCATGGCGACGGGGACCGGCGGCTCCCCGCGGGCGCGGGCGTCGGCCAGGAAGGAGGCCTCGTCGGAATCCCCCGGCCAGGGCGGAGCCTCGGCCGACGGGACGGCGGAGGCCTCGGGTTCCTCGACCTCCGCGGGGTTGGGCGTCAAGCGTGACGCCGGGGCGGGAGCGGAGATCGACGCCGGGGCCGGCGTAGCCCGGGCGGCGGAATGCAGCCGGCGCTCCAGCTCGCTCAGCCGATCTTTTTTTTTTCGCCGGCGCCCTCGCCCGCGGCCGGCGCCTCGGCCGACAGCGCGGAGAGCTCGCGGATCAGGGAATCGATCGCGCGCGACCGGCTGGCCTCGACCGACTTGAGCAGCACGACCTCAAAATTGACCTTTTCCGCCAGCCCGAGCTTCACGCCGCCCTCGCCCTCGCGCAGTCCGTCCAGGAGCCGGGTGAGCTGCTCCGTCGTGAGCGCGGCCCCGCCGCCCAGCCCCTCGCTGCTGCCGCCCCGGGCGATGGCGTCGAGCAGGACGCCGCGGACCAGGGCCTGCAGGTCGGCCAGCAGGCGCACGAGGTCCCGGCCGCCCGCATCGCACTCGTCCACCAGGGCGACGATCTTCCGGTGGTCGCCCGCCGCGAGCGCCGCGCCCAGCTCGGCGACCTTTTCCGCCGAGACGAGGCCGTAGACGTCGAGGACGTCGGGCTCCGAGATCTCGCCGCCGCAGAACGAGATCATCTGCTCGAAGATCGACTGGCCGTCGCGCATGCCGCCGTCGGCCAGGCGGGCGATGCAGGCGAGCGCGCCGGCGCTGACCTTGATCTTTTCCTCCGTGGCGATCCGGCGGAGGCGCTCGGCGATCAGCTCGGGCGGGATCGGCTTCAGGTCGAAGCGCTGGCAGCGCGAGAGGATGGTCGGAAGCACCTTCTGCACCTCGGTCGTGGCGAAGATGAACTTCACGTGGGGCGGCGGCTCCTCCAGCGTCTTGAGCAGGGCGTTGAAGGCCTGGGTCGAGAGCATGTGGACCTCGTCGATGATGTAGATCTTGAACCGGCCCTGTGCCGGCGCATAGCGCGCGGTGTCGCGCAGGTCCCGCACCTGGTCGACGCCGTTGTTCGAGGCCCCGTCGATCTCGATCACGTCGAGGTGGCTGCCGTCCGCGATCGCCTGCACCGCCGGGTCGTCCGCGGCGAAGTCCACCTTGGGGCCGCCCGTGCAGTTGAGCGCCTTGGCGAAGATGCGCGCGGTCGAGGTCTTGCCGGTGCCCCGCGGCCCGACGAGGAGGTAGGCGTGGGCGATCCGCTGGTGCAGGATGGCGTTCTTCAGGGTCCGCACGACATGGTCCTGGCCCACGACATCGTCGAAGGTCTGCGGCCGCCATTTGCGCGCGATCACCTGATAGGACATGGAAAGAGAGTGGCCAGGCACTCCACGGCACTGGTAGGACGTCGCTGCCGTTGCTGCCTTCCGGCCCTGGCGGAGTTCACGCGCCTGCCCATGCATGGCACCTGGCCGATGCGGAACATGCCCCGGACCCGGGGCCGCGCAACAACAATTCCCGGCCGGCTAGGCCGCGGGTGCCGGGGCCGGCGAAGCCGGCGGCGCGGCGGGCGGAGGAGTCGGGGCCGGCGGGGCGGCGGGCGCCGGCGCCGGCGCGGCGGGGGAAGCCGGCGCCTGCTGCGCCTTCAGCTGCCCCTGGCGGCGCTGCTGCATCCGCTGGATCGCCTGCTGCTCGGCCAGGCGCGCCGCGGCCTGCCGCTGCTGCTGCTCGGCATTGTACTTCTGGATGGCGTCGCGCCACCGCTGGATCGAGTCGGTGAACCGGTCGCGCTGCTCCGTCGTGAGGACCGCGGCGATCTGGTCCTGCAGCTGCTGCAGGATCAGCTCGGTGCTGTGGGCGGTGTCGCGGCGCAGGCGGCGCAGGCTCTCGGCGGCCTGGTTGACCATGGGGCGGATCTTGTCCCGCTGATCCGGGGTGGCCACCGGCCGGATCTGGTTGACGAAGCGCTGCATCAGCTGCGGCCCGAACTGCTCGGGGGGGGTCAGGGTCCGCGCCGCCGGGCCTCCCCGCTGCTGCAGCTGCTGGAGCTGCTGGCGCTGCTGCTGAAATTCCTGCTGCTGGCGCTGCAGCTGCAGCCGCAGCGCCTCGCCCAGCTGCGTGAGCTGCCGCTGCTCCAGCTGGCTACGGCTCCGTTCCTCCCGGCGCTCGTTCTCCAGCCGGTCGAAGCGCTCCCTCGTGAAGTGCACCATGACGACCCCGCCCAGGACCGCACCCGCGGCGAAGATGCCGACAAACGCCGTGAGGATGAGGGCTACTCTCAGGGCCTGGTTCATGCGGTGCGCGCCGGCTCAGGACACGATGTCCACGAGTTCGGCGACCGGATCGTCCGAGGAGCCGGGAGCGACCGCGGGCCCGGACGCGTCCGGGGCGGCCGTGCTGGGCACGACCAGGTCGGGGAGAGCCGGGCTCGCGGCGGGCGACTCGGAGGCCAGGCTGACGGACGGAGCGGCACTGTCGGAGAAGACCCTGACGAGCGTCGGATAGCTCGCGGCGGCCGTGGCCACCGCCAGGAGGGACGCGGCGCCCAGGGCCCGCAGCGAAAGTCTCAGCGAGAATTGCCCCAGGAAGGGAATCGGCGCGGCCGAGGCGGCCCAGGCCCGCGCGACCACGCGCGCGGCAAATCCGTACGGCGCGGCGCTGTCGCGCTCATCGGGGGCGCGGCGGGCGGCGGCGGCGAGGCGTTGCCAGGAATCGGGGGAATTCATGAGCCTTCCTTTTTCTTTAATTCGGCGAAGAGTTTCTGCAACTTCCTTCTCGCCCGAAAAGCGCGCACCTTGACCAGGGACTGGTTCCAGCCGGTGAGGGCGCTGATCTCCGCGATGCTTTTCTGCTCGAGGTCGAGGAGCTGGATGACGAGGCGGTCCTCCGGCTTCAGCTCGTCGAGCAGCCGGCCGACGAGCTCGCGGGACGCCAGCGCATCGTCGGGCGTCGCCCCGTCGTCCGCAATGATCGTGTCGAGCACGTCGGCCTCGCCCTCGGACAGGTCGGCCCAGCGGAACTCCGGCCGCCGCTTCTGCGCGCGCAGCTGGTCGATGCAGGTCGTGACCGCGATGCGGGAAACCCAGTGCGGAAAGGGGACGGCTCCCTGATACTGTGCCAGGCGGGTGAACATCTTCAGGAATACCTCCTGGGTGAGATCCTCCTCGGCCACGCGCCGGGGCAGATGGGCCCGGACAATCCGGACGACCAGGGGGTGCAAATGTTCCACAAGTTCCCGCGCAGCAACCTGATCGCGCCGACGGACGCGATCGAGACAGCCAGCCAGATCGAACGGCTGGTCGTCAGGCATAGGTACATGGAGGCGAGGTCGAACACATCGGAAAAGACGTGGCGCGGGGCAGCCCGGTTACAGTCCCTTGACTTTCCGGACGTCCCGCCGATATACAATGGAAATTCGATGCGAACCCGGGCTCAGGCTCTCCGACTTACCTGCACGCGCAACCGCTAGGCCGCCTAGCGGCGGGTTGCGCGTAGTCCCTGATCGTCCCCTTCCGCCGCCCTGCCGCGGTGTGCCAGTTTGGCCGGGTCCCGTCCGGTTCCCGGATCGTCAATTTCCCCCTCCTTTGATACGCTCGCTCCCATGCAACCCGCTTCCGCCAGCAAGTACCGCCCCTTTCCCCCCGTCCCCCTGCCCGGCCGGCAGTGGCCCAGCCGCACCCTGACCCGCGCGCCGCTCTGGTGCAGCGTGGACCTGCGCGACGGCAACCAGGCCCTCGCCCAGCCGATGAGCGTCGAGGAGAAGCTCGAGTTCTTCGACCTGCTGGTGCGCATCGGGTTCAAGGAGATCGAGGTCGGGTTCCCGTCCGCCTCGCAGATCGAATTCGACTTCACCCGCCGGCTGATCGAGGAAAGCCGCATTCCCGACGACGTCTCGATCCAGATCCTCTGCCAGTGCCGCGAGGACCTGGTGACGCGGAGCCTGGAATCGCTGCGCGGGGCGAAGAACGTCATCTTCCACCTCTACAACTCCACCTCCCCCGCCCAGCGGAAGTACGTCTTCGGCCTCGAGCGGCCGGGCATCGTCGAGATCGCCACCCGCGCCGTGGCCCAGCTGAAGCGCGACAGCCGGCCGCTGGTCGCGGCCGGCACGCGGCTGCGCCTCGAGTATTCCCCGGAAAGCTTCGTCAGCACCGAGCTGGATTTTGCCCTGGAGATCTGCGAGGCGGTTTCCGACGTCTGGCAGCCGACGCCGCAGGACAAGATCATCCTCAACCTCCCCGTCACGGTGGAGTACGCGACGCCGAACGTCCACGCCGACCAGATCGAGTGGATGTGCGGCCGGCTGCGCCGGCGCGACGCGACCATCGTGTCGCTGCACGCCCACAACGACCGGGGCACCGGCGTCGCGACCACCGAGCTGGCGCTGCTGGCGGGCGCCGACCGGGTCGAGGGGACGCTCTTCGGCAACGGCGAGCGCACCGGCAACGTCGACCTGGTGACCGTGGCCCTGAACCTCTACACCCAGGGGATCGACCCCGGGCTGGATTTCAGCGACATCAACGGGATCCGCGAGGTCTACGAGCGCTGCACGCGCCTGGAGGTGCCGCCGCGGCACCCCTACGCGGGCGAGCTGGTTTTCACCGCCTTCAGCGGCTCCCACCAGGACGCGATCAAGAAATCCTGGGCGGCGCAGCAGCCCGGCGCGCCCTGGGACGTCCTGTACATTCCGATCGACCCCGCCGACATCGGCCGCAGCTACAAGGCGATCATCCGCATCAACTCGCAGTCGGGCAAGGGCGGGGTGGCGTACATCCTCGAGCACGAGTTCGGCTTCCAGCTGCCCAAGCTGATGCACAAGGAGATCGGCCGCATCATCAACGAGGTCGCCGACGCCCGCGGGACCGAGCTCGGGCCGCAGGAGGTCTACGACGTGTTCAAGGCGGAGTACCTGGACAACCAGAAGACCCCCCTGGAGCTGACCTCGATCCGCTTCCTGGCCCGGCCGGACCAGGTCACCTGCGAGGCCGGCGTCGTCTTCGACGGCGCCAAGCTGACCGTGGCGGGCGCCGGCAACGGGCCGATCGCCGGCTTTGTGCGGGCCCTCCAGGACGAGCGGCTCCGCGCGGGCCCGGGCCGAAGGATGCCGAAGTTCGACATCCTCAACTACTCCGAGCATTCCCTCGGCACGGGGGCCGAGGCCAAGGCCGTGAGCTACATCCAGATCAAGACCGAGCGCGGCGGCTCCTTCTATGGGGCGGCGACGCACACCAACATCGAGCTGGCCTCGGTCCGCGCGATCGTGAGCGCGATCAACCGCGCCCTGGCGAAATCCTGACATGCGCGCTCCCCGGCTCCTCCTGCCGCTGCTGGCGCCCGTTCTCGCCGCCGCCCAGCCGGCCGCCCGGGATCCCCGGGCGGATTTCCTCAAGCTGATCGACCGGCCCCGCGTGGCCCCCGCTCCCGAGGTCGCGGCGCCCGCGCCGGACGGCGCCCTCGTGCGGATCGACTTCAGCTACCTGAGCGAGGCGGGCCAGCGCGTGCCCGGCATCCTGGTCGAGCCGGCGGCCCCGGCGGGCCGCCGCGCCACGGTCATCGCCCTCCATGGCACCGGCGGCCGCAAGGAGAACGAGCTGCCGCTGCTGCGCGAGCTCGCCCAGCTGGGCTTCGTCGCGGTGGCGATCGACGGGCGCTATCACGGCGCCCGCGCCCCGGGCGGGAAGGCCGACTACACGGATGCGATCCTGCGGGCCTATCGCACCGGGCGGGAGCATCCCTTCTTCTTCGACTCCGTCTGGGACGTGATGCGCCTGGTGGACTGGCTCCAGGCCCGGGCGGAGGTCGATCCGGCCCGCCTCGGGCTGATCGGCATCTCCAAGGGCGGCATCGAGGCCTACCTGGCCGCGGCCGTGGATCCCCGGATCGCGGTGGCCGTTCCCTGCATCTCGATCGAGAGCTTCCGCTGGGCCGAGGAGCACGATTCGTGGCACTCGCGGGTCGGCACGATCCAGGCGGCCTTCGACCAGGCGGCGAGGGACGCCGGGGTGGCCCGGCCGGACGCGGCCTTCGTCCACGCCTTCTACAACCGCGTGGCCCCCGGCATCGACGGCGAGTTTGATGGGCCGTCGCTGGTGCCCTTGATCGCGCCCCGCCCGCTCCTGGCCATCAATGGCGATTCCGACCCGCGGACACCCCGGCCCGGCCTTGATGCCTGCCTGGCCGTGGTGGCCGCCGCCTATCGGGGCGCCGGCGCGCCGGATCATTTCGAGGCGTTCCTCCAGCCGCAAACGGGCCACAAGGTGACCGAGGCCGGCTACGCCCGCGCCAAGGCCTGGTTCGTGCGCTGGCTCCGCCCGTGAAATTCGCCCCGGCCAAGCCCGCGCTGACCGGCGAGACGCTGGACACCCTGACCGTGCGCCTGCGGGAGCAGGGCGAGCCCGCCTTCCGCGCGAAGCAGATCCTGGACTGGGTCTACAAGAAGCGGGCGCGCGCCTGGGACGACATGACGAACCTGCCCCGGCCGCTGCGCGCCTGGCTGGACCAGACCTTCGCCCTCCTGCCCGCGGCCCTGGTCCGCAACCAGCAGTCGGCCGATGTCACGGACAAGCTCCTCCTCGCCCTGGAGGACCGCTCCCTGATCGAGACCGTCATCATCCGCGCGCCCCAGGAGGGCGTGGGCCTGGACCATTCGCGCAAGACGATCTGCATCTCGACCCAGGTGGGCTGCGCGATGGGCTGCGTCTTCTGCGCCAGCGGCCTGGACGGGCTCAAGCGCGACCTCTCGGCGGGCGAGATCGTCGCCCAGCTCCTGCAGGTCTGCTACCTGGAGGACGCGCGCACGCCGCGGGCCCGGTCCGAGCTCGCCTCCTTCGACAACATCGTGGTGATGGGCATGGGCGAGCCGCTGGCCAACTACGACGCCCTGCTGACCGCGCTGACGATCGTCAACGCCGGATGGGGCCTCGGCTTCGGCGCGCGGCGGATCACGATCTCGACCAGCGGCCTGGTGCCGAAGATCCTGCGGCTGGCCGACGAGCCGATCGGCTTCCGGCTGGCGATCTCCCTGCACGGCGCCACCGACGAGGTGCGGGAGAAGATCATGCCGGTGAACAAGGCCTACCCGCTGGCCAAGCTCCTGCCGGCGGTGAAGGCCTTCAACGAGCGGCACGGCCGGATGGTGACGCTCGAATTCATCCTGATCGAGGGCGTGAACGACGCTCTGGAGCAGGCGGAGGCCCTCCGCGACATCGCGCGGGACCTCCATGCCCACGTGAACCTGATCCCCTACAACACGGTGGAGGGCCTGCCCTGGCGCCGGCCCAGCCTCGCGCGCCAGGAGGAGTTTGCCCACGTGGTCGGGATGAGCGGCGCCTCCGTCACGCTGCGGCGCGAGAAGGGGCACGACATCGACGCGGCCTGCGGGCAGCTGCGGCTGAAGGCGGAAAAGGGAACGCAAGCCAACTGATGGCGCCGCGGAGTTTTTTGACTGCCCGCCGGGCTTGCCTTTTTTTGGCTGGCGCAGCCGGATGCAGGTTCTAGAAAGGGAACCTTTCCAATTTTTTCCCGTCTCCGTAACACCCCAGCATGATCGAAGTCCGCGGATTGGTCAAAACCTACGGCAGCAAGCGGGCCGTGGATGGCGTGAGCTTCACGGTCCGGCGCGGGGACATCCTGGGGTTCCTCGGGCCCAATGGCGCGGGCAAGTCGACGACGATGAAGATGATCACCGGTTTCCTCCGGCCCGACGCGGGCGCGGCCCTGGTTGACGGGATCGACGTCGAGGCCAACCCGGTCGCGGTCAAGCGCCGGCTGGGCTACCTGCCGGAGAACTCCCCCGGCTACCCGGAGATGACCGTCGAGGAATTCCTGCGCTTCATCGCCGAGGTCCGCGGCTTTTGCGCCCCCGCCGCGCGCCAGGCGCAGGTGGACCGTGCCGTGCGGCTGACCCAGCTCGGGCCGGTGCGCCGGCAGTCGATCGAGACCCTGTCCAAGGGCTACAAGCAGCGGGTGGGCTTCGCCCAGGCCCTCCTCCATGACCCGCCCGCGCTGGTCCTCGACGAGCCGACCGACGGGCTCGATCCCAACCAGAAGAACGAGGTGCGCACGCTGATCCGCAGCATGGCGGTGGAGAAGGCCGTCATCCTCTCGACCCACATCCTCGAGGAGGTCGAGGCCATCTGCACCCGGGTGATCATCATCTCCGCCGGCCGCCTCGTGGCCGACGAGACCCCCGCCCAGCTCCAGGCGCGCCGGCCCGGCGCGCGGCTCGACGAGATCTTCCGCAGCCTGACCCAATCCGACCAATGAGTTCCCAGGTCGGACCCCTCTTCAGGCGCGAGTTCCTCGGCTATTTCCGCTCCCCGGTCGGCTACGTCTTCCTCGTCGCCTTCCCCGTCATCTCCGTGGCCCTCGCCTTCTCGCGCTACGGCGGCTTCTTCCAGGCCGGGTTGGCCAGCCTCGACAGCCTCTTTGTCTTCTATCCGTGGCTCTTCCTTTTCCTGGTGCCGGCGGTCGGGATGCGCCTCTGGTCCGAGGAGAAGCGCTCGGGCACGGTCGAGCTCCTCTTCACCCTCCCGATCACGACCCTCGACGCGGTCCTCGGGAAATTCCTCGCCGGCTGGGCCTTCCTGACCCTCGCCATCGCGCTCAGCTTCCCGATGGCCGCGACCGTCGCCTACCTGGGCTCGCCGGACTGGGGCGTCATGGCCGCGACCTACCTCGGCGCGATCCTGATGGCCGGCGGCTACCTCGGCGTGTGCTCCCTCGCCTCCGCCCTGACCAAGAACCAGGTCATCAGCTTCGTCGTCGGCCTGGCCGCCTGCGCCGTCCTGCTCTTCCTCGGCCTGAGCAGCTTCACGAATTTTCTCGAGGGCTTCCTGCCGGTCCGCGCGGCGGACCTCATCTCGAATTTCAGCTTCATCACGCACTTCGACGCCTTCCGCAAGGGGATCATCGACCCGAAGGACGTCATCTTCTTCCTCTCGCTCATGGGCGCGACGCTCTTCCTCAACGCCGTCGCGCTGGAGCGCTGACGCCGCGGCCGCCCCATGAAACCCAGCCGGAAACTCCTCACCTGCGCGCTGCTCCTCGCCGGCCTGGTGCTCGTGAACTACCTCGCCTCGTCGCTGCCGGTGCGCCTCGACGCCACCGCCGAGCACATCTACACGCTCTCGCCCGGCACAAAATCGCTCCTGGCCGGGATCGAGGAGCCGCTCACCCTCGACCTCTACTGCTCCAGGGACGCCACCGGGCAGTTCATCGAGTACAAGAACTACGCCGAGCGCGTGCAGGAGATGCTCCGGCAGTATGTGCGCGCCGCCCACGGCAAGGTCGCCCTCCACGTCATCGATCCCGAGCCCGACACCCCGGAGGAGGAGCGGGCCACCGCCGCCGGCATCGAGGCCCAGACGCCCCCGGGCGGGGCCGAGCCGTTCTATTTCGGCGTCGTCGCCACCCAGGCCGACCAGCAGAAGGCCCTGCCGGCGCTGGCGCCGCAGCGGGAGCAGTTCCTCGAGTACGACCTCTCCGAGCTCGTCTACAGCGTGCAGCAGCTCGACAAGAAGAAGCTCGGGCTGATCACGAGCCTCCCGCTGCAGGGCACCCCCGGGAATCCGATGATGGGCCAGCAGGGGCAGGACGGCCAGTACGTCACCACGAGCTGGGAGGACACGTTCACGATCGTGCCGGTGGACCCGGCGGCGACGGACCTGCCGGCCGGCCTCGACGCCCTGGCCATCGTCCATCCCGAGAATCTCCCGCCCAGGCTGCAGTTCGGGATCGACCAGTTCCTCCTCTCCGGCAAGCCGGTCTTCCTCGCGGTGGACCCCTCGTCGCAGTACTTCAAGCGCCAGGGCGGCGGCCAGATGGCGATGATGCAGGGCCCGCCCCCGAACGTCGCGAGCGACCTGCCCGTCCTCCTCGGCGGCTGGGGCGTAAACTACGACCCCCGGAAGGTCGTGGGCGACAACAGCTCGGCGCTCGAGGCCCAGGGCGCAAATGGCACCTCCGTGCACTACCCGGTGTGGCTGGGCCTGGACCGCGCGAATTTCAACGCCCAGTCGCCGACCACGGCCCAGCTGAGCACCCTCTGGTTCGTCGAGGCGGGCAGCGTGGCGCTCAAGCCCGGCTCCGGCCTCGCCCTCACCCCCCTGGTCGAGACCTCCGCGCAGGCGGGCGAGGTCGACACCGCCGCCCTGCAGTTCGCCCAGCCCGACGACATCGCCCGGCAGATCAAGCCCGCGGGGCGGAAGACGATCGCCGCCCTCATCAGCGGGAAATTCCCGACCGCCTTTCCCGACGGCTTGCCCAGGGACGAGCCCGCGGCGGACGCGGCGAAGCCCGCCGTTCCGCCCCCGCCCCGGACCCCGGCCGCGCCGGCGCTGAAGGAGTCGAAGGCGACCTCCACCCTGCTCGTCGTGGCCGACACCGACTGGCTCTTCGACGACTACAGCCTGCGCAAGTTCAACTACCTGGGCCAGTCCGCGGCGGAGCCGCTCAACGACAACCTTGCCTTCGCGGCCAACGCGCTCGATTTCCTCTCCGGCTCGCAGAGCCTCCTCTCCATCCGCGGCAAGGGAACCTCCCTGCGGCCCTTCAAGGTCGTGCGCGCCATGGAGGCGGAGGCCGGCGCCAAGTACCGCGAGAAGCTGGCCGCCCTCGAGACCGAGCTGAGCCGGGTCCAGGCAAAGCTCACGGAACTCCAGGGCAAGAAGACCGAGGGCAACCGCCTCGTCGCCACGCCCGAGATGACCCGGGACATCGAGGACTTCCAGAAGCAGGACGCCAAGCTGCGCAGCGAGCGCCGCGAGATCCGACTCGTCCTGCGCGAGGGCATCGACGCGCTGGAGAACCGGCTCCTCGCCCTCAACCTGCTCGCCGCCCCGCTGCTCATCGGCGGCTTCGGCGTGTGGTTCCACCGCTCCCGCCGGAAATAGCCTCCCCGGCTCCGCCGCGATGAAACTCAAGACCCTCGTCCTCAGCGTCGCCCTCCTGGCCGTCCTCTCGGCCGTCGCCTTCTGGTGCAACCGCCCGCCGCCCGCGCCCGCGGCCGACCCGCGCGTCGGCCAGCCCCTGGCGGACCCGGCCGCGGTCACCCAGGCCGCGCAGCTCCGGCTGACCGACAGCGGCAAGTCGGTCGTCCTCGTCCGCCAGCCCGACGGCACCTGGCGGGTGCCGGACTACTTCGGCCTGACCGCGGACTTCGCCAAGCTCTCCTCCTTCGTCAGCGACCTGACCGCCGCCAGGATCCAGCGGCTGGTGACCGTCAATCCCGAGCGCATCAGCCGGCTCGAGTTCAGCGGGGCGAAAATCGAGCTTCTCGCCGCCGACGGCCGGCCGCTCTGGTCGGTCCTGCTCGGCAAGAGCGCGGACGCCGGCGGCCGCTTCGTCCGCTTCGGCGAGGAGTCCAAGGCCTATCTCGCGAGCCTCAATTCCTCCCTGGACACCGATCCGAAGGCCTGGGCGGACGCCGCGTTTTTCACCCTCAAGCCCGAGGACATCGCCCGGATTGAAATCCCCTTCGACTCCGGCCCGCCGGTGATCCTCGCGCGGCCAGCCAAGGACGCCCCCTGGACCGCGGACCCGCCGCCCCACGGCCAAAAGGTCAGCGCCGAGAAGGCCTCCGCGGTCCTGACCGCCCTCAGCGGGCTCCGCTTTTCCGACACCAGCGACCCGTCCGACCCGCAGGCTGCCGCGGCGAAGGCGCACGAGCGCGACTTCCAGCTGACGACCTTTGCGGGCCAGGCGTACCACGTGGCGCTGGGCCGCAAGCCCGAGGAAAAGAAGCCCAAGCCGCCCGCCGCCAAGCCGGAGGAGAAGGCCGCTGCCCCGGCGGCCGGGGCGACCGCGACCCCGCCGCCCGCCGAACCCGCCGCCGACACCATCCCCGCCGGCCCGGTCTATGCCTTCGTCTCCAGCCCCGACGCCAAGGCCCCCATCAACGCCCTGATGGCCAAGCGCGCCTTCCAGATCGACGACTACGTCTTCACCAGCCTGCCCCAGAAGCCGGACGAGCTCTTCGAGGCCGCCCCGGCCCCCCCGGCCCCGGCCAAATAAAGGCTGCTTTACACGCATCAACAAATTTACATATGTTGATGCGTTATGACTCCTGACCGTCCCATCTCCGAGCTCTTCGGCCAGAAGCGGCCGCTGCGCTCGCTGGAGTTCTTTCCACCCCGGGACGAGGCGGGGGTCGAGGCGCTGCGGCAGACCGCCATGGCCCTCCGCGGCATCGCGCCGGATTTCGTCTCGGTGACCTATGGCGCGGGCGGCAGCACCCGCGAGCGCACCGCCCAGGTCAGCGCGATCCTGAAGAACGAGCTCGGGTTCACGGTCATGCCCCACCTCACCTGCGTCGGGCATTCCCGCGCGGAACTCCATGCGATCGCCGACCGCATCCATGCCGACGGCTTCCGCAACATCATGACCCTGCGCGGCGACCCGCCCAAGGGTGCGACGGAATTCCAGACCGCGCCGGACGGGCTGCGGCACGCCGACCAGCTCGTGGAGCTGCTGAAGGCGCGCCATGCCGATTTCTGCCTCGGGGTCGCGGGCTATCCCGAGAAACACCCGGAGGCGCCGAGCGCGGCGGACGATCTCGCCCACCTGAGGCGCAAGGTCGAGGCCGGCGGGGCCTTCGTCACCACCCAGCTCTTCTTCGACAACGAGGCCTACTACCGGTTCGTCGAGCGCTGCCGCGCGGCCGGCATCACCGTGCCGATCGTGCCGGGGCTCATGCCGGTCCTGTCGCTCAAGCAGATCCAGCGCTTCACCGCGATGTGCGGCGCCTCGCTGCCGGCCAAGCTCGTGCGGCGCCTCGAGGCCGCCGGCGACCAGCCGGAGGTGGCCGAGGCGATCGGCATCGACTGGGCGCTCGGACAAATCCGCGATCTCCTGGCCCGGGGCGTCCCCGGCTACCACCTCTACATTCTCAACCGGGCGAAGAGCGCCCTGGCGCTGGCGGCCGGCCTGGCGGCCTAGGGTGTGAGGTAGGGCGCGTTGTTCCCAGCGCGCCGGGCAGACCCAAGGCACAAACGGAGCGAAAGGCGGGTTGGGACAGCCCGCCCCACCTCAGCCGCCGGCGAAAACCGGCCGGAACCCGGCCTCGGCCAGGATGCGCGCGATCGTCTCGCGCTGGTCGCCCTGGATCTCGATCTGCCCGTCCTTGACCGTGCCGCCGCAGCCGCAGGCCGCGCGCATTTTCTTCGCCAGCCGCTCCTTCTCGGGCAGGCCGATCCCCGTGAAGCCCGCGACGACCGTCACGGTCTTCCCGCCGCGGCCCTCCTTCTCGCGCCGGATATCCACCCGGCCCCGGTTCCGGGGCGGAGGCGCCCCCTGCGCCGCCCGGGCGAGCACGGACTGCGGCGCAACCGGCAGCCCGGCGCTGCTCAAGGCGCCGAAAGGATTCTGGCCCAGGCCCGTACCGCCGCCGGTTGGGATCTTGCCCTCCGCGCTCACCGGGCCGGTCGTCCCCCGCAGGCTCCCGCGGGGATGTCGGTTTCGCCACCCAGGAACAGCAGGGCCTTGGCATAGCTGCGCCGCTCGAGGAAGTGGACCAGCTGCGGATGCAGGTTGGGCCGGCTCCGGCTGAGAAGGTCCTCCAGACGGCCCATCTCCCCGGCAACGCGGGTCCCGTCAGCTTGCTTGATGGCGTCCAGCAATGAGTTAAGTGATTCTTTGATCTGCGCTTCCATGGCGGTGTCTAATCTCCCGGAGGCCGCGATTAAGCCCCGTTGCAATCTATGTGGCAGCGCTTGAGCTGGAGTGCAAGTTGATGCAGGCTGTCCGCGAAAACCCTCTTTCGCCGCCTGCACGGACGACCGCGGTTCGCCTCGCTCCCGTGCCGTCGGATCATTCTCCCGTCGCATGAATTCACTGAGCCTTCCCACCCGCGCCAACGCCGATGTCATCGACGAGATGTACAAACTCTGGCTGGACAACCCCGACGCCGTCGACCCGACGTGGCGCGCGTTTTTCCAGGGCTTTGCGCTCGGCAGCAGCGGCGGCTCCCCTTCCGCGGCCCTGGAGGGCGGGACCGCCGGCGTGGCGATCGTGGACAGCCTCAAGCAATCCCATGTCCACTACCTGATCGCCGCCTATCGCGCGATCGGCCACCTGCAGGCTCACCTCGATCCCCTGAGCGGTCCGCCCGCCCCGACGCCCAAGCTGGAGCTCGCGCAGTTCGGCCTGGCGGCGGGCGACCTCGACACCTCCTTCGACATCGGCACCTACCTGGGCGGCGGCCAGATGAAGCTGCGGGACATCGTGGCCGCGCTCCGGCAGACCTACTGCGGGCACGTCGGGGTCGAGTACGCCCACATGCAGGACCAGGACTGCCGCCGGTGGCTGGAGGAGCGCATCGAGTCGACGCGGCTTCAGCCCAAGTTCACCCAGCCGCAGAAGGTCCGGATCCTGCGCCGGATGCACAAGTCCGAGCTTTTCGAGAAGTTTCTCCACTCGAAATACGTCGGCCAGAAGCGCTTCTCGCTCGAGGGCGGGGAGACGCTCATCGCCGCGCTCGACGCCATCATCGACCACTGCCCCGACGTCGCCATCGAGGAGGTCGACATGGGGATGGCCCACCGCGGCCGCCTCAACGTCCTGTGCAGCGTGATGCGCAAGTCGTTCGACCAGCTCTTCGAGCAGTTCTCGGAAAACTACATCCCCGACGCGGTCGGCGGCGACGGCGACGTGAAATACCACCTCGGCTACGAGTCGGTCCTCACCACCACCTCCGGCCAGAAGGTCGAGGTCCGGCTCGCGGCCAACCCCTCGCACCTGGAGATCGTGAATCCCGTGGTCGAGGGCAAGGCCCGCGCCCGCCAGCGCATCCGCGAGGACAGCAGCGAGCGCCGCAAGGTCCTGCCGCTCCTGATCCACGGCGACGCGGCCCTCGCCGGCCAGGGCGTCGTGGCCGAGACCCTCAACTTCTCGCAGCTGCCCGGCTATCGCACCGGCGGCACCCTGCACATCGTCATCAACAACCAGATCGGCTTCACCACCGACCCGGGCGACGCCCGCTCCTCGCGTTACTGCACCGACGTCGCGAAGATGATCGAGGCGCCGATCTTCCATGTGAACGGCGACGATCCCGAGGCCGTGTGCATGGTCGCCCAGCTGGCGCTCGAGTTCCGCGGGCAATGGAAGCGCGACGTCTTCATCGACATGGTCTGCTTCCGCCGGCACGGGCACAACGAGACCGACGAGCCCTCCTTCACCCAGCCGACGCTCTACAAGAAGATCGCGGCCCATCCCCTGGTCTCGGCGATCTACACCGAGCAGCTGGTCGGGCAGGGCTCGATCACCGCGGCCCAGGGCGAGGAGATCAAGGCCGAGTACTCGGCCTCGCTGGAGGAGAACCTGGCCAAGGCCAAGAGCCGGGAGGCGAGCAAGGCCGCCGCCCGCGCCGCGGCCGATCCCGCCGCCGCCTTCAAGGGCTCGAACGCCGTCTTTCAGCGCGAGTACCACCACACGCCCGTCGCGACCGCGGTCCCGGCCGCGACGATCGCTTCGGTGGCGCAGGCCCTGACGACCGTCCCCGCCGGCTTCAAGGTGCACCCGAAGATCAAGCGGATCCTGGAGGCGCGGCTGCAGGCCCAGCGCGACGGCGGCCCGGTGGACTGGGGCTTCGGCGAGGCGCTGGCCTTCGGCACCCTCCTGACCGACGGCACGCCGGTCCGGCTGAGCGGGCAGGATTGCGAGCGCGGCACCTTCAGCCACCGCCACGCGGTGCTCGCGGACGTCGAGACCGGCGAGAAATACACCCCGCTCAAGAACCTCGATCCCAGGCAGGCGCGGTTCTGCGTCTACAACTCCCTCCTCTCGGAGGCCGCCGTCCTCGGCTTCGACTGCGGCTACTCCGTCGACTACCCGAAGATGCTCTGCCTGTGGGAGGCCCAGTTCGGCGACTTCGCCAACGGCGCCCAGGTCGTGATCGACCAGTTCATCGTCAGCGGCGAGTCCAAGTGGCAGCGCACCTGCGGCATCGTGCTGCTCCTGCCGCACGGCTATGAGGGCCAGGGGCCGGAGCACTCCTCCGCCCGCCTGGAGCGCTTCCTCCAGGCCTGCGCCGAGGACAACATCCAGGTCGCGAACCTCACGACCCCCGCGCAATATTTCCACATCCTCCGCCGGCAGATGAAGCGGGATTTCCGCAAGCCGCTCGTCATCATGTCGCCGAAGTCGCTGCTGCGCCATCCGGCCGCCGTCTCGCGGATCGACGACTTCGTCGCCGGGTCGTTCCAGGAAATCCTCGAGGACCCGGCGCCGGCCAAGGCGGGGGCGGTCGAGCGCCTCATCCTCTGCACGGGCAAGGTCTACTACGACCTGGCCGACCATCGCGCCAAGCACGGGATCGCCGACACCGCGATCGTGCGCGTCGAGCAGCTCTACCCGCTCCACCGCAACCGGCTGGCGGAGCTGGCCGACATCTACGGACACCAGGCCCGCCTCATCTGGTGCCAGGAGGAGCCCGAGAACATGGGCGCCTGGCGCTGGATCGCCCCGCAGCTCGAGGACATCTTCGGCCGGAAGGCCGCCTACGCCGGCCGGAAGGCCTCGTCCTCGCCGGCGGTCGGCGTCCTGGCCTTGCACAAACTCCAGCTGAGCGCCTTCCTGCAGGCTGCCTTCAGCATTTAGTCCGGTCCCCGGCCGTCCCAATCCCGCCGTTCCCTTCCCTTGCCGTCCCCGTTTTCCATGCCGCTCCTCGAAGTCAAAGTGCCCGCGATGGGCGAATCCATCAGCTCCGGCATCCTCGCCAAATGGCATGTCGCCGACGGCGACGCCGTGACGAAGGACCAGCCGCTTTTCGAGCTGGAGACCGACAAGATCACGTCGGAGGGCACGGCCGAGGCGGCGGGCCGGATTTCGCTCAAGGTCGCGGCCGGCGCCGAGGTCAAGATCGGGGAGGTGGTCGCCGCCATCGACACCGAGGCCGCCGGCGCCCCGGCAGCCGTCGCGGCGGCTCCGGCGGCGGAGCCCGCGGCCCCGCCGCCCGCACCGAAGCCGGCGGCGCCGGCCCCAAAGCCCCCGCCGGCCCCCGCCAAGGCCGCGCCCGAGGCGAAGAAGGCCGCGCCCGCCCCGGCCAAGGCCGCGGCGCCCGCCAAGCCGAAGGCGGAGCCGGTCCCGGCGCCCGCTCCCCGCCCTCCCGGAGAACGCCAGACGCGCCGCAAGCTCTCCCCCCTCCGCCAGCGGATCGCCGAGCGCCTGGTCTCGGCGCAGCACGAGGCGGCCATGCTCACGACCTTCAACGAGGCGGACATGTCCGCCATCATGGGCCTGCGCGCGCGCTACCAGGAGGACTTCGTGAAGAAGAACGGGGTGAAGCTCGGCTTCATGTCCTTCTTCGTGAAGGCCGTCGTCGGCGCGCTCCGGCAGGTCCCGGCCCTCAATGCCCAGATCGACGGCGACAGCGTGATCGAGAACCACTATTACGACATCGGCGTCGCCGTCTCGACCGAGAAGGGGCTGCTCGTCCCGGTCATCCGCGACTGCGACACCCTGAGCATGGCCGGGATCGAGCAGGCCATCGGCACCGCCGCGCAGAAGGCCCGGGAGGGCAAGATCGCGCTGGCCGACCTCGAGGGCGGCGTTTTCACCATCACCAACGGCGGCATCTTCGGGTCGATGCTCTCGACCCCCATCATCAATCCGCCCCAAAGCGCGATCCTCGGCCTGCACGCCATCACCGAGCGGCCGGTCGCCGTCAACGGCCAGGTCGTGATCCGGCCCATGATGTACCTGGCCGTGAGCTATGATCACCGGCTCGTGGACGGCCGCGAGGCCGTCACCTTCCTCGTCAAGGTCAAGCAGGCCATCGAGGATCCCCTGCGGCTGATGCTGAATGTCTGAGCCTGCCCCGGGTCCGCTCCCGTCCCTCCCCGCCCGCCACCTCGGCGGGGTCGCGCTGATGGTGGCGTCGGCCCTGGGTTTCGCCGCCAACGCCCTGCTCATCCGCGAGCTCGGCCGCTTCCTGACCGTCAACGTCTGGGTGCTGACCAGCGCGCGCTTCCTCATCGGCCTGGGCGTCCTCGGCCTGTGCTTCCGGCGCCAGTTCCAGCCCGGCCACCTGCTCCGGAACCGCCGGCTGATCGAGCGGGGCGTGGTCGGGGGCCTCGGGGTCTGGACGTACTACGAGGCCATCGTGCACGTGGGCGCGGCCCGCTCCACGTTCATCAACAGCACGTACATCTTCTGGGCGGCCCTCATGGCCGCCTGGGTGTTTCGCGAGCGGCTGCGCGCGGCCACCGTCGCCGGCGCCGTCGCCGCGGTGGCGGGCGTGGCGCTCCTCACGAACGTCGTCGCGGTGGGCGGCGGCGCGGGCCTCTACTACGGCTTCGCCCTGCTGTCCGCGCTCGGCTCGGCCTATGTCGCCATCGCCATCCGCCAGCTCCACGCCACCGAGCACACCGCCACCATCTTCGGGGCGCAATGCGCCTATGGCCTCGTCCTGAGCTGCCTCTTCGGGCCCCTGCTCACCGGGCCGGCGGCGGCCGCGACAGCCCAGCCCCTCTCCCTCCCCGCCTGGGGGCTCATCCTCCTCTCCGGCCTCTGTGTGGCCGGCGCCCAGCTCGCCCAGACCCGCGCCTACCGCGACCTCCCGGTCGCGGAGGGCTCGCTCCTCCAGCTCCTGTCGCCCCTGGGGACGGCCGCCGGCGGCGTGATCTTCTTCGGGGAGCAGCTGGGCGCCCGGGGCTGCGCCGGTGCGGCCCTCATCCTGGCCGGGACCGTCTCCGTCGCCATGCGCCGGCCCGGCACATAACCGGCCCCGGCCGGTCCATTCTGGCAAGAGACCTGCTAAAACCGCCCGTCCGGCCCCCGCGGGCCGCCCTGTCCCGTCATGTCCCTGCTCAACCCCCCCTACGAAGTCGGCGATTTCTTCGATGAGATGTTCGACGCGGCCCGCGAGGTCCGCCCGCACTACCGGCGGCTGGCCGAGCAGCTCGGTCGGCTCCCCGAAGCCGACTTCAACCAGCACCGCACGGCGGTCGAGCTGGCCTTCCTGCGCCGCGGGGTGACCTTCACGGTCTACAACAACTCCGAGGGCACCGAGCGGATCTTTCCCTTCGACCTGATCCCGCGCATCATCCCGGCCACCGAATGGAAGCGGATCGAGGCGGGACTGATCCAGCGGATCACCGCCCTCAATCTCTTCCTCCACGACATCTACCACGGGCAGAAGATCCTGCGCGACAAGGTCGTCCCGGCGGCGCAGATCCTCAGCGCCAAGCACTTCCGGCGCGAGTTCATGAATTTTTCCGTGCCCAAGGACATCTACGTCCACATCTGCGGCACCGACCTCATCCGGGACCACGCCGGCCAGTACCTCGTCCTGGAGGACAATCTCCGCTGCCCGTCCGGCGTCTCCTACATGATCGAGAACCGGTCCGCCATGCGCCGGGCCTTCGCCACCCTGTTCCAGACCTACCGGGTCCGGCCGGTCGAGACCTACGCCGACAATCTCCTCAAGGCGCTGCTCCACCTGGCGCCGGCGCGGGACGACAAGCCCAACGTCGTCCTCCTGACGCCCGGGGTGCACAACAGCGCCTATTTCGAGCACACGTTCCTCGCCCGGCAGATGGGCATCCCCATCGTCGAGGGCCGCGACCTCGTCGTCCGCGACGCGCACGTCTTCATGCGCACCACCGCCGGGCTCGTCCCCGTGGACGTGATCTACCGGCGGATCGACGACGACTACCTTGATCCCACGGTGTTCCGCGGCGACTCGCTCCTGGGCGTGCCGGGCCTTGTCGCCGCCTACCGCGCGGGCCACGTCTCCCTCGCCAACGCCATCGGCACCGGCGTGGCCGACGACAAGGTCATCTATGCGTACGTCCCAAAGATCATCAAGTACTACCTCGGGCAGGACGCCCTGCTGCCCAACGTGAACACCTACCTGGCGTCCGATCCCTCCGACCGGAAGTACATCCTGGAGAATATCGCCAAGCTGGTGGTGAAGTCGGCCAACGAGGCCGGCGGCTACGGCATGCTGATCGGGCCGGCCTCCACGACGGAGGAGATCGCCTCGTTCCGGACCCAGGTCGCCGCGCAGCCCCGCAACTTCATCGCCCAGGATCCCGTCGCCCTCTCCCGCTCGCCCACCTGGTGCGACGGCCGGCTGGAAGGCCGCCATATCGACCTGCGCCCCTACATCCTCTGCGGCGAGAAGACGACCGTCACGCCCGGGGGCCTGACCCGGGTCGCGCTCCGGAAGGGCTCGCTCGTGGTCAACTCGTCGCAGGGCGGGGGCTCGAAGGACACCTGGGTCCTGCAGGGGGACGAATAGCGCCATGCCGCCTCCGACCAAGCCTCCCGCCGCCCGGCCCCAGTCCACGGTCATGCTCTCGCGCGTGGCCCATTCGCTCTACTGGATGAGCCGCTACATCGAGCGCGCGGAGAACGTCGCCCGGCTGCTCGATGTCAACCTGCAGTTCCTGCTCGATTTTCACGGGCTCACGGACGCGAGCCGGCAGGAGCACTGGGGCTCGCTCCTCGCGAGCACCGGCGACGAGGTGCTCTTCGAGTCCCACTACGACACCGCCGACAGCCGCAGCGTGACCGAATTCCTCGCCTTCGACGCGCGCAATCCCGGCTCCATCCTCTCGTCGGTCTTCGCCGCGCGCGAGAACGCCCGCATGATCCGGGACCAGATCTCGAGCGAGATGTGGCAGGCGATCAACGAGCTCTTCCTCTTCCTCAAGGACCGGACGGCGGAGGACGTCTGGACCGCGGGCCCTTCCGAGTTTCTCCAGCACATCAAGCTCTCCTCCCACCTCTTCCAGGGGCTGACCGAGGCGACCTATTCGCGCAGCGAGGGCTGGGAGTTCATCCAGTTCGGCAAGTTCCTCGAGCGGGCCGACAAGACCACCCGGATCCTGGACGTGAAGTACCACATCCTGCTGCCCAGCGCGGTCGACGTGGGCGGGGCGGTCGACACCGCCCAGTGGCAGGCGGTCCTCCGCTCCGCCAGCGCGCTCGAGGCCTACCGGCGATTCTACGTCCGCGAGATCCTGCCGTGGAAGGTGGCGGAATTCCTCATCTTCTCCGACTCGTTCCCGCGCTCGCTGCACTACTGCGTGGCCCAGGTCGACGAGTTCCTGCGCCGCATCCTGGGCGAGACCGCGGCCCGCCCCCGCACGGTGGCCGCGAGGGCATCCCGCCGGCTGCTGGCCGACCTCGAGTCGCTGGCGATCGACGAGATCCTGGAGGAGGGCCTCCACGAATTCCTGGTCGAGGTGCAAAAATCCCTTGACCGCATCGGTGACGAGGTGGTTCAGACGACGATGTTTTATCCGACCGAACTCGGGCCCGAGGAGCAGCAGCACCAGCAGCAGCAGTGATCGGCGGCCCGCATGCTCCTTCACGTCCTCCACCGCACCACCTTCGTCTACGCCGGGCAGGCCCGCGACAGCTTCAACGAGGTCCGCCTGCACCCGGTGGACGATGCCCTGCAGGCCTGCCGGCGCTACACGCTTCGGCTCGATCCGGTGGCGCCCCCGCTCGCGTACAACGACTTCTACGGGAATGAGGTGCAGTACTTCGACATTCCCGGCGGCCACAGCCGGCTGGTGGTCGAGGCGGAATCCGAGGTGGAGACCGTCCCCGACGCCGGCCGCCCGGCGATCCCGACGGTGAGCGTGGCCGAGCTCGCCGCCTCGCCCGAGCGCGAGATGCTGGCGGAATTCTCCACCGGCTCCCACTACGTGCCGCTCGAACCGGAGATCTGGCGGGAGGCCCAGGACGCCCTGGCCGGCACCCGCGGCGATGTCTGGGGCGACGTGCAGCGGCTGAGCCGGCACGTCTACCGCACCTTCTCCTACCGCCCCGACGTCACCGGGGTCAGCACCCGGGCGACCGACGCCCTCAAGCTCCGCGCCGGGGTCTGCCAGGACTTTGCCCACGTCCTCCTGGGCCTCTGCCGCAGCATGGAGATCCCGGCCCGCTACGTCAGCGGGTATTTCTTCAACCGCAATCGGCGCAAGGGTGAAATCGAGGCCTCCCATGCCTGGATCGAGGCCTACGTGCCCGGCTACGGCTGGGCGGCCTACGATCCGACGCACGACCGGGCGGCCGATGACCACTACGTGAAGGTGGCGGTCGGCCGCGACTACGCGGACATCCGCCCCGTCAGCGGCACGTACCGCGGAGCGGCCACGCGCGAGCTGCGCGTGGTCGTCCGGATCCGCGAGGCGGCCGAGCGGGCCGTCTCGGCCTAGGCGGACTTAGGGCTGTTCCTGCTGGACCTCGAACGCCCGGCCGTTCCGGAATTCGACCCGGAAATAATCATGCGGGCGGCGGGCGGGATAGTCCATGTAGTACGGATAGGAGCCCCACCCGTTCAGGCCCCACCAGCGGTGGTAGTAGCCCGAATAGAGGATGATGCCATCGCCATTCTCGTAGTTGATGTAGTGCCAGACCTGCGTCTCACCCTGCGCGGTTGTCCGGGTGGTCACGCGGTCCGGATCGCCCTTCGCGAGCCTGACCGTGGCCATGTCCATTCCGACCGCCACTTTCCCCTGCTGGACCAGGGCCTGCTGGTCGGGGGGCAGGCTGGCAAACAAGCCGGGATTTTCCTGAATCCGGGAACTGACCGTCGAACAGCCGGTGAACCAAGTCGCGCCGAGCGCAGCTGCAACCAAGAGGAGCCTAGAGGTTTTCATAAGAGGAGAGGGACGCCTTTGTGACCCGTTTTCAGGCCCCCGGGTTCCGCCGCCCCCGGGGATGGGCCCCCATTGCGAACTTGAAATTGGAAGTGCTTCACCCGTAACTGTCAGCAGCAGGGCTTCCCCCCATGAAAACCTTCACCATCGCCATCGGATCCGACCATGCCGGCTTCAAGTACAAGGAGGCGATCAAGGCCGCCCTCCTGGCCCAGGGGCACACCGTCCGCGACTTCGGCACCGACTCGGAGCAGCCGTGCGACTACCCCGATTTCATCCGGCCCGTCGCGCAGGCGGTGGCGCGAGGGGACTACGAGCGGGGCATCGTCCTCGGCGGCTCCGGCAACGGCGAGGCCATCGTGGCCAACCGAATCGTCGGCATCCGCTGCGGAGTCTGCTGGAACGAGCAGCTGGCGATCTGGAACCGGGCCCACAATGACGCCAACTGCCTATCGATCGGGGAGCGCACGGTGACCGTGGAGGAGGCGCAGCGGATCGTGCAGACCTGGCTCGCGACGGAATTCGAGGGTGGCCGGCACCTGGCCCGCATCCGCAAGATCGACGGGGTCTGAAGCGCACGGTCCCGCCATGGCCTACCCCGCGCTGCCCCGCATCCTGGCCAACCGCGATTTGCGCGCGGAGGAGCTGGAATCCAATCCGGCGGACGCCCTGCTGCTGCTCTACGCGTGGATGTACCTGGCGCGCACGACCGACAACCGGATCCTGGAACTCTTTCGGCAGGGATTGATCAAGGGGACCGTGACCGGCGGCCAGGGCAACGAGGGCCTTATCGTGCCGCTGGCGCTGCTGGCCGACAAGGGAACGGACGTCGTGTCGTTCACCCATCGCGACCTCGGCGGGCACCTGATCTGGGGCGGGCACCTCTGCCAGCATCTGCACCAGTATTTCGCCAATGCCGACAGCCCCACCCGAGCGCGCGAGGGCAACATCCACCACGGCGACCCGGCGAACCGCTCCCTGCCGATGATCTCGCACCTTGGCGCCATGCTCGGCCCGGTCCTGGGTGCGACGGATGCGCAGCGCCGTCATGGGCGGCCCGCGGTCGGCCTCGCCTTTTTCGGCGACGGCGGCTCGAGCACCGGCGACGTGCACGAGGCCATGAATCTCGCCTCCCTCCTTTCCCTGCCGGTCCTCTTTGTCATCGAGAACAACGCGTATGCCTACTCGACGCCCGTCAGCGAGCAGTTCGCGCCCGGCTCGGAGCTCTGGCAGCGCGCCGCGGGGTATGGCATGGAGGGCTTCGCGCTCGACGCCACGGACGCCGTGGCCGCGACCCGCGCGCTGGCGGCGGCGCTGGCCAAGGTCCGGGCCACGTCGCGGCCGATGCTGGTGGAGGCGCGCATCGTGCGCCTCCGCGGCCACGCCGCCTACGACACCGGCGGCTACCTGGCCGCCGGTGAGGCCGAGGCCTTCGCGGCCCGCGATCCCCTGCCCGCGCTGCGGGCCCGGCTCGCCGGGGGCCCGGCCGCCGGCCGCCTCGAGGCCGTCGAGACCGAGATCAACGGATTCCTCGAGGACTGCATCAAGGTGGCGCTGCCCACCCCGCCCATCGATCCCGCCGGCATGGAAGACGACCTGTTCGCGCCGGCCGATCCTCCGATCGAGTGGATCCCGCGCCTTGATTCGGCGTCCGGCGTCGCCGGGCAGCCCGCGCCCTCGGCCTCCCTGACCACGGCGCAGGCGCTCAACCTGGGACTGCACAAGATCCTCGCCGAGCGCCCGGAGTCGCTGGTCCTCGGGCAGGACATCGGCGCCTATGGCGGCGCCTTCAAGGTGACGGAGGGGCTGCTGGCTGAATTCGGCCGGTCGCGCGTCCTCAATACTCCCCTGGCGGAAAGCGCCTGCACGGGCTATGCCATTGGCCTGGCGCTGGGCGGCTACCGGCCGATCGAGGAGTTCCAGTTCGCAGATTTTTCGACCGAGGCGGTCACCCAGATCACGCTCAACGCCGCCACGATGCATTTTCGCTCCGGGGCGGCCTGCCCCCTCGTGCTCCGCCTGCCCTGCGGCGGCGGGCTCACCTTCGGTTCCTTTCATTCGCAGGAGCTGGAATCACTGTTTCTCTCGATGCCCGGGATCAAGGCCCTCTATCCCAGCACCCCGCAGGACGCGTTCAACGCCCTCCTCGCCGCCTACGAGGACAACAATCCCGTGCTCCTCTTCGAGCACAAGGGCCTCTACCGACGGGGCCGGCAGACAGTGGCCTGGGACCCGAGTTTCCGCGACATCTGGCAGCCGCGGCGCCTGCGGATCGGCGATTTCGCCACGTTCGTCACGTACGGCGAGATGGTCCACGTCGCCGCCGAGGTCTGCGAATACCTCGCGACGGAGTACGACGCTGCGGTCGACCTCTTCGACCTGCGGGCGCTCGCCCCGCTGCGGCTCGACGCCATCGAGGAATCGCTCGCCCGCACGCACCGGCTCATCGTCCTGCACGAGGGCCGCCTCACCCACGGGTTCGGCGCCGAGCTCGTGGCCCGGCTCACCGAGAAGCATTTCCACCACCTGCAGGCCGCGCCACTGCGGATCGGCTCGATGGACCTGCCCGTCCCCTTCGCGCCGGAGCTCGAGGCCGCCTTCCGCCCGAACCGCGACAAAGTGATCGACCGGATCACGGCCTGGGCGCAGTTCTAGCCGATGCCCTCCCCGCGCACGCTTTCGGCCGCCCGCTGGGCGCGGGTTCGGCTCTTCGCCATGGACGTGGACGGAATCCTGACGGACGGGACGGTCGCCATCTCCTCGGACGGGACCGAGACGAAGAGTTTCTCGGTCACGGACGGGCTCGGCCTCGGGCTGGTCCGCGACGGGGGCCTGCCCCTCGCCTGGATCTCGGGCCGCCTGTCGGGGGCGACCACCGTCCGGGCGACGGAGCTGAGGATCCCTCACGTCATCCAGGGACGCCGGGACAAGCTCGCGGCCCTGTCCGAGCTCGCCCGGGAGCTCGGCGTGGGCCTCGACCAGTGCGTCTACATGGGCGACGACATCATCGATGTCCCGGCCCTTCGCGCCGCCGGCATCGGAGTCAGCGTGCCGGCCGCCGCGCCCTCGGCGCTCGCCGCGGCCGACTACGTCACGCGGCACCGGGCCGGGCATGGCGCGGTCCGCGAGGTCTGCGACCTCCTGCTGGCCGCCGGGGGCGCCGAAGGCGGGAACCTTCGCCGCGGGTCGCGGACTACCCGTCGATGAACCCCCGGCAGTTCCGCTGGCTCGCGCTCGCGGCCGGACTGGCGCTTCCGCCCCTCCGGGCCGCCGACACCCGGCCGGCCCTGGTGGTCGACACGCCGTTCAAGAACTGGGTCTGGCCGCGGTACACCAAGGAGGGCTATCGCTGGATGACCCTCCGGGGCACCGAGGTGCGGGAGGTCAGCGAGGACCGGATCGACATCGTGGACCTGAACATCACCGTGTATTCGCGGGATGCGGCGGCCCGGACCGATTCGAGCATCCTCAGCCCGGCGGCCAGCTTCTTCATCCGCGAGAATCGCGCCTCCGGTCCGCAGAGCGTCCGCCTGATCGACTACGCGCACAATCTGGAGGTGACCGGCGAGCAATGGACCTATGAAGCGCCGCTGAAAAAGATTTCCCTCGCGCGGAACGTGCGGGTAGTAATCCACGACCCGCCGCCCGACCTCCTGAGATGAAAAAATCCTTCACGTTCCTGGCCGCCGGCTTCCTGGCCGCGGCGGCGCTGCGGGCGGCCGACCCGGCCCCGGCCGACGGTCCCGACCAGGGCCTCGTCATCACCTCCAAGGGCCCGGGCGAATCCGTCACCCGGGGCACCGAGACGACGATCACCTTCCACGACACGGTCGCAGCCGCCGACAACGACCTGCGAATGACCTGCGACTTCCTTCAGGTCGTCGTCGACAGCCAGGGCGGCAAGGCCACGGCCAACGGCCGGCCCTCCAAGTTCAAGTCGATGCTCGCGACCGGCAACGTCCGCATTGACCGGGACACCAAGGTCGCCACCTGCGGTCGCGCGGAGATCTCCCAGAATGAGGACACGATCATCCTGAGCGACAATCCCTTCCTGCGGCAAACCGTGGACAACTCCTCGACCACGCCGGGGCCGCACGGCCAGATCATCTATCGCCGCGGGCAACGGGAGGCGGAATTCGTGCCCGCACCGGGTGAGTACCTCCGGACCGTGCTGCCGACGGTCAAGTCGCTTGATCTCGTTCCCGGGGCCAAGCCCGCGATCCCGCCTCCCGCGAAATGACCGGAACTCCCGCCACCGCCGCCCCGTCCTCGATCGAGACGGCGGGCCTGAGCAAGACCTTCGGCGACCGGAAGGTCGTCGACGGGGTCTGTCTCCGGTTCGCGGCGGGGGAGGTCGTCGGCCTGCTCGGCCCCAATGGGGCCGGCAAGACCACCACCTTCTACATGATCGTCGGGCTCGTGCCGGCGACCGCGGGGATCGTGCGCCTGGACGGCACCGACGTCACCCACCTGCGCATGCACCGGCGCGCCCGGCTCGGCATCGGCTACCTGCCGCAGGAGCCGTCCGTCTTCCGCAAGCTGACGGTCGCGGACAACATCCTCGCGATCCTCGAGGCGGTCAGCGTGCCCCGGGGCGAGCGGAAGGACCGCGTGCGCCAGCATCTCGAGGAGCTCGGCCTCACCCACGTGGCCGGCCAGAAGGCCTACACCCTCTCCGGCGGCGAGCGCCGCCGGCTCGAGATCGCCCGGGTGCTCGTGACGCGGCCGAAGTTTCTCCTGATGGACGAACCCTTCGCCGCCATCGACCCCATCTCGGTGGCCGAGGTCCAGAAGATCATCCTTGAGCTCAAGCGCCGGGGCATCGGCATCGTCGTCACCGACCACAATGTCCGCGAGACCCTGCGCATCGTCGACCGGGCCTACCTCATCCACCGGGGCCAGGTCCTGGCCGAGGGCACGGGCGCGTTCCTGATCCAGGACGAGCAGGCCCGCAAGTTCTACCTGGGCGAGGACTTCAATCTCTAGCCTGGCGTCTGGGACCGGGCCCGGAACCGGCTCGCATTTTTGCCCGGGCGGGGGTGTAATCCCGCCGAGAACCGCCCCCCGTATCGTGCCCAAAACGCCCAAAGCCATCCACGGCATCACCGTCTCCCATTTCTTCGAGACCTACCGCCAGAAGCTGCGGATGGACCTCGTGACCGGCGAGGCGGGCCTGCACCGGCTGATCCGGGAGGGCAGCATCAACCGCCCCGCCCTCGCGCTGACCGGATTCTTCAAGTACTTTGCCAACAAGCGGATCCAGGTGCTCGGGGCCGCGGAAATGACCTACCTGAAGACCCGCAGCCAGGAGGAGCAGCGGGCGATCTTCGCGGAGATGGCCAAGCGGAGCGTCCCCTGCCTGGTCCTGACCCGCAGCTATCATCCAACCCAGGCCCTGCTGACCGTCTCCCGCGAGATGAAGCTGCCGATCTTCCGCACGCCGCTGATCACGATGAACTACGTGAACCTCGCGACGCTCTGCATCGACAATGAGTTCGCGCCCAGCGTCATCGAGCACGCCACCACCCTCGACATCAAGGGCGTCGGCGTCCTGCTGCGGGGCGATTCCGGCGTGGGCAAGAGCGAATGCGCCCTTGCGCTGATCGAGCGCGGCCATTCGCTGGTCGCGGACGACCTCACGGTGATCAAGCTGCTCGACGAGCGCGAGCTGATGGCCTCGAGCCGGCCGCTCAACCGCGGCTACATGGAGTGCCGCGGGATCGGCATCATCAACATCGCCGAGATGTTCGGCGTGAAGTCCGTCCGGCTGGAGAAGCGGATCGACCTCGTGGTCTCGCTGCGCGAGTGGACGACCGACGCCGTGGAGGAGCGCACCGGCCTCGAGCAGTCCCACTACGAGATCCTGGGGATGCGCGTGCCGCACATCGAGCTGTTCGTCCGCCCCGGGCGCGACATCGCGCGGCTGGTCGAGGTCGCCGCCCTGACCCAGGCGCTCAAGCGCATGGGCCACGACCCGGCCAAGGATTTCAACGACCGGCTCATCGCCTTCATGTCGGAGCAGGCCGAGGCCGCGCCCACCCGCATCAAGCCGGTCGAGCGCGAGGAACGCGTGCCGGGGGCGCTGGGGCCCAAATGAGCGCCCGCGCCGACGGCCGCCGGGCCGACCAGCTCCGCCCCGTCTCCTTCCAGGCCGGGATCGCCCCGCACGCCTCCGGGTCCGTCCTGGTGCGCTTCGGCGACACGCAGGTCATCTGCGCCGCCATGATCGAGCCCGGCGTCCCTTCCTGGATGAAGCAGCAGGGCGTGAAGGGCGGCTGGCTCACCGCCGAGTATTCCCTCCTGCCCTACTCCACGCTGGACCGCAAGCAGCGGGATATCAGCCGGGGCCGGCTGGACGGCCGCACGGTGGAGATCCAGCGGCTGATCGGCCGGGCGATCCGGGCCGTCATCGACCTTGAGAAACTCGGGTCCAACACCCTCTGGATCGACTGCGACGTGCTCCAGGCGGACGGGGGCACCCGGACCGCCGCCATCACCGGGGCCTGGCTGGCCGCCCGCCTCGGGGTGCAAAAGCTGCTCGACGCCCGGGCGCTCGCGGAGAATCCCCTGACGGACTCGGTGGCCGCCGTCAGCGTGGGGCTCTCGGGCGGCCAGGCGCTCCTGGACCTCGCCTACGTCGAGGACCGGGACGCCACCGTCGACTGCAACATCGTCATGACGGCCCAGGGCCGCTTCGTCGAGGTCCAGGGGGCCGGCGAGGAGGCCACCTTCTCGCCCGGCGAGCTGCAGACCCTGCTGGCCCTCGCGGAAAAGGGGCTGAAGGAGCTGGCCTCCCTCCAGGCTGCGTTCCTCGCCCGGCATCTGCTGGGAAACCTGAAATAGCCGCGGGATATACCGGTCATCCGGGCATTTTTGTTTGTCGCCCCGGAAGGTCCGTGCTTAGCTCCGTCCCCGGTGCGCATCGATCCCGAACCACAGGCCGCCACGAAAACGGCCGCCGCCCAGGCCCGCTACATCATCGCCGCCCTGGCGGTGCTCGCCGCGGTGGGCTGGATCGATTTCCGGACGGGCTACGAGATCAGCGTGTATGCGCTGTATGCCTTCCCCATCGCCTGGATCGTATGGACGGTGAGCATGACCTGGGGCGTGGTGCTGAGCCTGCTGGCCTCGGGCGCCTGGCTTTGGGCGGACTTCGCCGACAACCACCACTACGACCACGCCTGGATCCCCTGGGAACGGGCGCTGATGAACTGGATGGTGTTCATGTTCATCGCCTTCAGTTTCGACCGCTTCAAGCAGAACCTGGCGAACAAGAGCCGGAAGGTGAAGCAGCTGGAGGGTATCCTGCCCATCTGCATCGCCTGCAACCGGATCAGCGACGCCAAGGGCAACTGGACGGACCTCGACACCTACCTGCGCGAACATAGCGAGGCCAAGCCCGATCCGCGCCTGTGCCCGGACTGCGCGGGAGCCCGTTACCGGTGAACGGGCCGCCCGCCATGACCGCAACGATGCAAAAGGGCCTGTGGATCCTGGCGGCGGTGGCGCTGCTGGCGCTGGTCGGCTGGATCGACTACGCGACCCACTACCAGATCGGCCTGGCCGTCTTCTACGCGCTGCCCATCGCCTGGATGGCCTGGTCGGTCAACTTCGCCTGGGCGCTGCTCCTCATCGCCTGCGACAGCCTGGTGCGCTTCTGGACCGACGCCCAGTGGGTGCATCACTACGCCCAGGCCTGGATCCCGTGGGAGCGGGCGTGCATGCGGACGATCGTCTTCGCCTTCATCGCCTTCAGTTTCCACCAGTTCCGCCGCGACCTCGACAACAAGAACCGCAAGCTCAGGCAGCTGGAGGGCATCCTCCCGGTCTGCATCGCCTGCAACCGGATCAGCGACGGCCTCGGCCAATGGATCGACCTCGGGACCTACCTGCGGCGCCATAGCGCGGCCCGGCCGGAGACCCAGCTTTGCCCGGAATGCACCAGCATCCGCTACCGGTAGCACCCCTTTCATGAACATTCACGAGTACCAGGCCAAGGCCCTCTTCGAAAAATTCGGCGTCCCGGTGCCCCCGGGCGCCCCGGCGCGGGCGCCCGACGAATTCATCACCGCGCTCGCGAGCCTGCCCGAGGGACCGACCATGGTTAAGTCGCAGATCCACGCGGGCGGGCGCGGCAAGGGCACGTTCACCGACGGCTTCAAGGGCGGCGTGAAGTTCTGCAAGACCAAGGCGGAGGCCCGGGAACTCGCCGGCCGCATGCTCGGCAACACCCTGGTCACGGCCCAGACCGGGCCCGCCGGCCGCAAGGTCGGCACGGTCTACTTCACGGTCGCGAGCGACATCAAGAAGGAGTACTACCTCGCGATCCTCCTCGACCGCGACAGCTCGCGGCCCGTGATCGTCGCCTCCACCGAGGGCGGGGTCGAGATCGAGAAGGTGGCGCACGAGACGCCGGAGAAGATCTTCAAGGTGCGGATCGACCCGGCGTACGGTCTGGCCGACTTCCAGGTGCGGGACCTCGTCACGCGGCTCGGCTTCAGCCCCGCCGAGGGCAAGAACGCCGCCAAGCTGATCCGCAGCCTCTACGCCTTCTACTGGGCCACCGACGCGGCCATGGTGGAGATCAACCCCCTGATCACCACCCCGGCCGGCGAGGTCCTGGCGCTCGACGCCAAGGTCTCCTTCGACGACAACGCGCTCTTCCGGCATCCCGAGATCGTCACCCTGCGGGACCTCAACGAGGAGGACCCGAAGGAAATCGAGGCCTCGAAGCACGCCCTGAGCTACATCGCGCTCGACGGGGCGATCGCCTGCCTGGTCAACGGCGCGGGCCTGGCCATGAGCACGATGGACATCATCAAGCACTACGGCGGCAGCCCGGCGAACTTCCTCGATGTCGGCGGCGGCGCCACGAAGGAGCAGGTGATCGCCGCCTTCAAGATCATCCTCGGCGACGCCAACGTGCGCGGCATCTTCGTCAACATCTTCGGCGGCATCATGGACTGCAATGTCATCGCCACCGGCATCGTCGAGGCCGTGAAGGAGGTCGGGCTCAAGCTGCCCCTCGTCGTGCGCCTCGAGGGCAACAATGTCGCCGCCGGCAAGCAGACGCTCGCCCAGTCCGGTCTCACGATCGTCAGCGGCGACTCCATGGCCGACGCGGCCCAGAAAATCGTCAAGCTGGTCGCGGCCTGAGGGGTCCGGTCCCGTTTTTGCCCTCCGCCGTCCCCGCCTTCCCCCTTTCATGGCCATCCTCGTCACTTCTGAAACCAAGATCCTCGTCCAGGGCATCACCGGCGACTTCGGCGCCCGGCACGCCCGCCTCTCGCTCGACTATGGCACCCAGGTGGTGGCCGGCGTCACGCCCGGGAAGGGCGGCCTGTTCTTCGAGCACGGCGCGCACCGCGTCCCGATCTTCAATTCCGTCGCGGATGCCGCGCGCGCGACCGGCGCGACGGTCTCGGCCATCTTCGTGCCGCCGCCCTTCGCCGCCGACGCGATCCTGGAAGGCGTGGACGCCGGGCTCGACCTCGCCGTCGCGATCACCGAGGGGATTCCCGTGAAGGACATGATCCGGGTGAAGCGCGCCATGCAGGGCCGCGCCACGCGACTGATCGGGCCCAACTGCCCCGGCGTGGTCACGCCCGGCACCGGCGACAAATCCACGGGCGGCTGCCGGATCGGCATCGCGCCGGGCTACATTCACAAGCGCGGGCATGTCGGCGTCGTCTCCCGCTCCGGCACCCTCACCTACGAGGCCGTCTACCAGCTCACCGTCAAGAACATCGGCCAGAGCACCTGCGTCGGCATCGGCGGCGACCCGGTCAACGGCACCTCCCACCTCGACGTCATCCGCATGTTCAACGACGACCCCGATACCCATGCGATGATCCTGATCGGCGAGATCGGCGGCACCGCCGAGGTCGAGGCCGCCCGCTGGATCAAGGCCAACGTCAGGAAGCCCGTGGCGGGCTTCATCGCGGGCGCCACGGCGCCCGCGGGCCGCCGCATGGGCCACGCCGGCGCGATCGTCGGCGGCGCCGAGGACACAGCCGCCGCCAAGATCGCCGTCTTCAAGGAATGCGGCATCGAGGTCGCCGTCACTCCCTCGGACATGGCCGATGCCCTGATCCGGGCCGCCCAGGCCCGGGGCGTGAAGCTGAGCTGATCAGGTGCCCGCCGGCACCTTGGGCGGGTTCAACCGGTTCGATTGCCAGGCGAGGAAGCGCCAGGCCCCGTTTTCCAGCCGCCAGACGCCGAGGAAATTCAGGATGAGCGTGTCGGTCTTGCCCGCCTTCACCTCGACCAGGGTCTCGTGGCCGGTGATCAGCACCACGCCGGGGCCGGCGGCCGTGAACTTGCGATTCTCGAAGGTGATGGCGGCGTACTTCGTTTTCCCGCCGACGATGGCGTCGAGGTAGGTCTTCTTGTCATTCACCGCGCCGCTGGAATGGGCGTAGTTGAGGCTGTCGGAAAAAATCGCCTCGAGCGCGGCGCGGTCGCCGGCCTTGGTCGCCGCCACGCGGGCGTCGTCGGCCTGGCGGACGGCGGCAAAGTCGGCCTGGTCATCGGCCCGGGCCAGGAACGGGGCAACGAGCAGGGCCAGGAGGGGGATCCAGCGGGGGTATGTGATCATGCCCCGCATCATGCGCGGCGCCCGGGGCTCCTCAAATCGAATCGGTGGGCAAGATGAGGTTGTCCCGCGCTGTCGTCTGTGCAGGATGGTCCGCATGAAGCTACCCCCCTTCCTTCGCCTCCTCCTGGCCTGGCCGCTGCTCGGCTCCCTCGCCGCTTTCGCCGCCGACGACCACCCCGTGGTGCCGCTCTGGCCCAACGGCGCCCCAGGCTCCGAGGCCCGCAAGGACGAGAAGGAGATCGTCGGCGTCCACCTGAAGACCACGCCGATTGTCTACAACATCCACAACCCCAGCCTGACGGTTTACCTCCCCGCGCCCGGAGCGGCCACCGGAGCCGCGGTCATCGTCGCGCCGGGCGGCGGGCACATGTTCCTTTCCTACATCCACGAGGGCACTGGCGTGGCCGAATGGCTCAGCCAGCACGGGGTGGCCGCCTTCCTCCTCAAGTACCGGCTCGCCCGCGACCAGGCCGGCGGCTCCACCTACAAGGTGCAGGTCGAAGCCCTGGCTGACGCCCAGCGGTCGATCCGGCTCGTCCGGAGCCGCGCCCTCGCATGGGGCGTGGACCCCGCCCGCGTCGGCTTCCTGGGCTTTTCCGCCGGAGGAGAGCTGGCCGTGCTCGCCAGCACCCATGGCGACGCCGGCCTCGCGGGCGCGGACGATCCCGTCCAGCGGCACAGCTCGCGGCCCGACTTCGTGGTGCTCGGCTATCCCGGGATCCCCGCGGAGCAGGTCACCGTCACCGACGAACAGCCGCCGGTCTTCATGTTCTCGGCCTACGATGACGCCCGGACCTCCATCACCAACGCCCAGCTCTTCCTGAAATACCGGGCCGCGGGTGTGCCGGCCGAGCTCCACATCTACAACAGCGGCGGGCACGGCTTCGGCATCCGGCCGGGCCCCCTGTCCGTCGCCAGCTGGCCGGAGCGACTGCTGGAATGGATGGGCGAGCGCGGGCTCCTGCACGCCGCCGTGCCGGCGGCCGAAGCTGTTCCTCCGCGGTAGGGCGCTTGGTCCCAAACGCCGGGCACACCGCGGACCCGGCGGGCTGAGGACAGCCCGCCCTACCCGGGAAAGGCGGGCCCGGCGCCGCCCCCCCAGCGTATGCGGCGGTTCCCGCGCAGCGCGCGCCCGAGGAACGCCCGCGCGCGGGCGACCGCCGGCCCCGTCTGCCGGCCCCGGGCCAGTTCCAGGGCGATGGCCGCCGACAGCACGCAGCCCGTGCCGTGGGTGTTGCGCGTGGCCACCCGCGGCCCCTCATACCAGCGCACCCGGCCCCCGGGCACGGCCAGACAGTCGCGGCAGCGCCGGCCGGCCGCGTGGCCGCCCTTGATGAGAACCGCGCAGTTCCACTCGGCCGCCAGCTCGCGGCCGGCCGCCGCCACGTCCGCGTCGGTGCGGAGCCGTCGTCCGCAAAGCGCCTCCGCCTCGGGACGATTGGGGGTGACCAGCGTCGCCAGCGGCAGCAGCCGGCGCCGCAATTCCCGCAGGTCGGCGGGAAGGAGAAATCGCGTGCCGCTGGTCGAGCCGAGCACAGGATCCACGACGAGGGGCAGCCGCGGGTGGCGCCGGAGAACCCCGGCAATCGCCCGGATGGCGGCGGCGCCGGGCAGGAGGCCCGTCTTGATTGCGGCCACCGGAAAGCCTGCGAGCGCCGCCGTCAGCTGGGCCGCGAGCAGGCGCGGCGCCACCGGCTCCCACGCCGCGATGCCGCGGCCGTCCTGGGCCGTGACCGCGGTGATCGCCGTCAGCGCGTAGCCGCCGAGCGCCTGGATCGTCCGCGCATCCGCCTGGATGCCCGCGCCGCCCCCGCTGTCCGAACCGGCAATGGTCAGGACGCAGGGCGGGGGCTTCACTGCCTTTGCCATTCGACGTAGCCTCCGGCGAGATTCAGGGCCTGGCGAAAGCCGTGCCGGTCCCGGAGGATCTGGGCCCCGCGCAGGCTGCGCACCCCCACCGCGCAGTACACCACCGTGGGCGCCGCGCGGTCGAGGCCGGCGAGCGCCGCCTGCGCCTCTCCCCGTTCCAGCAAGCCGAGCGGAACGTGCACCGAGGGCTCGATCGAGCCCAGCTGCCGTTCCCAGCGCTCGCGCACGTCGACCAGCTGCGGCGCCTTCTCCGCCTGCCGCAGGGTCGCCACGTCGATCTCGCCGATGCCCCCGGCGGGGGCCGCGCAGGTCTCGGCAAAATCGTCCGGCGGCAGCCCGGTGAGGTCGCGGCTTTTCGGGTCGGCCCGGAGGGCCACCGCCTGCGTTGTCATCGCCAGGGCGTCCCAGAGGAGAAGGCGCCCGCTCAGGGGCTCGCCCAGGCCGGTCAGGAGCTTGATCGCCTCGCAGGCCTGGGCGGTGCCGATGAGCCCGGGGAGGACACCGAGGACGCCGGCCTCGGCGCAATTGGGCACGGTGCCCGGTTCCGGCGGCTCGGGAAAGAGGCAGCGGTAGGTCGGGCCATCCCGCCAGTTGAAGACGCTCAGCTGGCCCGAGAATCCCTGCACCGCCCCGTAGACCAGGGGCTTCCCCGCGAGGACGCAGGCGTCGTTCACCAGGTAGCGGGTCGAGAAGTTGTCCGAGCCGTCGATCACGACGTCGCAGGAGCCCACGAGGTCGAACGCGTTCGACCGGGTGAATTTCCCCACGTACGGCTCGATCACGATCGAGGAATTGAGCGCCCCGAGCCGCCGCGCCGCCGCCGCGACCTTGAATTCCCCCACGTCCTGCTCGGTGAAGAGCACCTGCCGCTGGAGGTTGGACAGCTCGACCCGGTCGGGATCGACGACCCGGATGCGGCCCACGCCCGCCGCCGCGAGGTAGAGCAGCGCCGGGCAGCCCAGCCCGCCCGCCCCGATCACGAGCACCGTGCCCCGGCGCAGCCTCTCCTGGCCGGCGGGGCCGAAGCCCGCCAGCGAGAAGTGGCGCTGGTAGCGGGCGAGCTCGGTGGGTTCGAAGGCCATGCGTTCTCTTCCCGGCTAGCGCGCCTTCAGGGCGGCCCCGTCATAGGTGGGATCCCAGTCCTTCCAGACCGGCTCGTACGCCTGGCTGCGCAGGAAGGCGGCGACCTCGGCCGGGCTCCGCGCGTCGTCGATCGCAAACTGCTCGAGCGAGTCGGGGGCGCTGGCGTACCCGCCCGGATTGGTGCGCGACCCGGCGCTCATGGTCGTGAAGCCGAGCCGGAAGGCCCGGTCGCGAAACCCCGCGGCCTCGCGCGTCGAAAGGGACAGTTCGGCCTCGGGACTGAGGAGCCGCAGGGCGCAGGCGGTCTGCACCAGGTCGCGCTCGCCAAAGGGCGTCACCGCGATGTCGGCGCCCGCATGCGGGCGCAGGCGGGGAAACGAGATGCTGTACCGGGTGCGCCAGTGGCGCTGCTCAAGGTAGCGGAGGTGCAGCCCGAGAAACCAGGCATCGGTGCGCCAGTCGCTGAGGCCATAGAGGGCGCCCAGGCCGATCTTCTTGATCCCGGCGCGGCCCAGGCGGTCCGGCGTCCGCAGCCGGTAGGCGAGGTCGGCTTTCGGCCCGCTCAGGTGGTGGCGGGCATAGGCGGCGGCGTCATAGGTCTCCTGGTAGACGAGGACCGCGCTCAGCCCCTCGGGCGCCAGCGAGGCGTACTCCTCCTCGTCCAGCGGCTGGACCTCGATCGACAGGCTGGAAAAATACGGACGCAGCAGCCGCAGGGCGTTGGCCAGGTAGTCGCGCCCCACCCGGCCGGCCTCGCCGGTCACAAGCAGGACATGCTCAAAGCCCAGCGCACGGAGGGCCTCCGCCTCGGCCACGATCTCGGCGTCGCTCAGCACCTTGCGCGGGATCCGGTTCTGGGCGCTGAACCCGCAGTAGGTGCAGACGTTCGCGCACACGTTGGAGAGGTAGAGCGGCGCGAAGAGCTGCATGGTCTTCCCGAAGCGCTCGACCGTGAGCCGGTGGCTCGCCTGGGCCATCTCCTCGAGGTAGGGCCCGGCGGCCGGCGAGAGCAGCGCCTGAAAGTCCGCGAGATCCAGCCCGCGCCCCGCGCGGGCGAGGGCGCGCTCGACGTCCGCGGGCGCAGTGGCCGCGATGGCCTCCCCCACCGCGGCGAAGTCGTGCTGCTGCCAGATATCGACAAAGTCCATCGGGGCCTTCAGCCGGTTTCCGCCAGAAATGCCGTCAGCGGCGAGGTCGCCTTCGCCTCCGCCAGGCTGCGCCCCGAGAGCCCCGCCTCGCGGGCGAGCCGCCCCGCCTCGACGCCGAGCCGGAAGGCGCCCGCCATCGCCACGGGGTCGGCCGCGGCCGCGATCGCCGTGTTCACCAGGACCGCGTGCGCGCCCATTTCGAGCGCGGCCGCGGCATGGGAGGGCGCGCCCAGGCCGGCGTCGACCACGACCGGCACGCGGCTCTGCGCGAGGATGATTTCCAGGAAGGCCCGCGACTCGAGCCCGCGGTTGCTGCCGATCGGGGCCCCCAGGGGCATCACCGCCGCGGCGCCCGCCTCCTCCAGCCGCTTGCAGAGCACCGGATCCGCATGGACGTAGGGCAGGACGATGAAGCCCCTCCGCACGAGCTCCTCGGTCGCCCGGAGCGTCTCGACGGGGTCGGGCATGAGGTATTTCGGGTCGGGATGGATCTCCAGCTTGAGCCAGTTGGTCCCGAGGGCCTCGCGCGCCAGCTCCGCCGCCAGCACCGCCTCTCGCGCATCGCGCACCCCGGAGGTGTTGGGCAGCAGCCGGTAGCGCTCCGGTTCCAGGTGCGCCAGGATGTCGTCGGCCGCGCCCCGGTCCGACTCGTGCGTGCGCACGCGGCGGAGTGCCACGGTGACCAGCTGGGTCCCGGACGCGGCCAGGCTCGCGCGCATCAGCGCGCCGGAGCTGAACTTGCCGGTGCCGACGAAGAGCCGGGAGGAGAATTCCACGCCGGCGATGACGAGGGGCTGGGCGGGAGAGGCGCTCATGCGGAGGAAAGGACGGCGGCCGGCCAGGCCTCGAGGAAGGCGCGGACATTCTCGTCGATCCGGCCGTCGCGCAGGAGGGCGGAGCAGACGGCCGTCCCCGCCACGCCCTGGGCGCGCAGCGGCGCCACGTCGGCCACCTCGACCCCGCCGATGCCCCAGGCCGGGATGCCCTGGAGCATGCCGACCAGCGAGCGGATTCCGTCGAGGCCGCGCAGCGGCGCCAGCTCCTTCTTGGTCTTCGTAAACCGGAGCGGCCCCACCCCGACATAGTCCAGGCACCCGGCCGCGACCGCCCGCTGGGCGTCGGCGTCGTAATTCACGGTGCCACCGAGGATGAGATTCGGGCCGAGCCGCCGCCGCGCCTCGCGCCACTCCAGGTCCAGCCGGCCCAGATGCACGCCGTCCGCCCCCGACTCGAGGGCAAGATCGACGCTGTCGTTCACGATGAGGATCGCCCCGTGCGCCCGGCAATGGCCGACCGACTCGCGCGCCGCGGCCAGCCAGGCCTCGCGGGGCGCGTCCTTCATCCGCAGCTGGATCCAGCGGACGCCCGCCGCGCACAGCCGCCGCACCTGCTCGGCGGGCCCGAGGGCGGCGCCATTCTGGGTGATGGCCATCAGCGGATGCCGGCGGGAGGGATCGAGGGCCATGGCGGGTCAGCCTCCCTGCGTCGCCTGGATGACCAGCACGCGGTCGTCGGCCGCGAGGGACCGGTGCGCCCACCCGGCGCGCGCCACCACCTCGCCGTTGACCGCGACGGCAACCCCCTTGCGGCCGTCCAGCGCGAGCTCCCGCAGCAGGCCCGCGACCGTCGCGCCCGCCGCCAGCGCGCGCGGGCGGTCGTTGACCAGGATCGTGGCGGTGGCCGTGGCGCTCATGGCTTGGCCTCGAGATAGATCTCGCCGCCGGCCTCGCGGAACTCGTCGGCCTTGGCCTTCAGGCCGGCCTCCACCGCCTCGCCGGTCTCCATCCCCTGCTCCGCCGCGTAGCGGCGGACGTCCTCGGTGATCTTCATCGAGCAGAACTGCGGGCCGCACATCGAGCAGAAGTGCGCGGTCTTGGCGCTGTCCTGCGGCAGCGTGGCGTCGTGGTACTCGCGCGCCCGCTCGGGGTCGAGCGAGAGGTTGAACTGGTCCTCCCAGCGGAACTCGAAGCGCGCCTTGGACAGGGCGTTGTCGCGGTACTGGGCCGCGGGATGCCCCTTGGCGAGGTCGGCGGCGTGCGCGGCGATCTTGTAGGCGATGACCCCGGCCCGCACGTCGTCCCGGTCGGGGAGCCCGAGGTGCTCCTTCGGCGTGACGTAGCAGAGCATGGCGGTCCCGTGCCAGCCGATCATGGCGGCGCCGATCGCGCTCGTGATGTGGTCGTAGCCCGGCGCGATGTCGGTCGTCAGCGGCCCGAGGGTGTAGAACGGCGCCTCGTGGCACCACGCGAGCTGCTTTTCCATGTTCTCGGGGATCATGTGCATCGGCACGTGGCCCGGCCCCTCGCACATGACCTGGACGCCCCGGTCCCAGGCGCGGCGGGTGAGCTCGCCCTGGGTCTTGAGTTCGCCGAACTGGGCCTCGTCGTTGGCGTCCGCGATCGACCCCGGCCGCAGGCCGTCGCCGATCGAGAAGGAGACGTCGTAGGCGGCCATGATGTCGCAGATGTCGTCCCAGTGGGTGTAGAGGAAGTTCTCCTTGTGGTGCGAGAGGCACCACTTGGCCAGGATCGAGCCGCCGCGGCTGACGATCCCGGTCATCCGGCGCGCGGTCAGCGGGATGTACCGGAGGAGGACGCCGGCGTGGATCGTGAAGTAGTCCACGCCCTGCTCCGCCTGCTCGATCAGCGTGTCGCGGAAGATCTCCCAGGTCAGCGCCTCGGGCCGGCCGCCGACCTTCTCCAGCGCCTGGTAGATCGGCACCGTGCCCACGGGCACGGGGCAGTTGCGGAGGATCCACTCGCGCGTCTGGTGGATGTTCCGGCCGGTCGAGAGGTCCATCAGCGTGTCGCCGCCCCACTTGACCGACCAGCGCATCTTCTCGACCTCCTCCTCGATCGAGGAGACGACGGCGGAGTTGCCGATGTTCGTGTTGATCTTCACGAGGAAGTTGCGGCCGATGACCATCGGCTCGAGCTCCGGGTGGTTGATGTTGCAGGGGATGATCGCCCGCCCGCGGGCGACCTCGTCGCGGACGAACTCCGGGGTGATCTCCCGCGGGATGGCCGCGCCCCAGGCCTGGCCGGGATGCTGGCGCCAGAGGGAATTGCGCGGGCCGTCGGCGGTCATCTCGAGGAGCTCGCGGGCGCGCTGCAGCTTGGCGTTCTCGCGGATCGCGATGTACTCCATCTCCGGGGTGACGGTCCCCTGCCGCGCGTACTGCAGCTGGCTCACCCGCCGGCCGGGCTTCGCCCGCAGGACGGTCCGCTGGGCGCGGTCGAAGTACTTGATCGGGTTGCGCCGGCCCTCGGCCTCGGCCTGGGCGCGGTGCGCCTCGGAGAGATAGCCGTCGTCGATCGGCTGGACGGCGCGGGGGGCGGCCTCCTCCACGTCGCCGCGCTCGCGGATCCAGGCCGCCCGGATTGGAGGCAGGCCGCGGGTGGCGTCGCCATGGAAATCGGGGTCGCCCCAGGGACCCGCGGTGTCGTATACCCGCACCGGCTCGTTCGGGACCTCCGTCCCGTTGGGCAGCTTCGTCGGCACCAGGGCGATCTCCCGCATCGGCACCTTCAGGTCGGGCCGGGAGCCGGGAATGTAGACCCGGCGCGAGGCGGGCATGAGGCGGTGGCCGGAGGAGGCGATGGCGGCGTCGGAGTTGGGCATGAGGAGGAGGTCTTGGGTTCGCGCTCAGGCGCCGTCCGGACTCCAGCTCCACCCGCTCTCGCGGACAGCCTGTTTTCCCTACGGCGCCGAAGCGCATCAGGTTCGAAGAATTCGGTGGCGGATCGCGCCACCGTCTCAGCCCAGCGCCCTGGGCTCTCCTAAACGAGGTAGGGCCAGTCAATCACAGGTCCGGGCCTTTTCAACGGGAAATAGGCGGCTTTCTTTTTGAACCTGTCCCTTCACGGGCCGCGACGCCTATGCACCGGGGAACCCCCCTGACCAAGCGGGGTTTATGACACAAAATGCTCTGGACGAAGTTTTCCTCCCGCTCATCCTGTCTCCTGCATCAGGAACGAATCGGCCCTCAAAAAGCCGGTTCTGCCAACCGGGCCGGGAGCGGCCACGGTGGATCGGGCGCAAGCCCGGATGTGCGGGGCCACGGGGCGCCGAACCGAAAGCGCTCCCGAAGACGATAGCCGACCTGATGCCCAGGTCGGTTTTTTTGTTTTCAAACCTGCTGCGCGATAGACCAGCCAAAATATCACGCATCATGAGCACCACCCTACAGATACCCAGCATCCGCATCCGCCCGGAAAATCCGAACCACCACCTGTGGGACAACCACGGCACCTGGTTCCTGCACTACACCGTCCATCCCACGCCCTTCACCAAGGAACGGGTCCGCTGTTCCCTGGGGACCAAGGACCTGGAAACGGCGCGCCGCCACCGCGACGATTTCCTGTCCCGGCTGGCAGAACGGCCCGGGGGAACGGCGCCCCCGGGCCGGCAGGCCGTGGCCGCCTGAGACGGCGCTAGGGCAGCTTCAGTCTCTGCCCCGGCCGGAGGGAATTCTCGTTGTCGAGAATATCGCGGTTGGCGTCAAAGATCTCCCGCCAGCGGCTCCGGGTGCCGTAGCTCCGGAGGCTGATACGCGTGAGCGAATCCCCGTCCTGCACGACGTAGGTGCGGGGAGTCGGCGCCGCGGCGACGCTCGGAGCGGTCGGCGGCGGCGCCGGGGCAGCCATGGGTTCGGGCGCCGGGATCGCGGTCGCCGCCCCTCCCCTTTCCTTTGCCGCCAGCCTGGCCTGCGCGGCCACGAGATCCGTCTGGGCCTGATCCGCCGCGCGGCGCGCCGACTGCGCCTGGCGTTCGGCGATCTCCCATTGTCCCGCCAGGGGAGCGAGCCGGGCATTCTCCGCCTTCAGGGCTCCCAGCTGGGCCGCCAGTTCCGCGTTGGCCCGGGTCAACTCCCGCACCTTGCCCAACAAGTCATTGTCCGCCGCCGTCTTTTCGCGGGCCGTCAGCCGGGCCTGCGCCTCGGCCAGGGCGGCCTTCGCTTTTTCCGCATCCATTTGCGCAGCTTCCGCCCGGCTGCCGGCCGATTCCGCCTGCTGCGCCAGCACTCCGAGGCGGGTGTTCTCGGCCTTCAGCGCCTCCAGCTGCTTCGGCAACCCCGCCAGCGGCTCGTGCGCCGTCCGCAATGCGTCAAGTTGGGCCATGAGTTCCGCGTTGGCCTTGCCCAGGTCCCCCGCCTTGGCCTGCAGCTTGTCGTTGGCGGCCGCCAGGGCCTTCTCCCGCTCGGCCGCGGCCTGGGCCTCGGCGGCAGCGCGCTGCCCAAACGCCGCCCTTTCCTTCGCCTGGGCCTCGCGCGCATCCGCCTGCTCGGCCGCGAGGCGCCCGCTCGCGTCCGCCATGCGCTGCGCGCCGGCCAGCTCGCTGCGGACGGCCGCCAGGCTTGACTGCAATTCGTCGATCCGGGCCCTGGCCGCCCGCGAGGGGCCCGGATCGCTCGGGATGAAAGGCGGAATGCGCAGGCCGGCGACCGGAGATGAGCCCAGATCCAGCAACGCGTCCGGGCGCGTCCCCGCCAGCGGGCCGAGGGCGCCCGCATTGCCCGCGCGGCTGCTTTCCGGATCGGCGTGCCCGGCGGTGAGCGGCTCATCCGCGGCCAGGGCCACCGTTCCAGCCAGCGGTGGGTCCGCGCGCAGCACTCTCTCACCCCGTCCCGCCGTCCCCTCCCATGCCGCCCGCGGCCGGCCGGCCTCGGCGTGGAGTTGGCCCAGCTGGATGGCGGCCTCGAGGCGCTGCGCGGCGCTGAGCTTGCGGCCGACGATGTCGCGGTTGTGCGGCGGCGTCCCGTTTTCGACCGCGAGTGAAAGCCAGGCATAGGCCGGCCCCAGGCCCGGCGCCCCGAAGCCGCGCCCGGTGGCCAGCGCGACGCCGTAGTCGTTCTGCGCCGGCACGAAGCCCTGCAGCCCCGCCTGCCGGAGCAGCGCGGCGGCGGCCGCCAGATCGACGGGCGTGCCCCGGCCGTCCGCCAGCATCAGCGCGAGATTGTACTCCGCGGGCGCGTACCACTGCGCGCTCGCGGCCCGGTACCAATGCAGCGCCTGCCCCTCGTCCTTCGGGATGCCCCGGCCAAACTCATAGGCGAGCGCCAGGTTGTACTCGGCCTCCGGCAGGTTCTTGAGCGCCGCCTGCCGCAGCCAGAACACGGCCTCGAACGGGTCTGGATCGACCCCTCGGCCGCTGGCATACATGTTGCCGAGGTTGAACTCCGCCGGGGCGAGACCCTGCCATGCGGCCCGCCCATAGTGGCCCAAGGCGGCGGCCAGGTCCGGCGGCGTCCCGTGGCCCGCCTCGTACATCAGCCCGAGGTTGTACTCGGCCGGGGCCGATCCCGCGACCGCGGCCCGCTGAAAATATTCTAGGGCCCGCGGAAAGTCGATCGGCAGGTCCTGCCCGTCCGCGTAGGCGGCGCCGAGCACGGTAAGCGCGGCCGGGTCTCCCTGCTCGGCCCGCACTCGGATGGCGCCCAAGTCGGTCGCGGCGGCCCGCGACCCCAGTCCAGCGGCCAGCACCGCCGCCAGGCAGGCGGCGCGCCCCCGGTGGCATCTCGAATTGGCTGCGGCCCGCGGCATGGTCCCGGAAAACGCCGGTCAAACCGGGACGCGGCAGGGCAGGAGGGCGGCGTCCTGCATGCCATGGATGATCTTCTTGTCCGGCGGGCAAAAGGTCGCCAGCGCGCCCGAAAGACGGGCCTCGCCCCCGACCACGAAATAATATGGGCACAGCCGGACGCGGCCCTGCGCCGGAACCACCGCCGCGGCCTGCCCGGCCTCCGCGCGGTAAACGGGATGCTGGAGGCGACGCGGTTTCTGGTAGTTCTGCAGGACGTGCAGGTGGGTCGGCGCCAGCTCCACGGCGCGGTTGACACCGGCCTTCCACTCCTCGCGGGAGCAGTCGCTGCCCAGCACGACGCTGCGCGCGCCCCAGGCGGTCTCGTGGAACCCGCTGATCTTGATGATCAGGTCGCGCTCCTTCTGCGAGGCCTCGCCCAGGTCCCGCCAGTCCACCAGCGCCCGTCCGCCCACGTGCGGGCCGTCGAGCACGGCCCCCGGCGGCAGCGGAGCAGGATCCATGACCCAGGACGGCGGGATGAGGCGGCGGAGGAGCTTGGCCGTGCGGGCTCCCAGGGCCTCGGCCCAGTAGTCCTGCAGGTGGTGGTGGTGGAAGAGGGCCAGGGCCAGCTTCTCCTCCTGGAAATGCCGGATCGGCGGCGCCAGCGCGACCTCCCCCGCCGCCCAGGCCTCGAAGATGAATTCCGCAGCGGGAATGTTCCCGAGGTCGAAGAGCTCGAAGAAGCGGTAGATGACGTCGATCTTCTCCGGGTTGCCCTCCACGTCGAAGTAGGCCGCCCCGCCCAGGGGGAAGATCTCGGCCGGCCGGATGCAGAAGACCCGCCGGCCCTGCGCCTGGAGCTGCTGCGCCAGCCACTGCATCTCGGGCCGGTAGGTGCCCGCCTCCTCGCTCACGACCAGCGCGATGAGCGGGTTCTCCACGCCGGGCCGGAGGGCGGCCAGCGCGGCGTGGAAGTTCCGGAGCATGGCGTCGCCCGCGCCGAGGATCGGGCCGTCGCCCGCGGCATAGAGCCGGTTGAGGAAGGCCGTCAGGCCGATCCCCCCTGGGACCGAGTCGAGCTCCGTCATGGCAAAGCCTTCGTCCGTCAGCAGGAGGTCGGGGCGCAGGGCGCAGGGAAAGACGCCCCGGTTCCGCGGGTCGCGCGCGCGCTCCACCAGGGCCGGCGGCTTGCCGCGGTCGAAATAGCCGGCCACCCAGGGCGTGAGCAGAGGCTTGTTGCGCAGGAGGTTCTTCCCGGCGGCCGAGCGGAGATAGAGGGTCTCCAGCGCCTGGTGGAACTCCAGGCAGGCCGCGCCGATGGCCTCGAGCTGCCCCACCTCGTCGGCGGTGAGCGGCCACGCCTCCGGCGAGAGCTGCCACGTCTTCGCCTCGAAGAGGGGCTGCGCCGCCAGCGCGGAACGGAGGGTCTCGAAGGGCAGGCCCGGCATCGGCTAGTCGTCCATCTGGATGTCCTTGTTGCGGTGCCGCGGGCAGCCGGCGCGAAGCCAGGCCGTGATGAAGCGGTCGAGGTCGCCGTCGAGCACGGCCTGGGTGTCGCCCGTGCTGACGCCCGTCCGGAGGTCCTTGACCATCTGGTACGGCTGGAGGACGTAGCTGCGAATCTGGCTGCCCCACCCGATCTCGCCCTTTTCGCCGTAGAAGCGCTCCATCTCGCTCCGCTGCTCGTCGAGCCGACGCTCGTAAAGCCGCGCCTTGAGGACGTTCATGGCGCTGGCGCGGTTCTTGATCTGGGAGCGCTCGTTCTGGCAGACGACCACGATGCCGGTCGGGATGTGCGTGATGCGGACGGCGGAGTCGGTCGTGTTGACGCCCTGCCCGCCCTTGCCCGAGGAGCGGTAGACATCAACCCGCAGCTCGCTGTCGGGAATCTCGATCGCGATGTCCTCGTCGATCTGGGCGATGACATCCACCGCGCAGAACGAGGTGTGGCGGCGCTTGTTCGCATCAAAGGGGCTGATGCGCACCAGCCGGTGCACGCCGCGCTCGGCCTTGGCGTAGCCGTAGGCGTTCTCGCCCTTGATCACGAGGGTCGCCTTGGTGATCCCCGCCTGGTCGCCCGCGAGGACGTCCTGCACCTCCACGGTGAAGCCCCGGCGCTCGGCCCAGCGGCTGTACATGCGGAAGAGAATGTCCGCCCAGTCGCAGGACTCGGTCCCGCCCGCGCCCGCCTGGATCGAGAGGATGGCGTCGTTGCGGTCGAACTGGCCGGAGAGGAAGGAGGTGATCTCGATCTTCTCCAGGTCCGCGACCAGGGCCGCCACGGTCTGGTCGAGCTCCTTGGCATAGGTCTCCTGCTCGGCCTCCGAGGCGGAGCCGACCAGCTCGACCATGACCCCCACGTCGTCGATCTTCTTCTGGAAGGCGACGATCGGGCCGACGATCCGCTTCAGGGCGTTCAGCTTGCCGATGTGCTTCTGGGCCTTCTCGCTGGCGTCCCAGAACCCCGGCGCGGCCATCTGCGCCTCGTAGGCGGCTATCTCCTGCTGCTTGGTATCGACGTCAAAGAAACCTCCAGAGATGCCCGGCGCGCTTCTTGATGTTCTCGATGATGTTGAGGGTCTCGGTGGCGATCATGGGTGAGGGCAAAGACCATGGCCAAAAATCGGCCCAAGTCTAGCATCCGCATCAGGCTGTCCTAATTCCCGGACGGGGTTCTCGCAGCGGCCTTTTGGCCTCATCGCCGTCTCTGGGCCGCCGCTCTGGTCGGCCGGTTTGACGGCGACTCTGGGCCTTGGCCAAAACAAGACGCGGAGAGAGCCCCGTCCGGGAATTAGGACACCACCCCCACCCGCCGCTTCTTCCGTTCCCAGTACCAGGCGATCCAGATGCAGATCTCGTAGAGGAGGTAGAGCGGGACGGCCATGGCGACCTGGGTCACGGGCTCGGGCGTCGTCAGGACGGCGCCGAGGATGAGCGCCAGGACCACGACGTGCCGCCGGTAGTGGGCCAGCTGCTTGTGGGTCACGAGGCCCAGCTTCACCATGAAGAGGACGACGAGGGGAAACTGGAAGCCGACCCCCATGCCGAGGATGAACTTGCAGACGAAGCTGATGTAGTCGTCGGCCCGCCAGTCCATCGCGCTGAAGCCGAGCAGGTTGGAGTATTTAACGGAGGCCTTGAGCGCGACCGGCAGCATCAGGAAATACGTGCTGAACACGCCGAGGAGGAAAAGGAAGACGCCCCACCCCAGCCAGGAAAGGACGACCTTCCGTTCCTTGAAGTTGAGGGCCGGCAGGATGAAGCCGCCGATGAAATAAATCCAGAAGGGCGACGACAGGGCGATCGCCGCGTAAATCGCCACATGGAAGGCCACGAAGAAGCTCTCGGTCGGGCTGAAGTTGCGCAGGCTGACCTCCATGGCGTCGGATGCCGTCGCGGTGGTGTCGGGCGTCAGGGTGAGGACCTGCTGGTCGCCGATCCTGGCCGAGCTGACGCGAAACACCGGGTGGGGAGCCGGGCCCTCCGGCAGGGCGGGAAATTCCTCGTGCGACACCGCGTAGGGTCCGAGCACCGTCTTCCCCAGCTCAAACGTCACGGTGGGGTGCGGGGTCGTGAACATCTCCATCCGCTTCAGGGGATAGCGGAGAATGGCGACGAGCTGCTGGTCGAGGAGCAGGCAGATGATCAGCGACACGAAGATCGCGATGGCCGAGCGGACCAGCGCTGCGCGCAGGTCCTTCAGGTGCTCCCAGAAGGACTTCTTGGCGCCTCCGTCGTCCTCGGCGGCGAATTCCGGCTCGGAATCGCTCATGCGCGCAGCGTCCCCGCGGCCTTTTCCTCCAGGAAACTCGCGTAGGTTGCCGCCACCCCCTGCTTGAGGTCGATCCGCGCCCGCCAGCCCAGGCCGGCGAGCCGGCCCACCTCGAGGAGCTTCCGCGGGCTTCCGTCCGGCTTGGACGAGTCCCAGACAATCCTGCCCTTGAAGCCGGTGACGTCAGCGACGAGGACCGTCAGGTCCCGGATCGTGACGTCGACGCCCGTCCCGACATTCAGCCAGTCGGGAGGCTCCGGCAGCCGCAGGAGGAAGGCGCAGGCGTCGGCCAGGTCGTCGACGTGGAGGAATTCCCGCCGCGGCGAACCGGTGCCCCAGGCGACCACCTCCGCGCTGCCGGCCTCCTTCGCCTCGTGGAACTTCCGGATCAGCGCCGGCAGGACGTGGGAATTCTGCAGGTTGTAGTTGTCCCCCGGGCCGTAGAGGTTCGTCGGCATCGCCGAATGGAAGAGGTCGCCGTACTGCCGGCGGTAGGCCTGGCAGAGCTTGAGCCCGGCGATCTTGGCGACGGCGTAGGCCTCGTTGGTCGGCTCGAGGGCGCCCGTCAGGAGGCACTCCTCGGGCATCGGCTGCGGCGCGTGCTTCGGGTAGATGCAGGAGCTGCCGAGGAAGAGCAGCCGCCGCACGCCGTGCCGGTGCGCGCTCCGCACCGCGTTGGCCGCGATCGCGAGGTTGTCGAAGAGGAACTCCGCCGGGTAGGTGCTGTTGGCGTGGATGCCGCCGACCTTGGCCGCCGCCACGATCACGACCTCCGGCCGCTCCGCGGCGTAGTGCGCGTCGACGGCCGCCTGGTCCTGCAGGTCCAGCTCGCGGCGGGTCCGGAGGATGAGCGTCGTCCCCGGCTCGCGCTCAAACCGCCGCACCAGCGCGGAGCCCACCATGCCCTGGTGGCCTGCGATGTAGAGCTTCACGCCGGCGGCAGCTTCGCGATCTGGGCCTCGCGCTTGGCGAGGTCGAGGTCGTGCTCGACCATGATCTTGACCAGTTCCTTGAAGCGGACCTTCGGCTCCCAGCCCAGCTGGCGCCGCGCCTTGGCCGGATCGCCGATGAGCAGGTCGACCTCGGAGGGGCGCTCGTAGCGGGCGTCGTACTTGACGTATTTCTGCCAGTCGAGGCCGAGCAGGCCGAACGCCTCCGCGCAGAAATCCCGCACGCTGTGCGTCTCGTTGGTGGCGACGACGTAGTCGTCCGGGTGGTCCTGCTGGAGCATGAGCCACATCATCTCGACGTATTCCTTGGCGTAGCCCCAGTCGCGCTGGGCGTCGATGTTGCCGAGGTAGAGCGCGTCCTGGAGCCCGAGCTTGATGCGGGTGGCGGCGCGGGTGACCTTGCGGGTGACGAAGGTCTCGCCCCGGCGCGGGGACTCGTGGTTGAAGAGGATGCCGTTGCTGGCGTGGAGATTGTAGCTCTCGCGGTAGTTGACCGTGAGCCAGTAGGCGTAGACCTTCGCGCAGCCGTAGGGCGAGCGGGGCCAGAAGGGGGTCGTCTCGACCTGCGGGATCTGCTGCACCTTGCCGAACATCTCCGAGGAGGAGGCCTGGTAATAGCGGACCTTCTTGGCCAGGCCGGCCTCGCGGATGGCCTCGAGGATGCGCTGGGCCCCCAGCCCGTCCACGTCGCCCGTGTACTCGGGAATGTCGAAGGAGACCCGCACGTGCGACTGGGCGCCGAGGTTGTAGATCTCGTCGGGCTGCAGCTCGTACAGGAGCTTCACCATCTGGACCGAGTCGGCCAGGTCGCCGTAGTGCAGGTGCAGCTTCACGCCGCTCACGTGGGGATCGCGGTAAAGGTGGTCGATCCGGCCGGTGTTGAAGGTCGAGGCCCGGCGGATGACGCCGTGCACTTCGTAGCCTTTTTCGAGCAGGAGCTCCGCGAGGTAGGAGCCATCCTGGCCGGTGATGCCGGTGACGAGAGCCTTCTTCATGAACCGAATAGGCAAATCCTTGGGCCGCGTGGCGGCAAGCCCTTAACAGAGAGCCCGGGCGGACGTGGGTTCCCCGGCCCCGCGGCCCTTGCTACTCCTTGCCGGCCACGGACTCGTGCCAGCGGTGCAGGATCAGCCAGTGGAGCAGGCTCACGCCGCCGACAAACAGGAAGCCGAGGAGGCAGGCCGTCAGCCCCGTGGCGAACAGGGCGGGGATCTTCAGCTGGGAAAAATAGGCGATGGTCATGAACCCGATGCCCCCCACCCCGTTCTGCTGCGTGCCCGCGAGGAAGTCGCCGGTGATGGCCCCGATGGGCGCCAGGGTCCCGGCAATCTTCATCCCGGTGAGGAAATACGGCATCGCCGCCGGCACGCGCAGGTAGCGGATCTCCTGCCAGCGGCTGGCTCGGCAGATGGTGAAGACCTCCCGCCAGCCGCGGTCGACCGAAAGGAAGCCCATGGTCGTGTTCGCGACCACCGGGAAAAAGCAGATCATGAAGGTGACCGCGACGATGGCGGGCAGCCCCTGGCCGAGCCAAAGGACAAAGATGGGCGCGAGGATGATGACCGGGGTCATCTGCAGCATCAGGATGTAGGGGTAGAGCGAGCGCTTCAGCCGGAAGGAGAACGCCATCACCAGCGACAGGAGGAAGCCGCCCCCGACGGCGAGCACAAAGCCCAGCACGGCCCCGCGCCCGGTGACGAGAATGGAGGCCAGGAGCGTCCGGCGCTCGTGCCAGGCGGCGGCGAGAATCTCGCCCGGCGAGGGCAGGACGTACGAGGGGATGCCGCCGGCCGCCTTCAGGAGGTACCAGGCCGCCACCAGGACCGCGCCCGCGATGGCCGGAAGGAGCCAGGAGGAGATGGTGGGGCGCTTCATCGGGGAAGGACCGAGCGGAGGGCGTGGGAGGTCTCGGCCAGCAGCGCGAGGAATTCCGGGGTCTCGCGCAATTCGGGCGGCCGCGGATAGGAAAAGGGCACGGTGATCTCGCGGGCGATGCGGCCCGGGTTGGCCGAGAGCACGACGACGCGGTTGGAGAGGAAGACGGCCTCGGCCACGGAATGCGTGACGAAGAAGGCGGTGAACGGATCCCGGGCGCGGATCGCGAGGAGGTCCTCGTTGAGGCGGTCGCGCGTCATCTCGTCGAGGGCCCCGAAGGGCTCGTCCAGGAGGAGGAGCCGGGGCTGCACGCTGAGGGCGCGGGCGATGGAGACGCGCATCTTCATGCCGCCGGAAAGCTGCCAGGGAAACTTCCGCGCCGCCTCCGCGAGGCCCACCAATCCCAGCATCTCCCGCACGCGCTCCCGGCGCGAAGCCGGCGGATCGCCCCGCAGCATGAGGGGCAGCTCCACATTGGCGGCGACCCGCCGCCAGGGCAGCAGGTTGGCGTCCTGAAATACCACGAAGACGCCCTCCCGCGCCCGGCGGGCCTCCGGCAGGATCCGGCCGCCGGTCACGGGCGTCAGGCCCGCGATGAGGCGCAGGAGGGTCGACTTGCCGCAGCCGCTCGGCCCGATCAGGCTGATGAAGTCCCCTGGCTGGGCCGCGAGCTCGATCCCCTCGAGGACGGGAGGCCCGTTCCCGAAGCGCTTGCCGACGCCGCTGCAGCGGACGATGGGGCCCGAATCCATTATCTGGTTGTTGAAACCTCCTTTTCCCCGCATGTCACTTCCCATCATGGACGCCATTGAAGCCAGACTGCAGGAATTGGGCCTAGCCCTCCCCCCGCCGCCGGCGCCCGCCGGCAGCTATGTCCCCTTCCGGATCAACGGCAACACCCTGATCCTTTCCGGCGTCCTCGCGATGCGCGACGGCGCCGTCACCCACGCCGGCCAGGTGGGTCGCGAGCAGACGGTCGAGTCCGGCAACGCCGCGGCCCGGGTCTGCGCCCTGAACACCCTGGCGGCCATCAAGGCCGCCCTCGGCCGGCTCGACCGGGTGAAGGAGTTCCTCTTCGTCTCCGGCTTCGTCAACGGGGTGGCGGGCTTTGCGGACAGCCCCCAGGTGATCAACGGCGCGAGCGACCTCTTCGTGCAGCTCTATGGCGAGGCCGGGAAGCACGCCCGGGCCGCCGTCGCCGTCGCCGGCCTGCCGCGGAACACCACCGTGGAGATCCAGGTGACCGTGCGCTTCGAGTGACCGCCGCGCCCGGCCCCGGGGAACGTCAGGCCTTGGGCCCGCCCTGGACCAGCTTCCGGGCGCGCAGCCGCAGGCCGTTCAGCCGGATGAAGCCGGTGGCGTCGCCCTGGTTGTACCAGCTCTTCGATCCCTCCATCGAGGCGATCTTGAAATCGTAAAGCGAGTACTTCGACTTGCGGCCGCAGGTGATGACATTGCCCTTGTAGAGCTTGAGCCGCACGGTGCCGGAGACGTACTGCTGGCTCCGGTCGACCAGCGCCTGGAGGGCCTCCCGCTCGGGGGCGAACCAGAAGCCGTAGTAGACCAGCTCGGCGTACTTCGGGATCAGGGAGTCCCGCAGGTGCATGACCTCCCGGTCCATCGTCAGCGATTCGACCTGCCGGTGGCCGTGCATGAGGATCGTGCCGCCGGGCGTCTCATAGACGCCCCGGGACTTCATGCCGACGAAGCGGTTCTCCACGAGGTCGACCCGGCCGACGCCGTGCTTGCCGCCCAGCCGGTTCAGCGTCCTGAGCACGCCCGCGGGCGTGAGCCGCCGGCCGTTCACCGCGATGCAGTTGCCCCGCGCAAACTCGAGCTCGACGTATTCGGCCCGGTTCGGGGCATCCTCGGGCGAGACGGACAGCTTGAACATCCCCTTGTTCGCCTTCGTCGTCGGGTCGAACCAGGGATCCTCCAGGATGCCGGCCTCATAGGAGATGTGCAGGAGGTTCCGGTCCATCGAGTACGGCTTCTTCAGCGAGGCCTCGACGGGGATCCGGCGGTCCCGGCAATAGGCGATCATCTCGGCCCGGCCGGGAAATTCCTTCCGGAAGTTGTCCAGCCTCCAGGGCGAGAGGATCTGCAGGTGCGGCGCGAGCGCCATGTACGTCAGCTCGAACCGGCACTGGTCGTTGCCCTTGCCGGTCGCCCCATGGGCGACCGTGTCGGCCTTCTCCCTCTTCGCGATGGCGATCTGCGCCTGGGCGATGAGCGGCCGCGCGATCGAGGTTCCCAGGTAGTACTGCCCCTCGTAGATCGCGTTGGCCCGGACCATCGGGTAGATGAAATCGCGCGCAAACTCCTCGACCAGGTCGAGGGTGTAGTGCTTCGACGCGCCCGTCCGCCGGGCCTTCTGCGGCAGCCCCTTCAGCTCCTCCTCCTGGCCGATGTCGGCCGCAAAGGTGACGATTTCCGCGTCGTAGGTTTCGCGGAGCCACTTGACGATGACGGACGTGTCGAGGCCGCCCGAGTAGGCGAGGACGATCTTCATGGGAGTCTATTGGTTCGGCGCGGCCTCCGCGAGCAAGGCCAGGATGGCCTTCTGCACGTGCAGCCGGTTTTCGGCCTGGTCAAAGATGATCGAGCGCGGGCTGGCCAGGACCTCGGGGGCGACCTCCTCGCCGGGATGGGCGGGCAGGCAGTGCATGAAGAAGGCCTCGGGCCGCGCGGCGGCGAAGAGCTTCCCGGTCACGGCGTACGGGGCGAGCTGCCGGGCCCGGTCCCCGCTCTCGCCCTCCTTGCCCATGCTGACCCACACGTCGGTGTACACGACGTCGGCATCCCGCACCGCCTCGAGGGGATCGGTGGTGAACTGGTAGCTGCCGGCGGCGCCGGCCTGCGCCAGCCGCGCCTTGAGCTCCGCGCCCGGCGCGAACCCCTTGGGCCCGGCCAGGGAAATCTTCATGCCGAAGTGCTGGGCCCCGAGGATCCAGGAATTGGCCACGTTGCAGGCGGCGTCGCCGAGGAAGGCGAGCTTCCGGCCCCGCAGCGCCGCCGGCAGGTCGTCGCCCCGGCCCCACCGCTCGGCCAGGGTGAAGGCGTCGGCATAGATCTGGCAGGGATGCAGGAGGTCGGTCAGCCCGTTGATCACGGGCACGGTCCCCGCGGCCGCCAGGCGCTCGACGTCCCGGTGGTCGAAGGTGCGCACGACCAGCCCGTGAACGAACCGGGACATGACCCGCGCCGTGTCCTCGATCGACTCGCCCCGGCCCAGCTGAATGTCGTGCTGGTTGAGGAAAATGGCGTTCCCGCCGAGCTCGCGGATGGCGACCTCGAAGGAGACCCGCGTGCGGGTGCTGGCCTTGGCGAAGATCATCGCCCAGGTCTGTCCCGCCAGCGCGGTGCCCGCCGCCCGGCCCCGCGACCGCTTGAACTCGCGCGCGCGCGCGAAGACCCCGCCCAGCTCGCGGGGCGCAATGTCGGTCTCCTGGAGGAAGTGTCTCATGGCGGAACCGGGAACCGTACACGACCGGCCGGGCCCGCACGAGTGAAAAAGTGCTTCGCAATCGCGGCCGAACGCCGCTTAGCTGCCCGACTCCCATGGAAAAGATCCCCTATCTCGGCCGCACGCTCACGCGCTGGCGGGTCGGCCCCTCCACCTTCCTCGCGCTGCCCGAGATGGGCGCGCGGCTGATGAACTGGAACCTGACCCTGGGCGACGGCTCGGTCCGCGACGTCGTCTGCTGGCCGGAGCTGGATTCGCTCGAGAACATCCACAAGGTCCGCGGGGGCAACCCGATCCTCTTTCCCTTCAACGCCCGCAGCTTCGACCAGGGCGAGATCTTCTTCTGGCGCGACGCGGCGGGCGTGCGCCGGCCGATGCCGCTCCATGGCGTGGCCCGCCAGGGCCAGTTCAAGGTGGTCCGCGAGGACGACCATGGTTTCTCCGCCCGCTTCGAGCCGGGGGCGGAGGCGCGGGAATGCTATCCCTACGACTACGAGTTCACCGTCGCCTACCGCTTCGAGCCCTTCGGGCTGGCGTGCGAGTTCACGCTGAAGAACCTGGGGACCGAGCCCCTGCCGTGGTCCGCCGGGCATCATTTCTACTTCACCGTGCCGTGGAGCGAGGGAGCGAAGCGGGAGGACTACCTGATCCGGATCCCCGCGACCCAGCGCCTGCGCCAGGATCCCGCCGGCCGGCTCGTCCCCGGCCCCGCCCTCGGCCAGGAGGAATCGCTCGGCAACCAGGCGCTGATCGACACCTTCCACCTCGGCCTGCGGAGCAATGAGGTCGTCTTCGGCGAGAAGGGCCGCCCCGGCGACGTGACCGTCCGCAACGGGACCGAGCGCACCCCCGCGCCCGATGCCACCTTCGTCACCTGGACCCTGGCGAACGACTCGCCATTCTACTGCGTCGAGCCCTGGATGGGCCCGCCCAACGCGCCCGAGACCCGGCGGGGGCTGCACTTCGTGCCCCCGGGACGGACGCAGAACTACATCGTGTCGGTGAGCGTGAAATGACTTTCGCGCTTACCTTTGGGCCAAACTCGGCCATGGTGTGCCCATGCCGCTAGTCCCGTCCCCCGCCCTGGCGTTTCTCGACATCCTCAGCGGGCCGGAGCTGATGATCGTCCTGGCCGTCGTGCTGATTTTCTTCGGCGGCGACAAGATGCCGGAGTTCGCCCGCGGGCTCGGCAAGGTGATGCGGGAGTTCAAGAAGGCGGCCGGCGACGTCGAGCGGGAGTTCAAGCGCGTGATCGACGAGGCGGAGCACCCGCCCGCCCCGGCGGCCAAGCCGGCCCTGACGGCCGCGCCGCCCGAGCATCCGCCCGAGCCGTTCGAGCAGCACTATGAGTGCCCGGAGGATGCGCCGCACCCGGCGGCCCATGAACCTCCGCCGCCCGCGACTCCCGAGGCGCCCCCCGGCGCCCACCGGATCCGACCCGAGCCGCCCGCCACCCCGAGTTTTGACTAAGCCATCCGCCCTCCTCCCGGTCGCCCGCTGCCTGGCGATCCTCACCCTGATCCTGGCCGGGCCGGCGGCCCGCGCCGCCGGCGCGGGGGCCGGGCCCCCGCCCCTCCTGCTGATCTCGATGGACGGCTTCCGCTGGGACTATTGCGCCCTGCATCCGGCCGAGTCCGCCCATCTGCGCCAGCTGGCCCGGGAGGGCGTCTCCGCCCGGGAGCTGATCCCGGTCTATCCCTCCAACACCTTTCCCAACCACTACTCGATCGTGACCGGCCTGTACCCGGCCCATCACGGGATAGTCAACAACGACATGTTCGATCCCGGGTTCGGGGAGTACTTCCACTACTCGGTGGAAGGTTCCTCCGCGAATTCCAAGTGGTGGGGCGGCGAGCCGATCTGGGTCACGGCGGTCAAGCAGGGCCGGGCCAGCGCCTCCTACTATTGGGTCGGGGCCGAGGCGGCCGTCCAGGGGATCCGGCCCACCTACTACAAGCATTTCAACATGAAGGCCTACACGACCGAGCCGTTCGGCGACCGCATCAACCAGGTCGTCGCCTGGCTGCGGCTGCCGCCCGCGCAGCGGCCCGCCATCATCACGTTCTATCTCGAGGAGACCAATGGCGTCGGCCACAAGTTCGGCCCCGAGTCCCCGGAGCTGGCCGCGGCGGTGAGGCTGCAGGATGGGCGGATCGGCGACCTGCTGGACCGGCTGACGGCCGAGCAGCTGCCCGTCAACGTCATCATCGTCTCCGACCATGGCATGACACCGGTCAGCCCGGACCGGGTCATGCGCCTCGACGATTATGTCGATCCGGCCAGCGTGGAGATCGACTTTCAGGGCCCCGCGATGGGCCTCCGGCCGCTCCACGGAAGCGCGCGGGACCTCGTCCGCGCCCTGGCGCACCTGCCCCATGCCAGGGCCTACCTCGCGGACAACCGGCCTCCGGGGCACGGCCTGGCCGGCTGGTGGCACCGGCTCGGTGTCCGCCTGCACGCGTCGGCCTACCTGCCCGCGCGTTTTCACCAGGCCGGCAATCCCCGCATTCCCGACGTCTGGATCGTGCCCGAGGACGGTTGGCACATGGAGACAAGCGCCAATGCCCGGATCCCGGCCGCCCATGACCAGAAGGGCGACCACGGCTTCGACAA
>CAZKAH010000011.1:0-3559 GCA_964550715.1 uncultured Opitutaceae bacterium
CGCTGGCCGAGACCCTCTTCGACACCGAGGCCGCGATGGTCCGGATCGACATGTCGGAATACATGGAGAAGCACGCGGTGTCGCGGCTGCTTGGCGCCCCGCCCGGCTATGTCGGCTATGACGAGGGCGGACAGCTGACCGAGGCGGTGCGGCGCAAGCCGTATGCGGTCGTCCTCTTCGACGAGGTCGAGAAGGCACACCCGGACGTCTTCAACGTCCTCCTGCAGGTGCTGGACGACGGCCGGATCACGGACGCCCAGGGCCGCACGGTGGATTTCAAGAACACGATCATCATCATGACCTCGAACATCGGCTCGCGCTTCCTCCTGGAGGGCGTGACCGGCGACACGATCCCCGAGACCGTGCGCGAGAGCGTCATGAGCGAGTTGCGCCAGACCTTCCGGCCCGAGTTCCTGAACCGGATCGACGAGACCATCCTGTTCAAGCCGCTCACGCTGGAGGAGATCGGCCAGATCGTGACGCTGCTGCTGGCGGACCTGAACCGCCGGCTGGCCGATCGCCGCGTCACCGTCAGCCTCGACGCCAAGGCCAAGGATTGGGCCGCGGAGAAGGGCTACGACCCGGTCTTCGGCGCCCGTCCGCTCAAGCGTTTCCTGCAGAAGCAGATCGAGACGCGGCTCGCCCGCGCCCTGATCTCCGGCGAGATCGCGGAGGGCTCCGAGGTCAAATTCACTGTAAAAGACGACGCGCTTGTGATGAAATAGGCGCGTGACTCCCTCCGCGCCCGAACCCTCCTCTCCCGGCTCCGTGCTGCAGGAGGAGGAGGTCAAGCGGAGGCACATCCTGCCGAAGGCGCTGGTCATCGGACTGGTGGCGGGACTCCTGGCCTCGGTTTTCCGCGAGGCCCTGCAATGGTCCGAGCTGCACCGGATCGCCTGGCTGCACCGGCTGCCCTGGACGTCGGGGCTGCCCGTCGCGCTGGCGCTGGGCGCCGGGGGCGGCGGGGTGGGGCTCTGGCTGGTCCGCCGGTTTGCCCCCGAGGCGGCGGGGAGCGGCATTCCCCACCTCAAGTCCGTGGTCCTCGGCCAGAGCCAGCTGCGGTGGAAGCGCATCCTGCCGGTCAAGTTCCTGGCCGGATTGGCCAGCATCGGCGGCGGCCTCGCCCTGGGCCGGGAGGGCCCCACGATCCAGATGGGAGGGGCGACCGGACTGATGGTCTCGACCTGGTTCCGCGTGAAGCCGGGCGAGGGCGAGCGCAAGGCGCTGATCAGCGCGGGCGCGGGCGCGGGATTGGCCGCCGCCTTCAACGCGCCGCTGGCGGGCGTGATCTTCGTCCTGGAGGAGCTGCATGGCAGTTTCACGCCCGTGATCTTCGTCGCCGCCTTCCTCGCCTCGGTCACGGCCGATGTCGTCTGCCGGGTGCTCACGGGAGAAACGCCCGTGTTCTCGCTCCACGGGATGCCGGCCCCTTCGCTGGGCGCGCTGCCCGTCGCGCTCCTCCTGGGGATCCTGGCGGGGCTGGCCGGCGTCCTCTTCAACCGCTGCCTGCTGGCGAGCCTCGCCTTCTTCGACCGGCTGCGCTCCTGGCCTCCCCTGGCGTTGGGCGCTGGCGTCGGCCTGGTCGTGGGCCTGGCCGCCTGGGTTTATCCCGAGGTCAGCGGCTCGGGAGCCACGCTGGCGGAGTGGGCGTTCCGCGGCGCCATCGCGCCGCGCTGGATCCTCGCCCTCATCGCCGTCCGGTTCGCCCTGACGATGGTCAGCTACGGATCGGGCTCGGCCGGCGGCTTCTTTGCGCCCCTGCTCGTGCTGGGCGCTCTGGGGGGACTGGGCGTCGGCCACCTGGCCCACGCCGTGGCCCCGGGCTCGGCGGCCTTCCCCGAGGTCTTCGCGGTCCTGGGCATGGGCGCGCTCCTGACTGCCGCCGTGCGCGCGCCGCTCACGGGCATCGTGCTCATGATCGAGCTCACCGGCCAGTACGACTTCATGCTCCCGCTCCTCGTCAGCTGCTTCGCCGCCTATGGCGTGGCCGAAGCGTTGCGCGACGCCCCGATTTATGAAGCGCTGAGGGAGCGATCCAGCCGCGCTAGCAGGTAGGCCTCGACCTGGCTCCGCAGTCTGAGGCACCGGCCGCTGCCGTCGGCCTTTGCACCAGCCTGAGATCGGACCGCACTTGCCATCCCAATCCCCTCCAAAACGCTTTTCCGGATTGATTGTCGGAAAAGAGGAAGAGATTGCACTTGGGAATGCCGGCGGAGTGGAGTTCCTGGAGGCAGAATGCAACCAGCGACCGGCCCAGGCCCCGGCGCCGCCAGCCTCTGGCTACGGCCAGGTGGTGGAGATAGCCCCGGCGCCCGTCGTGTCCGCACAAGACGGCACCCACCAGCTGCCTGCCACTGATGGCGACCGCACTCATTCCAGGATTTCGTCTGAGGAAGGCGGCGACCGCTCCCCGGGTGTCGGATTCATTGAGGCCGATCCCCTCGGTTCTTTGCCAGAGTTTCATCACTCGCTCATAATCGGCGATTCGGAAGGGGCGCAGGCGGACGTCTGAAGCCGTGGCCATATGATCCTACAAATTGAGGATGCACTTGGGCGGGGCGGCAAGGCCTTTGCCAGGTCGCCAGTTGCTATGGTCGCAGGATGCCGACGGTTCTTCGCCTGGGGCCCTATCGATTCCATTTTTATAGCCGGGAGAGGGAGCCGCCGCATATCCATGTGGCGCGCGACGACCTTGAGGCCAAATTCTGGCTCAGTCCCGTTAGGCTGGCGTCCAATGACGGATACCGCCGATCGGAACTGAATGTAATTGCCCGGCATGTAGAGCGGCATTGCCAAGAACTCATTCGAAAATATGATGAATTTCATGACCAGTAGGCCAAAATCACCGGCAGCGGCGCTGCGGTGTTGGATCGAGGGCGGACGCGTTTGGCTGGAGCTTGCCGATCAGCGCCGGGTGGGATTTCCCGCCAAGAAATATCCTTTGCTCGCCAAGGCCCCGCCGGCCGAATTGGCCAAGGTGAAGCTGCGCCTGCAGGGACGGGCCCTGCGCTGGGAGTCGCTCGATGAGGATATCTGGGTGGACGACGCCGTCCACGGGCGTTTTCCGCGCGCCCGATCGACCGTCGCGGTCTGAATCCGCGCCCGAGCTTCTATTTGACCGGGCGATAGTCGACGCCCAGCTCGTGGAAGAGGAAGGCGTCGACGTCGACGGCCTGTTCGATCCGCTCGCCGAGACTGCTGCCGAAGCCGTGGCCGCTGTTGGCGCTGGTGCGCAGGAGGCAGGTGGTTCCGGCCGCCTGCAGCCGGGCCGTCATCTTGCGGCTCTGCATGGGGTCGACCCGCGGGTCGTTGGCGCCGGTCAGGAAGAGGACGTCGGGGTAGCGGGTGCCGGCCGCCACATGATGATAGGGGGAGTAGGTGTAGAGCGCCTTGAACTGGTCCTCGTCCGCGACGGTGCCGAACTCGGTCACGTTGAAGGCGCCATTGGGGGAGAGCTCCACCCGGAGCATGTCGTAGATGCCCACGTGGCTGACGACGCAATGCGCGAGGAGGGGATGCTGGGTGAGGGTGGCGCCCATGAGCAGCCCGCCGTTGCTGC
>CAZKAH010000011.1:3659-20598 GCA_964550715.1 uncultured Opitutaceae bacterium
GCGAGGAGGGGATGCTGGGTGAGGGTGGCGCCCATGAGCAGCCCGCCGTTGCTGCCGCCGGTGATGGCCAGCTTTTCGGGCCGGGTGTACCCGGAGGTGATCACCAGCCGGCAGGCGGCGTAGAAGTCGTCGAAGACGTTCTGCTTGTGGGTGAGGTTGCCCTGCTTGTGCCACTCATCGCCGTATTCGCCGCCGCCGCGGATGTTGGCCTCGGCGAAGACAACGCCCTGCTCGATGAGGACGCGGGTCGCGGAGCTGAAATAGGGCGAGATATTGACGCCATAGCCGCCGTAGCCGGTCACGACGCAGGGATGGGAGCCGTCGAGGAGGAGGCCTTTCTTCCGGATGATGTTCACCGGCACGCGGGTGCCGTCCTTCGAAACGGCGAACTCCCGGACGACCTCGCAGTCGGAATAGTCGACGGGCGATTTCACGGAGATGGCGGTTTTGACCGTCGCGCCCGAGAGCGGGTAGAAGGCCATCCAGGCCGGGCTGTCGATGTAGCTGCTGTCGAGGAAGAGCACCTCGTCGCCGCGGGGCGACTTCGGCACGATGGCATCCACCGCGCCGATGGCGAACTGCCGCGGCGCCGCCGCCGGATGGCCCTGCGGATCGAAGACGCGCAGTTCGCTCGGGCCCCCGACCTGGTAGGTCGCGTAGATCAGGTGCGGCGTCGCGACCAGGTTGCCCGTGTCCTCGTCCCCGAACTCCGAGACGAGGGTATCCGCGCCCTCCGGGATGACCGTGACCGCCTGGCCGAGGCTCAGGCCGGCACCGGAGCGGTTGTCGACGGCAAGCTTCAGCAGCTGGCCGCGCGGGGCGTCCTTGCGCGAGAGGAGATAGACGGGAGTGGTGGTGCCATCGGCGGACGGCCCGAGCTCCGCCTGGACCACGCGGTCCTCGTAGCGGGTCAGCTGGGTCCAGCGGCCGTCGGTCGTGCGCAGGTAGTGCTGGAACTGGCCGCCGTCGCCCTGCTGCATGCTGGCGAGCGCCAGGCCCTCGGGCGTCGTCTTGACGACGATCTCCGCTATCTTGGGGAAGTCCTTCCCCAGTTCGTAGGTGTCCTGTTCGGTCGGCGTGCCCAGGACGTGGCGGTAGACCTCCATGTAGAACTCGTGGTCGGCCTCCGGCCGCTCGTGCCCCCGGGGGTAGCGCGTGTAGTAGAAGGCCTTCGCGTCGGGCGTCCAGGCGAGCGAGCCGCCCGCCGTGCCGTTCTGGGCATGCGGGATCACCTCGAAGACCTGCCGGCCGGTGGCGGTGTCGAAGAGGTGCACGTCGCCCGCCTCGCTGCCACCCTCGGAGAGCGAGACCGCGACGAGCCGCCCGTCGTGGCTCGGGACGTACCAGTCGATCGCCGTTGTGCCCTTCGGATTCAGCGCATTGGGGTCCACCAGGACCCGGGCGCCCTCCGGATGGTCGGGTGAGGCCAGGACGACCAGGAACGGCTGCTGCCTCGGCGGCTGCCGCTTCAGGGCGAAGAGCCGGCCGTCCGCGAAGCTGAGGCTGGAGTAGGAGATCACCTGGGCGCCGACGATCTCGGAGACGCGCGTGCGGATCTCGGTGACATGCGGGAGGGCGTCCAGGATGCCGCGGGCATAGCCGTTCTGCTCCGCCGACCAGGCCTTGACGGCCGGATCGTTCCAGTCCTCGAGCCAGCGGTAGGGATCGGACACGGTCACGCCGTGATAGGTGTCGGTCACCGGCCGTACCGGCGTCGCGGGCGGCGAACGGCCAAAGGCCGTGGCGGTGCAGGCGAGGGCGAGGCCGGGAAGGAGGGAAAGGCGCATGGGAAGTTATTCGACGAGCGTCACCGCATGGATGACCGGACCACCCCGTCCTGGCAACGAGATGGTTTCGCCGCGGCGGCGGCCGACGAGAGCCCGGCCCAGGGTCGAGGCGGGGGTGATGACGGTCACCCCGGCGCCTCCGATCTCCACCTCCAGGCCTCCGCGCGCGGGGCCGAGGAAGTAGGCGGCGCGCTGGCCCCCGGCCTCGAGGGACGCCAGGGCGCCGAGCGCGATGGCCTCATCGGGAGCGAACGCGCGCCAGGCCAGCGCCTGGTAGGCCGCGAGGGCCTCGGCGATCTCGGTGGCCAGCTGCGCCTGGCCGGCGGCCAGGTACGCCGAGCTCTGCCCGCGCATGTCGAACTTGCCCTCGGCGCGGCTGTCGGCGTCGGTGGCGTCGTCCCGCGAGGCCTCGGCCGCCGCGGTTTGCAGCGCCAGCTCGGCCTCCAGCCGGGCCAGGATCGCGGTGCGTAGGGCGGACTTATCCAAGCAGTCCCGAGGGTGGCGCGGCGGCCCCGGCGGGCAAGATGAACCACTTTTGAATTCGACCCGGGGAAAGGGTAGGGTTGGCTTGCCCCATGGAGCTCGTGCCACCGCTTTGGGAGCCCCGCACCCTTCCCCTGGAGCTGCCCGCCGGGGTGGCGCATGTGTGGCGGGTGCGGGCGGATGTCGCCGTGGAGGAGGAGAACCGCTGGCGGACGCTCCTCGCGGGCCCGGAGGAGGAGCGGCTGGGCCGCTTTCATTTCGCGGCCGACGCGCGGCGGGAGGCGGTGAGCCGCGCCGCCCTGCGGCTGCTGCTGGCGGATTACCTCGACGTGGCTCCCGGCAAGATCGCCTTCGCCACCGAGGCGAAAGGCAAGCCGTACGTCGCCGGGTCGGCCCCGGACCGGCGGATCGAGTTCAACGTCTCGCATTCCGGGGAATGGGTGCTGCTGGCCTTCGCCCGGGGGCGCCGCGTCGGCATCGACGTGGAGCGCTGGCGCGAGATCGAGGCCGAGCAGATCCTGCGCGACTTCTTCCTGCCGGAGGAGGTGGAGGAGTGGCGGCAATGGCCCGAGGACCGGCGCCCGGCCGCTTTTTTCGACGCCTGGACGCTGAAGGAGGCCTACCTGAAGGGCCTGGGCGCCGGGCTCTCCAAGCCGCTGCGAAGCTTCCGGGTGCGGCTCGGCCCGGACGCGCCTCCGGCGCTGGTCTGGTGTGCGGACGAGGCCGACGCGCCGAAAAAATGGAGCCTGGCGCGGCTCGGGGTCGCCCCCGGCTATGCGGCGGCCCTGGCCGCCGAGAGTGGAATCAAGCGCGTGGCGAGCTTCACGCTGCCACCGCGCTGAGCCGGCCGCGCTGACGCGAACCGGCTCCAGGACGGGCCGATCAGGCGGCGATCGTCGTCTTCTTGTCCGAAGCCAGGACGACGACGAGGCCGATGATCGGCGTCAGCAGGAACGAGCAGGCAAAATAGCCCCAAAAGCCGAACTTGCGGTCTTTGCCGATATAAGCGACGAGGGCGCTGAGGATGACGAGGGTCAGGAGTCCGGGAATCATGGGATCGGGGAGTTGAGATTTAGACGACGAGATTAGATGTCCACCACCGCGGCGAGCTTGGCGTTGAGCGAGGAGGCGACCTTCTTGGCCTCGGCCTTGCCCTCTTCATAGCGCTCGGTGAAGAGTTCCTTGGCCTTGACGGAGTCCATGCTGAGGAAGGTGCCGCCGGACTCAAAGTGTTGGATGAAGACCTTGCCGACGGCGTAGGTCGAGGCGCCGCCGAGGAGGGGCATCGTCGCGGGCAGGAGCCAGCCGCCGACCCACGGAATCGAGGCGACGAGGCCGCCGACCAGGCCGCCCATCGCGCCGGGGGCCAGGCCGCCGAGCAGGGAGACCACGATCGACTTCGCGCGGTTCTCGGAGAACTCGACGCCATAGACCTTCGAGATTTCCGAAAGCATCTTGATCTGGATGCCGGCCACGCCGGCGACCACCAGGATGCCGGAGGGGATGAAGCCCACGCCCATCGACCACGGGAGGTACTTATTGACGACCGCGTTGGCGGCGGACTGCTTCGTGGCGACGACTTCCTCGTGCGCGTGATGGGACTTGGCTTTGGTCATGGTGCGGTTTCTCCGATTGAAGGGACGCTTATTCCACCACGAGGACCCGCTTGTTGGAAGCGAACGCAATCACGAGGCCGACGAGCGGGGTGAAGAGGATGGAGCAGAAGAAATAGCCCCAGAAGCCGAACTTACGATCTTTGCCGATGTAGCCGACGAGCGCCGCGAGCGCGAGGTAGATGACGAATCCAGGTATCATGGCGGGAATGAATTATGGTTGATGATCTAAGGTGGGGGAGCGGAGAAAACGGGGAGGAACGGCGCGCAATGCGACGGGTGCAAAGTGGGCCGGGGGTCATTTTCTGGCAAGGGAAAAAGGGGGAAAGCCGGAGGGATTTCCTCGCCTGCGCCGAGGGGGAACGCCTAGCGTTATATTCAGGTGACGACGACCCCCCCATCGGCGCGAGGCCTGCCGCTTTTCCGCAGCGCGTACGGGTTTTCCTGCCGGCTGCTGCTCCTCTCCCTGCTGGCCCTCTTCCTCATCCCGCCCTTCCTCGAGACGGTGGGCTGGAGCCCGGGGGTCGCCGCCGTCCTGTTCACCGCCACGATGTTTTCGGCCCTCCTGGCCGTCAGCGACCATCGCATCGGCGCCGCCAGCCTCTTGGTGCTGGTGCCGCCCCTCGCCATGGTCTGGCTGCAGCATTTCGGCCTGAGCCCGAACAACCAGGTCGTGGGGATCGGCTATCTTTCCTACCTCATTATCCTGGAGGGGTTCGCGGTCTGGCGGCTGCTCCGGTTCGTCCTGAGCGCCAAGGAGGTCGATGCCGAAACCCTGGCGGCGGGGGTCTCGATCTACCTGCTCCTCGGCCTGCTGTGGTCTTCCCTCTACACCATGTTGTCGGAGGTCCAGGTCAGTCCGTTCAAGGGGGAGCTCTCCCACGGCGTCCTGAGCCAGGCCGACGCGTTCTATTTCAGCCTCTGCACCCTGACGACGGCCGGGTACGGGGACATTTCACCCGTGAGCCACCAGGCGCGGATCCTGGCCGTCATGGAATCGGTGACCGGCGTCCTCTACGTCGGCATGCTCATTGCGCGGCTGGTTTCCCTCTATTCGCAGGGGAAGCCGGCGCCGGAGAAGAGCTGACCGGCGGCCCCGGTCACAGCTCGCCCAGGAACCGCCCCACGCGGCGGGTAACCAGGCCCAGTTCCGACTGGATGAAGAAATGCCCGCCGGGGAAGAACTCGGCCTCGAATCTCCCCGTCGTGTGCCCACCCCAGGCGAGGGCCTCCGCGCGCGAGACATGGGGATCGGTCTCCCCGCCCAGCGCCAGGATCGGGACGGGGAGCGGCGCGCTCTGCGCGTAGGCATAGGTCTCGAAGACGGTCAGGTCCGCGCGCATCACCGGCAGCAGCAGGGCCAGCAGTTCCGGCTCCGAGCGCACACCCGGGGGGATGCCCTGGTAGCGCCGGTCCAGCTCCTCGATGAACTCGGCGTCGGGCAGCCCGTGGAGGTCCGGCTCGCGCCGGGGCGAGCCGGGGGCTCGCGCCCCCGAGACGATCAGCGCCGCGGGCCCCGGCAAACCGCGCTCCCGGGCCAGGCGGGCCAGCTCGAAGGCGAGCATCGCGCCCAGGCTGTGGCCGGCCAGGGCGTACTTCCGCCCGAGGTGCGGCTCCATCGCCGTCAGCAGTTGCTCCACGAGGGGCCGCGCGCGCGTGGCGGGCGGCTCGCGCAGTCGGCTCTCGCGCCCCGGGGGACGCAGCCCGGCGATCTCCGCGACGCCGGCCAGCCGCGCGCTCCACGGATTCCAGCCCGCCGCCCCGCCGCCGGCAAAGGGCAGGCACCACAGCCGCCAGGGGGCGGCGGGATCGGGCCGGGCGCAGCTGACCCAAGCGCCGGAAAGGGGGACCTGGCTCATGGCGCCGGGGCGCCTACTGCTTCTGCCCGTCCATCGCCTGGCGGAGGCTGAGCGGGCGCATGTCGGTCCAGACCTCCTTGATGTGCGCCAGGCACTCCTCCTTCGTCCCCGATTTTTCCGCGTGGCGCCAGCCCGCGGGCAGTTCGCGCCAGGCGGGCCAGATCGAGTACTGTTCCTCGTGGTTCACCACCACCTTGTAGACCTCGGCCGCTGAGGGGTCGCTCGGATTCATGCAGCGCGAAGTTGAAGCGGGGACGGGCGCATGGCAAGGGCGGCGCTACTGCGGCCCCTGCTGCTTGCGGTACTCCGTCCAGATCGTGTCGTAGAGGTACTGCGCGTCGCCGACGTCGGTCAGGACGTAGCTCTTGCCCGTCGGCGGCACGGCGAAGGAGGGGGTCCGGCCGAGGTCGGCCGGCACCGGGACGAGCTCGCGCTTCAGGGAATTGGCGTAGCCGGAGAATTCCGTCACCTTCTTCGCGATGTCGGGCTGGAGGACGTAGTCGATGAACTTCATCGCCAGGTCCTGGTGGCTGGACGAGCTGGGGATGGCGAGCGTGTCGACCGTCAGGATCGAGCCGTCCGACGGCATGATGTAGCCGATGTCGGCGTCCGCGGCCTCGGCCAGGGCGACCTCGGGGCTCCAGGTGGCCAGGAGCGAGGTCTTGCGGGCAAGGAGCAGGTCGCGGCCGTCCTCCATCACGAAGGTCGGGCGTCCCGCCGCGGACTGGTCCTGGAGCATCTGGCGGACCTGGTCCAGCTCATGGGGATCGCGGCTGTTCGGCGAATGCCCGAGCGCGAGGAGGGCGAGGCCGATGGTCTCCCGCGGCTGGTCGAGCAGGCTGAGCCGCGGCCCGTAGGTCGTCGCCGTGGCCATGCTGAAGAACTGGGCCCAGGTCGTGGGCGGGCTGGTCACCCGGCGCTTGTTGTAGCCGATGCCGGCGTAGTTGCCGAGATAGGGGATGCCGTAGTACTCCTCGCCGGGCGGCACCACGTTGCCGTTCAGGCTGTCGGCCGACAGGTTGCGGATGTTGGGCACGCCCGCCTCGTCCATCCGCTGCAGGAGGTGGTACCGGCGCATCTGGTCCACCATGTAGTTCGAGGGCATGATCACGTCGAACTCGTCCCAGCTCACCTTCACCCGGGCCAGCATCTCCTCGTTGCTCGAGTAGGTCGTGACCTTCACCCGCACGCGGTTCTGCAGCTCGAACCAGTTGATGATCGTCGGGGAGAAGTAGCCGTCCCAGACGTAGAGCCGCAGGACGGGCCGCGTGCGCCAGTAGACGGTCGGCGCCAGCAGCGCGGCCACGGCCAGCAGGGCGAGCACCTGCAGGGCCTGGCGGGTTACGCGCGAGAACGACATCGGCTTAGCGGCTGGTGGACGTGCTGGTGGCGGTCGCGGGTCCCGTGCGGCCGGTCGGCGCGGCGAGCACCGGCGCCCCGCCGTCGGTGTTCAGGATGAGCGGGAGCCCGTCCTTGCCGGAGCCGATCACGACCACCTTGGCGTTGGTCGACTTGGCGAGCTCGAGCGTGGCGTCGATGCCCTTGAAGCGGAGGAGCTCGGGCGTGAGGGTCGCGTTCACCGTGTTGTTGTAGGCGGCGATGCCGTCGGCCTCGTAGCTCACGCGCTCGGCCTCCTGCTTCTGGCTCTTGATCCGGAACTCGTACTCCTGCGAGATCTGCTCCTGCTGGAGCTTCTTCTCGATCGCCGTCGTGACCAGGTCCGGCAGGCGGATGTTGGTCACGTTTACCGTGTCCAGCACGATGAACTTGTCGCTGACCCGGCGGGCGACGCTGAAGATGATGGCGTCGGAGATGTCGGAGGTCTTCAGGGTGTAGAGATCCTCGGGGCGGTACTTGCCGATGACCTCGCGGACCCCGGTGATCACCTCGGGCTCCACGATCTTCTGCGGATAGTCGGGGCCGACCTTCTGGTGCAGGAGCGGCAGGAACTTGTACTCCGGATAGTACCGCATCGAGACCGTGACCTTGATCGTCAGGCCGTTGCTGCTCAGGGCCTCCACGCCCTCGGTCACGGCCTGCACCCGCATGTTATAGATGTACATGCGGTTCCACGGCCAGATGATGTGCATGCCCTCCCCGTAGATCGTGTCGAGCTCGGTGCCGGTCGTCAGCCGGTGGAAGAGGACGCCCGCCTCGCCGGGGCCGACGAAGATGAACACCTGGTTCGCCAGGTAGACGCACATGAAGGTGAAGATCAGGCCGCCCACCACCAGGGGGACCATGTTCTCGCGCACGATGGCGCGCAGCCGCTCGCGGAAGTTGGAGAGCCGGATGCCGATGCGCGCGAAGAATCCCGGCGGACGGATGTAGACGACGGTCTCGGTGACGATCACGTTCGGGGCAGTGGGGTCGGAGCCGCTGGTGGTTTCCATGGTGTCGGTTTAAGCGGTGGTGGTGTCGATGCGGCCGTACTCCAGCTTGATCACGCGGTCGGCGCAGTGGAAGTAGCGATCGTCGTGGGTGACCGCGATGACCGTTTTCCCGGACGCCTTGAGCTCGGGCAGCAGTTTTTCGTAGAAATAGGCGCGGAACGTCGGGTCCTGGTCGGCCGCGAACTCGTCGAGCGCGAGAACCGGGCGGTCCTCCATGCAGGCCACGGCCAGGGCCAGACGCTTGCGCTGGCCGGTGGACAGGTCGAGGTTCGTGAACCGCCCGCCCTGGAAGGAGGTCTTCTGGTCGAGGTCCAGCTTCTGCAGCCAGCGCGCCAGCTGCTTCTCGTCGATCTGCGGCGAGCCGTAGAGGCGGTCAAAGAGGTGGAAATCCGTGAAGATGATGGAGAAGAGCTCGCGGTAGGCGGGATAGAACGCCGGCTGCAGGCGCAGGGCGTCGACCCGGACGTCGCCGGAGGCCGGCATGTACAGCCCGGTCAGGAGCTTCATCAGGGTGGACTTGCCCGAGCCGTTGCCGCCGACGAAGAACACGACCTCGCCCGCCTTCACCGTCAGGTCGAAGGGGCCGACCGTGAAACCGTCGTCCGCGTACTGGAATTTCACCCCGGTGAGCGAGAGTTCCCCAAAGCCCCGGAAGTCGGTCTTCGCCGGCTCGACATTGCGCTCGCTCGCGGCCTCCTCGGTGTCGAGGAAGGCGTCGAGGGCGGTGATGTTGTCCATCGCGACCCGCGCGCGGGTGTAGATCGGGATTGCGCCGACCAGCGAGGAGAGCGGGCCGACGATGAAGAGGACGACCGCCGTCGCCTTCATGATCACGTCGGTGTAGGCCTGGCTGAGGACGGGCAGGAGGAAGACGAGGACGGCGATCAGGACGTAGAAGAAGGTCTGGGAGAAGATGAAGCTGCGGACGTACTCCAGGCTCGTCTTGGTCTTGATCCGCTGGGCCTCGAGGCAGATGCGGGAGTACTCGTTCTCGAACAGGTCCTTCGACTTGGCCTGGTTGACCTTGAGCTCCTTGAAGCCGTCGAAGAGGTGGTAGAGCGAGCCCAGGAAGTCGGTCTCGATCTGCGTGGCCGCCTGCCACTCGCGGTTGAGGATCCGCTGGTTCCGCAGGTAGATCGAGATGCCGCCGATGATCAGGGCGATCGTGATGAGGAAGGCGGCCTTGGACAGGAGCGCCATGTAGAGGACGCAGACGATGATCATGACCGCGGACTGCGCCGCGTTCGCGATCTCGCCGGCCGACTGCGAGATCGTGAGCGTGTCCTGCGTGAGCCGGCCCTCGATCCGGGGCTTGCCGATCCGCTCGACCACCGCGAGGTTCGAGCGCCGGAGCTTGTCGGAGATCCGGATCCGCAGGCGGGCGATGACCTCCTCGGTCATGACGAACGAGCGGGACAGGACCTTCTGCTTCGTGATGATGAAGGTCGCGATGGCGATGGCGAAGAGGCAGAGGTAGCGGAAATTGACCTGGTCGAAGGTCGCGGCCGCGGCCGCGTTGTTGATGATCGACAGGAGGACGCCCTGGGCCAGGCCGGACACGATCGTCAGGATGAGCAGCGAGCGGAAGTTGACCGAAGACTCCTTGCGGATGAGGTGGAGCAACTTCATGCGGGGTATGAGCAAAGCCCCGGGCTTTGGGGGTTGGCAAGCGCATTGCCCCCGTCCGGAAAGAAAGCTAGACAAGCCCGGAGGGCTGCGCCTGCATTGCACCTCCCCAACTTATCCGCGCCATGTCCGCCCCCCTCCCGACCACTTCCGCCGGCGTCCGCGTGACGGGAAAGCAGGAGCCGGCCGAGTACTTCCGGATCCTCGAGCGGGAGAAGTTCGACCCGGTGGACGTCGTCCGCGTCATGCGCGGCGAGGTGGCGGGCGTCATCTTCCGCGGCGCGATCTCGCAGGCCACCTGCGACCAGGTGAAGAAGAACTTCTGGGCCAATCCCATGTTACGAAAGCGCGGCGACGCCGTGCCCGCCTATTACCTGGGGACCTACCACTACGCCAAGGAGCTCGACCTGTACCTCCAGGAGGCCGAGGCGACCCGCGCGGCGCTGGGCGAGGTCTTCGCCGGGACCGAGAATTTCTACGCGCGGATCATGGACGGCATCGCCGGCGTCCTCAGCGACCAGGGGGTCGCGATGCGCGTGGCCGAGCACCACGGCCGCCGGGCCGGGGAGTTCGTCATGCGCTCCTGGAGCGCCTCGGGCAACTTCGCCCTGGCCGCGCACGACGACGGCGCGCAGCTCACGGCGAAGAAGCAGGCCGGCTTCGAGATCCAGCAGGTCGTCGTCAACCCGCTCACGGCCGTCAACCTCTGCCTCGAGAACGGCGAGGGCGGCGAGCTCGTCTACTGGAACCTGCAGCCCGACAACGCGACCCGCCGCGCCCTGGGCGTCGAGGAGACCGGGCATCCCTACGCGGCGGAGCTCCTCGGCGACTTCCCCCGGATCGACCTGGCGATCCGCACGGGCGACGCCTACTTCTTCAACGGGAAGCTGGTCCACGCCGTCAAGGCGCAGGCCCAGCCGGGGGCGCACCGCTCGACGATCTCGCTCCTGATGGGGTTCAAGGACCCCGCGACGGTCATTTTCTGGACGTGACCGCGGCCGGCTGACGGCCCTCGAGCCGGCGCCGGACCTCCTCGGGTGACATTTGGATGACGCGGCGGTGGACGCGCGCGATTGCCTCGGCCCGACCGGGGCGCCCGTCCGGCCGGTCGACCGCCGCCCGCACCGCCTCCGCGAATTCCCCGAGGGTCGGCGCGTCGAAGAGCAGCCGCAGCGGCAGCTCGCAGCGGAAGGCCTCGGACACGCGCCAGAGGAGCTGCGTCGCGAGCAGCGAATGGCCGCCGCGGTCGAAGAAGTTGTCCGCGGCCCCGACCTGGGGCCGCCGCAGGACGCCGGCCCAGAGCTCGGCGAGCACCTCCTCGACGGGGGTCCGCGGCGCCACGTAGGCGGCGGCGGCCGCGGCGCCCGCGCCGCCCGCGCCGGGCAGGAGGGCGCGCAGCGCCGCGCGGTCGACCTTGTTATGCGCCGTCAGCGGAAACTTCTCCACGAACACGAAGGCGGCCGGGACCATGAACTCCGGCAGCCGGGTCCGAAGGTGGACCCGCAGCGCCTCCGCTTCCGGGGCCTTCGCCCCCGCCCGGAGCTGCAGGCAGGCGCTCAGGCGCTTTCCCGCCACCTCCTCCTGCACGAGGACGATCGCCTCCTGGATGTCCGGGTGGGACGCGAGGACGCTCTCGATCTCGCCCAGCTCCACGCGAAAGCCGCGGATCTTCACCTGGAAATCGCGCCGGCCGAGGAACTCCGCGGTGCCGTCCGGCCGCCAGCGCGCGAGGTCGCCCGTGCGGTAGATCCGCTCGCCGGGGGCGGCGTGGGGATTGGGCACGAAGCACTCGGCCGTCAGGTCCGGCATCCCCAGATAGCCGCGGGCGTTGCCGTCGCCGCCGATGTAGAGGTCGCCGGGCACGCCGACGGGCACGGGCTGGAATTCGGCGTCGAGGATGTAGAGCGTGGTGTTGCTCATCGGCGGACCGATCGTGACGTTGGCGCCGACCTCCTCGGGGCGCCGGAGCAGGCCGCAGCTCGCGAAGGTCGTCGTCTCCGTCGGCCCGTAGCCGTTGATCACCGTGAGGCCGGGATGGGCCGCAAGAATCCGGCGGACGTGGAGCGGCGACAGCGCGTCGCCGCCGACCAGCAGGTGGCGCACGCCGGCGAAGGCCTCGGGCCGCTCGTCGACCATCAGGTTGAAGAGGGCGGAGGTGAGGTAGAGGCTCGTGATCTGCTGCGCCGGGATCACCTCGGCCAGGTCGCGGATCGAGGGCGCGCCGGGCCGGAACACGACCAGGACCGCCCCGTTGCAGAGCGCGCCCCAGAGCTCGAAGGTCGAGGCATCGAAGGAAACGGGCGCCAGCTCCAGGATCCGCAGGTCCGGGCCGTAGTCCAGGTAGTTGGTGTTGCGCACGAGCCGCGCCACCGCCCGGTGCGGGATGCAGATGCCCTTGGGCCGGCCGGTCGATCCCGAGGTGAAGGTGATGTAGGCGAGGTGGTCGGGGAGCGAGCGGTTCGGCAGGTTGCCCGCAGGCTCGGCCAGCAGCGCGGGATCGTCGAGCTGGACCGGCACCCACGCGGCGCCCGCCTGCAGGGGCAGCCGTGATTCCGCCTCCCTTGGGGCCAGCATCAGCCGGACGCCCGCCTGGCGAAAGCTGAACTCGAGCCGGTCGGCCGGATCGGCGGGATCGAAGGGCAGGTAGCACCCGCCCGCCTTGAGCACGGCCACGAGCGCGACGACCATCTCCAGCGTGCGCTCGGCGGCCACGGCCACCGGCTGGTCCGGGACAACTCCGCGCGCCCGCAGCCGGTGCGCGAGGCGGTTGGCCAGGGCGTTCAGCTCGCCATACGTGAGGGTCCGGCCGCCCGCGATGACCGCAGGGGCGCCGGGCGTCCGGGCGGCGCTTTCCTCGAAGAGCTCATGGACGCAGCTCCGGGCCGGGTAGGGCGTCGCCGACGCGTTCCAGGTGCGCAGCAGCGTGGCGGCCTCCGCCGCGTCCAGGATCGGCAGGGCGGCCACGGTCGCGTCCGGCCGCAGGACGGCGCCGGCCAGGAGCCGGTGATAATGGGCCGCCATGCGGTCGATCGTCGCCGGGTCGAAGAGGTCCGAGCTGTACTCGAAGGCCACGATCAGGCCGGCGCGCGCGTCCTCGCAGGTCACCGTCAGGTCGAAGCGGGACGTGGCGCTCGGGACGTTCTGCTGCTCGACCTCCAGGCCGCTGATCCGGAGCGCGTCCCGGTGGGCCTGCAGGAGCGAGAAGCAGACCTGGAACAGGGGGTTCTGGCTCATGGTGCGCTCCGGCTGCACCGCCTCGATGATCTGCTCAAGGGGGGTCTCGCCGTGCTCGTAGGCCGCCTCCGCGGTGGCGCGGACGTCCGCGACGAGCCGGCGGAAGGGAGTCTTTCCGCGCAGCCGCGTGCGCAGGACGAGCGTGTTGGTGAGAAAGCCGATCAGCGGCTCCAGCGCCGGGTGGGGCCGGTTGGCGATCGAGGTGCCGATCGCGATGTCCTCCAGCCCGCTGTACCGGTGCAGGAGCGCGTAGAACCCGGCGAGCAGGACCTGGAAGAGGGTGGCCTGCTCCTGCCGGGCGAGTTCGCGGAGGGCCTGGGCGAGTTCCGGCGGAAGCGTGTGGAAGGCCGTGGTGCCGCGATACGTCATCGCCGCCGGCCGCGGCCGGTCGATGGGCAGCTCGAGGACCGGCACGCCCGTGAGGGTTTCTTTCCAGTAGGCCAGGCTGCGCGCCGCCGCGGGCGAGGCCAGCCGCCCCGCCTGCCACGCGACAAAGTCGGCATACTGGGTGTCGAGGGGAGGAAGCGAGGAGGCCCGGCCGGCGGCCGCCGCCTCATAGAGTGCGACCACGTCCCGGATGATCACGCCCGAGGACCAGCCGTCGGAAACCAGGTGGTGCAGCGTGAGGATGAACACGGCTTCCTCGCCGGCGAACGACAGGAGGATCGCCCGCGCGAGGGGTGGCCGCGCCAGCTCGAAGGGCTGCAGGCTTTCGGCCTCCAGCCGCTCTTGCACCTCGGCCTGCGCCTGGGCCTCCGTCAGGCCCCGGCCGTCGAAGCGCGCGAACGGGACCGTGACCTGCGCGGCGATGTGCTGGCCCGGCTGGCCGGCCGTGGCCGCGAACCCCGTGCGGAGGATCTCATGCCGCTCCGCCAGGCCGTTCAGCGCCCGCTCCATCGCGTCCGGCTGCAGGGTGCCGCGGATCCGCGCCACGACGACGATGTTGTAGGCCGAGCTGCTGTGGGGATCGAGCTGGGTGAGAAACCAGAGGCGGGCCTGGGCCGAGGCCAGGGGCAGGGGGCCGCCACGGGGCGCCCGCGGGATGGGCGGGGCCGCGCGGGCCGAAAGCAGCTCGACGAGCTCCGCCTTGCGCTCCCTGAGCCCCGCCTGCAGCTCGGGCGTCAGCGCGCCCGCGGGCGCCTTCACCTTCAGCGCACCGCCCGCGCCGACCTCCAGCGAGATGCTCCGCGCGGCACACGCGTCGAGCAGGGCGATGGTCTCGGGCGCGGCGGGCATTCCCACTAAGGCGCCGTTACCCCGGCGCCTTTGTCAATCCTGCGGGCGGAGGGTTTCAGTGTGGAGTCGGTCCGCCAACCTGCCATGAAACGGAACTTGTGGCGCCGCGCCTGAAAATCCTGCTGTCGGAGGGCATGAGCCTTTCGGCGCGGGAGGCAATCACGGTCCTGGGGCGCGCGGGGCACCGGGTCGACCTCTGCGCCCCGCAGCGCTGGTGCTTCGGCGGATATTCGAAGTGGGTCGACCGGGTGCACGTGATGCCCATGGCGGGCAGCGATCCGGCGGGGTATGTGCGCTCCGTCGCCGAACTCTGCGCCCGCGAGCAGATCGACGTCCTCCTGCCCGTCCATGAGCAAGCTTACCTCTTTGCCGCGCTGCGGCAGCACGAGCCCATCTGGCCGCACGTCCGCACGGCGGTCCCCGTCGCGTCCCTGGCGGCCTTTCGGGCGGTCCAAACCAAGGATGCCCTGGCGGGTACACTGGCGGCGGCGGGCCTGCCCCAGCCGGATACACGCGTCGTCCGGTCCGCGGACGAATTGTTGCGGGTTGGCGGCGATCTCCTGCGCTCGGCCCGCGCCCTGGTGGTCAAGGAGACGGCGGGAACGGCGAGCACGGGACTGCACCGGGTGTCCGATCATGGGCACCTGGAGCGGCTGGCGGCGGCCGCCGGCTTCCCGGGCGGAGCCCCGCTGGTCGTGCAGGAACGGGTGCCGGGTCCGCTGGAGCGATGCCAGGCGGTCTTCGCGCAGGGGAAGCTCCGGGCGCTCCATTGCTTCCGCCAAATCGTGGCCGGGCCGGGCGGAGGCGATGTCGTGAAGGAAAGCGTGTCCCGCCCGCTGGTCACCGGGCACGTGCAGGCTCTGGGGGCGCGGCTTCCCTGGCACGGCGCCCTGGCCTTCGACTTCATCCTCCGGGACGGCGATCCGGCGAAACCGTGCTACATCGACGCCAATCCGCGGCTGGTCGAGCCGGTCAATGCCCTCCTCAGCGGCGTGGACCTCGCGGAGACGCTCCTCCGCGTGGCGCGAGGGGAGGACGCCGGCGCCCTTGTCATCGGCCGGGCCGGCGTGCGGACCCGCCTCGGCATTCCGGGGCTGGTCGAGCGGGCGGCGGCCACGGGCCGCCGCCGCGCCGTCTTGGGCGATCTTTTCGCCCAACTCGCGCGGCGGGGACGATATGCCGGCACGACCGAGGAATTGACGCCCGCCGACGATGGGCCGGCGAGCCGCGTGCCCTACTGGGGCCTCGCCCTGCAGCTCTTGGCGCAGCCCGGATCGGCTGAGGCCATCAGCCGCCGGACCGTGGAAGCGTATGCCCTGGGCCCGCGCGGCCACGCGTTCGTGGACCAGCTGGCCTGAGGCGGCTCAGTGCGTCGTGACGGCTTGCCCGACGGGCTCGCCCTCGTCCTTCGCCTGCCGCTTGCGCAGCCATGCGTCGACCGGGTCGAGGAGGACGTAGAGAACCGGCGTGATGAAGATCGTGATGACCTGCGCCAGCAGGAGGCCGCCGACGACCACGAGGCCGAGGGGCTGGCGCGAGTCGCCGCCGGCGCCCATGCCGAGGGCGATCGGCATCGCCCCGAGGGCGGCGGCCAGCGTCGTCATGAGGATGGGGCGGAAGCGGACCTTGGAGGCCTCCATGGCCGCCTCGGCGGCCGTGGCCTTCGGGTTCACGCGGCGGTAGTGCAGCGCGAAGTCGATCATCATGATGCCGTTCTTCTTCACCAGGCCCAGCAGGAGGAAGAGGCCGATGAAGCCGAAGAGGTTCAGCTTGGCGCCGAAAAGGACGAGGGTCAGGACGCCGCCGTACGCGGCCACCGGCAGCGAGGAGAGGACCGTGATCGGGTGGATGTAGCTCTCGTAGAGTATGCCGAGGACCAGGTACATGACCACGATCGCGAGGAGGAGGAGGCTGAGGAGGCTGCCCGAGGCCGCCGAGTCGTCCTGGGCGGCGTCGGTCACGCCGTGCTTGACCACCGCCGGGAGCAGCTGGTCGGCGATGGCGTTCACCTTCTTGTTGGCTGCGCCGACATCATAGCCGGGCTTCACGCCGTAGTTCAGGTTGACCGCGGTCAGCTGGTTGACGCGCTCGATCGTGGAGGGCGCGCCATGGTAGCTCCATTTCATGACCTCGCCCATGGGGACCAGCTGGCCGCCGGGCGTGGGCATCATCAGGGTCGAGAGTTCGCCGGGCTTGCCGCGGTACCGGTCCGCGACGTCCATCATGACGAGGTACTGGGCGGTCGGGGTCTTGATCGAGGTGACCTGGTTGTCGGAGAAGGCGAGGCTCACGTACTGCTGGATCATGCCGGGCGAGAGGCCGAGCGTGCCGGCCCGGTCGGGCTGGACCTCGAAGGTGACGCCGGGCGAATCGCTCGAGGCGTTGGTGTGCACGTCGACGAACCCGGGCTGGGCGGCGACCTCCTGGGTCAGGAGATTGGCATAGTGGTAGAGCGCATCCTTGTCCGTGCTGGACATCGTGTAGCTGTAGCCGCCGTCGCCGCCGCTGCCGCCGGGGATCAGGACCGGGAGCGGAAAGAGGTACATCTTGCCGTCCTGCATGCCTTCGAGCTTGTCGCGCATCTGCTGGGTCACCGTGTCGGTGTCGGGGCGCTTGCCGTGCTTCAGCGTGGCGAAGACGATGCCGTTGGCGCCGAAGCCGTTGACGACGATGCCCTTCTCGATCGCGGGATTGGCCACGAAGGCCTG
>CAZKAH010000011.1:20698-62031 GCA_964550715.1 uncultured Opitutaceae bacterium
GTGATGACGATCGCGACGACGCAGGAGAGGAAGATCGTGGCGATGATCGTGATCGCGAACTCCTTGAAGAGGAGCCCGATCGTGCCCTCCATGAAGTAGAGGGGCATGAAGATCGCCGCGAGGGAGATCGTGACCGAGATGATGGTGGGCCCGATCTGCTGGGCGCTGGCGATCGCGGCGGGGAAGGGCTTCATCCCGTCCTCCTCCATGCGCCGGACGGTGTCCTCGAGGACGACGATGGCGTCGTCGACGACGAACCCGATCGAGAGGACGAGGGCCATCATCGACAGGTTGTCCAGGGAGTAGTTGAGCTCCCGCATGACGACGAAGGTCAGCGCCAGCGTGAAGGGGATCGCGACCGTCGGGATGATCGTGTCGGTCAGGCGGCCGAGGAAGAGGCCCACGACGCCGATCACGAGGATGAATGCGATGACGAGGGTCAGCTTGACGTCGTCGATCGACTCGACGATCGGCAGCGACTGGTCGAAGAGGATCTCAAGCTTGATGCTCGAGGGCAGCTCGTGGGTGATGCCCCGGAGGCGCGCCTTGATCCGGTCGGCGATGGCGACGGTATTCTTGCCCGGGAGCCGGTAGATGGCGAGGACCAGCGCGGGATCGTTGACCAGCTTGTTGTGGTCCACGTACCGCACGTTGAAATTCTTGTTCTGTACGCCGATCCGCACGTCGGCCAGGTCGCCGACGCGCACCGTGTTGCCGGAGCTGCTCGGCACCATGATCTGCTCGATCTGCCGGGCGGTCTGCAGGGCGCCGGTGGGCTGGATGGCGAAGGTGGAAAACTTCCCGGGAATCACGCCGGCCGGCTGGTTGCCGTTCGCGGCCGCGACGGCCTTGCTGATGTCGGCGAGGGTCACGCCGGCCGTCTCGACCTTGCGCGTGTCGGCGTCGACCCAGAGCGCCATCTTGGTGCCGAGGATCGAGACCTGGGCCACGTCCTGGATCTGGGTCAGGATGTCGACGACGTCGTTCTTCGCGAAGTCGTACAGCTGGGGCTCGGTCAGGACGCCCGAGGTGAGCGTCATGTACATGATCGGCTGCGAGGCGCCGCCCTTCTGGTAGGTCGGCGGCGTGGGCAGGTCGCGCGGCAGGACCGGCGTGGCCCGGGTCAGGGCCCCCTGGACGTCCTGCGCGACGTCGTTGATCTTCCGGTCCGAGGAGAAGGTGAGGGAGATGCTGCAGGTCCCGAGGGAAGAGACGCTGTGGATGCTGGTGATCCCCTGGACGAGCGAGAGCTCCCGCTCCAGCGGGGCGGTGACGGTGCTCACCATCGTGTCGGGCGCCGCGCCCGGGTAGGTCGCCGAGACGGAGATCGCCGGGAACTCGATCTGGGGCAGGTCGCTGACCGGCAGCTTGAAGTAGGACGACAGGCCGAAGCCCGCCGCGGCCACCGCGAGGAGGGTCGTCGCGACCGGGCGCCTGATGAAGATCTCGGAAAGGTTCACAGGGAGGCTGCGGCGGTGGACACCTGGACGATCGAGCCGTCCTGCATGCCCAGCTGGCCGCTCACGATGACCTTCTGGCCGGAGGTGACGCCGGACTGGACGACCACCAGGTCGCCGACCTGGGCGCCGAGGGTGACCGGCTTGAGCGCGGCCTTGGTGCCGTCGACCACGTAGAGATAGGGGCCGTTCGGGCCGGTGTTGATCGCGCGGTAGGGGACCAGGATCGCATTGTCCGCCACGCCGACGACCATCTGCACGTCGACGAACTGGCCGGGCCAGAACAGGCGGCCGGTATTGGCGAGCGTCGCCCGGACCTTGATGCTGCGGGTGCGGGGATCGATCACGTTGTCGAAGGCGGCGACCGGGCCCTCGAGCCTGCGGCTGGAGTCGCCGTGCGCCGTCACCACCACCTTGAGGTCCTTGCTCCCGCTGGCCATCTGCTCGAGGACCGACAGCGCGCTTTCCGGGACGGAGAATTCCACCTTCAGCTGGTCGAGCGAACGCAGCTCGAGGAGGGGATCGCCGCCGGCGGTGACGAAGTTGCCCACCGCGGCGGGGGCCTTGAGCAGGCCGACGCGGCCGGCGAAGGGAGCCTTCGGCTCGCAGTTCTCCAGGTCCACGGTGGCCTGCTGGACGCCGGCCTCGGCGGCCGCGAGCGCCGCCTGGGCCTGGGCGAGTTCCACCTGCGACTCCTGCGCCTGCTGCGGGGCGATGAAATCCCCCGCGACCAGGTCCTGCGACCGGTCGGTGCGGGACTGGAGGGCGGCCACCTGCGCGGCCCGGGCCGCCTTCTCGCCCTGCATGCGGGTGAGGACGGCCGCGTAGGATCGGTTGTCGAGGCGGATCAGCGGGTCGCCCGCCTTGACCTCGGCGCCGTCTCCCACGAGCAGGGCCGTGACGCGGGCGTTGACCAGCGGAACGAAGCTGACGGTGGCGGCCGCGTCGACGTGGCCGAACGTGTCGATCGTGATCGGCTGGGTGCGCGTGATCGCGTCGACGGCCTCGACAACGACGCCCTTGGGGGCCGCCGCGACGGGGGCGGGGGCGCCGTGGCCGCAGCCGGAGAGGGCGAGGGCGGAGGCGAGGGCGGCGGTGACCCAGCCGCCGCGCGGGAGATGGAAGCTGGAGGACTCGTTCATGGTAGGTAAGGGGGAAGGGGAGCCTCAGCCGCCGCCGGAGCCCATCGGCGTCTGCCCGGTCGCAAAGGCGAGGTCGGCGGCCGTCGTGAACATGCGCGAACGCGCCTCGACCAGCGTGTAGCGGGCCTGGGCCAGCGACTGCTGCGCCTGGAGGAAGTCGAGATTGCTCTGCAGCCCGTGCTCGCGGGCCTTCTGCGAGGCGCCGAACGCCTTCTCGGAGATGTCCAGGAGCTCCTTGGCCTGCGTGAACTGGCTGCGGGCCGACTGGCAGGCGTCGACGGCCAGCCAGACGTCGTGCTCGGCGGTGATGAGCGCGGTGTGCAGCTCGGACCGGGCGGTGTCGATCGCCGCCCGTTTTTCCGCGACGACGTGGCTGTAGGTGACGAGGCTCGTGATGTCGGCGTTCACCGAGATGCCGCCCGAGAGGGTCTCGATGTAGCCGGCCGTGTTGTACCGCGAGATCTGCGCCTGCTGGATGGCCGTCGGGTTGGTCACGCCCTGGCTGGACAGGGTCGACTGCTCGCCCCGGAGGCGGTTGACCGAGGTCGAGAGGGTGACCGTGGGCAGGAAGCCGCGCTGGGCGCGCTTCAGCGAGTCCTCCATCGCCTCGATCTTGGCGTAGCGCGCCGCGATGTCGGGCCGCGTGGCCAGCGCCTGGGCGACCAGGGCCCCGACTGTGCCGACGGCGGGAGCCGGCTCGGTGCCGGCCGGCTGCTCGGCGACCTCGACGGAGTCGGACGGCGGGATGCCGGCGAGCTCGAAGAGCTGCGCGCGGGCCTGCTCATAGGAGAGGCGGGCCTGTTCCCGCTGCATCCGGGCCTGCATCTCGCTCTGGCGGGCCTGGAGCTCGTCGGTGAAGCCTACGAGGCCGCTGCGGCGCTTCAGCACCGTCGCATTGAGGCTGTTGGTGGCCACGTCGGCCCCGGCGTCGGCGGCCTTGAGGGCGTTCCGGGCGGTGTCGAAGGCGAAGTAGGCGCCCTGCACCTGGCGCACGACGCCCTGCAGGGTCCGGTTGTGCGAAAAATTGGCCCCGATCAGGCCGGCCTTGGCTGCGTCCACGCCCGCCTTGGTCGTCCCGAAGTCCCAGAGCACCCAGGTCAGGCTCGCGCTCGGCGAGACGAAGACGCTGGGGGAGTTCACGATCTGCACCTGCGGGACGCTGAACTTCCCGGAGGTCAGGGCGCCGTCGGTCTTCTGGTACTGCTTGCTGAAGCTCACGCCGACGCCGATGTCGGGGAGAAAGGCGCCGAGGGCCCGGTTGTGGGTGTTGGCCGCCTGCACGGCGACCTGCCAGGAGCTGCGCGTGTCGGGATTGTCCCGCAGCGTCAGGTCGATCAGCTCGCCGAGCGACAGCGGGTGCCCGGGGACCTCGGGGCCGGTCGGCGCGGCGGGCCGCGGGTAGGTCGCCGCCTGCTCGCCGACCCAGGGCTGCGAGGCCGAGGGCGACGTGTCGGACGCGCGGGCGACGGATACAGCAGTCGCTGCCAATAATGTCAGGACAGACCTCGCGGAGGCAGCATTCATCGAAGGGGGACCGGGGGAAATTGCCCGTTTCCCCGGAAGCCGCGCAAGCAAAATCAAATTGTGACGAAGTGCGCGGCAGTGCAGGGCGCCCGATCCGCGGCGCTTTCCGGTTGCCCGCCCTTGGCCAATCTTTTGTGTTGGGCTTGTGCCGACCCGTGCAGCCAGTCCCGCCCCGGCGTGGGGACGCCAGCCGACGCCGACGCTCGTCGAGATCCTGCGCTGGCGGGCGGAACGGGAGCCGGACCGGCCCGCGCTCGTGTTTCTCCCCGACGCGGGCGGACCGGAACCGCGGCATTCCTACGGAAGCCTGGACGCCCGCGCCCGGGTCATCGCCGCGGTGCTGCGCGAGCGGCTCCGGCCGGGCGACCGGGCGGTCCTGCTCTATCCCCCCGGCCTGGAGTTCGTGGAGGCCTTCTTCGCGTGCCTGTACGCCGGGATCATCGCCGTCCCGGCCTACCCCCCGCGCAACAAGGGCCACCTGCCGCGGCTCCGGGCCCTCCTGACCGATTGCGGGGCGCGGTTGGCGCTGACCCATTCGAAGACGGTCGAGCCGATCCGGCTCCAGACGTCGGGCCAGCCCGAGTGGGCGGGGATCGAGCTCCTGGCGACCGACGCCATCCCGGCGTCGGCCGCGGGCCCGGACCTCGCGCTGCCGTCGCCGGACGCCCTGGCCTTCCTCCAGTACACCTCGGGCTCCACGGGCAGCCCGAAGGGGGTGATGGTGACCCAGCGGAACATCACCTACGGCGCACACTATATAACGGGACAGTCGGACTTCGGCTCGGACGGGGTCTCGGTCTGCTGGCTGCCGAGCTTCCACGACATGGGCCTGATCGACGGCGTCCTGACGCCGCTCTATGCCGGCGCGCGGGCGGTCCTGCTCTCGCCGGTCGCCTTCGTCCAGCGCCCGGCCTGCTGGCTCCAGGCGATCACGCGCTTTCGCGGCACCCACGGCGGGTCGCCCAACTTCGGCTACGACCTCTGCGTCCAGAAGATCTCGCCGGAGGTGAAGGCGACCCTGGACCTCTCCTCCTGGAACTGCGCCTACAACGGCTCGGAGCCCCTGCGGGCCGCGACGCTGCGGGCCTTCGCGGAGGCCTTCGCGCCCTGCGGGCTCGATCCGCGGGCGATTTATCCGACCTACGGGCTGGCCGAGGCCACGCTGATGGTCACCGGCTGCCGGCTCGACCGCCGGCCGGTCACCCGCTGGGTCGAGCGCGCCGCGCTCGAGCAGGGCCGGTTCGTGCCGGCGGCTCCCGGCGCGCCGCCCGACTCCGTCTTCGAGCTGGTGAGCTCCGGCCGGCCGATCCTCGAGACCAGGCTCGCCATCGCGGACGCCGCCGCGGGCCGCCGGGCCGCGCCCGGGGCGATCGGCGAGGTCTGGATCGCGGGGCCGACGGACTGCGCCGGCTACTGGCAGCGCCCGGCCGAGACCGCGGCGACCTTCAGGGCCCGGCTGGAGGGCGAGCCGGACGAGTGGATGCGCACGGGCGACCTCGGCTACCTCGACGCCGCGGGCGAACTCTTCATCTGCGGCCGGGCCAAGGACCTCATCATCATCCGGGGGCGCAACTACTATCCCCAGGACATCGAGGAGACCGCCGGGCGCGCCGACCCGGCGCTGCGGCCCGCGTCCGCCGCCGCTTTCTCGATCGAGGAGGACGGCGAGGAGCGGCTGGTCGTCGCCCAGGAGATCGAGCGCACGGCCCTGAAGACGGTGGATGCGGCCAAGGTCGGGGCCGCGATCGCTCGGGCGATCGCGGAGGAGCACGGCGTCAGCGCGCAGGCCGTCGTCCTCCTGAAGCCGGCGTCGCTGCCCAAGACGTCCTCGGGCAAGATGCAGCGCGGCACGGCGCGGGCGCAGTTTCTCGCGGGAACCCTGGAGACGGTCGGCGCCTGGCGGCTGGCCGCCGCGGCGGCGCCGGAGGCGCCCGCGCCCGCCCCGGCCGCGGCCCCGGGCGCCGGGCCGATCGCCGCCTGGCTCGCCGGGCGGCTGGCGGCGCGCCTGCGGCGGAGTCCGCGGGAGATCGACGCGCGGACGAGCTTCTCGGCCTACGGGCTCGATTCGGCGGCGCACATCGAGCTCTCGGGCGAGCTGCAGGCCTGGCTCGGGCGCCCGGTGCCGCCGATGGAGCTCTATGACTATCCCGACATTGCGCGGCTGAGCGCGCACCTGGCGGGGGACGCGGCCGCGGCGGCGCCGGCCGCCGTCCGGCCCGTCGGCGGGGGGGCGGTGGCGATCATCGGGCTCGGCCTCCGCCTGCCCGGCGGGGCGGGCGATCCCGCCGCCTTCTGGCGGCTGCTGCGCGAGGGCGTCGACGCGATCTCGGAGGTGCCCGCGGGCCGGTGGGACCTCGAGGCGATGCGCGAGGCGCGGCCGGCGGCCCCGCCGCCGCACGGCGGCTTCCTCGAGGGCATCGACCGGTTCGACGCGGAGTTCTTCGGCATCTCCCCGCGCGAGGCCGCCTCGCTCGATCCCCAGCAGCGCCTCCTCCTGGAGACCGCCTGGCACGCGCTCGAGGACGCCGGCCTCGATTCGGCCCGCCTCGCCGGCTCCGACACGGGCGTCTTCGTCGGGATCAGCACGCAGGACTACGCCCGCCGCACGCTGCCCTCGGCGGCCCCGGACCGGATCGACGCCTACAGCGGGACCGGCTCCGCGCTGAGCGCCGCCGCCGGGCGGCTCGCATACTTTTTCGATTTCCGGGGCCCGGCCGTCGCGACGGACACCGCCTGCTCCTCCTCGCTCGTCGCCGTGCACCAGGCGTGCCGCGCCCTGCAGGGCGGCGAATGCTCCCTCGCCCTTGCCGGCGGCGTGAACGCGATCCTCAGCCCGGAGCTGGCGATCAATTTCGCGCGGGCGCGGATGCTCGCGCCCGACGGGCGCTGCAAGGCCTTCTCCGCCGAGGCCGACGGCTACGTGCGCTCGGAGGGCTGCGGCCTCGCCGTCCTCAAGCGCCTGGAGGACGCCGTGGCCGCGGGCGACCCGATCCTCGCGGTGATCCGCGGCAGCGCCGTCAGCCAGGACGGGCGCAGCAACGGCCTGACCGCGCCCAACGGCCCGGCCCAGGAGCGCGTGATCCGCGGCGCGCTGGCGCGCGCCGGGGTCGCGCCGGAAAGCGTCGGCTACGTCGAGGCGCACGGCACCGGCACCGCGCTCGGGGATCCGATCGAGGCCCTGGCCCTCGGCGCGGCGCTCGGCGCCGGCCGTCCGGCCGACGCCCCGCTGCTCGTGGGCTCGGTCAAGACGAACCTCGGTCACCTCGAGGCGGCCGCGGGCATCGCCAGCCTGGCCAAGGTCGTGCTCGCCCTGCGCCACGGCGAGATCCCGGCCAGCCTGCATTTTCGCAACCCGAGCCCGCACATCCCGTGGGAACGGCTCCCGCTGCGCGTGGTCGCGGAGCGGACGCCCTGGCCGGCGCCGGCCGAGGGGGCGCCGCGCCGCGCGGGCGTCAGCTCGTTCGGCTTCACCGGGACGAACGCGCACCTGATCGTCGAGGAGGCGCCCCCGCCCGCCGAGCGGCCCGCGGCGGTCGGCGAGGGTCCCCACTTCCTGCCGGTCTCCGCGCGCACCGCGGAGGCCGCGCGCCAGCTGGCCGCGGCCTGGGCGGACTGGATCGAGGCCCATCCGGCCGTGCCGCTGGCGGATGTGTGCGCGACGGCGGCGGAGGGGCGCACGGCGCTTCCTCACCGGCTCGCCGTCACGGGAGCGACGGCCGCCGAGCTCGCGGCGGCCGCCCGGGCGGCCGTGCCCTCGGCCGCGCCGGCCGATGCCGCCGGGGTCGTCTTCCTCTTCACGGGCCAGGGATCCCAGCGCCCGGGCATGGGCCGCGATCTTTTCGCCCGGGAGCCGGTTTTCCGCGCGGCGCTCGAGCGCTGCGCGGCGGCGCTCGATCCGCTGCTGCCGCGACCGCTGCTCGAGGTGATGCAGGCCGCCCCGGGCGCGGCGGGCCTGGACGAGACGCAGTTCACGCAGCCCGCGCTCTTTGCCCTGGAGTGGGCCCTGGCGGAGCAGCTGGCCGCCTGGGGCATCCGCCCGGCCGCCGCGGCCGGCCACTCGATCGGAGAATTTGTCGCCGCGTGCGTGGCCGGGGTTTTCTCGGTGGAGGACGGCCTGCGCCTGGTCGCGGCGCGGGGCCGGCTCATGCAGGCCCTGCCCGCGGGCGGCGGGATGCTGGCGGTGCTGGCGGACGAGGCCACGGCGCGGGCGGCGGCGCCGGGCCTCGCGGTCGCGGCGGTCAACGGGCCGGCGGAGACCGTGCTATCCGGTCCGCAGGCGGAGCTGGCGGCCGCGGCGGCCGCCCTGGCGAAGCAGGGGGTGACGACGCTGCCCCTCGCGGTGTCGCACGCCTTCCACTCGCCGCTGATGGAGCCGATGCTCGCCGAGTTCGACCGCGTCCTCGCGTCGGTCCATTTTTCGGCGCCGCGCTTCCCGGTGATCTCGGCCCTGGGCGCGGGCGCGGACGTCGCCTCGCCCGCGCACTGGCGCGCGCACGTCGTCGGCCCGGTGCGTTTCGCCGACGCGATCCGCGCGCTGGAGCAGGGCGGCTGGGGCTGCTTCCTGGAGGTGGGGCCGCGGCCGGTGCTGACGGCGCTGGCGCGGAAGACCTGGCGCGGGCCGCCGGCGCGCTGGGTGACGACCCTGCGGCCCGGCCGCGGCGAGGCGGCGCAGCTGCGCGCGGCCGCCGCGGAGCTCTGGACGGCCGGCGCGGCGGTCGACTGGGCCGGCCTGCGGAGCCCCGGGGCCCGGCGGCGTTCCGGCCTCGGCCTGCCGGGCTACCCGTTTGCCCGCGAGCGCCACTGGATGGACCTGCCCGAGGCCCCGTCGGCACCGGCCACGGCCGCGCCCCGCGAAAACCCGACGCTGCGCGGTTGGACGGCGCCCGCCTCGCCGCAGGCGATGGCCTTCGGGATCATGTTCTTCAACGGGCTCGGCAGCGCGGGCGAGACGGATCCGTACCGGTTCCTCGTGGAGGCGGCGAAGTTCGCCGACGGGCGCGGCTTCAGCAGCGTCTGGGTGCCCGAGCGGCACTACACCCGGTTCGGCGGCCTGTATCCGAACCCGTCGATCGTCGCCGCGATGCTGGCCCGGCAGACGCGCTCGCTCCGGCTGATGGCCGGGAGCCTCGTCGCCCCGCTGCATCCGCCGCTGCGGATCGCGGAGGACTGGGCGGTGATCGACAACCTGTCCGGCGGGCGGGCGGGGATCTCCTTCGCCTCGGGCTGGAACCCGGAGGACTTTGCCATGAATCCGGGAGCCTACGCGGACCGGCACGAGGCGGTCTTCCGCGCGATCGCCGAGGTCCGGCAGCTCTGGCGGGGCGAGGCGATCGAGGGGCAGGGCGGGGCGGGCCCGATCCGGGTGCGCACCTACCCGAATCCCGTGCAGCGGGAACTTCCCGTCTGGGTGACGGCCGCGGGCAACCCGCGGACCTTCGAGCGCGCCGGAGAGATCGGCGCCAACCTGCTGACGCACCTCCTGGACCAGGAGCCCGCGCAGCTGGCGGAGAAGATCGCGCTCTACCGCGCGGCCCGCGCGCGGGCGGGCCACGATCCGGCCGCCGGCCGCGTCACCACGATGGTGCACACCTTCCTCGGGGCGGATGATGCCTCGGTGCGGGCGTGCATCCGCGAACCCTACTGCGCCTTCCTCAAGGCGAACATCCACCTCCTCCAGGGCCTGGCGGTGAGCCGCGGCGGCCAGGTGGCCACGGGCCGGATGTCGCCCGCCGACCTGGACGACTTTGTCGGCTTCCTCTTCGAGCGCTTCTACACGCAGCGGGCCCTCTTCGGCACCCCGGCGGCCGCGGCGCCGCTCGTCGAGAAGCTGGGCGCGGCGGGCGTCAACGAGATCGCCTGCCTCCTCGACTTCGGCGCGCCTGCCGACGCCGCGCTGGCCGCGCTCCCGCAGCTCGACCGCCTGCGCCGGCGGTTTGCGGCCGAGCCCGAGCCGGTCGCGGCGGAACCTGAGCGGTTCGCGGTCCGGACGGAGCCGGCGCCCGCCGCCTTCGGGGAAATCTTCCATCGCCTCGAATGGCGGGAGCTGCCTCCCCCGGCGGCCGGCTCCGGCCGGCTGGCGGGACCCTGGCTCGTCCTGGACGAGGGCGGGGGCGTGGGCGAGCGCCTCGCCGCCGCGCTCGCCGCGCGGGGCGCGAGCCCCGTCCGCGTGGAGATGGGCCAGGCCTTCGCGGAGACGGGCCCGGGGCGGTTCCGGGTCAATCCGCTGGCCCCGGCCGATTTTGACTCCCTCCTCGCGCGGCTGCCCGGCCCGCCGCGCGGGGCCGTGCACCTGTGGAGCCTGGATGTCGCCCGGCGCGCCCCGGTGACGATCGACACGGTTCGCGCCGGGCTGCATGCGGGCGTGGCCAGCCTCCTGCACCTCGCCCAGGCCTTCGACCGGGCGGGAGCCCCGGGGCGCATCCGGCTCGTGACCCGCGGCGCGCTCGGCGGGGTGGCCGGCGATCCGACCGCGTGCGCGCCGGCGCAGGCGCCCGCCTGGGGACTGGGCCGCGTGCTCGCGCTGGAGCACTCCGAAATCTGGGGCGGGGCCATCGACCTTGATTTTCTTCCGGGCGAGGACGAACCCGCCCGCCTGGCCGATGAACTCACCCGGACGGAATCCGAGGACCAGCTGGCGCTGCGCGGCGGCGGCCGGTTTGTCCCGCGGCTGGTCGCGGCCGCGCCGGAGGCCTTCGCCCCGCTGGCGCCGCGGTCCGACGCCACCTATCTCATCACCGGCGGGCTCGGCGGGCTGGGGCGCCGGGTGGCGCGCTGGCTCGTCGACCGCGGAGCCCGGCATGTCGTCCTGACGGGCCTCCATCCGCTGCCGCCGCGGGCGGCGTGGGCGGCGCTGCCCGCCGGCACCGACGAGCTCACGCGCCAGAAGATCGGGACCGTCCTCGAGCTGGAGCGCCTCGGCGCCCGGGTGCACACCGCGGCGGCCGACGTGACCGACGCGAAGCGGATGGCGGAACTCGTGGGCGAGATCGCGCGGCGGGGGCCGCCCTTGGCGGGCGTGTTCCACCTGGCGGGCCTCCCCGAGAACCGCCCCGCGCGCGAGACGGTCTTCGCCGAGCACGGCGCCGTGCTCGGTCCCAAGACGACGGGCGCCTGGATCCTCCACGAGTTGACGCGGGGCCTGAAGCTCGACTGGTGGGTGGCCTTCTCCTCCATCTCCGCGGTCTGGGGCTCGCGCGGCCAGCCGCTCTACGCGGCGGCGAACACCTTCCTGGATGCGCTCGGCCAGCACCGCCGCGCGTCGGGCCTGCCGGCGACGATCGTCAACTGGGGACCCTGGGCGGAGGGCGGCATGGTGGTGAGCGCCGCCGACCTGGCCCAGCTCGCCCGGCTGGGCCTGCGGACGACGCCGCCCGCCGAGGGCATCGCCGCACTGGAGCTTCTGCTGGTTGCGCACCGCCCGCACGAGGTCGTCGCCACCGTCGATTGGACGCTCTTCAAGGAGCTCTTCGCCTCGCGCGGCCGCAGCTCCCTCTTCGCGGAGCTGGGCGCCGCCGCCGAGGCGGCCCGGCTCGAGACGACGCCCTTCACCCTGGAACTCGCCGCGCTCGGCGTCCTGGAGCGCCGGGAGCGGCTGACGCGCTGGATCCAGGAGGCGGTGGCCGCGACCCTGCGCTGGCGCGAGGGGCGGCTGCCGGAGGCCGCGCGCGGGTTCTTCGAGATGGGCATGGATTCGCTGATGGCGATCGAGATCAAGAATCGGCTGCAGGCCGAGCTGGGCGTGCCGCTGCGCGCCACCGTGGTCTTCAACTATCCGAACATCACCGCCCTCGTCGGCTTTCTCGAGGGGCTCCTGCCGTCCGGCGCGGCGGCGGACGCCCCGGTGCCGGCCGACGAGCTCGCCCGGCTCCTCGAGCGCGAGGCCCGCGCCGCGCTGGGCGAGGGCCCGGCCCCATGAAGGCCGACGCCGAGGAGCAGATGCGGACGGCCTACCGGGCCCTCACCGCGCAGAAGGCGAGGATCGCCGAGCTGGAGGCCGCGCTCGGCTCGGCGCGCGAGCCGGTGGCGATCGTCGGCATCGGCTGCCGCTTTCCCGGCGGGGTCCGCGGGCCGGAATCCTTCTGGCAGCGGCTGTGCGCCGGCTTCGACGCCGTGCGCGAGGTGCCGCCGGAGCGCTGGCCGGTCGACGCGACCTACGATCCCGATCCCGAGGCGCCCGGAAAGATCTACACGCGGCAGGGGGCGTTTCTCGACGAGGTGGACCGCTTCGACGCGAAATTCTTCGGCATCTCCCCGCGCGAGGCCGCGTCGATGGATCCGCAGCAGCGCCTGCTCCTGGAGACGGCCTGGGAGGCCCTGGAGCACGCCGGGATCCCGCCGGCCGGGCTGGCGGGATCGCCCACCGGCGTCTTCGTCGGGCTGACCGCGATCGACTACCTGAAGCTCGTCTACCGCGACGACCTGACCCGGATCGACGCGTACGCCGCGACGGGCAACGTCGCCAACATCGCCGCGGGCCGGCTCAGCTATTTCTTCGGGCTGCGCGGGCCGGCGGTGACGCTCGACACCGCCTGCTCCTCCTCGCTCGTCGCGGTGCACCTGGCCTGCCAGAGCCTGCGCGCGGGCGAGAGCACGGCGGCGCTCGCGGCCGGCGTGAACCTGATCCTGGCCCCGGACAACTCGGTCGCCGTGGCGCGGGCGCGGATGCTTTCCCCCGGGGGCAGCTGCCGGGCCTTTGACGCCGCGGCCGACGGCTACGTGCGCGGGGAGGGCTGCGGCGTCGTGGTGCTCAAGCTTCTTTCCCGGGCGCAGGCCGACGGCGACCGGATCCTCGCGGTCGTCCGCGGGAGCGCGGTCGGGCAGGACGGGGCGCGCAGCGGCCTGACCGTGCCGAACGGCCCGGCGCAGGCGGCCCTTATCCGCCAGGCCCTGGCGAACGCGGGCGCGGTCCCGGGCGACGTGGGCTACCTCGAGGCCCACGGCACCGGGACTTCCCTCGGCGACCCGATCGAGGCGGAGGCGCTGGCCTCGGTCTTTGGCGGCGCCGCGCGGCGGCCGGAGCCGCTCGTCCTGGGCTCGCTCAAGACGAACCTCGGGCACATGGAATCGGCCGCGGGCATCGGCGGGCTGATCAAGGCCGTGCTCGCCGTGCGCCACGGCCAGATCCCGCCGCACCTGCACTTCCGCCGGGAAAACCCCGAGCTCCGCCTCGCGGAGATCCCGGCGCGGATTCCCGTCCGACTGGAGCCCTGGCCGCCGGGTCCCGGCCGCCGGCTGGCTGGCGTCAGCTCCTTCGGCTCGTGCGGCACGATCGCGCATGTCCTCGTGGAGGAGGCCCCGGCGGCGGCGGCGGTCCCGGGCGGCGCCGCGCCAGGGTGGCTTTTCCTTTCCGGCAAGAGCGTCGCGGCGCTGCACGAGCTGGCCGGGCGCACCGCCGGCTGGCTGGCCGCCCTGCCGCCCGATGCGGCGGTCGCGGATATCTGCTGGACGGCGGCGGCGGGGCGGACCCATTTCCCGCACCGACTGGCGGTCCGCGGCGGCAGCGCCGCCGAGCTCGCCGCCGCCATCGCGGCCCACGAGGCCCCGCCGGCGGATTCGCCCGGGGGCCGCTACCTGGCGGGAGCTGCGCCGGACCTGAAAGAGCTGTTCGGAGACTGGCGGGGCCGGCGGGTGACGCTGCCCGCCTATCCCTTCGCGCGCGACCGGCACTGGATTGAGCCTGAGCCCGTCGTCCAGGTCGCGGCGCCGCGGGCGGCGCGCCCGGCCGCACCGGCGGGGGCGCCCGACTTCGGCATCATGTTTTTCAACGGCACCGAGAAGCCCGGCGGCGACAGCTACCGGATGGTCCTCGAGGCCGCGCGCCTGGCCGATGCGAGCGGATTCAGCAGCGTCTGGGCCCCGGAGCGGCACTTCACGGCCTTCGGCGCCCTGTACCCGAACCCGGCGCTGCTCCACGCCGCGCTGGCGCGGGAGACGAAGGCGGTGCGGCTGATGGCGGGAAGCTGCGTCCTGCCGCTGCACGATCTCCTGCGGGTCGTGGAGGAGTGGGCGATGGTCGACAATCTCTCCGGCGGCCGGGCGGGCCTGTCGTTCGCCTCCGGCTGGAATCCCGCCGACTTCGCGCTCGCGCCCGACCGCTACGCGGACCGGCACGACGCGCTCTTTGCCGGGATCGCCGAGGCCCGGCGCCTGTGGCGGGGCGGGAAGGCCCGCCGGCGCGGCGGGGACGGCCGCGAGGTCGACGTGCGGACGTATCCCTCGCCGGTCCAGCGCGAGCTTCCCTTGTGGGTGACGGCGGCCGGCAGCCCGCGGACCTTCGAGCGGGCGGGCGAGGCGGGGGCCAATCTCCTGACGCATCTGCTCGACCAGGACATCGCCGCGCTGTCCGGGAAACTCGACGGGTACCGCGCGGCCCGCGCCCGCGCGGGGCATGACCCGGACGCCGGCCGGGTGACGGTCATGCTGCACACCTTCCTCGGAGTCGACGCGGCGGCGGTCGAGGCGAAGGCCCGCGCGCCCTATTGCCGATACCTCGAGGAAAACCTGCACCTCCTGGGCGGGCTGGGCGCCAGCCGGGGCCGTGACGTCGACCTCGCGAAACTGTCGGCGTCGGAGCGGGCCGCCTTTGTCGGCTTCCTGTATGACCGCTTCGCCTCGAGCCGCGCGCTGCTCGGCACGCCCGAGGCCTGCGCCCCGCTCGTGCGCCAGCTGGCGGAGGCGGGGGTCGACGAGATCGCCTGCCTGCTGGATTTCGGCCCGTCGGACGACGACGTGCTGGGGATGCTGCCCCAGCTTTCCGCCTTCAAGGACGCGATGCAGTCGGCGGTCCGGGTGGTCAGGCGGCCATGGGACGGAGCGGCCCTTTCCAGCCGCGCGGCCCCGGCGGCGGCGATGCCCGACTGCTTCCTCGAGGTGACGTGGCGGCCGGCTTCCCTGGTGCCCAATCCGCCGCTGCCGACCCAGTCCCTGCATTGGGTGGTGGTCGGGGGCGGCGCGGTGGGCGCGAAGCTGGCCGAGCGGCTGCGGAGCTGCGGCCAGACGGCCGCCCAGGTTTCCCGCGCGGCGGACCTGCTGGGCGAGGCCGCCCGGATCATCGACCTGCAGCCGCTCGACGCGGCCGCCTCGCTCGGCGAGGCGGTGGCGCTGATCCAGCGCGGCCGCGGCCGGCTCTGGGCCGTGACGCGGGGAGCGCAGCCGGCGGGCGGCACGGTCCCCGATCCGGACGGGGCGGCCCTCTGGGGACTCCTGCGCGCGCTGCCCGTCGAGCAGCCCGCCCGCTGGGGCGGGCTCGTCGATCTCGATCCGGCCCTGCCGGCCGAAAACCAGCTCGAGGCCCTGTGGTCGGCGCTCACGAATGGATCGCGGGAGGATCAGCTGGCGTTCCGCGGCGGCAGCTGGCTGGCGGCCCGCCTGGCTGACCGCGCGTCGGCCGACCTTCCCTCCGGCGAGCCGCTCGCTCCGGCCGCGGCCGGGGCGTGGCTGGTCACGGGCGGTCTGGGCGGCCTCGGCTGGGCGGTCGCGGAGTGGCTCGTCGCCCGCGGCGCCCGCGAGCTGCTGCTCCTCGGCCGGCGGGGGCCGGATGCCGCGAGGCAGCAGGCGCTGGAGGCCTGGGAGAAGGCCGGCGTCCGGGCGCTGGCCGTGTCCGCCGATTGCGCGGACGACGCGGCGGTCGCCGCCGCGCTGAAGGACTGGCGCGCGGCGGGCGGCTCGCCGATCGCGGGGGTCGTCCACGTCGCGGGCGCCTGGAAGGATGTCCCGCTGGCCGAGCTGGACGGCGCCGGGCTCGATGCGGTCTGGCGGCCGAAGGTGGCGGGCGCGCTCGCGCTGGAGCGGGCGCTGGCCCACGACCCGGTCGGGCACTGGATTTATTTCTCGGCTTTCTCGGCGGTGCTCCCGGCGCTCGGCCAGGGCAACTATGCCGCCGCCAACGCCTGGCTGGGCGCGCAGGCGCGGAAGCAGCGGGCCGCGGGCGCCCGCGCGCTCGCGCTGGACTGGGGTCCCTGGAGCGGGACGGGGTTCGCCCTGACCCCCTATGGCCGGCGCGCGCACGAGCGGCTGGAGTCGATCGGCATCGGCCGGCTGCGGCCGGCCGAGGGCCTGGCGGTCCTCGAGCGGGCGCTCGCCTCGGGCCAGCCGCAGATCGGCGCGATGCCGGTGGATTGGTCCCGGCTCTTCGCCGCCGATCCGCAGGCCCGGCTTTCGCCGATGCTGGCCGAGCTCGCGGCCCGGCACGCCCAGGCGGCGGGCCCGGATCCCGACCAGGACCGGATCGCGAAGGCGCTCGCGGCCTGCCCGCCGAGCGGCCACGCGGCGCTGCTCACCGACGAGCTGCGGCGGCTGGTCGGGGGCGTCCTGCGGCTCCCGCCCGGGGAAGTCCCCGCGGCGACCGCGTTGACGGAGCTGGGCGTCGATTCGCTGATGGCGATCGAGATCAAGAACCGGCTGCAGCGCCAGGCGGGGATCGATGTCCCGCTGGTCGAACTCCTGCGCGGCCCCACGGTCGCCGGGCTGGCGGCCACGCTGCTCCCGGCGGCGAAGGGGGCGGCCCTGGCGCATGCGGCGCCGGTGGCCGGCCCGGTGGAGGAAATCGAGATATGAAGGAGCACGCGGCATCGCCGGCAGACTCGGCCGAGGCCGAGCGCCGGGCGCTGATCGATTTGCTCCTGGCCGAGGAGGGCCTGGCCGCGGCCGGCGGGCCCGGCCTGCAGCCGCGGGCGGCCGGCGCCGGCCCGGCCCCGCTTTCCTTCGCCCAGCAGCGGCTGTGGTTCCTGGAGCAGTTCGACCCGGGCGGCGCCGCCTACAATGTGCCCGGCGCGCTGCGGCTGAGGGGCCGGCTCGATGCCGGCGCGCTGCGGCGCGCCCTGGCGCGACTCACGCAGCGGCACGAGGTCCTCCACACGATATTCGCCGCCACGCCGGAGGGGCCGCTCCAACGGCCCGAGCCTGCGGCGGTGCCGGGTTGGCGGGAGGAGGATTGGACGGGCCGCTCGGCCCACCAGCGGGAGATCGCCCTGCCGGTCCGGCTCGTGGTGGAGGCGGCCAAGCCCTTCGACCTCGCGCGGGGCCCGCTCCTGCGCGCGCTGCTCATCCGCCTGGTGCCGGACGAGCATGTCCTGGCCCTCACGCTCCATCATATCGTGGCGGACCAGTGGTCGCTGGGGCTGCTCGCGGGCGAGTTGGCGGCCTTCTACCGGGAGGAGACCGGGGGCAGCCCGCACGGCTTGCCCGCGCTGGCGGTCCAGTACGCGGACTTTGCGGTGGCGCAGCGCGCCTGGGGCGAGACTCCGGACAGCCGGGCCCATGTCGACTGGTGGCGGGCGCAGCTGGCCGGCTTGGCGACCCTGGAGCTGCCGACGGATTTCCCGCGTCCGGCGAAGCTTTCGCCGGAGGTCGCGACCCATCGGTTCGCGTTCCCCGCCGCGACCCGCGTCGCCCTGGAAGCCGCGGCCCAGGCCGAGGGGGCGACGCTCTTCATGGCGCTGCTGGCGGTCTTCATGGCGCAGCTCCACCGGTACACGAGCCGCCGCGACCTGGCCGTCGGCACGCCGGTGACGGGCCGCAGCCGGGCGGAAACGGCCCCGCTAATCGGATTCTTCACGAATACGCTGGTGATGCGGGCGGCCGTCGCGGGGGAGCCCACGTTCCGGGACTGGCTGCGCACCGTCCGCGCCGCCTGCGTGAACGCCTACGGCCACCAGGACGCGCCCTTCGAACTGCTGGTCGAGGCGCTGCAGCCGCCGCGCGAGCTCGACCGGAATCCCTGGTTCGACGCGATGTTCGTCCTGCAGGAGCCGCGGCCCGTCCCGGCGCTTGGCGAGGTTCGCGCCGAGTACCTCGACACGGAGGTGCCCTCCGCGAAGTTCGACCTGACGCTGACGGCGCTCGAGACCGCCGGCGCGGGTCTGGAATGCTGGCTGGAATACCGGCCGGGCCTTTTTTCCACCGGGACGGCGGCGCGGATGGCGGAGCACTTCCGCAACCTGGCGGCCGCGGCGGCGCGGGCCCCGGACACCCTGCTCCTGGACCTGGCCATGCTCGGGGCGGGGGAGCGCGAGCGCGTCCTGCGGACCTTCAACGCCACCGCCCGCGACTACGCCGGCGAGCCGCTGGTCCACCGGCTGTTCGAGGCCCAGGCCGCGCGGGTCCCGCGGGCCCTCGCCGTCACAGACGGCGCGGAACGGCTGACCTATGCGGAATTGGAGGCCCGCTCCAACCAGCTGGCGCGGCGGCTTCAGCGGCTCGGCGCCGGTCCCGACGCGATCGTCGGCCTCTGCCTGGACCGCACGGTCGATCTCGCTGTGGGGGTCCTCGGCATCCTCAAGGCGGGCGCCTGCTACCTTCCGCTCGATCCCGGCTATCCCGCTGACCGGCTGGCCTACATGCTGGCCGACGCCGGCTCGCGGATCCTGGTCGCGCACGCGGAGACCCGCGGCCGGCTGACGCCTCCCGCCGGCACGGTGACGCTCGACCTGGACGCGGAGGACCTGGCGGCGGAGTCGCCGGCCCGCCCGCCCTGCGGCGCGACGGGGGAGCACCTGCTCTACATCATCTATACCAGCGGATCCACCGGCCGGCCGAAGGGCGTGACGCTCAGCCATGCCGCGCTGCACAACCTGATCCGCTGGCACCTGGAGACGATGCTCACCGGCGTGCGCGGGCTCCTGTTTGCCTCGCTGAGCTTCGACGCGAGCTTCCACGAGATGTTCGCGGTCCTGGGGAGCGGGGGAGAACTGCACGTCGCGACCGAGCCGCTCCGCCGCGACACCGGCAAGCTCGTCGATTATCTCGAGCGGGAGCGGATCGAGAAGGTCATCCTGCCCGTCGTGGTCATGCACCAGATCGCGGCGGACCATCAGGGCCGGCTGCCCGCGCTCGCGGCCCTGCGGGAGATCACGACGACCGGGGAGGCCCTCGTCATCACCCCGCCCATGATCGAGTTCTTCCGCCGGATGCCGGACGGCACGCTGCACAACCACTACGGCCCCTCGGAGACGCACGTGGTCACCGCCTACCGGTTCCCCGGGGCGCCCACGCGGCTCCGTCCGCCGCCGCCGATCGGCCGGCCGGTGGCCAACACCCGGATCTACCTCCTGGATCGCCGGGGTCACCCGGTCGCCGAGGGCGTGCCGGGAGAACTCTTCATCGGCGGGGCGAATCTGGGCCGCAACTATCATGGCCGGCCCGAGCTGACGGCCGAGCGCTTCGTGCCCGATCCCTTCGCGACGGTTCCGGGAGCAAGGCTCTACGCGACCGGCGACCTGGCCCGCTGGCTCCCGGGCGGCGACATCGAATTCCTCGGCCGGCTCGACGAGCAGGTGAAGATCCGCGGCTTCCGGGTCGAGCCGGGCGAGGTGGAGACGCTCCTCGTGAAACATCCGGCCATCGCGGCGGCGGCCGTGGTCGCGCGGGAGCGCGCGCCCGGCGACAAGCTCCTCGTCGGCTATTTCGTCCGCCGGCCCGGTGTCGCAGTCGAGGTGGCGAGTCTGCGTGCCTTCCTCGGCGACCAGCTGCCGGACTACATGGTCCCGTCCGCTTTCATCGAGCTGCCCGCGCTCCCGCTGACTCCCAGCGGCAAGATCGACCGGCGCGCACTGCCGGCGCCCGAGGTTGGCCTCCTCGCGCGCGATGCCGCCTTCGCGCCGCCCGCAACGGAAGCGGAGAAGGTGGTCGCGGAGATCTGGGCCGACCTCCTGGCGGCCCCGCGGATCGGGCTGGACGACAATTTCTTCCACCTCGGCGGCCATTCGCTCCTCGCCGCCCGCCTCGTGGCCCGCATCCGGGCCCGGACCACCCTCGAACTGCCCCTGCGGGCCCTCTTCGAACAGCCGACCTTGCGGGGATGCGTCGCGAGCCTGGCGACCCTCGTGGGCGGCCCGGAGGTCCTCGAGGAGCTCGCCCTCACGGTTCGCGAGGCGGAAGCCGAGGACGATTGACAGTAAGATATTGGATGTTAGTGATTAATGGATTTTAGTCGCAAGGATCGTCGATCGGCAAAAAGATCGGCAAATAACAAGCTATGTTGTGATTTTGTATGACATAACTCATTATCTTTCAATTTGACACATATGATATAGATCGGCAAAAAGATCGGCAATGCCACTGGGCCCAACAGCCATTGAACCGATCCTGCCCGAACACGGAATCTCGGCTTTGGAGGATTTGGCGGGCTCGGTGATTGAGCGCTCGGCCGCGCTGGCTGAGAAGGTCCGGGCCCCCCTGCGCGCGGACCTCGCGGAAATGACGCGCTGGATGCACTGCTACTACTCCAACCTAATTGAGGGGCAGCCGACGCGGATTCGAGACATCGAGGCGGCTTTGCGGCACGATTTCTCCGACCAACCCAAGCAACGGGACCTGCAAAAACTGGCTCTTGCGCATCTCGATTGCCAGCGCTGGGCCGCCGGCTATGCCGGCTCGCCCTTTGCCCCGGCATTTTTTCGCGAACTGCATCTGAGGTTTTACTCGGCGCTGCCGCCGGGCTTGCGCACGGCCACGAGCACGAAGGGGCAAAAGGAACCGCTGGTTGCCGGGACGTTCCGCGACCGCGACGTGCAAGTGGGAGATCACATCAGTCCGCCCTTCGAGCTTGTCCCGCCGCTGATGGACCACTTTCAACGGCGCTATGAGGACATGGAGGGATCGCGGATGCTCCGGATCATCGCGATCGGAGCCAGCCATCATCGGATGGCCTGGATCCATCCCTTTCGGGATGGCAACGGCCGCGTGATCCGGCTGTTTTCCGATACGCTCATCCGTCAGCTCGGCATCGACGGCGGCGGCCTCTGGTCCCTGTCGCGCGGCCTGGCGATCCACCGGAAGGACTACTATGCGCACCTGGCCGGGGCCGATGAGGAGCGCAGCAGCGCTTCCGATGGCCGGGGTCACCTGAGCGAGCGGCGACTGGGGGAATTCTGCCGGTTCGTCCTCGAGACAATGCTGGACCAGATTTCGTACATGGACCGCCTGCTCGATCTTGAGGCCTTGGCCGGCCGCATCGGCCGTTACGTCGGGACCGAGGCCGAACTCGGACTCGAAGCCGACCGGGTATTTCTCCTCTTGCGCGAAGCTCTCTACCGCGGTGAATTTGGCCGGGGAGAGGCCGGCCGCATCGTTGGGGCGAGCGAGCGCACCGGGCGGACCGCCCTGGTTGCCGCCCTGGGAGCCGGCGTGCTTAGGTCCGAGACTCCGAAGGGCGCCGTCCGGCTCGCGCTGCCGGCGAAGGTCCTTCCGGCCTACTTTCCCCGGCTGTTTCCCGCGGGGGGCGACGCGTCCTTGGACGGATAGCAGTCACCGAAACTTCCCGACAAAGATTCTTGCCGTGCTTTGCACGCCAGCCCACGCTGCCTGCCCGCTTTCCGGGAACTGAAAATGCACCTCACGCCCGAGCAACTTCAGCGCTATGAAGAGGACGGTCTTCTCTACCTGCCGAACGTCTTTGGCGACAGCGAGATCGATGCCCTGCTGGAGGAGACCAGGTCCCTCGCCAGGATCGAGCATCCGAGCCGCGTGTTGGAAAAGGACGGGAAGACGGTCCGCGCGCTGCACGGCTCCCACCTGACCAGCCCGCTCATGGCGCGGCTGGTCCGCAATCCGCGGATGCTGCATCCGTCCGAGCAGGTCGTGGGCGGCGCGGCCTACGTCTACCAGTTCAAGATCAACTTCAAGGCGGCCTTCGGCGGCGATGTCTGGAAGTGGCACCAGGACTTCATCTTCTGGCGGAAGGGCGACGGCATGAAGGAGGCGCGCTGCCTCAACGCCATGATCTTCCTCGACGAGGTGACCGAGTTCAACGGGCCGCTGATGCTGATCCCGAAATCGCACCGCCACGGCATGATCGACGTCGAGGCCGCGGTCGCCGCCCAGGGCTGGCAGGCCAATGTCTCCGCCGACCTGAAGTACACCCTCGACCGCGCGGACATCGCGCGCCTGGTGACCGAAGGCGGGATCGTCGCCCCCAAGGGCCCGCGCGGGTCGGTCCTCCTCTTCCATCCGAACCTCGCGCACGCCTCGGCGCCGAACCTGTCACCGTGGGACCGGACGATGCTCATCGTCACCTACAATAGCGTCGCCAACGTGCCCGTGCCCCCGGGCGAGCCCCGGCCGGAATTTCTCGTCAGCCGCGATACGCGTCCGCTCGTGGCCCAGGGAGAGATGCTGGTCGCCTGACGGTGGCCAAGGATCCACAGGAGCGGCTGAAGCGCCTGCTGGCGCAAAAGGGAATCCGCGCCGGCTCGGGGAACGCCGAACCCACGCCGCGCGGCCCGGACGAACCCGCGCCCCTGTCCTTCGGCCAGGAGCGGCTCTGGTTCCTGCAGCGCCTCGAGCCCGGGAGCCGCGCCTACCACCTCGGCCAGTCCTTCCATTGGCGGGGACCGGTGGATGCCGGGGCGCTGGGCCGGGCGGTCGACGCGCTGCTCGGCCGCCATGAGGCGCTCCGCACGGGTTTCGCCGCCGACGCGGACGGGCGCGCCCGCCCCGGGATCGTGCCCGCGGCCGCGGTCCTGGGCACGCTGCAGGTCCTCGACCTGGCGGCGGCGTCGGAGTCCCGGCGCGCGGAGGAGACCGCGGCCGCGGAGCACCGGATTTTCCTGGAGCCCTTCGACCTGGCGCGCGCCCCGCTTTTTCGGGCGCTGCTGCTGACCCTGGCTCCGCAGGAGCACCGGCTGGCGATCTGCGTCCATCATCTGGTCTTCGACGGCTGGTCGATCGGCATCCTCGCGCGGGAATTGTCGGCGCTGTACGAGGCGGCCGCGGCCGGCCGGCCGGCGCCGCTCGCGCCGCTGGCGCTCGGCTACGGCGACTATGCCGCCTGGCAGCGGCGGCGGGCCGGCGAGGCCGGCTGGGGCGAGGCGCTGGCCTGGTGGGAGCACCACCTGCGGGGGCTGCCGCCCCTGGAATTGCCGACCGACCGGCCGCGGCCGCTCCGCGTTTCCGGGCGCGGCGCGGGCCATCGCCTGGTCGCGCCCGTGCCGCTCGCCGACCGGCTGCGGGCGCTGGCGAAGCGCGAGGGCACGACGCTCTTCGCGGTGCTGCTCGCCGGCTACGAGGTCCTCCTCGGCCGCGCCAGCGGGCAGGAGGATTTTGGGGTGGGCGTGAGCGTGGCGGGGCGCACCCACCGGTCCCTGGAGGAGCTGGTCGGGATGTTCGTCAACACGGTGGTCTTCCGTGCCAACCTCGTGGGCGACCCGAGCTTCACCGGCCTGGTGCGCCGGATCCGGGCCGAGTCGCTGGACGTGCTCGCCCGGCAGGAGACACCCTTCGAGCAGATCGTCGACCGGCTCCAACTGGAGCGCGACCTCTCGCGCAATCCGCTCTTCCAGGCCGGCCTGTTCCTCCAGAACGCCCCGGCCGCCGACTTTCGGATGGGCCCGGCCGCGCTCCTGCCGGTGACGCCCGAGATCGCCGCCGCCAAGTTCGACCTGCTCGTCTCCTGGGAGGAGGCACCCGACGGGAGCCTGCGGGCGTCGATCGAGTACAGCACGGACCTCTTCGACGCGGACACGGTGGGGCGGATCGGCGAGCGCTACCTGGCGCTCCTGGAGGCCGCGGCGGCCGATCCGGAGAGGCGCCTGAGCGAGCTGGACTGGCTGCCCGCGCGCGAGCACGCCGAGATTCGGCGCTGGAACGACGGGCCGAGCGCAATCTTCGAGGGGGACGATTGGATCCACGAACTGCCCGACCGGCAGCGGCCGGGGGTCGTGGCGCTCTCCGGGCCCGGCGGCCGGCGCCTGACCTATGCGCAGTTCGGCAAGGAGGCCGAGAGGCTCGCCCAGGCGCTGCGCGGCCTGGGCGCGGGGCCGGAGGTCCTGGTGGGCGTCTGCCTCGACCGCTCGGTGGAACTCGTGATCGCGCTCCACGCCGTGCTGCGCGCGGGAGGGGCCTATGTGCCGCTCGACCCCAACTATCCCGCCGAGCGCCTCGCGTGGATGGCGGGCGACGCCGGGACGCCGATCGTCGTGACCACCCGGGCGCTGCTCGGCCGGCTGCCCGGCTGCGCGGCGAGGATGCTCTTCATCGAGGAGCCCTGGCCCGAGGGGCCGCCGGCCGGCGTTCGGCCCGCCGGCCTCGGCGCCGCCTACCTGATCTACACCTCCGGCTCGACCGGGTGGCCCAAGGGCGCGATCAACACCCACGAGGCCATCCGCAACATGCTGCGGTGGATCCAGGCCGCCTTTCCCCTGACGGTGAGGGACGTCTTCCTCCAGAAGACCCCGTGCAGCTTCGACGTCTCGGTCCGGGAGTTTTTCTGGCCGCTCATGACCGGCGCCGAGCTGACGGTCGCCGAGCCCGGCGCGCACCGGGACCCGGCGCGGATCGCCGAGCTCATCCGCCAGCGCGGCGTGACCGTCGTGAACTTCGTGCCGTCGATGTTCCGGGCCTTCCTCGACACGCCGGGCGCGGCGCAGTGCTCGTCGCTCCGGCTGATTTTCTGCACCGGCGAGGAGCTGCCGCGGGACCTCGTGGAGACGTGCGCCCGCCTCCTGCCGCACTGCGGCCTGCACAATCTCTACGGCCCCACGGAGGCGGCGGTCGAGTTCACGCATCATCCCTGCGGCCCGGGCCAGGGGCCGGTGCCGATCGGCCGGCCGATGGCCAACCTCGAGGTGCAGATCCTCGACGTCTCCTTCCGGCCGGTGCCGCGCGGCGTGGCCGGTGAAGTCTACCTCGGGGGCATCGGCCTTGCCCGCGGCTATCACGGCCGGCCCGACCTCACGGCCGACCGGTGGGTGCCGCATCCGGAGCGGGCGGACCAGCGGCTCTACCGGACGGGCGACCTCGGCCGCTGGCGCCCCGATGGCGAGATCGACTATCTCGGCCGGACGGACTTCCAGGTCAAGCTGCGCGGCCAGCGGATCGAGCTCGGCGAAATCGAGGCGGTCCTGCGGGAGCACGCCGGGGTGAAGGAGGCGGCGGTCGTCGTCCGGGACGGCCGGCTCGTGGCCTACCTCGTGCCCCGTTCGGCTTCGGTTCCGACCGACGCCTTGCGGGCCTGGCTTTCCTCCCGGCTCCCCGAGTACATGGTGCCGCCCACCTGGATGGAGCTCCCGGCGCTGCCGCTCAACCCGGCGGGGAAGACCGACCGCAAGGCGCTGCCGGTCCCGGCGGCCGCGGCGGCCGGTTACGCGGCCCCGCGGGGCGAGCGCGAGGAGATGCTCGCGGCCTGCTGGCGCGAGGTGCTGCGGGTGCCGCGGGTCGGCCGCGACGACGGCTATTTCGACCTCGGGGGGGATTCGATCCTCAGCATCCAGCTGCAGGCCCGCGCGCGGTCGCGCGGCTGGGATTTCGAGCTGGCGGACCTGTTCCAGCACCAGAGCCTGGCCGCCCTGGCGCTCCGGCTCTTCCCGGTTTCAGCGCAGGGGAGGGCGGTGGCGGCCGCCCCATTCTCGCTCCTGCGGCCGGAGGACCGGGCGCGGCTCCCCCAGGGGCTCGACGATGCCTATCCCCTGACGGCGCTCCAGTCGGGGATGGTGCTGCATGCCGAGCTGAACCCGGAGTCGCGGGTCTACCATGAGATCTTCAGCTACGAGGTGCGGGCCCCCTGGTCCGAGGAGGCGCTGCGGGAGGCCCTGGCGGCGCTGGCCCGGCGCCATCCGGTCCTGCGCACGGAATTCGCGCTCCGGGGCTACTCCGAGCCGGTCCAGCTGGTCCGGTCGGCGGTGGCCGTTCCGCTGGAGGTGGCCGACGGCCGGAGCGAGCTGCGGTTTTCCCAGGACGACGCGGTCTCGGCCTGGATCGAGGCCGAGCTGGCGGCGGGTTTCGAGTGGGACCAGCCGCCGCTCTGGCGGGCCCGGGCGCAGCGCCGCACGGATGACGCGTGGGAGTTCACGCTCAGCGCGCACCATGCGATTCTCGACGGCTGGAGCGCCGCGGCGCTGCTCGCCGGGCTCTTCGAGGAATACCTGGAGCGCGCCGCGGGCCGGAAGCCCGCGCCCCGCCCGGTCCCGCCCCCGTTCGCCCGCTACGTCGCCCTGGAGCGCGCCGTGCTGGCGGATCCGGCGAGCCGCCAGTTCTGGGCCGGGCAGCTGGCCGAGCCGAGCGCGGGGCGGCTGCCGCGTCACGCCGGCCGGCCGGGGGTCTCCCGCCGCCGCCAGGCGAGCGCCTGGCGGTCCTGGCGGGGGACGGAGCTCGCGGCCCTGCAGGCCCTGGCCGCCGCCTCGGGCGTCTCGATCAAGCACGTCCTCCTGGCCGCGCATCTCAAGGTGGTTCAGGTCTACACGGCGCAGACCGACGTGATCACGGGCGTCATCACGAACGGCCGCCCGGAGGAGGCGGGCGCCGAGGAGACGCTGGGCCTGTTCCTGAACACGGTGCCGCTGCGCCTGCGCCTCGGCCGCGAGAGCTGGCGCGAGCTGCTCCGCGGGGCATTCCGGGCCGAGGAGGCGTCGTGGCCCCACCGGCGCCATCCGCTGGCGGAATTGCAGAAGGGCCTGGGCCGGGAGCTTTTCGACACGACCTTCAACTACGTCCACTACCACGGGCTCGACGCGCTGCGGGCCCGGGCCGACGTCGAGCTCCTGGGCGCGCGGTATTTCGACGAGAACAGCTTCGTCTATTTCGCGCAGTACAGCCTGGACACGGTCCGGGGCGAGCTCGTCTTCGAGCTCCGCTACGACCCGGGGGAGTTCACGATGGAGCAGGCCGAGGAGTTCGCGGAGGCGAACCGGACCGCCCTGGCGGCGATGGTCGCCGGGCCCGATTCCCGGCACGCCGCCCTCCCGCTCCTCTCCGCCCCGGAATTTGGCCGCGTGGTCCGCGAGTTCAACGCCGCGCCGCTGCCGCCGGGCGCGCCGCGCCTCCTGCACGAGGCCTTCCTCGCGAGCGTGGCCCGGGTCCCGAATGCCGTGGCCCTCGTCGACGGGACGCACCGGCTGACGTACGCGGAGCTGGCGGGGCGGGTCCACGCCTGGGCCGCCCGGCTCCAGGCCCTGGGCGCCGGCCCGGAGAAACTGGTCGGCGTCTGCCTGGAGCGCGGGGCCGACCTGGTGACGGCCCTGCTGGCGGTGCTGGAGGCGGGGGCGGCCTACGTTCCCCTCGATCCCTCGTATCCGCCCGGGCGGCTCGCCTTCCTCTGCGCCGACGCGCAGATCTGCGCGCTGGTGAGCCGGCCGAAGCTGGCCGCCCTCCTGCCTCCGGGCGACTGGCCGCTCGTCGACGCCGCCGACCTCGGCCGGCTCGCGCCCGGCAAGAAGCCGCCGCGATGCGCGGCCCTCCCGGGCAACCTCGCCTACCTGATCTACACGTCGGGGTCGACGGGCCGGCCGAAGGCGGCGGCCATCGAGCACCGCAGCGCGTGCGCGCTCCTCGCCTGGTCCCGGGCCGAGTTTTCGGAGGCGGAACTGGCGGGCACCCTGGCGGCGACCTCCGTCTGCTTCGACCTCTCGGTCTTCGAGCTGTTCGCGGCGCTGGCCGCGGGCGGGAAGGTGATCGTCGCGGAGAACGCGCTCGCGCTGCCGGAGCTGCCCGCGCGGGGCGAGGTCACGCTCATCAACACGGTCCCCTCCGCGGCGGCCGAGCTCGTGCGCCAGGGCGCCATTCCGCCGGGCGTGCGCGTCGTCAACCTGGCAGGCGAGCCGCTGCCGCCCGCGCTGGCCGACCGGATCTACGCCCTCGGCACCGTCGCGAAGGTCTACGATCTCTACGGCCCCTCGGAGGACACGACCTATTCCACCTGGGGCCTGCGGGTCCGCAGCGGCCCCGGGACCATCGGCCGGGTCCTTCCCGGGTCCTCGCTCTATCTCGTCGACGCGTTCTTCCAGCCGGTGCCGCTGGGCGCCGTCGGGGAGATCGTCATCGGCGGGGCCGGCCTGGCCCGGGGCTATCTCGCCCGGCCCGACCTCACCGCCGAGCGCTTCGTGCCGGATCCCTTCGCCGTGGAGCCGGGGCAGCGGCTCTACGTCACCGGCGACCTCGCCCGCTTCCGCGAGGACGGCCAGCTCGAATTCCTCGGGCGGGCGGACCACCAGGTGAAGATCCGCGGCTTCCGGATCGAGCTCGGCGAGATCCAGGCGGTCCTGGAGCAGCATCCGGCGGTGACCGAGTCCGCCGTCATCGCGCGGGAGGACGCCGGCGGCCGCAAGCAGCTGGTCGCCTACGTCGCGGGCGAGGCGGCGGCGTCGGCGCCCGAGGCGGAATTGCGGGCCTGGGTCGCGGCCCGGCTGCCGGACCCCTTTGTCCCGGCGATCTTCGTGGCGCTGCCGCGGCTGCCGCGGACGCCGAACGGCAAGCTCGACCGGGCGGCCCTGCCGGCCGCGGACGCGGCGAATGCGGCGGCCGCGCCGGGACGGGTGGAGCCCCGCAACGAGGCCGAGCGGACGCTGGCGCGCATCTGGTCCGAGGTGCTGCGGATTCCCCCGGTGGGCGCGGAGGACAACTTCTTCTCGCTGGGCGGGGACTCCATCCTGGCGCTCCAGGTCGCCTCGCGCGCGCGCGACGCCGGCCTCGCCGTCACGCCCCGGCTGCTGTTCGAGCATCCCACCGTGGCCGCGCTGGCGGCCGCGGCCGACGCGAAGCCGAAGGCGCGGACGGGGCGGGCGGCGGCCGCCCCGTCCACGGAAAAGGCGCTGACCCCGATCCAGCGCTGGTTCTTCGCCCAGGACTTCACGGAGGCGCACCATTGCAACCAGTGCGTCCTCCTCCGCGCGCGGGCGCCCCTGGAGGCCGACGCCCTGGAAAGGGCGTTCGCCGCCATCGGGGCGCGGCACCCCGCGCTGCGGCAGCGATTCGCGCATGATCCCCGCGCGCCGGGCGAAGGCGGGGCGGGCGAGGCCTTCGCCTTCCGGACGGTGCCGCTGCCCGGGAGCCGGGACATCACCGCCCAGTGCGCCGCCGAGCAGTCCGCGCTCGACCTGGAAAAGGGGCCGCTCGCCCGGGCCATCTGGTTCGCCGGCGACGCCCGGGATCCGGGGCGCCTGTTCATCGTGATCCACCACCTGGCGGTGGACGGGGTGTCCTGGCGCATCCTCCTCGAGGAACTCTGGACGGCCTATGCGGCGGCGCTGGCCGGCCGGAAGCCGGCCTGGCCGGCGCCCACCACGGCGCCCGGCGCCTGGGCGGGCTGGCTGCAGGAATTCACGCGGCGGGGTGGATTCGCCGCCGAGGCGGCGCACTGGACCGCGCTGGCGGCGGGTCCGATCGCACCGTTGCCCCGGGACCGGTCCGAAGGGGGCAATCTCGTCGGCTCGGCCCAGTTCCTCCGGATGGAGCTCGAGGCTGGGGAGACCGAGACGCTCCTCCGGCGGACGCTGGCGGCGCACGGCTGCCGGATCGACGACCTCCTCCTGGCGGCCCTCGCGCTCGCGCTGCGCGAGTGGACGGGCCAGGAGTCGCACCTGATCCATCTCGAGGGCCACGGGCGGGAGCCCGTCGATTCCGGCCTGGACCTGTCCCGGTCGGTCGGGTGGTTCACGACCCTGTATCCCGTGCGGCTGGACCTGCGCGGGGCGGCCGAGGCCACGCGCGCCCTGGGGGCGGTCAGGGCGCAGCTCGCCGCGATTCCGGGCCGCGGGCTCGGCTACGGGGCGGGACGGTTCCTCCACGATCCTCCGCTCTGGAAGGAGGCGCCCGCGGAAATCTGCTTCAACTACCTGGGACAGTTCGACGGGCTGGTGGGGCCGGACGCGCCCTTCGCCCCCGCGGAGGAATCGGTGGGCTACCTGGCGAGCCCGCGCGCGAAGCGGGCGCACCTGGTCGAGGTCAACGGCCTCGTGACCGGCGGGTCGCTGCGCTTTGAATGGCATTATCCCGAGGCGATCCTCCAGCGGGCGACGGTGGAGCGCCTCGCGGCCCGGCACCTGGCGCACCTGCGGGCGCTGATCGCCGCGGCGCCCGCGCGGCCCGACGCCTCCGGCCCGGGGCAGACGGAGCTTGACCGGGCGATCTCCGAAATCGAACTGTGAACGTTCCCCGATGACGAAGAAAGCCGCCGTGGAGGACGTCTATCCTCTGACCCCCCTGCAGGAGGGGCTGCTCTTCCACTCGGTGTACGCGCCCGGCGGCGGCCAGTACCACGACCAGTTTTCCGCGGTGCTGCGCGGCCCGCTCCAGCCCGCGGCGCTGGCGGAGGCCTGGCCGGCGGTGGTGGCCGCGCTCCCGATCCTGCGGACCGCCTTTTCCTGGCAGGCCGGCGGCGCGCCGCTGCAGGTCGTGGTGAAGCACGTCGAGGCGCCGCTGCGGCTGGAGGACTGGCGGCAGCTTTCCCCGGCGGACCAGGCGGCGCGCCGGGCGGAGTTCATGGCCGAGGATGTCCGCCTCGGCTTCGATCTCGCCCGCCCGCCGCTGACCCGGGCCACGCTCATCCGGCTCGCCGACGACGCCTGGTTCTTCCTCTGGAGCCGCCATCACCTGCTGCTCGACGGCTGGAGCGTCACGCTGGTTCTCCGCGCCTGGCTGGCCGCCTATGCCGAGCGGGTCCGGGGCGGGACGCCGGCGATCGCGGTCCCGCGGCCCTTCAAGGAATACGTCGAGTGGCTCAAGCGGCAGGACGAGGTCCGGACCCAGGCCTTCTGGCGCGCCGAACTCGGCGACCTGGAGGAGCCCGCGGCCCTCGGACTCGCGCTCCCGCCCGGGTCGGCGCCGCCGGCCGAGGGCCCGCGGCACGGCGAGATCGACCTCGAGCTCGGCGAGGCCGAATCGGAGGCGCTCAGCCGGCTGGCGCGGTCCGCGCAGGTGACGCTGGCGACTGTCTTCCAGGGGGCGTGGGCGCTCCTCCTTGCGCGCCTCTCGGGCGAGCGGGACGTCGTCTTCGGCCAGACCGTTTCGGGCCGCCCCTCTGCGCTGCCGGGGGTCGAGACGATGGTGGGGCTCTTCATCAACACGCTGCCGCTGCGGCTCCGGGTCCGCCCGGACGAGCCGCTGGACGCCTGGCTGCGGGCCGGCCAGGAGCGGGCCTCGGCGGCGCGGGAATTCGAGCACACCCCGCTCGTGAAGATCCACGGCTGGAGCGGGGTCGCGCGCGACCATCCGCTCTTCGAGTCGCTGCTCGTCGTGGAGAACTATCCCGCCGGCCAGGCGCTGGCGGGCACCCTCGGGGAGGTGAGGGTCGAGGAGGCGCGCAGCCATGAGCGGACCCACTACCCGGTGACGCTGATCGCGGCCCCGGGCGCGCGGATCGGGCTGCGGCTCCTCCACGATCGCGCCCGGCTGACCGACGCGCACGCGGCGCGCTGGATGTCCGGCCTGCGGACGCTGCTGGGCGCGATGGCGCGGGGCGCCCGGCAGCCCGTGGGCCGCCTGGGGGTCCTCGCCGCCTCGGACGAAGAGCGGATTTTGACCGAATGGAACGCCACGGGCCGGGCCCGCGACGAGTCCGCGACGCTGTCCGGGCTGGTGGCGGCCCAGGCGGCACGCACGCCGCGGGCCGTGGCGGTCGTCGACGAGCGCGACGAGCTCACCTATGGGGAACTGATGCGGCGGGTCCGGGAACTCGCGGCCCGGCTGCGCGCGGCCGGCGCGGGCCCGGAGCGGTGCGTCGGTGTCTGCCTCGAGCGCTCGGTCGACCTCGTCGTCGCCCTGCTCGGCGTCCTGGAGAGCGGGGCGGCCTATGTGCCGCTCGATCCCGCGTATCCCCAGGACCGGCTCGCCTTCATGGCCGCCGATGCGCGGCTGGCCGCCCTCGTCACGCGCCGCGGGCTGGAGGATCGGCTGCCGGCGCAGGCCGTGCCGACGGTTTGGATCGACGGGCCGCCCGCCGGCGCCGGCGGGCCGGCCGTGGCGGCCCTGCCGGCCAACCTGGCGTACCTGATCTACACGTCCGGCTCGACGGGGAAGCCCAAGGCCACGGCGATCGAGCACCGCCAGGCCGCCGCGCTCGTGCAATGGGCCCTGACGGTCTTTTCCGCGGACGAGCTGAAGGGGGTCCTCTTCTCGACCTCGATGTGCTTCGACCTGTCGGTCTTCGAGGTCTTTGTCACGCTGGCCGCCGGAGGCAAGGTGATCGTGGCCGAGAACGCACTGGTGCTGCCCGCGCACCCCCGGCGGGGCGAGGTGACGCTCCTCAACACGGTGCCCTCGGCGGCGGCGGAGCTCGCCCGGCAGGAGGCGATTCCGCCCTCGGTCGCCACCATCTGCCTGGCCGGCGAGCCGCTTTCCGCCGCGCTCGCCGACCGGCTCTACTCGTTCCCGCAGGTCCGGCGCGTGTGCGACCTCTACGGGCCGTCCGAGGACACGACGTACTCGACGTTCGCGCAGCGGGTGCGGGGAAAGCCGGCGACGATCGGCCGGGTCATCGACAACTCCCGGCTCTATCTCCTGGACGAGGACCTGCAGCCGGCTCCCGTCGGCGCGATCGGGGAGATCCACCTCGCCGGTGCGGGCCTCGCCCGCGGCTACCTCGGCCGGGCCGATCTCACGGCCGAGCGCTTTGCGCCCGATCCCTATTCCCCGGACCCGGGCGGCCGGCTCTATCGCACGGGCGACCTCGCGCGCTTCCGCGAGGACGGGCAGCTGGAGTATCTCGGCCGGCGCGACCACCAGGTGAAGATCCGCGGCTTCCGGATCGAGCTGGGTGAGATCCAGGCCCGCCTGGAGGCCCACCCGGAGGTGGCGGAGGCGGCGGTGCTCGCCCGCGAGCATCCGACGCGGGGCAAGTACCTCGCGGCCTTCGTGGCGCCCAAGGCCGCGGCGGCCCCGGCGGTGGAGCGACTGGCGGCCTGGATCCGGGAGACCCTGCCCGCCTACATGATGCCCTCGGCCTGGCATCTCCTGCCGCAGCTGCCGCGCACGCCCAACGGCAAGCTCGACCGCCGCGCGCTGCCGGCCGATGCGACCGACTCGGGTTCGGCCGCGGCGGAGCACGCTCCCCGGCCGGCCGACCCGGTCGACGAGATCCTGGCGGGCATCTGGGCCCAGGTGCTCGGGGTCGGCTCGGTCCGGCCGGGGGACAATTTCTTCGAGCTCGGCGGCCATTCGCTGCTGGCGACCCAGGCGGTCGCGCGGGTGCGCAAGGCGCTCCAGGCTGAGATTCCGCTGCGGGCCCTCTTCGATCACCCGACGCTCGGCGGCTTCGCCGCGGCCGTGCGGGCCACGAGGCTGGGCGGGGAGGAGCAGGGGGAACCCGTGCAGCGCCGGCCCGAGGGGGAGGAGCCGCCGCTTTCCTTCGCCCAGGAGCGGATGTGGACGATCGCGCGCATCGAGCCCGACAGCCCGGCCTACAATGTGCCGGCGGTCCTCGAGGCCACGGGGGCGCTCGACCTTCCCGCCCTGCGCCGCGCGCTGGAAACCGTCGTGGCGCGCCATGAGGTCCTGCGCATGTCCTTTCCGGAGCGGGACGGCCTGCCCCGGGTGGCGGTCGGTCCCGCCGGCGCGCTCGCCGTGCCTTTGGAGGACCTGCGGGGCCTGGCCGAGCCGGAGCGGACGGCCGCGGCCCGGCGGATCGCCGCCGAGGAGGGCTGGGCACCCTTCGATCTCGCGCGCGGGCCCCTGCTACGCGCGCGTCTTCTCCAATTGGAGGCCAACCGCCACTGGCTCCTCCTCACCGTGCACCACGTCGCCACCGACGGCTGGTCGGAGTGGATCCTGGTGCGGGAGCTGGCGGCGGCCTATGCGGGCCGCGAGCTGGATGACCCGGCGATCGGCTACGGCGACTATGCCCTCTGGCAGCGCCGGCGGGCCGGGCGCGGGGAGCTGGCGCGGCAGGTCGCCTGGTGGAAGGAGGAGCTGCAGGAGATCCCGGTCCTGGAACTGCCGGTGGACGGCCTCCGGCCCAGCACCCAGAACTTTCACGGCGCGGTCGTCACGGGCTGGATCGGCGAGGTCGAGGTGGAGAAGCTCCGCGGGCTGGCGCGGGCGGAGGGGGCGACGCTCTTCATGGCACTCCTGGCGGCGTGGGAGGTCTGGCTGTGGCGGCACAGCGGGCAGTCCGACTTTGGCGTGGGCGTCCCGGTGGCGGGCCGCACCCGGCCGGAATTGGAGGGGATGATCGGCCTCTTCGTGAACACGGTGGTGGTGCGCTCGGACATCGCCACCGGGATCGGCTTTGCCGAGCTGGTGCGGCGGGTGCGCGAGCGGACGCTGCGCGCCTTTGACCGGCAGGAGGCGCCCTTCGAGCAGATCGTCGAGGCGGTGCAACCCCGCCGGGAGCTCGGGCGGACACCGCTTTTCCAGGTGATGTTCGCCCTCCAGAACACGCCGCGGGCGGAGCTCGACCTCGGCGCGGTCCGGATCGAGCCGGTGGAGGTCGAGACCAAGGGCGCCAAGTTTGAGCTCAGGCTCACCGCGGTGGAGAACCGCAACGGCACGGTCGGCCTCAGCCTGGAATACAGCCGGGACCTCTTCGGCGAGGAAACCGCCCTGCGCTTCCTGGCGCGCTACGGGGAAATCCTTCGCTCGGTCACCGCCGGGACGGCGGCGGCGCTGCGCGACATCAGCTGGGTGCCCGCCGCCGAGGAGGCCCGGCTGGCCGCCTGGTCCCGCGGGCCGGCGCTCGATTTTGACCGCGCGGGCTGGATGCACCGGCTGCCCGACCGGCAGCCGGCCTCGCGCCTCGCGGTGGTCGGGCCCGACGGCCGCGCGCTGACCTACGGGCAGTTTTGCGCCGAGGCCGAGCGGCTGGCGCGCAGCCTGCGCGGCCTGGGCATCGGTCCGGAAATCCGCGTGGCCGTCTGCCTGGAGCGGAGCGTCGAGCTCGTCGTCGCCCTGCACGCGGTCCTGCGCGCGGGCGGCGTCTACGTGCCGCTGGACACGAGCTATCCCCCCGACCGCCTGGCCTGGATGCTGAGCAACACCGCCGCCTCGCTCATCCTCACGACGCGGGAGCTGGCCGCCCGGTTCACGACCGGCGCCGCCCGGCCGTTCTACGTGGAGGAGCCCTGGCCCGAAGGCCCGGCCGGCCCGGCCCCGATCCTCGGCGACCAGGCCGCCTACGTGATCTACACCTCGGGGTCGACGGGACGCCCCAAGGGCTGCCTGAACACGCACGCCGGCATCCTGAACCAGCTGCAGTGGATGAACGTCGCATTTCCCCTGGCGGCCGACGACGTCCTCCTGCAGAAGACCGCCTCGAGTTTCGACCCGTCGATCTACGAATTCTTCTGGCCGCTGATGTTCGGGGCGAGCGTGGCCGTGGCCGAGCCCGGCGCCCACCGGGACCCGGCGCGCCTGGTCGAGCTTATCATCGCGCGGAAAGCCACCACGGCGAACTTCGTCCCGTCCATGCTCCGCGCCCTGCTGGAGACGCCGGGCGTCGAGCGGTGCACCTCCCTGCGGCGGATCTTCGCCTCGGGCGAGGAGCTGCCGCGCGACGTCGTGGAGAAATGCGCCGCGGTCCTGCCGGGCTGCGCGCTGCACAACCTCTACGGCCCCACCGAGGTGTCCATCGAGTCGACGCACCATATCTGCATCGCGGGCACGGGCCGGGTGCCGCTGGGCCGCCCCATGGCGAACCTCGAGGTTCACGTCCTCGACACCGACATGCGCCGCGCCCCCTGCGGGGTGGGCGGCGAGGTCTACATCGGCGGCGTGGGTCTCGGTCGCGGCTACGAGGCCCAGCCCGACCTCACGGCCCAGGCCTGGCTGCCCTCGCCCTTTTCCGCCGGCGGTCGGCTGTACCGCACGGGCGACCTGGCCCGAGTCCGGGACGACGGGCAGCTTGAATTCCTCGGCCGGGCCGATTTCCAGATCAAGCTGCGGGGCTACCGCATCGAGCTCGGTGAGATCGAGTCGGTCATGCTGGCCTATCCGGGGGTTGAGAAGGCCGCGGTGGCCCTGCGCGGCGGCCGCCTGGTCGCCTACCTGCAATGGCCGGACGCGCCCGCCGACTGGCAGGACCGCCTGGTCCAGGCGCTCGAGGCCCGCGTGCCGCAGTACATGGTGCCCGCGGTCTTCATGGCGCTTCCGCAGTGGCCGGTGACGCCGACCGGCAAGATCAACCGGCGGGGCCTGCCGGAACCGGCGCTGCCGGCGGCGGAGGCGGCCGCCTTCGAGGCGCCGGCGGGCCCGGTGGAAACGCTCCTCGCCGGCCTCTGGGTCGATCTCCTGCGGGTCAAGCGCGTCAGCCGCCGGGACAATTTCTTCGCGATCGGCGGCGATTCGATCCTGGCGCTGCAGGTGTCCGCCCGGGCCGCTGTGGCCGGGGTGCGGGTTCCGGCCCAGGCGGTCTTCATGCACCAAACGCTGGCCGAGCTCGCTGCCGCTACGCAGGGGGCGCCCGCCGCGCCGGGCGGAGCCGGGGCGAAGGAGGGCGAGGAGGTGCCGCTCACGCCGATCCAGCAGTGGTTCTTTGAGCAGGACTTCGCGCAGCCGGAGCACTGGAACCAGTCCGCGCTGTTCGTCACGCCGCCGGACTTCGACCCGGTGCGCTTCGAGGCCGCCCTGCGCCGGGTCGCGGGCCGGCATGAGGCCCTGCAGCTTCGGTACATGCGCGGTGCCGGTGGCTGGACGGCGCGGCGGGGTTCGGCGGAAGAGGGGGTCGCCTTCGCGACCGCAGCCTTGGCCGACCTGCCGGCAGCCGCGGCCCGGGCGCAGGCCGGTCTGGATCCGGTCCGCGGCCCGCTGCTGCGCGCCGTTCATTTCAGCCCGGCAGGAAAAGGGGAGGGCCGGTTGCTGCTGGCGGCCCATCACCTGGCGGTCGACGGAGTTTCGTGGCGGGTCCTGCTGGAGGAGCTGGCGGGCCTCTATGCGGTTCCGGATCAACCCTTGCCGCCGGTCCAGTCCTGGTCGCGGTGGGTGCGGGCCCTGGCGGCTGAGGCCGGGAGTGCCGGCACCCGCGCCGAGGCGCCCTGGTGGCGGTCGGTGCCGGGAGCGGCGCCGCTGCCGCGGGATGCCTCCGCTCCGGGCCGGGGCGCCGAGGCGGAAGCGGCCGTCGCGCATTCCGTCCTGACGGTGGAGGAGACCACCACCCTGCTGCGCGAGACGGCGGCGGACCGCCACGCCCAGGTCAACGAGATCCTCCTTTCGGCGCTGGTGCGGGTATTGCGCGAATGGACGGGAGCTTCCGGCCAGACGCTCGCCCTCGAGGGCCACGGCCGGGAGGCCTTTCCCGGTTCGCCTTCCGTCGAAAGCGCGGTGGGCTGGTTCACCTCGCTCTTTCCAGTGCGGTTCGACTTGGCGGGTGCCGCGGCGGACCCCGGAGCCGCGCTCAAGGCGGTCAAGGACCAGCTGCGCGCCGTGCCCCGCCACGGTTTCGGCTACGGACTCCTGCGGTACCTGGGATCCCGGGAGATTCGCGCGGAGCTCGGGTCGCAACCCTGGCCGGAGCTCTGCTTCAACTTTCTCGGCCAGCTGGATTCACCGACGCTGATCGAGGGATTCCGCGCGGCCTCCGAGCCCCGCGGAGCGGACCATGGGCCCGGCAATCGCCGGCCGTTCCTCCTCGAAATCAACGCGGCCGTCCGCGACGGGGCGCTCGATTGCGCCTGGTCCTACAGCCGGGCGCATCACCATCACGCCACGGTGCAGCGGCTGGCGGACCGCTTCGCCGAGGAGCTGCGCGGGTACCTCGCGCCTGGCGGGACCGCCGCTCCCGATCCCAGTTCGCCGTCGGACTTCTCCGTCCCAGGCCTGAGCCAGTCGGACCTGGACAAGGTCCTCGCCCGCCAAAAGTAGGCGGAATCGCCTCTCTCGGGAGCGGATCCCTACGACCACTTCAGATCCTCATCGATGATGGGGAGGCTGCGGACGCGCTTGCCGGTGGCCGCAAAGATGGCGTTGCAGACCGCGGGCGCCGCCGGCGGCAGCCCCGGTTCGCCCAGGCCGGTCGGAGGGGCGAGGGACCTGACGAAGTGCACCTCGACCACCGGCGGCGAATCCGGCATGCGCAGCAGCGGATAGTCGCTGAAGTTGGACTGGCGGGCCGCGCCGCCCTCGATCGTCACCTTCAGGAACCACGCGGCGCCGATGCCGTCGATCATGGCGCCCTGCACCTGGCTCTCCGCCGAGCTGAGATTGACGATGGTCCCGGCATCCACGGCGGCGGTGAGTTTTTGCACCCGCAACGCTCCCTGCGGGCTGACCGACACCTCGGCCACGATGGCGACATAGGCATTGTTGGTGTGGGTGATGGCCAGTCCCAGGCCCTGGCCGCGGGGAAGTTTCCGGCCCCAGCCCGCCTTTTCCGTCGCCAGCTTCAGGACGGCCGCCATTTGTGAGGCGACAAATCGCTCGCCGCGTTCCCCGCGCCGCCCGGGGGCCCCGGCGGCTGCCGGTCCATGGGGGATGGCAGAGAGCAAATCGAGGGTGAAATCCAGGGGATCCCGGCCGGCCGCATGAGCGAGTTCGTCCACGAAAGACTGGGTGGCCCAGGTGTTGCCGTTGTCGCCGGGAGCCCGCCAATAGCCCGTGGGCACACTGCCGGGAATCTTGGTGGACCGCACCGCGGAGCCCGGCACCGCGATGAACGGAAACCCGTCGGCGGCCATGTCGCCGGGGCCGCCCTGCATCTTGACGAACGAATCGTGGAGGGCGACGACTTTGCCCGCCTCGTCCAGGCCCGCCTGGAAGAAGTGCCAGCCATTGGAGCGATAGTTGTCGTGCGCAAAGTCTTGCTCGCGCGTCCAGGTCAGCTTCACCGGCGTTCCCGCGAGCTTCCGGGCGATCGCGGCGGCCTCCAGGGAGAACTCATTGCTGCCTCGCCGGCCAAATCCGCCGCCCAGCCGGGTCACGTGGACGACGACCCGGTCGGCGGCCAGACCCAGCCCCTGGGTGACCAGCCGCTGGCCGGCGGAGGGAATCTGCGTCGGGCACCACATCTCCATGACCCCGTCCCGGAACTGCGCGGTGCAGTTCTGCGGTTCGAGCGTGGCGTGCGCCAGGAAAGGATAGTGGTAGGCCGCGGCCACCGCCTTGGCGGCGGCGGGCAGGGGCGGGTTCGCCTCGCGCCCGATCTTCTCGGCCTCCGCGGCCATGGCGGCACTGTTCTGGCCGGCGCCGGGCCCTGGTTTCCACTGGACCTTGACTTGGTCGGCGGCCTCGAAGGCCGACCAGGTCGAGTCGGCGACGATCGCCACACCGGAAGCCAGACCGCTGATGCCTTCGAGGACAAAGGCGTCGCGGACTCCCGGAAGGCCCTTCACTTCGTCGAGGTTGGCGTCGCCCACTTCGCCGCCGAAGACGGGACATTTCACATAGGCGGCATACACCATGCCGGGCAGCCGGACGTCGATGCCGAAAAGGCCTTCGCCCGTGACTATTTTCCGATTGTCCACCCCGGGGACCCGCGTCCCGAGCAGCGTGAATTTCCGGGGATCCTTGAGCGTGACGCTCGTGGGCAGGGGCAGCAGCGAGGCTTTCGCCGCGAGCTCGCCGTAGTTTAGCCGGCGCTGCGAGCCGGCGTGCACGACTGCTCCATTTTCGGTCGAACATTCGACCGCGGGCACGCCCCAGGTCTGGGCCGCGGCGGCGACGAGCATCGTCCGGGCGGTCGCTCCCGCGTGGCGGAGCGGCCCGTAGTTCCCGGGCGTGGAGCTGCTGCCGACCGCCATCTGCCGGCCGTAGGCCGGATTCAAGTCCCCCTGGGTCACCACGACCCGGTCCCACGGCACATCGAGTTCCTCGGCGAGGATCATCGGCAGGGCGGTCTTGGCTCCCTGTCCCATCTCCGAATTGGGCGCGATCAGCGCGATCGTCCCGTCGGAACCGATGCGGATGAACGCATTGGGGGCAAATTCCGCGGAAGGGTCGGCGGCCGCCTGCGCCCTGGCGCGCGAGGCGCCGAACCGAAGGTAGGTGCCGATGAGGAGCCCGCCGCCCGCGAGGGTGCCGGCCTTGATGAAATTTCGGCGGTCCATTGCCGGTGTCGGGAGAGAGGCGGGGGCGCTCATGGCGAACGGGCCGATTGTGGACCGGCGCCGGCCCATTCCAAGGACCAAGTGCCCCGGATTAGGCTCAGGTTTGCTCCGAAGGTCTTGCCTACGGCTGAAGCTTCGCACCCGGCGCGGGAAAGTTCCGGGAGGCGTCGTCCACCACCAGCACCCAGTCGTTGCCGGGGCCATGAGAGGGAGGGTTGAACTCGCGCGAGATATCCCCCCGGTGCACGTCCGACTCCCGGTCGCCAGCTTCCGTGCGCGGAAACTCACCGATCAGGGTCGGGGTGCCGTTGCGCGGATTGTACCACCAGGCCCGGTAGGTCTTGCCCGTAAGGATGTCGTAGATCTTGTCTCGCAGACGGACTCGCACGGGCCGGCCCGTGGAGGTGTACACGAAAAGGTAGCTTCCATCCGCCGCCCTCGTGCCCTGGATTCGTTCCGTCGTGCTCAGCGGGTCGTTGACGACCAGCCACTCGTCGGGAATCCGCGTGAGCATGGGCCGCGACTCGATCAGGGCGCGCAGGTATTGCAGCTGCGAAGACGCCGGGCGGCCGAGTCCCTCCGCGAGCGTCACCGGCGGCATGCCATAGACCCGGCGGGTGCTGGGCGGCGCGCCGGGGGCCGGGCTGGAATAATTCCATACGCCCTGGCTGCCGTACGCGCAGCCCGCCGCCCCGGCGAAGACGGCGCAATAGGCGACCCTCCGCACATCCTGGGCCTGGATCAGCGGCACGCCCGGCGCATAGGTGACCAGGTCGTCGACGATGCCTTCATAGGTCGACTCGCCGTCCACCACGGGCTTGGGCGGGGTGCGCGCCCAGTCCTGCGCGATCAGCTCGTAGGACCGGTTGAGCACGATGTGCCGGGACTGGACCATGTTGAAATCGAGCCAGGCGTCGTTCTGGAACCAGCGGCTGGAGCTTTGAATCCCGGTGGGATGATAGGTGATGAGGTGGCCGCCGCCGCCGCCCGCCTGCAGGCCCGCCGCCATGGCGCGCCAGATCGCCTCGGTGCCCTCCGGATACCAGTCGCCCCCCAGGACGAAGATGACGCCCTGATCACGGTAGCGGCGGCCCAGGAACTCCCCGTAGGCCCGGGCGCCCGCGGCGTCGAAGACCGAGTGCTTTTCGTTGACGTACGTCTTGCCCCAGATGGCGACGAGCGCCACGTACATCCCGAGCTCGTTGGCCCGGCGGACCGCATAATCGACGTTTTTGAAATATTCCGGATTGGGTTCCAGCCGGCCCTCGGCCGGGTGCCCCGGGAGGACGACGGGGGCGCCGTAGGGATTCGGCCGGTCCAGCCCCGTGTAGTTGGCCGCGACCGCCTGGATGACGTCGAACTTTTTCGCCGCGCGATCCCGCAGGTAGAGGTCGATGTCCTCGCGGGTCATGTTGAACAGCCCCCAGGCGGTGTCCGCCAGGTAGAAGAAGGGCTGGCCCTCCCGCGTGACCAGGAACCGATGGTTGGCGGAGACCTGCAGGGGCGGCAGCGGGGGCGCGGCGAAGGTTGCAACG
>CAZKAH010000011.1:62131-66650 GCA_964550715.1 uncultured Opitutaceae bacterium
GAGAACTGGAGATGATTGATCCAGTCATTGCCGCTGAGCAGGGTCCGGCTCTGGCCGGTGGCCAGGTCGATCAGGTACATCACGATGGGCAGGCGCGCCGCGAAGCGGTCCGCCATCAGGGTGCCCTTCTTCAGGTCCTGCTCGAGGGGATCGACCTGGGGCGTGTTCGGAAAGGGCATCCCCGCCCGCCCGCCGTACGGGGGTGGATCCCCCAGGACGTAGGTGCCGGCCGCCAGGGTCTCATCGGCATTGACGGTGTAGAGCGGACCCTTGCCGGGTAGCACGGCCAGCTGGCGGGTGACTCCGGTGTCCACGTTCGTCGAGAACAGGGTCTGCTTCGTCCCTTCGGTCCGGACGTAGAACACGGTCGGGGTCTTCCGGCCCATGCAGATCGTCCTGACCGGGCCCGCGACCACCTTCCGGCTCTCGCCGGTGCGCAGGTTCACCACCCACGTGCTGAAGTCGGCGGTGACGGTGAAGACCATCTCATTGCCGTCCGGGGTGGAGTTGCAGTCGTTGAAGTAAAGGCTGGCGGAACCCGGGGTGTCGGTCAGCCGGATCACGCGGTGGCCGGTGTCGGGGTCGATCCACGACTTGGGCAGGCCGGGGCCCTCGGCGCGGCCGAGCAGCGGCCAGGCGAGGGCCAGGGCGAGGACGGTGCCGACGGCTCGGACATGGGCGGGATTCATGGGAAAGGGTCAGGAGCCGGGTGCGGCCGGAATCAAATCGTGGAACCGGAGCCAGTCCACGCAGCGCGCGGGCCAGTCGGAGGTGGGGCCGAGCCCGGCGGTGAAGCCAAACCCGTGGGGACCCTTCTCATAGAGGTGGAGCTCGGCGCGCACGCCCGCGCGGCGCAGGGCCATGAAGTAGGCGACGGCGTTTTCCAGGGGGACGCTGTGATCCTCCTGGGTGGACACGATGAAAGCCGGCGGGGTGTCCTTGGTGACATGCAGTTCGGTGGAATAGTGCTGCTCGGCCGCGGGCGTGGGATTCGGCCCAAGCAATCCGCCGCGCGAACCCTTGTGCACGTAGGGATCCTCCATCGTGACCACCGGATAGAGCAGGATCGCGAAATCGGGCCGGCCGCTCACCTGGTCCAGGGGTGAGCCCGTCCTGCCCGCCGGATCGTCATAGAGCGTGGAGGCGGCGGTGGCCACGTGGCCGCCGGCGGAGTCGCCGATGATCCCGATCCGGTCGGGACGGATGCCGTACTCCGCGGCATGGGAACGGACGAGCCGGATCGCCCGCAGCACGTCCTGGAGGGGAGCGGACGGGGCATCGTCGCCGAAGCGGTAGGTGAGAACGAAGACGGTGATGCCCAGGTGATTGAGCCAGCGTGGTTCCGCGCCCTCTCCTTTTTCCGCCGGCAGCCGAACATAGCCGCCACCCGGGGCGTCAATGATGGCTGTTCCGCAGGCGGTGCCCGGCGGCGGCAGGTAGGCGATGAGCGTCGGATGGCGCACGTGGTAGACCCGGCCGTCCACCACCGATTCCGCCGGGCCGTCCTGGCGGTAACCGGGGATGCCCTCCGGCCAGAGGTTGATCGGCTTGCCCTCGGTGCCGGGATAGGTGGCGTACACGGACGGAGGGCCCAGGGTTTTCTTGAGCCAGGCGACGACCTGGTCCTGGTACCCCGGCGCGACCTTGGCCCAGCCGAGCATGCCGTGCCCGCCGCCCTTGATCGTGATCAGGTCGGCCGAGCCGCCGAGCGCGCGGAGTTTGGCCTGGAAATCGACGTCCAGCTCGTGGGGCACCTTGGGATCAACGTCTCCATGGACGAGAAGGAAGGGCGGCAGCCCGGGCTTGAGGTAGGTCGCGGCGGAGGCGGCCCGGAGGATCGGCTCGGTCCGGTCGTTCAGCTCCGAGATGCCGAAGAGCATCCCAAGATTGCCGCCCGCGCCCTTGGCCTTCGCCTGCGCCACCAGGTCGTAGACGCCGTAGAAGGAGACCACCGCGTTGACGTGGGTCGCCTTGTCGGCGCGCGCCGCCGCCAGGTCGACGAGATGGCCGCCCGCCGATTCGCCGGCGAGGGCGAGGCGGTCGGGATCGACATGGTACTCGGCGGTGTGGGCCTTGATCCAGCGGATCGCCGCCTGCACGTCGTCGAAACAGGCCGGATAGCGGTATTTCGGGGCGAGCCGGTAGTTGATCTGAAACCAGGCGAAGCCCGCGCGGGACAGGGGCTCGTTCATTGGCCCCATCAGGCCTTTGCTTTCCTTGTCGCCGCTGTTCCAGCCGCCGCCGTGCACCATGATGACCGCCGGAAACGGCCCGGGGCCGTCGGGCACGTAGGCATCGAGCCTGAGGCTCACGCCATCGACGTTGGCGTACTCGATGTCCTTGGTGAGCCCGGCGCGGACGACGGTAGCCGCGGCCGCCAGCAGGAGCAGAAGCGAAAGGTGCTTTTTCATGGGGTGGGGGGTGGGGCGAAATAGCGGGGACCGTGCAGATTAGACGCAATCCAGGCGGAGAAGGTGCATCGCGCGCGGGGATATCCGCCCCGGCGGCGGTTCGTCCCAAGGTCCCCCACGGCACCCCCTGTGCTCCTCCCGGCGTGACGGCGGGTTCGCTGCACCATCGCCGGCATTGAGCGGGGTCCCGACCGGGACCGATTTCCTTTGTCTCCCCCGGTTGCGGCCGCTTCAAAGAAGAAGAGATGCGCACCCCCGCCCTCCGGCTCCGTTCCTTCCTGGTCGCGCTGGCGTTGACCCCCCTGGTTCTCCCGCTGCCACCGGCCCACGCCGGCCCGCTTTTTTCCGAGGACTTTGAATCCGGCGCCCTGGCCCCGTCGGTCTGGCTGCAGGAGGTGACGGGGGGCAATCGTCTCGAGGTCCAGGGCGAGCAGGTGGCGCACGGCCGTTTTGCGCTCCGCGTGCGCTGCCCGGCCTCCAGCCTCCGGACCTGGGCCTTCATCCACGCGACGCGCCTCCCGGCCGCGCTGCAGCATCATCAATTCGGCCGCGCCTACATGTTCGTCACCCCGCGGCTGCCCGACCGCCACCTGATGCTCCTCAATGCGGGCACGGCGGGATTTCCCCGCTACAAGTACCTGGAGGTCGCCAGCGCGCACGCCAAATGGCAGCTGACCTACGTCGACCAGCTCAAGGCCCCGCTGAACGAGGACTATCATGCGGCCGGGCTCGTCCCGACCGGCCGCTGGTTCTGCCTGGAATGGGAATTCAACGACCAGCCCGATCACGCCGCCGTCTGGGTCGACGGCCAGCTGGTGTTCGAAACGGACTTCACCTCCAGGGTCACGGGCGGGAAGACGGACCTCGTCGGCGCCTTCACCGACCTAGCCTTCGGCTTCCGGCTCTGGGGCGCGGCGCCGGACGCCTTCGACGTGTGCTACGACGACATCGCCATCGATACGCAGCGGATCGGTCCGGTGTCCGCCGCTCCCGCGGACGGCCGTCAGCGTTGAAAAATCCCTGGCGAGCGCTGAAATCCCGCTTAATCTTCCACCATCCATGAAATCCGCCGCGTCCCCCGACGGCAGCCCGGGCCCGCAGATTCCCGGGGAGAAAATCTCGTGGATGACAATGGCGGCGCCTTGAGGAAGGTCGCGCCGATCCTGGCCCCGGCTTTGGCCGCCCTGGTGGTGCTTGTCATCTACGGGACGATCGCCGGCACGGCCGGCTCTGAACTCGGGAGCCGGACGCCGGGAGAGGATTTCTACAACCGGCTGATCGACGGGTTCGCCAAGGGCCAGCTCTCGCTGGACCTGGCTCCACCGGCCGGCCTGGCGCTGCTGCCCGATCCGTACGACCCCCGGGCCAATGCGCCGTTTCAGGGCCAGGCGTACGAGCCCGGGCGCTATCACGACCTCAGTTATTACCACGGCAGGTTTTATCTCTATTTCAGCGTGGTTCCGGCCGTGGTGCTTTTTCTGCCCTTTCACGTGCTGACGGGAGCCTATGTTTCCCACCAGGAGGCCTGTTTCATCTTTTGCTGCATCGGATTTCTGGCCGCGGCTGCTTTGGTTGATTCGATCCGGCGTCATCATTTCCCCTCCGCCGGCCCCGTGGCGGCCGCCCTTTGCACGCTGTGCGTCGGCCTGGCCTCCCTGATCCCCGTTGTTCTGCAGCGGCCGGATGTATGGGAAGTCCCCATCACCTGCGCCTATGCCTGCTGGATGTGCGCCCTGCTGCTACTGTGGAGCTACCTGCAGGGGCCAGCCCGCTCGTGGCCGAAGGCGCTCGGTGCTGCCTTGGCTGTCGGACTGGCGATCGGGTGCCGGCCCAACAGCTTCCTGGGCGGAGCGCTGCTGCTCTGGCCCCTGGCCCGGTTGCTGCGGGAAAGACCGCCCGGGCGGGCCGTCGTGTTCTCCGCCCTCCTGCTCCCGCCCGCGGTCATTGGCGCGGCGCTGCTCGCCTACAACCAGGCCCGCTTCGGCAGCGTCATCGATTTCGGCCAGAACTACCAGATTGCCGGCGACGTGGAGCGGATCCGGCACTTTCGGCTCAGCTTCGTCTGGTACAACTTCCGGCTGTATTTCCTGGAATATCCCGGCTGGCAG
>CAZKAH010000012.1:0-64804 GCA_964550715.1 uncultured Opitutaceae bacterium
AGTACTTGAGGTTGTCGATCATGTCCTGGTCCCAGAGGCCGTTGGCCTTCAGGTCCTTCACCATGAAGGGATTGAGTACGATGAACTCGCCCGAGAGGTTCGATTTGACGAAGAGGTTCTTGTAGGTGGGCTCGATGCAGGGCGAGGTCGCCGTGATGTTCGAGATCGTCGCGGTGGGCGCGATGGCGAGGACGTTGCTGTTGCGCATCCCCTGGGCGGCGATCTTCGCGCGCAGGGCCGTCCAGTCCATCTTGCCGCCGCGCGGGACGTCGACCGGCACGCCGCGCTCGGACTCGAGGAGATCGAGGGTGTCCTGCGGCAGGAGGCCGCGGTCCCACTTCGAGCCGGTGTAGGAGGAGTAGGTGCCGCGCTCGGCCGCAAGGTCCGAGCTCGCCTCGTAGGCGTAGTGGGCGACCGCCTCCATCACCTCGTCGTTGAATTCCACCGCCTCCGGGGAGGCGAAGGCCACGCCCTTCAGGTACAGGGCGTTGGCGAGGCCCATCAGGCCGAGCCCGATCGGGCGGTGGCGCTGGTTGGAGATCCGCGCCGCCTCCGTCGGGTAGAAGTTGATGTCGATGACGTTGTCCAGGGCGCGCACCGCCATGCGGATCGTCTCGCGCAGCTTCTTATGGTCGATCGCGCCGTCGGGCAGGAGGTGGGAGTCGAGGATGACCGAGCCGAGGTTGCAGACCGCCGTCTCCTCCTTCGAGGTATTCAGCGTAATTTCGGTGCAAAGGTTGGATGAATGGATCACGCCGACGTGGTCCTGGGGCGAGCGGATGTTGCAGGCGTCCTTGAAGGTGATCCAGGGGTGGCCCGTCTCGAAGAGCATCGAGAGCATCTTTTTCCACAGCTCGATCGCCTCGACCGTCTGGCCGTGGATCTTGCCCTCGGCGGCCAGCTTCTCGTAGTGCAGATAGCGCTCCTCGAATTTCTTACCGTAGAGGTCGTGGAGGTCCTTGGTCTGGTTGGAGCGGAAGAGCGTCCAGGGCTGGCGGGCCTCCAGGCGCTTCATGAACAGGTCGGGGATCCAGTTGGCCGTGTTCATGTCGTGCGTGCGCCGGCGGTCGTCCCCGGTGTTCTTGCGCAGCTCGAGGAACTCGTAGAGGTCGTTGTGCCAGGTCTCGAGGTAGGCGCAGCCGGAACCCTTGCGCTTGCCGCCCTGGTTCACGGCCACCAGCTGGTCGTTATGCAGCTTGAGGAAGGGAATGACGCCCTGGGACTCGCCGTTGGTGCCGCCAATGTAGGCGCCGGTGCCGCGCACCGCCGTCCAGGAGCCGCCGAGGCCGCCCGCCCACTTGGCCAGGTAGGCGTTCTCCGCGATGCCGCGCTGGAAGATGCCCTCGATCGAGTCGTCGACGTAGTAGAGGTAGCAGCTCGACAGCTGCGAGTGCAGCGTGCCCGAATTGAAAAGGGTCGGCGTGGAGGAGCAGAACCGGCGGGTCTTGTAGAGCGTGTAGAGCGCGGCGATCTTGGTCTCGCGTTCGCCGGTCTCACCGAGGAACAGGCCCATGGCCACCCGCATCCAGAAGAACTGCGGGGTCTCGATCCGGCGCGTCTTCTTGCCGACCTTGTCGACGATCAGGTACCGGTCGTAGAGGGTCTGGATGCCGAGGAAATCGAACTCGAGGTCGGAGGAGGGGTCGAAGGCCGCAGCCAGGCGCACGAGGTCGTACTCCAGCAGCTTGGGATTGAGCCGCTTGATCGCGATGCCGTTCTCGAGGTACTTTTTGAAGGCGCGCTGGTGGAACTCCTTCAGCTTGCCGATGCCGTCGACGACGATGTCCCAGCCCAGGACCTCCTCGTAGATGTAGGTCAGCTGGATCCGGCCGGCGAACTTGGCGAAGTCGGCGTCCTTCTCGATCAGGGTCTTGGAGTTGAGGATGATGGTCGCGTCCAGGTCCTTCTGGGAGATCTGGTCGTAGATCGAGCGCCGCAGCTCCTGCTCGATCTGGTCGGCGCCGAGGCAGAGCTCCAGGCCGATCCGGGCGAACTCGATCCGCTTGCGCAGGTCGGCGCCGTCCCAGAAGTGGTTCTGGCCGTCGGCGCGCTTGACCACGACCATGGTTTCCTGGCCGGGGGCGGCCTGCTCGACCGGCGCCACGGCGGCCGCGGGCGGGTCGATCTTGCCCGCCGCGCGGGCGGAGGCCCGGTCGGCGCGGAAGAGGATGTAGGCCTCCGCCACCTTGTAGTGGCCGGCCTTCATCAGCTCCTCCTGCACCATGTCCTGGATCTCCTCGATGTGCACGAAGGCCTGCTTGGAGACCTGCACCCGGTCGGCGACCGCGCGCGTGATGCCCACGGCCGGCGAGGAGTCGCGCTCGAGGGAGAGGAAGGTCTTGCGGATGGCGATCTCCACCTTCTGCTCGTTCCAGGGCACCACCTGGTTGTTGCGGCGGATGACGCGGAAGGCGGCCTGGGCCGCCGAGTCGCGGTCGACCGAGAGCTTGCGGGCCCGGTTGAGCAGGAGGCTCTTGGCCACGAAGTAGGCGTTGTTGTCGACGAGGGTCTTCTCGATCAGCTCATAGAGCGCGTTGAGCGTGAGGCGCAAGGGCGTCTGCGCCAGGGCCTGGGCGACCAGGTTGGTCGCCAGCTCGCGGCAGATCCCCGTCACCCAGGCGCGGTTCGTGTCGGTGAAGATGTCCTTCTCCCCGCGGGCGAGGCAGACGTTGGTCAGGGCCTTGCCCAGCGTGTCGGCGACCTCGCCCAGGGCGAAGCGCTCCTCGCCGTGCGGGCACAGGAGGACGACCGTTGGGAGGGTGATGTCCTCGTTGGCGAGGATGTCGCGCCAGGCGTAATGCGGCTTCTGTTCGATGGGGGCGTGGACGGCGCGCTTGAGCGCGAGGTCATGCGCGAGGGAAGGAGTGCTCATGGGATGGTTTCGTGACGGAATTGGGACAAAAGTGAGGTGGGAAGAGGCGCGGGAGGTGACTCAGGGCGCTGGCGTGGGAAGCGCAGCACCGATGGGCGGACACGGAAGCTCTCAGGGGGAGTCGCTGGGTTCGAACCGGGGGCGGGTCCGATAACCCAGGGCCTAAGGCGGATAGATTAACCTGGAATCAAAGTTCGTCGTCTGACGTGACGGAAAGGGAGGAGGCTTTTTGGTACTCGGTGACGCGGCCTTCGAAGAAGTTCTGCTCCTTCTTGATGTCCATCATCTCGGCGAGCCAGGGCAGCGGATTCTTAATGCCGCTTGAGAGCGGCGCCAGGCCGCAGCCTTCGAGGCGGCGGTCGGCGATGTAGTCGATATAGGTCAAAAAGTCCTCGAGGCGCAGGCCCACGGCGTTGACCGGCAGGCAGTCGCGGATGAACTCCTTCTCGAGCTCCACTGCCTCGCGCATCAGGCTGCGCAGCTCCTCCTTGAACTCGGAGGTCCAGATCTCGCGGTTCTCCTCCACCAGGTCCATGAACAGGTTGCGGAAGACCTCGATGTGGTTGGACTCGTCCCGCAGCGTGTAGCGGAACATCTGGCCGATGCCCGGGATCTTGTTCTGGCGGTAGAGCGAGAGGACCATGCCGAAGAGGCCGTAGAACTGGGTCCCCTCCATGCACTGGCCAAACACGAAGATGTTCTTGGCCAACAACTTCTTATTTTCCGGCTTGGTCAGGTCGAGTTCGCGGCGCAGGTCCTTGGAAATCCGGGTCACGAACTCGTTCTTGCGGACGATCGTCGGCACGTCCTCGAACATCGCCTCGCACTCGTGCGGGTTGATCTGCAGCGAGGCGATCATGTAGAGCAGCGAGTCGGCGTGGATGTTCTCCTCGTGCGCGTGGCGGCCCAGGACAAGCTTCAGCTCCGGCGCCGTGACCAGCTCGCGGACGACGTGCTGGATGTTGTCGCCGACGATGCCCTCGGCCGCCGAAAAATAGCCGATGCCCATGCGGATGATCCAGCGGTCGACCTCGGCCAGCGCCTTCTCGTCGCGCCACTGCTCGATGTCCTTGCCCATCGGGATGTCCTCCGGCTCCCAATGGTTGGCCTTCATCGTGCGGTACAGGTCATAGGCCCACTGGTATTTCAGGGGCAGGAGATTGAAGGTCATCGTCTGGCGACCATTGATGACCTTCTTGGCGGCAAACGCGGCCTCCGCCTTCGCCTGGTCGAGGACGAAGGTCTTGGTGCCGACTTGAAACGTTTTGAGCATGACTAACGGTGCCGAAAAGGCGGATTCTTGAGTAAAAAGAAGGGGGAAAAGTGGTGTCTGAGGCGCGCAAAAGCCCCAGGCGAACAAAACTTGCTAGAACTTATTGACCGGTTGTTGACCACTAGGGGATGTGGTCTCCTGCCGCGCTGACCACAACCTATGGGAAGCTGAGTTTTCCCCGTCAATAGGTTTGTGGCATTTTTTTGTTAAATTTTCGTTCAAAACGGGCGTCGCCCGGGCGGAGCCGGCTTTCCCCTCTGAAAACCATCCCGCGAGGTTTGATCTTTGCCCCGGATTCCGGCGTAAACTCCCCCGCCCGCGCCCATGCCCGCCTCCCCAGCCGCCTCCCCGACCGCCCCGGCGCCCCGGCCCGCCCGCGTCCGCGCGTTCCTGGCCGCCGCCGCGCTCGTCCTCCTCGGCGCCGCGGTCCTGCACCCGGTGCTCGCCGGGGGCTGGCTCTGGGATGACCGCCATGAAGTAGTCGAAAATCGGATACTCACGGGCCCTTCGCCCCTCGCGCAGATCTGGCTCGCGCCCGCCGGCCCCGACTATTTCCCGCTCAAGTCCACCGTGCAGGCGCTGGAGTGGCGCGCCTTCGGCGCGCGCCCGGCGGGCTACCATGCCGTCAGCCTCGCGCTCCACCTCGCCGGCGCGCTCCTCGCCTGGCGCCTGCTGCGCCGCCTGGGCGCGCCGTGGGCGTGGCTCGGCGGGATGCTCTTCGCGCTGCATCCCCTCGCGGTGGAATCGGTGGCCTGGGCCGCCGAGCTGAAGAACACGCTCTCCCTCCCCCTCCTCCTCCTGGCCGCCGGCGCCTGGCTCGACTGGGACGAGGGCCGCCGCCCCGGCGCCTATGCGCGCGCCCTGCTCTGGTTCCTCGCCGCGCTGCTGGCCAAGAGCTCTGTTGTCATGCTCCCTTGGATACTCCTCCTGCACGCCTGGTGGCGCCGGGGGCGGATCACGGCCCGCGACGGGCGGGCGGCTGCGCCCTTCTTCGCCGCGGCGCTCGCCCTCGGCCTCGTCACGCTGCATTTCCAGCGGCAGCTGGCGATCGGCGGCTGGACCATCGCCGCGGGCGGACCCGGCGCGCGCCTGGCCCGCGCGGCGCTCGCCCTCGGCTTCTACCTGCAGAAGGCCCTGCTCCCCGCCTCGCTTTCACCCCTCTATGCGACCCGCGTTGTCGCGCTCTCGCTGGCCCACCTCCTTCCCGTTGCCGCCCTGGCCGCCCTGGCGGCCTGGTGCTGGCTCCGCCGCGCTTCCTGGGGACGGCATGGCCTGCTCGCCTTGGGTTTCTTCGTGCTCAACCTATTGCCAGTCATTGGCTTGATTGACATGTCGTACATGCGCTACTCCTGGGTCGCCGACCACTTTGCCTACATCTCCCTGGTGGCGGTGACGGGAATCGCCGCCGCCGCCCTGGGCTCCTGGGCGCGCACGACGCCGGCGGGAGCGGCCGCCGCCGGAGCCGTCCTGGTGGCCTGCTGCGCGATCGAGAGCAACCGATATGCCCGGATCTTCCACGACCCGACGACGCTCTGGACCCATGCCCTCGCGCGGGATCCGGCGTCCTGGGCCGCCCTCGACAACCTCGGCGACGCGGAGAAGGACGACGGCAACCTGGCCGCCGCGATCGATCACTACCGGGCGGCGCTGCGGCTGAAGCCCGACCTGGCCGAGGCGCGCAGCAGCCTGGGCTATGCGCTCCTCCTGTCCGGCCACCCGGCGGAGGCCGTGGCCGAGCTGCGCGAGGCGGTGCGGCTCGGCTACGTGCAGGCGCACACGAATCTCGGCAACGCCCTCACCGAGACCGGCCAATTCCCGGAGGCCATCCGGGAGCAGACGGAAGCGCTTCGCCTCGAGCCCTATTCCCCGGAGGTCGAGGTGAACCTCGGCAACGCCCTCTGCCAGTCCGGCCGCGCGGCCGAATCCCTCCCCCATTATGAGCGGGCCATCCGGCTCCAGCCCGATTTTTCCGAGGGGCGCTACAACTGGGGCATTGCGCTCGCGCAGGCGGGCCGCCTCGGCGAGGCGGCCGACGAGTTCGGCGAGGCGGCACGCGAGGCTCCCGCCAACGCCCGGATCTGGAATCACTGGGGCGCCGCGCTCGCGCAGGCCGGCCGCCTGCCCGAGGCGGAGGAGCGCTTCGTCCGGGCCGCCGAACTCGCCCCGCGGGACGGCGGCGCCCAGGCCAATCTCGGCTTCGTGCTGCTCCAGGAAAACCGGCCGCGGGAGGCGATCCCCCACCTGGAAGCGGCGGTGCGGCTCGATCCCGGCCTGACCGCCGCCTGGCGCAGCCTGACCGAGGCCCGGCGGCAGGCCGCCCTGCCCTAGCCTAGCGGCCGGCCGCGCCGAGGACCGCCTGCACCCGCTCGAGGTTGCTGCGAAAGGCGGCGTCCCCCGGCCGGAGCCGCACGGCTTCCCGCAGCTGGTCGACGGCGTCCCTCAGCCGGTCGGCATGGGCGAGCGCGATCCCGAGATTATTCCGGTACTGGGCCTCCTCGGGCTTCAGCGCGACGGCCTGCTCATAGGCGGCCACCGCCTCGGCCGGGCGGCCGAGCTTGAATTGGGCGTTGCCGAGGGTGTTGAGGGCGTCGGCATACTCCGGCCGGAACTGCAGCGCGGCCCGCTCATGGGCCATCGCCTCGATCGCCCGGCCGGCGGTCAGGAGCGCGAGCCCGAGGTTGAACTCTGCCTCCGCGTAGCCCGGCGCAGCGCGGACCGCCTTCTCATACTGCGCGATCGCCTCCGGGATCCGGCCCGCCTTCAGGTAGATGCTGCCCTGCCCGTTGTGCGCCTGGGGATTGCCCGGCTCCAGGCGCGACGCCTCCTGGAACTCGGCCATGGCCTCGGCGGGACGGCCCTTCGTCAGCAGGACCGCCCCCAGGTAGCTCCGCGGCCGGGCCGCCTGGGGCCGCTTGGCGACCGTGTCCTGCCAGAGGGTCAGGTCGTCGCGATAAATCTCGTTCCGCCGCGCGGTCAGCACGGCCGCGGCGGAGGCCAGCGGCAGGCAAACCGCCCAGGCGACCAGGACCGCTGGCCCCCGGCGCGCGATCGCGCCCAGGACCGCGCGGAGGCCGAGCACGAGCGCCGTGAGCACCGCCGCGAGCGGCAGGTACATCCGGTGCTCAACGATCATCTGGGTCGTGCCCGGCACGACGCTGCTCGTCGGCGCCAGGATGAGGAAAAACCAGCAGCCGAGAAAGCCGAGGACCGGCCGGCACCGCAGCGCCCAGACCGTCCCGCCCGCGAGGAGCAGCACGAACGCGGCCGACGGAAGCACCTCGCCCGCCCGGTGGATCCAGACCGTCCCATAGTCGAAGACCAGCGGACGCGGCCAGACCGACAGCGCCAGGTAGCGGCCGAGCGCGGGAAACTGCGTCAGCGTGTATTCCCACCAGGGCACCCCGTTGCCAAACCCAACCGAGCCGCCGCGGTTGTGGGTGCCGGCCATCAGCGCGGCCAGGAGGAGCCAGGTGGAAGCCAGCGCGACGTGGATCCCGCGGCGTTCCGCCCAGGCCCGGCGGAAGCTGCCGGCGACGAACGTCCGGTCGTAGAGGAACACAAGTACGGGCGCCGAAACCATCACCTCCTTCGTCGCCATCCCGAGGAGACAGCAAACGACGGAAAAGCAGAACCAAGCCCTCTGACGGCTTTCATTGCCTTCGACGCCTCGAATGAAGCCATAAAGCGTCAGGAGATAGAACAATCCCATCAGCGACTCCGCCCGCTGGATCACATAGGTGACCGCCTCGGTCTGGAGCGGATGGACGGTCCACAGCAGCGCAATGGCGAAAGCCAGCGGCGTCGCCGCGGAATTCAGGTTGTCGCTCACCGCTTTCGGCTCGCCGCCTTTCAGCAGCATCGTCCGGCGCACGATCCCGAACAGGACGAGCCCGGCCGCAATGTGCACCAGGACGTTGAGCACATGATAGCTCCATACGCCCGTGCCGCTGACCGCGTAGTTGAGAGCGAGCGAAAGATTGAGCACCGGGCGGCCGCCGACCGTCTGCCCGCCGGCAAACGGCGGGTGCAGGGCCGGGCCCGGCGGCCAGAGGTGGTGGATCGAGGCGTTCTCCAGGATGGAGCCCGCATCGTCGAAGGTGAAGGGCCCCGCCAGACTGTTGGCATAGGCAGCCAGGCCCGCGAGGACGATCACCGCCATCGCCGCGATCCGGCTCCGCGCGGCGTTCATGCCCCGGGCGCGCCGAGCGCGCGCAGCCGCTCGAGGTTCCGGCGGGCATCCGCGTAGTCGGGCTTCAGCCGGAGCGCCGCCTCAAACTCGCGGCCGGCCTCGGGCAACCGGCCCAGCTGCGCCAGGGCGCCGCCCAGGTTGTTGTGCGCCTCGGCATCGGCCGGATTGAGCCGGAGCGCCTCCCCGTATTCGGGGACCGCCTCGCCCGCCCGGCCGGACCGCACGAACGCATTGGCGAGGCTCTCGTGCGCCTCCCCGTAGGCCGGACGGAGCCGGATGGCCTCCCGGTACTGGTCGATCGCCTCGGCGAGCTGCCCGGCCTCCGCGAGCGCATCGCCCAGGTTGCGCCGCGCCTCGGGATACGCCGGGCGCACCCGGAGCGCCTCCCGGTACTGCGCGACGGCGTCCGGCAGCCGGCCGGACTCGGCCAGCGCGTTCCCGAGGCTGTTGCGGGCCTCCGGATCGGAAGGATTGAGCCGCAGCGCCTGGTGGAACTGCTCCATGGCTTCGGGCAGCCGGCCCGAGGCGAGCAGAGCGTTCCCGAGATCGTCGTGGGCGTCAGGGTAGTCCGGCTGGAGCCGCAGCGCCTCCTGGTAGCGGCCGATCGCCTCGGCCGTCTGACCCTCCTGCTGCAGGGCGATACCCAGGTTCAGCTCCGCGTCGGGATAATCCGGCTGGAGCCGCAACGCCTCGCGCAATTCCGCGACGGCGTCGGCCACGCGGCCCGACTGCGCGAGGGCGTTCCCCAGGTTGTTGTGCGCCTGCGCGAACCGGGGGCGGAGGCGCAGCGCCTCCTGGTATTCCGCGATGGCCTCGTCCGGCCGGCCGGCATCGAGGAGGGCGATGCCGAGGTTGTTGTGCGCCTCCACATAGCGCGGCTCGATCCGGATCGCCGCCCGGAACTCCGGGATTGCCTCGCGCGGCCCGCCTTCCTGCAGGAGGACGACGCCGAGATTATAATGGGCGTAGCCATTGGCGGGCAGCTTTGCCACGGTGTCGGCCCAGATCGCCCGCTCGGAGCGGAAGTCATGGTTGCGGGCCAGCGTGAGCCCGGCCGCGGCGCACGCCGCCGCCGCCAGCAGGAGGCCGCGGGCCAGCCGCGCCGATTGCAGCCGGCCCGTGGCTCGGGCCGCCCCGACGACGAGCAGCGCCAGGACGGCCGCCAGCGGGAGGTACATCCGGTGCTCGGCAGTCGTCTGGCGGATGCCGGGCACGATGCTGCTCGTGGGCGACAGGATGATGAAGAACCAGGCCCCCGCGAAGCCGAGGGCCCGCCCGCCGGAGCCTCCCGTCGGGCGCAGGAGGGCCCAAATCGTCGCCCCCAGGAGCGCCATGACAACCAGCGCATAGGGAATGACGTCCGCCGCGCCCTGCGCCCACTCCGTGCCGTAGTCGAAGACGAGGGGATGCGGCCAGACGGACAGCGTAAGGTACGTGAAGATCGCCCGGAACTGGCTGAGGGCGTACTTCCACCAGGGCACCCCGACGCCGAATCCGATCGATCCCCCGCGATTTCCGCCCGTGCCGAGGACGAGCCAGGCCAGGAGGAGCCAGGTGGCGGCCAGGCCGAGATAGAGGCGTCCGTGCCGCCTCCAGGCGGCGCCAAAGGTCCCGCTGACGAACGTCCGGTCGTAGAGGAGGACCAGGACGGGAGCGGTCACCATCGTCTCCTTCGTCGCCATCCCGAGGGCGCAGGCGGCGACCGACAGGCCGAGCCAGGTCCGGGACCCCTCATCGGCCCCCCGGACGAACGCATAGAGGGTCAGGAGGCAAAAGAGGCCGGCCAGCGACTCGGCCCGCTGCACGATGTAGGTGACCGACTCCACCTGGAGGGGATGGAGGGTCCAGAGGAGGGCGATGGCCAAGGCCAACCCGGTGGCCGACGCCAGCCTAAGCCGCTCCAGGGTCCGGCGGGAGAGGCCGAACAGGGTCAGGCCCGCCAGGATGTGGACCAGCAGGTTGAAGGCGTGATAGCTCCAGACCTGGCGTCCGCTCAGGGCATAGTTGGCCGCCAGGGACAGGTTGAGGAGGGGTCGCCCGCTCGTGGTCGCCCCGCCCTGGGCCGGCGGCGACAGCACGGTCCCGATCGCGCCCAAGTGGCGGATCGTCGGGTTCTGCAGGATCGACGGCGTGTCGTCGAAGAGGAAGGGAACCGCCAGGCTGTTGGCATAGGCGGCGATCGCGGCGACCGCGATCAGCACCCCCATCAGCGCCAGGGTTCGGCGAGAATCGCCGGGGCCGGGCATGAAAAGGTGGTGTCAACTCCGGCCGGGCGAGTCGAGCCACTATAAAAAAACAGGCGGCCGCGTTGCCGCGGCCGCCTGTGAAGGCTGAAGTCAGTACAGAGCTCTTAGAACTCGAGCTTGGCGCCGATCGAGACCTGCCACCGGGAGAGATCGGTGAAGATCGTGGGCGAGCTCAGCGTGTTGCTGTTGAAGAAGTAGATGTACTGGCCCGCGCCGTTGTTGCCGGCGGGGTTGTAGGCCGTGCCCGCCACCGTGCGGTAGTAGGGGAAGTCCACGCCCTGGTAGATGCCCCAGCTGCGGTTGAACAGGTTCGCGAAGTTGAGGCAGTCGGCGAACAGGCTCAGCCGGGCGTTGCCGGTGATCGGGATGTTCTGCTGGACGTGGACGTCGATCGTGTGGTCCCAGGGGCTGAAGTCGCTGTTGCGGGGAGCGATCTTGCCCATGTAGTTCCGCAGGGACGAGGTCTGGAGCCAGTTGAAGAAGCTGGCCTGCTCCGCGGGGCTGTTCCAGGTGACCTTCGGGTCGTTCGGGCCCGTGGGGACGTAGAACTGGTCGTTGGTGCTGAAGCCGTCGCCGTTGGCGTCGCCCTTGAACGTCCAAGTGTAGGGATGCCCCGTCTGGACGCGCATGACCGCGGAGACGATGGTCCGGGCCTTGGCGTTGTGGAAGAAGTCGAACTGGTGGGCCAGCTGGACGACGAACTTCTGCGGGACCTCGTAGTCGGAGACCTGGGCCACGTCGTCGTTCGGGTTCACGTAGGCCCGGCTGGTGAAGTTCGACGAGGCGACGGACGAGCGCATGGCGATGTCGTCGGTGGTGTGTTCATGCGTCCAGTAGAACGAGAACGACCAGTTGTCCGTCATCGGCCGGACCAGGGCCAGCGTCGTGTCGGCCGACATCCCGTGGTCCGTGTTCTTCAGCTCGTAGGCGTTGTTGAAGTTCGTGTTCTGCACGAGCGTCGCCGAGCCGGCCGAGGTGGCGGAGGTCGGGATGCCCGTCACGCCGGACGAGAAGCCCGGGAAGATGTTACCGTTGTAGCGGAGACGGCCGTCCGGCATCGTCAGCGGACCCGACTGGGCGCGCAGCTGGTTGAGCGCGGCCATGTTGATGCCCTTGATCGTGCGCAGATAATCCTGCTCGGCGGTGAAGGTCAGGCCGCCCCAGGGCAGCTCCTGGTCGAACGCGATGTTCGACTTCCAGGCCGACGGCGGCCGGAAGCCCTTGTCCGTGAAGTTGATGATCGGCGTCGGGGGGCTGCCCGCGGGCGCCACCTGGGTGTTCGGGTTCGGATTGAACGTCAGGGTCGCCGCGGTGGCCGCGGTGGTCGAGACGCGGCCGAGGGTGCCCGCCATGTCATAGGAGTTCGCGAGCCAGACCGCCGGGTTCGTGCCCTGGAACACCCCCACGCCGCCGCGAAGCTGGCGCTTCAGGCCCTGCCACTTAGGCAGGTCGTAGTTGAACGCGACCCGGGGCTCGACCGTGTAGTTGCCGTTGTCGGTGTTCGTGTTGGTGACGCCGAAGGCATTTCGGAACGCGGAGCTGAAGAGCGGCTTGTTGCGGATGTAGGGATCGTCGATGCGGACGCCGTAGGTCACGGTCAGCGCATCCGTCGGGCGCCACTGGTCCTGGATGCCGGCGCCAAACGTCGTGTAGGTGAAGTTGGCGATGGCCGAGGAGAGCGCGTTGCCGTTGAGGCCCGTCGACAGCGAGTAGGAGGTGATGCCGTTGCCCGCCGCGAAGGCCGCGGCGTTGGCAAACGTGTAGCTGCCGAAGGCGGCCTGCACGAAGGCGTCATAGCTCCAGGCGCGGTCGGAATCCACGCCCGCGGTGATCTTGTGGTTGCCGAAGGTATAGTCGCCGTAGAACTTGCCGACCGTGTCGCTCGTGTAGAGCTTGTTCAGCTGGCGGGAGAACTCGCTGCCGAGGTGCAGGAAGCCGGACGTCGTGCTCGCGCTGGTGGAGACCAGCGTGCCCGGGAAGTTCGAGATCACGACCTCGGGGAAGTTCGCGCCGTTGTTGATCGGCGAGGCGTTGGTCTTGGTGTACTCGACCGTGGCTTCCGTGTGGAGGTCAGGCGTCCAGTTGCTCTCGATCTGGCCTTCCCAGGCGCCGGTGATGCGGGGCTGCTGGTACCAGTAGTTGCTGAGCGAGGTGTCCGACGTGGCGTTGAAGCTCGCGAACTGGGGGACGGTGGTGTCGTTGTGGCGGTAGGTGATCGACAGGCGGTGCTGGTCGCTGATCACCCAGTCGATCTTGCCGACGAAGTTCTTGCCGATGCTCAGGTTGTTCGGGGCGGTCAGGCCGCCGGCGTTGTAGCCGTACTTGCTCTGCGCCGTGGCGACGACGGAGGCCACCGTGGCGGCGTCGGGGAGGAAGTTGGCGGACGGCGGGGCCGACACGTTGTGGATGTAGTCGTAGGCGCCGAAGAAGAACAGCTTGTTGCGGATGATCGGGCCGCCGAAGGTCACCGTGTCGCGGTAGTTGCGGTAGGTGTCGTAGGCCCCGGTGAGCGGATTCTTGCCGCGCAGGGCCTGGTCGGTGTAGGTGTAGCGGTAGGAACCGTGGAAGTCGTTCGTGCCGGACTTCACCACGACGTCGAGCAGCGCGCCGGTGAAGCCGCTGTACTGGATGTCATAGGGGTCGATCTGGATGCTGAAGGACTGGATGGCGTCGAAGGGAACCGGCCCGAACCAGGACGAGGTGCCGTTGCCATTGAGGCCGAAGCCGTCGTTCACCTGCACGCCGTCGACCAGGTACGAGTTGTAGCGGTAGTTCTGGCCCGCGGCGCTCAGCTGAAACTCGCCGGTGCTGGTGTTCTCGACCAGGGTGAAGCGGGAGTCGTTGTTGGCCAGGTCCTGCAGGTCCTGCCGGACGCTGGGGGTGTTCGTGACGCCGAAGGCGTCGAGGGTCGTCGTCGTGCCCGTCTTGTTCACGCCGAAGGTGTCGCCCTTCTCCTCGGCGACGGTGACCGCCTGGAGGGTGACGATGTCGCTGGAGAGCGCGAAGTCGACGTCGGGGGCGACGCCGAGGTTCAGCATGATGCCGCTCTGCGACTGGGGCTGGAGGCCGCTGGCGGTCGCCGTGACCGTGTAGGGTCCGCCGAGGCGCAGGCCGGTGAAGTTGAATTCGCCGTTGCCGCGCGACACCGTGGTCGCGCGGGTCCCGGCGGAGGTGTCGGTCGCGACGACCGTGGCGCCAGCCACGGGCTTGCCGGCCTTGTCCATGACGTAGCCGTTCATGGAAGCGGAGGTGACGCCCTGTCCAAAGGCGCTATTGGCGAGGACGAAAAGCAGGGCAAAGAGCCCGGCCAGCAGGTATCGCGGGGAATATTTATGCATGGTGTAGGTTGGTGTGAAACGACTGACAGGTAGGTGAGGGTAAAATAACCAGGCCGCCAGCGGAAGGTGTGCTGGCGGCGATTTCTTGAGCGTAAGGCAAAACCTTGGCCCGAGAGCGTCAAGCCTCGATCCTGCCCTTCTGCGCTCGTCGCCGAAACTTAACGGACGGGACGAACAGTCAAAGGCTAGGTGGAGGCCTGAGGAGGGAAATGCAGATCGGGTGCCAAGCGCGAGACTATTTTTTGGGCAGGCCGCTATGGATCGTGCATTTTGCAAAATGGGCTCCGGGCCGGGTGCAAATTGCATAGGATTTGGGCGAAAAAATGCCCGAAAACTGTCATGTAAAAAATTCAAACTATTACCAGATAACATCTTATCTATGGGTCGATAAACGGTGGCACGATCCTAGGTAGAGGGTGGGTATCTCAAGCCAAAACCTACCATGAATACATCCCTCGACCGCCTCCCCCGTCCCGTTGCCTCCAAAACCCGCGTCACTGAGCGCTCGCTAGCCGCCCAGGCCGGCGCGGTCCGCGATGCCGAGCTCGTGCAGCGTTTTAATAGGGGCGATGAGGCCGCCTTCCTTGAGATCATGATGCGGTATCAGGCCAAGATCCTCACCATCACGCAGGGCCTCCTCCACAACCGCGCCGATGCCGAGGAAATCACCCAGGACACCTTCATCCGGGCCCACCGCAACCTACGGGGGTTCCGCGGCGATTCCTCGCTCGCGACCTGGCTGCACCGGATCGCGGTGAACCTGGCCCGCAACCGTTACTGGTACTTCTTCCGCCGCCGCCGGCATGCGACGGTCTCCCTCGACTGCCCGATCGGCGAGGAGGGCGACGCCACCCTGGCGGACCTGATCTCCACGGACGCCCCCGACCCGGCCCGCGTCAGCACCCGCGAGGAGTTCTCGAACCTCGTGGCCGAGTGCATGGACAGCCTGGAGCCGCATCACCGCGAGATCCTCGTCCTGCGCAACATCCAGAACCACTCCTATGACGAGATCGCCGCCCGCCTCGGCATCAACGTCGGCACGGTGAAAAGCCGCATCGCCCGCGCCCGGGAGAGCCTGCGGGTGAAACTGGCCGAAACCTGCCCGGAATTCGCCCCGGACGCCGATCCGTCCGACTGGTTCGAGCCGGCCCGCAATCCGGGCCGCCTGGTCCCGGCCTGGGCCTGAGCTTTCAGCTCCTGCGAGTCACCCCGCGGGGCCTCGCGGCTCCGGGGTTTTTTTTCCGGCGCGACTAGTAGTTCGATTCGCGCTCCGAGTACGGGGAGGGGGGCGCATCCGTGTCCGAGCTGATGATCCGCCAATTGTTGACCGGGGTGGAGGGGATCGCGTGGTGCTGCTCCACCCAGTCGATGAGCAGGTCGCGGATCTGGATGCTGGAGCGGTAGACCACCGGGTCGCCCTTGAACATGTCGTAGGCCCCGCCGCCGCTCTGCCGGTAATTGTTCATGGCCAGCCGGAGCGTCTGGTCCGGCCGCAGCGGCTGGCCGTGGAAGGTCAGGCGCTGGATGCGGTCGCCATAGGGGCGCCGGACGTCCATCTCGTAGGAAACGCCCTCGGCATTGTCGAAGTTGTAGAGGTAGAAATTCGGGTCCACGAGCTGGTTCAAGGTCTTGGCCGGATCGTAGGGGAGGAAGAAGTGCGCCGAGTGCTCCAGCGCCTCCTTCAGCTGCCGGCCGGTCGTCTGGATGACGAGGAGGGTGTTCTCGTAGACGTAAAGGCCGGCCAATTCCCGCACCGTCACGGGACCCGCGTGGATCTGGGCGCGGGGATTGAAGACCGAGGCGACGGAAACGTCGGCATGGCCCACCTCCAGCTGGACGCGCTGGACCAGGTCGAGCATCGCCGAATCCCGGAAGACGGCGCGGGCGTCGAGGTCCCGGTCGCACGTGCCGACCGGCCGCGCCAGCCACCGCTCGGTCTCCTCATGATAGGGCTTGGCCATGGCGAGCACCGCCGGGTCCGGCGCGACGCCCTGCATCCGCAGCGAATGCGTCGCCTTGGCCGTCAGCTGCCAGGGGCCGGTCCCCTCGCGTGAGAAATAGAGGTCCGCCTTGATGACGTGGTCGCCCCACCGCCCGGCCTGGGCCAGGAGGACGCCATTGATCACGTCGTCCGCCACCTCCTGGTGGGTGTGGCCGAGGAGGATCAGGTCGATCCCCGGCACGCCGCGGGCGATGGCGATCGCCCGGTTCTCGTTCGGGACCGCCCCGACCGCCGAGGCGCCGGTGGCGAGGTTCTGCTCCAGTCCCATGTGCATCGTGACGACGACCGCGTCGACGTGCTCCTGGTTGCGCAGGAGGGCGACCCACTTCGGCGCCTCGAGCAGCGGGTCGTGGAACTCCAGTCCGCGATAGTTCTCAGGCGCATCCCAATACGGGATGCCCGGCGTCGTCAGGCCGAGGATCCCGATGCGGATGCCGTTCACCACCTTGACGATGTAGGGCGTGTACGCCGGCTGGTGGGTCGCTGTGCTGTAGATGTTGGCCGAGATCCACGGGAAGGTCGCCTCGCCCCGCGCCTTGCCCTGCACGGCCAGCCCGTAGTTAAAATCGTGGTTGCCGACCGCCATCGAGTCGTAGTGCAGCGTGCTCATCACCAGCATCATCGGATCGGGCGGGGTGTTGTTGCGCCGGGCGTGATAGTAGGCCAGCGGGTTGCCCTCGATGGTGTCGCCGCTGTCCACCAGCAGGAGCTTCGGGTCCTCGCCGCGCAGCTGCTGGATCACGGTCGAGATCTTCGCCAGCCCGCCCTCGTAGGGAAAATCGTTGGAATAATCGACCGGGTAGATCCGGCCGTGCAGGTCGGTGGTCGAGGCGATGGTCACGTGGCCATACTCCGCGGGCGCGGCCAGGCCCGCGGCCGGGAGCACGGCGAGGAGCAGGACCCGCAGCGTCATGGCTTGGGAGCCTGGCGTTGCACCAATTCCGACTGGAGATATGTGTCCGGGCCGGCCTGCCGCCAGGCCGTCAGCCAAAGGGCGCCGAGCAGGTTCGCGCCCTTGAGGATCTGGCCCTCGATGAACGGCTTGCCGTCAAGGCTTCCCGGCGTGCCGTCGGCCTTGAACTTCCCTTCCTTGTCCAGCTGGTAGAGCGGCTCGACCTCCTTGTTCTGGGCGATGACGAAGTCCATGATCGCGACGAAGACCGGGTCCCGCTTGTCAGGGCGGGCGGCGACGCTCAATTCCGCGGCCGGCGTCATCTTCGGCGCCAGGGTCTCCGCCGTGATGCCCGCGCGGCCGATGAACCCTCCGCCCTGCGCCGGCGAACCGTCGATCCAGTCATGGATTCCTCCCCGGGTGGTGTAGCCGTTGGGGTTGGGCGCCTTCCAACCGAAGCAATCCCAGCCGTGGTGATGGACCGTGACGTGCAGCGGCTGGGAACTGTCCCCCACGTAGTGGCCCATGATGCCCATCTCCTCCACGATGAGGGCCTCGAGGGTCGCCGCCTCCGCGGCCGTGCCGTACTGTCGGTAGGTTTTCCACTCGGAAAAATATTCCTGCAGCTGGCCATAGTCCGCGGCCACGGCCCAGGGCAGCGCCCCGGGCCATTCAAACAGGTGGTTGTAGTCCTTGGCCGGGTCCCCGGGCGCCGGAAACAGGTTCGCATGCGCGGCCTTCCCCGCCGCATACTGGACAAGGAAATCGCTGTAAAACGGCGTCACCGCCGCGGGATCGATGCCGGCGGCGGTCAGCGTCTCGAGGTCAATCTCGTGGTCCTTGTCCGTCATGTGGCGGAAAGGCGCCACGCGCGAGCTGCGCCAGTGGTCCGGTTCAGCAGCGAGAAATAGGATCTCCTCCCGGTTGGCCTTCGCCTTCTCCGCCGCGGCGCCCTCCGCATGGGCGGCCGCCGCCCCGGTGAATGCCGGGAAGTCCGCCGGCAGCGAATCGAGCGCCAGCTGCTCGATCGCGCGGTGGGTCGGGGCGGACCACGCCACGGCCCGGTGCGGAACGGCGGCCAGGGCGGTTGCGCCAGCGGCGACGGTAAGGAGACGAAGGCGAAGGCTCATGTTTTCCAGTCGGGACGAAGGGGATGATCGGGCAAGTATTTCACGAAGGCCGCTGCGGCGGCGAGAAGGGCTTGGCCGCCGGAGCAGCAGGAGCCGGGCCGGAGACCGGCGCCGCCGGGCGGACGGCGGGCACCGACGGACGGAGGGAGTCGACTTCCGCGGCGTAGGCGTTGATCCCGGCCAGCATCGCCTCGGCGATCTGCTGGCGAAAGGCGGGCGTGGCGGCGCGGCGCGCCTCGGCGTCGTTCGAGAGGAACGCGGACTCGACCAGGATGCCCGGACATTGCAGTCCCCGGAGCACCCCCAGGTGCTTCAGCTTCTCGCCGCGGTCCTCGGTATGGAGATGCGCCAGCAGTTGCCGGTGCATCGCGTGGGAAAGGATGACGTTCCACGCGTCGAAGAGGTTCGCGGACGACGGGCCGGGATGGTCCTTGCTGGGCTCGCGGTCGTCCAGGTGATCGAGCGAGGACTCGGTCGAGTTCTGGTGCGCGGGCGGGAAAAGGTAGACCTCGGTGCCATGGGGCCTCACGTCCGGCGAGGAGGAGTTGAAATGGATGCTGACGAAGAGATCGGCGTGCGCGACGACGGCGATCTCGGGGCGGCGCTGCAAATCCAGTTCCTTCGTGGGGGCGACCGAATGATCGTCGGTCCGCGTCATCACGGTCTGGTAGCCCGCCGCCTCGAGCAGCTTTTTCAGCCGGAAGGCCGTGTCGAGCGTCAGGGTCTTCTCCTGGAGGTGCAGCGGCAGGTTCTCCTTCCCCGGATCCACCCCGCCGTGCCCGGGGTCGATCGCAATGATGACGGGATGACGGGGCGGCGGGCCGTTCCATAGTCCATGCAGCAGGGGAACCATCCGGTGCTCCAGGTCGATCCGGCTGACGAACAAGTCCCCGCCGCGCGCCAGCACCGGGTCGCCCAGGAAGACATTCAGCCCGTCCATGACCATCTCCAGCCCTCCGAACCGGCCGCCCGCCTCCAATTCGAGATGGTGGGTCGCGTCGGTCAGCTGGACCTTCCGGCCCGCCTCCAGCCAGCGCCGGGTGAGCTTCAGGCGCGTCGCCACGTCGGCGATCCGCACATATTCCCGCCCGTTGATCTCGAGCGCGGGCACCGGCCGGCGCACCTCGCCGGCCCTGAGACCCACCCAGCAAAGCAGGAAGCCCAGCAGACGGAGAGCCGCCCGCGCCATGACGGTTCAGGCTCCCGTGCCCGTCGCCGACGGCGGCGTGGGACGTGACGCGCGCGCCTTCGGCGCGGCTTCAGCCGGGGGAGCCTCGTCGGCTTCCGGCGGTTCCCCGACGTGCAGCTTCGGCTTGCGCTTGTTGACCGGAAGCGGCGTGAGCATCACGTGAATGTTGCGGCCGAGCAGCTTCGGATCGCTGTCGGGATGCCCCATCCCGGCGAGCTCGTCCACGCCGCGCTTGATGACCGCGAAGCCGATCTCCGTGTGGGCCATCTCGCGGCCGCGGAACTTGAGCCGGAGCTTCACCTTGTTGCCGTGCGCCAGGAACTCCTCGGCGTGCCGGAGCTTGGTCAGGAAGTCGTTGTCGGCGATGCGCGCGGTGAACTCGATCTCCTTGATCTTGCTGCCCGTCGGCTTCGTGTGGGAATGCTTCTTCTGCTCCTCGTACACGTACTTGCCGAAGTCCATGATGCGGCAGACCGGCGGGGTCGCATTCGGGGCCACCTCGACGAGGTCGAGGCCGACCTCCAGCGCGAGATTGACGGCCTTGGGCGTGTCCAGGACCCCGAGCTTCTTGCCCTCGGGCGAAATCACCATCACCTGCGGAACCTTGATGCGGTGGTTGCGGCGGATGCCGGCAAACGGGTCGTTGTTGCGACGCTGGAAGTAGGCGGGGCGGCCGCCGGCGCCGGCGGGAGAAAACGGTAAGGCCATCAATAGTTCAGTCTGGTCAGTCGGGTGATTAGTTCGTGGAGATATCGGGCCAAACCGGCCCGATGACAACAGTAATCAGGGGCGCCGCCTCACACGCTGAAGCTCTCGCCGCACGAGCAGCTGGCGGTGGCGTTGGGGTTCGCGAACTTGAACCCGCCGCCGATCAGCTTGTCGGAATAGTCCACGACCGTTCCCTTGAGATAGAGCGCCGTCTTGGGGTCGACCAGGACCGCCGCGCCCGCCGTGCGGACGAGGATGTCGCCGCGCTTGGGCTCGGGGACGAAGCGCAGCTTGTAGCTGAGCCCGTTGCAGCCCCCGCCGCTGATGGCGACGCGCAGGTAGTCCCCCTGGCCCTCCCGGGCGACCAGGGCGCGCACCTTCGCCCCCGCGGACGCGGTCAGGGCCACCAGGCGCTCGTTGCCTTCGCGCACGCCCTCCGCCGGCGCCAGGGCGGGCGCGGCGGGCGGGTGGTCGGTGGCGGCGGACGGCATTATCCCCTCAATTCAACCAGTTTTTTCGCAATTGCCACCGCATTCGCAAAGCTGCGGGGGCTCGCCTGCCCGCGGCCGGCCAGGGAGAAGGCGGTCCCGTGGTCGGGGCTCGTCCGGACGCCGGGCAGTCCCAGGGTGACGTTCACCGCCTCGTCAAAATCGACGGTCTTGAGCGGCGCCAGCCCCTGGTCGTGGTAGAGCGCGAGGACGACGTCGAACTCCCCCCGCAGCTGGCGGCCGAAGACCGTGTCGCCGGGCTGCGTCCGCGAGAGGCCGGGAAACTCCCGACGGAGCCCGTCCAGGATGGGATCGATGCGCTCGGCCTCCTCCGTCCCCAGGAGCCCGCCCTCGCCGGCATGCGGGTTGAGGCCGCAGACGCCGATCCGGACGGGAGCGCCGGCGGCGAGGTCCATTCGCGCCAGCTGGTCCGCCGCGCGGACGGCGCGCGCGAAATTCGCGGCCGTCAGCCGCGCCGGGACCTCCCGGAGCGGGATATGCCAGGTCAGCAGCACGACCCGCAGCCGGCCGCCGCAGAACGCCATCGTGGGCTCGCCGCCCCAGCGCTCGGCGAAAAACTCCGTCTGCCCGGGAAATTTCCAGCCGATCTTCGCCAGCTCGGCCTTGCTGACCGGGCCGGTCACGACCCCGGAGAACTCCCCCGCCCGGCAGCCCTGCGCCGCCCGCTCGAGGGCCGCCCAGGCGACCAGCGCCCCCTCCCCGCTCGGCCGGCCCGGCTCGGCGGCGAACGCGTCGAGTCCCACGGGGATCCGGCCCGCCGCAGGCGGCAGCGTCTCCAGCCACCGCGCGGGCCCGATGACCGCCGTCCCCGCGGCCTCCGCGGGATGCGCCGCCAGCCACGCGGCGACAACCTCCGGGCCGATCCCCGCCGGATCGCCGCAGGTGAGGGCGAGCTTAGCTGGCATCGTTTTCCTGCCCGCCCTTCGGACCGCGCGCGCGGGCGAAGCCGCGCTGGCCGCCGGCGAAGAACTCGAGGAAGCGCCGCGTCTCGGGTCCCTGGAACCTGCCGCTGGCGAGCGCCGCCGCCGCGATCTCGCGGATGTTGCCCGCGGTCCCGTACACCAGGCGAAAAGCCGTCTTCAATTCGGCGATCGTCTCGCGCGCGGCGCCCCGGCGCCGGAGCCCGACCAGGTTCAGGCCGGAGACCTCGTCCCGTTCCGCCACCATGGAGAAGGGAGGGAGGTCGAGGGTGATGCGCGAGAGCCCGCCGACGATCGTGCCCTCCCCCACCCGCACGAACTGGTGAAAGGCGGCCCCGCCGCCCAGGATGGCGTGGTCCGCCACCTCGACGTGCCCGGCGAGCAGGACCGCGTTCGCCAGGACGACGTTCCGGCCGACGCGGCAGTCGTGCGCCACGTGACAGCAGGCCATCAGCAGGCAGTTCTCGCCGATCTCCGTGAAGGCGCCGGCCTCGGTCGCGCAGTTGACCGTGACGTACTCGCGGATCCTCGTCCCGGCGCCGATTCGCGCGCCCGACTTCGTGCCCGGCTTGAACTTCAGGTCCTGGGGATCGCCGCCCACGACCGCGAAGGGATGGACCACGACCCGGTCCCCCAGCACCGCGCCCCGCTTCACGATGGCGTAGGGATGGATCTCGCAATCGACGCCGAGCTGCGCGCCGGGTTCGACGATGGCCGTGGGATGGAGGGAGGTTGCCATGGATGAAGGGTCAGGCCCGCGCCCGGGGCAGGTCGAGCTGCGCCTCCTTGAGCAGGTCGTAGTTCTTGAGGATCCGGATGACCTGCAGGGCGTCGCTCTTGCCATAGCTGCGGTTGATTTCGATCTTCTCGATCAGGTCGAGCAGCATGGCGCGGAAGGAGATGATGGCGTCGACGCCGTGCTTCTTCAGGAGCTCCACGCTCTGGGAGCGGAAGGGCTCGGCGGTCGGCAGCGCCGGCAGGACCAGGATCTTGGTGACCTCGCCCGCGCCGGTCTCCACCGTGCCGGGCGCAAACAGCCGCTGGGCCTGGCGGACCACGTTTTCCTCGAGGAAGCTGAAGATCTTGTCGGGCGCGTTCCGCAGCATGGCGGGGGTGAAGACGTCGGTGTGCCAGGGCTTCACCGCCACGATCGCGTGCTGGATGAAGGGCAGCTCGGAGGCGAAGAGGAAGAAGTCCGGCTTGCGGGCGGCCCGCTGCCAGGCGGGGTTGTAGACCAAAAGGTCGATCTCCTCGCCGCTCGTCTTCTTGCGCGCCTGCACCTGGTACTTCCGCACCTGGCGGACAAAAAAACCGTTCTGCTCGAAGTATTCCCGGACTATACCCTCGTCGATCGCGGACATGCTGCAACTATGCCGCGCCGGCTTCCCGAAAGCTAGCCTCGACCAGCGCGGCCGGGACGCCCCCCTGGAGGGCGGCCTCGCCGAGCGCGCGCAGGACCACGAAGCGCAGCTCGCCGCCGCGGACCTTCTTGTCCCGGCCGGTGGCGGCCAGCAGGTCGGCGAGGGGCAGCGGGGCGCGCAGGCGGACGGGCAGCTGGTGGGCGGCGACGACCCGTTCGATGCGGGCGGCATCCGCCGCGGAAATATGCCCGAGCTTCTGCGAGAGCCGCCCGGCCGCGCCGAGCCCGATCGCGACCGCCTCGCCGTGAAGGTAGGCGCCGTAGCCGGCGACCTGCTCGATCGCATGGGCGAACGTGTGGCCGAGGTTGAGCAGCGCGCGGCCGCCGTCCGGCGCCAGCTCCCGCTCGTCGGCCTCGACGACGCGGGCCTTGAGGGCGCAGCAGCGCCGGACGACCGCGGCCAGGCCGGGGTCCCCCGGCGCCAGCGGTGAGCGCTCGAGCTGCGTGAAGAGCTTCGCGTCGCCGAGGAGGCCGGTCTTGATCACCTCCGCCGCGCCGGCGGCGAATTCCCGCGGGGGCAGGGTCGCGAGGAGGCCCGTGGCGATGAAAACGCCGCGCGGCTGGTGGAAGGCCCCGGCCAGGTTCTTGCCGGCCGCCAGGTTGACGCCCGTCTTGCCGCCGACCGAGCTGTCCACCATGGCCAGCAGCGTCGTCGGCACCTGCAGGTAGTCGATGCCGCGGAGGTAGCTCGCGGCCGCAAAGCCGCCCAGGTCCCCGATCACGCCGCCGCCGACCGCGAAAAGGACGCTGGTGCGGTCGAGCCGCTGGCCGGCCAGGAATTCCAGGACCCGGCCCAGCTCGGCGATGGACTTGGTGGTCTCGCCGGCCGCCACGACGAGCCGCGGCGCGTTGGCGAACATCGCCCGCAGCGCGGGTTCCTGCGCCTTCGCGAGGTTCTCGTCGGTCAAAACCACAATCTTTCGTCCGGCGCCGGCCAGGCCGTCGGCCGTGCGCCGCACCTCGGACGCCAGGTCGCCCCCGAAGTGGATCGGGTAACTTCGCTCCTTTAGATTGACCGTGAGAGCTTCCATCCAAATACCCATAACACGTTGGCAATTAATAAGGTCAATGCCAATGCCCCGGGGCCGCCCGGGCGGAAACTCAGTCGCGCCAAATCACGGATTGGTCGATTTCCGCCAGCGTGGCTCGGCCGGTCAGCGCCATCGCCCCCTCCAATTCACCGCGCAGCATGTTCAGGACATGGGCGACGCCCGGCGCGCCCGCGGCCGCCAGGCCGTAGAGCAGGGGGCGACCCACCAGCACCGCGGTGGCGCCAAGCGCCAGGGCCTTGAGGACATCCGTCCCCCGCCGGATGCCCCCGTCGAGCAGGAGCGGGATGCGCCCACCGATGCGGTCGGCGATGCGCGGCAGGGCCGCGATCGTGGCCGGCAGCGTGTCCAGGGTCCGGCCCCCGTGGTTGGAAACGACGATTCCCGCCGCGCCCACGTCCGCGGCGCGGCCCGCATCCTCCACGCTCAAGATACCCTTCACGAGGACGGGCATCCGCGTGAGGGATTGCAGCCACTCGACATCCTTCCACGTCGGAGCCGCCGCAAGCAGGCCGTCCCGCAGGGAACCCGGGGGGATTCCGCGCCCGCCCATCGGGGCGGCGCCGGGCAGGTTGACCGCCGTCACCCCCGGCGGAAGCCGGAATTGCGCCCGCTGCTCGCCGTTGCGGACACCGCCCACCGGGGCATCGACCGTGAGGACCAGGGCCGCGTAGCCGGCCGCCTCGGCCCGTTGCACCAGTTCGCGCGCCACGCCGCGGTCCGCCTTCACATAGAGCTGGAACCACAACGGCGTCTGCGCGGCGCGCGCGATCTCCTCCAGCGAAACGCTGGCATGCGTGCTGACAATCATGCCCGCCCGGGCCGCCGCCGCGCCCTGCACCGTGGCGAGTTCGCCCTCGGGATGCGCCAATTTCTGGTAGGCCACCGGCGCCAGGAGGATCGGATGGTCGAAGGTCCGGCCGAAAAGCGTCACCTCGGTCCCGGCGCTCCGGGCAAAGTCCGTCAGGACGCGCGGATTCAGCCGCAAGGCGTCGAAGGCCCCGCGATTGGCCCGCAGCGTGATCTCGTCGGCCCCGCCGCCGGTCAGGTAGGCCCACGCGGAAGGCTCGACCCGCGCGCGGGCGTAGGGCTCGTAGTCGGTCACGGCGACGATTTCCGCGGGAATCCGGGCAAGGGGGGGCAGGCAGTCGGACATCGGTGGAGCGGCCGGGGATTCAGGCAAAAACTGCGGGCAAAGTCTATGCAAAGGGTCGCCCCGCGCGGCGCTCTACCGTGAGACTCGGTTCCGGCTGGTTTTCCCGGCGGATTTGGTCCTGAATCTTCCCCTCCCCCCATGAAGAAGGCCTCCGCCTATTTTCCCCGGATTCCCCGCATTGCCTACGAGGGCCCGCTCTCGGCCAATCCCCTGGCCTTCCGGCACTACAATCCCGAGGAGCTCGTCGGGAAGAAGACGTTGGCGGAGCACCTGCGCTTCTCGATCGCCTACTGGCATTCCTTCCGCGGGGTCGGCTCCGATCCCTTCGGCCCCGGCACGATCGTCCGCCCCTGGGAAAGCGGCAAGGACCCGCTGGCGGTGGCGCTGACGCGCCTCGAGGCCGGCTTCGAGTTCTTCACCAAGATCCGGGCGCCCTTCTGGTGCTTCCACGACCGCGACATCGCGCCGGAGGGCGCGACCCTGGCTCTCTCCAACAAGAACCTCGACCGCGTCGTCGCCCACGCCAAGGCGCTGCAGAAGGCGACCGGCGTGAAGCTCCTCTGGGGCACGGCCAACCTCTTCTCCCATCCCCGCTACATGTGCGGCGCGGCCACCAATCCCGACGCCGCTGTCTTCGCCTACGCCGCCGCGCAGGTGAAGCGGGCGCTGGAGGCGACCCTGGAACTCGGCGGCGAGAACTACGTCTTCTGGGGCGGACGCGAGGGCTACGAGACGCTGCTCAACACAGACCTCAAGCGGGAGCAGGCGCATCTCGCCGCCTTCCTGCACATGGCCGTCGATCATGCCAGGTCCATCGGCTTCAAGGGCCAGTTCCTGATCGAGCCCAAGCCGAAGGAGCCGACGAAGCACCAGTACGACTTTGACGTCGCGAGCGGCGTGGCCTTCCTCCGCACCCACGGCCTGGAGAAGCACTTCAAGTTCAACATCGAGACGAACCACGCGACGCTCGCCGGGCACAGCTTCCAGCACGAGATCGAGACCGCGGCGGCGCACGGCATGCTCGGCTCGATCGACGCCAACACCGGCGACCTCCTCCTCGGCTGGGACACCGACCAGTTCAACACCGACGTGAAGGAGCTGACGCTGGCGATGATGAGCATCCTGCGGGCCGGCGGACTCGGCTCGGGCGGCTTCAACTTCGACGCCAAGCTGCGTCGGCCCTCGATCGACCTGGAGGACCTGTTTTACGCGCATATCGGGGGCTTCGACACCTACGCCCTGGCGTTCAAGCTCGCGCGCCGCATCCTGGCCGACGGCGCCTTCACGGACTTCGTCGCGCAGCGGTACGCCAGCTACGACTCCGGCTTCGGCGCCGACATCGAGCACCGGAAGGTCGGATTCAAGGAGCTCGAGAAGCTCGCCCTGAAGCTGGGCGAGCCCTCGCCGCGGAGCGGTCGCCAGGAGTACCTCGAGAACCTGCTAAACACGTTCCTGCACGGCTGAGCGCCGGCGGCACGCCCGCTCCCAAGGGCGGCGCACCGCCCCGTGATAGAGCGCCAGCATGACGGCCATGCCCACGACGGCATAGGCCAGCCCCTCGAGGGTGGTCGGCACCGCCGGCCGGAACACCGCCCAGGTGGCGCGGGCGATCGCAGGATCGAGGTGGCGCAGGAAGACGAACGGGCGGCACCAGGCCGAGGCCGTGCGCAGCGCGCTTTCCGCGGCGGCCAAGTTCCCAACGCGCGCGGAGGTGTCCGCCATCACCTGTCCCAGGCGGGCCAGAGCCGGATCGGCCTGCGCGCGGGCCTGGGTGATCAGGCCGTCCAGCGTGAGGCCGGACTGCGCGGCCGTGCGCTGGAACTGCTCCAGCTGCCGCCGGGCCTCGTCGAGGTGGCCGCCGAGCCGTTGGAGATACTGCTGGAAGAACTCGGGCAGCTGCGAGAACAGGACCGCCCCCGCGACGCACAGGGCGCGATCCAGGAGCTTCTCGCCCGCGCTCAGGAAGGGGCGAAGCGGCCGGGTCCAGCGCATGGGGCCAATAAGAACTGGAAAAGCCCGGCGCCCGCCAGCAGAATGCGCCCCTTCGGCATGCCCCCGTCCCCGCTCCGCCTTTGCGCGCTCTGCCTCCTGGTCCCGCTGGCGGCCCGGGCGCAGGAGAGCACGCTGCCCCTGGCCGGCGAGTGGGGCTTCGCGGTCGACCGGCTGGATGCGGGCGTGGAGGAGCGGTGGTTTGACCGGGACCTGACCGAGCACCTCCGGCTGCCGGGCGTCCTCGAGTCGCAGGATTTCGGGAACGAGATCTCCACGGCCACGCCCTGGGTCCTCTCGCTCTACGACCGCTTCTGGTTCCTGCGGGCGGATTTCAAGGCCTACACGGAGCCCGGCCACGTGAAGGTGCCCTTCCTCTCCCAGCCCCCCGGGCACTACGTCGGGGTTTCCTGGTACGAGCGGAAGATCGAGATTCCCGCCGACTGGAAGGGGCGGCATGTCAGCCTCTTCCTGGAACGCACGCGGTGGGAGTCGCAGGTCTGGCTCGACGGCGCCCGGATCGGCGCCGTCCGCAGCCTGGTCGCGCCGCACGAATATGACCTCGGGACGCTGTCGCCCGGCCGCCACCGGCTCAGCATCCGGCTCGATACCCGGATGCTGCTGCCCTACCGCCCCGACGGCCACTCGGTCTCCGATTCGCTCGACGCCGCGTGGAACGGGATCGTCGGCGCGATCGAGCTCCGGGCGACAACGCCGGTCTGGATCGAGGACGCCCGGGTGTTTCCCGAGGTCGCCAGGCGCGCGGCCCTGATCAGGGTCCAGGTCGGCTCCGCCGGCGGCGAACCCGGCAGCGGGCAGCTGGCCGTGGGGACCGTCACCGTCCCGGTCTCCTGGGACGCCAATGGCGGCTCCGCCGAGCTCGAGGTGCCGCTCGGGCCCCGGGCGGTGCTCTGGGACGAATTTCACCCGGTCCTGCAGCACCTGACGCTCCGCCTTTCCGGCGGCGGCGCCGAGGACCGCCGCGAGCTCATCTTCGGCCTGCGCGAGTTCGGCACGCGCGGCCAGGACTTCGTCATCAATGGGCGGATCACGAACCTGCGCGGGACCCACAACGGCGGCGACTTTCCCCTGACCGGCTATCCCTCGACCGACGTCGAGTCCTGGCGCCGGATCTTCCGGACCTGCCGCGAGTGGGGCCTGAACAGCATGCGCTTCCACTCCTGGTGCCCGCCGGAGGCGGCTTTCGCGGCGGCCGACCAGCTCGGCTTCTACCTGCAGCCCGAGGCCGGGATGTGGAACCCGATCAGCCCCGGCTCCGACATCGAGAAGGAGCTCTATGCCGAGACCGACCGGATCATCCGGGCCTACGGCAACCACCCGTCCTTCGTCATGCTCTCGGCCAGCAACGAGCCGGCCGGCCGCTGGAAGGAGGCGCTGCCGAAGTGGGTCGAGCACTACCGCGCCGCCGATCCGCGCCACCTCTACGCCCCGGGCACCGGCTGGGCCTGGCTCGACGCCCCCGGGCCCGTGCGGGGCGCGGACTACCTCGTCAACGTCCGCGAGGGGAACGGCTTCCCGCTGCGCGGCGCCACGGCCTGGTTCGGCGGCGATTTTTCCGCGAGCCTCCAGGGCGTCGACGTCCCCATGCTCGCGCACGAGCTCGGGCAATGGTGCGCCTATCCGGACTTCGCCGTGATCAAGAAATTCACCGGCTACATGCGGCCGGGCAACTATGAGATCTACCGCGACTCGATGGCCCAGCACGGGCTCCTCGACCGCGACCGGGATTTTGCCTGGGCCTCCGGCCGCTACCAGGTCGCCTGCTACAAGGAGGACATCGAGGCCAACCTGCGCACGAAGGGCATGGCGGGATTCCAGCTCCTCGACCTCCACGACTATGTCGGCCAGGGGACGGCGCTGGTCGGGATCCTCGACACCTTCTGGCAGAACAAGGGCTACTTCCAGGCGTCCGACTGGCGCCGGTTCTGCAACACCACCGTGCCCCTCGCGCGGCTGCGCCAGCGCACGTTCACGACCGCCGATCCCTTCGAGGCGGACGTCGAGATCGCCCACTATGGCGCCGAGCCGCTGGTCAACGCCGCGCCGGCCTGGCGCGTGGTCGATGCCGGCGGCCGCGCGGTGGCCTCGGGGATCTGGCCCATCCAGACCGTCCCGATCGGGAAGAACTTCCCGCTCGGCCAGGTGCGGGTGGACCTGGGCCGGCTCCCGGCGCCCGCCGCCTACCGGCTGATCGTCACGGTCCGCGGCACCCCCTTCGAGAACGACTGGAATTTCTGGGTCTATCCCGCGGCGGCGCTTCCCGCCCCGCCCGCCGACGTCCTGGTCACCCGCTCGTGGGACGAGGCCGAGGCGCGCCTCGCGGCCGGGGGCAAGGTGCTGCTCCTTCCCCGCCCGGCCGACCTCGGCTGGTCCAGCCCCCCGCTGGAAATCCTGCCCGTCTTCTGGAACCGGCTAATGAGCCCCAACTGGAGCCGCATGCTGGGCCTCTGGAACGACGCCCGCCACCCCGCCCTCGCGGAGTTCCCGACGGAGGCCAGCTGTGACTGGCAGTGGAGCGAGCTCGTGGACCACGCCCGAGCGATCAACCTCGACGGCCTGCCCCGCTCGCTGCAGCCGATCGTGCAGCCGATCGACGACTGGGGCCGCAACTGGAAGCTCGGGCTCGTCTTCGAGTGCCGCGTGGGCCCCGGCCGGCTCATGGTCTGCTCCGCGGACCTCACCGGCGACCTCGGCACGCGGCCGGTCGCCCGCCAGCTCCGGCGCTCGCTCCTCGACTACATGGCCGGCCCGAAATTCCTGCCGAGGACGACCGTGGCGGTGGAGGTTCTCCGCGGGCTCTGGTTCGACTCGCGCATCATGCGCCATCTCGGGGCCACGGCGGAGGCCGCCGGCGCCAACGCCGCGTCGGCGATCGACGGCGATCCGAACACCTTCTGGTCCGTGGGAATTCCACTCGGCCGCGGTCCCGCCGCGCCGGCTCCGGCCGGGCCGCGCGAACTCACCATCGCCTTTCCCCAGCCGGTCGCCATGGACGGGGTGACGCTCATGACGCGCCAGAACGACCGCAACCACGCGGGCGACATCCGCGAGTACGCGATCTCGGTCACCGACGATGGCTCGGCCTGGCGGGAAGTCTCGCGCGGGGAGCTTGCATCCACGTTCGAGCCGCAGACCGTCCGCTTCAAGGAAACGGTCACGGCCCGGCAGCTTCGGCTGACCGCCCTGTCCGGCTTCGGCCCCGATGCCACCACGGCGCTGGCCGAGCTGGCGGTGCTCTACGCCGGTCCCAAGCTCGCGAGCGAGGACCAGGCGCCGGCCGATTCCCCCCGGCTGCGCAGCACCAGCGGCGATGTCATCGAGGGCGGACCGGCGCGGGTGCCGTCCGCCCCCCGCCCCTAGCCTAGGGCAGCGGGCGGCCGAAGACGATCGTCACCGGCATGCCCACCGGCACGCGGGTGGCCGTCGGCGTGAGCGCCCCCGAGTCGGGGTCGACACGAAACACCCGGATGGCGCCGCCGCCCTGCTCGGCGACGAGCATGAACTTGCCCGCGGGATCGAGGGTGAAGTACCGCGGCCCCTTGCCGCACGGCGTCGTCCCGACCAGGCGCACCGTGCCGTCCGGCGCGACGGCAAACTGGGCGATGCTGTCCTGCCCCCGGTTGGAGGTGTAGACGAACCTCCCCGAGGCGTCCGCCTGGATTTCCGACCCGGTGTTCGGGCCGGTCCAATCGGCCGGCACGGTCGGGAGGGTCTGGCGCATCGTCAGCGCGCCGTCCTCCAGCCGCCGGTCGAAGACGATGAGCTGGGAGGCGATCTCATTCAGGACGTAGACGGTGCGTCCGCCCGGAGCGAAGGAGAGGTGGCGGGGGCCGAAGCCCGGCGGAACCGCCACGGCCGCAGGCGAGTTCCGGGAGAGAATCCCCGCCGCCGCGTCGAAGCGATAGATCATCACCCGGTCCGCCCCGAGGTCGCACGAATAGAGGAATCGGTTCGTCGGATCCAGGACCACGCAGTGCGCGTGGGGCTCCCGCTGCCGGGCCAGGGTCGAGGTGGGCTGCGGATCCTGGAAGACAAATTCCGGCGCCTCGAGCCCGCCGTCCGGCCGGATCCGCAGCGCCGCCAGCGTGCCCGAGCCGTAGTTGGCGACGAAGGCAAACTTCCCCGTCGCATCGACCGCGATGTGGCAGGGCCGGTCGCCGCCGCAGGGCACCACGTCGAGGAGCTTCAGCCCGGGCCCCGCGCCGTCGACGGCGAAGGCGGTGACCGTATGGCCGTTGGCGCGGTCGGCGGCATCGGACTCGTTGACCGCGTAGAGAAAGCGGCCGCTCGGATGCATTGCGAGAAAGGCCGCGTGCGGCGTGGTCGCCACCTGCCCGAGGGGCTCCAGGGCGCCGGTCGCCTCGTCGTAGCGGAAGGCGTAGATGGCATTGGTCGGCGACTCGGTGCCCACGCCGACGTAGGCGATCACCGCGGCCGCCCCGGCGCGGGCCGGGGCGAGGAGGGCAGCCACGCCGAGCGCGAGCGCGCCCAGGCCGACATGGAAGCAGAACCGGGGATGCAGGGGTCGCATGGGCAAACGATCAGCCGGTCCGCGCCCTTTGTCTAGAGCGCTCCGCGGCCCGGGCCCGCGGCGGGTGGCGCTACGAAAAACTACTCCCCCTGCCTAAGTAATCCCCAGAGTGGAGCAATCCGCGGGAGAAACCTTTGCTGGTGGGCATGAAGAAGCTCCTCCTCCTCGCCAGCCTCGCCCTCGGGTCCCTCGCCCACGCCAACCCGGTCATCCTCGCCTCGGACACCACCGGCATCACGGCCAACGCCGAGCTCATTCGCCACTACTCCAGCCTGTGCGAGCGCTTCCCCCAGTTCGGGGACAAGGCGGGGGACGGGGTCTTCATCCTCGACGCCGACCACTTCCACCTCGATCGCAAGCACTACAACGACTATCTCAAGATGGCCCAGCTGGAGAAGCTCTACCAGGCCCTGCAGCCGAGCCAGCAGGTCGCGGGGCAGTAGCCCGCCCGGTCACATCCGGCAGATCAGCAGCTCCCGCTCGTAGACCATCTCCTTCGGGAGACGGTCGTGGAGGTCGAGGAAAAGTTCCTCGTGGCTGATGACCTCGCGCCGCCAGAGCCCGCGGTCGAAGGCCTGCAGCTCCTCGAAACGCTCCCGCGGGAAATCGAGCCCGGCCCAGTCGAGGTCGTCGTAGCGCGGCGTCCAGCCGATCGGGGTTTCGCGCCCCAGCGCGCGGCCATGGGCGCGGTCGACGATCCACTTGAGGACGCGCAGGTTTTCGCCGAAACCCGGCCAGAGGAAATTCCCGTCGGCATCCTGCCGGAACCAGTTCACGTGGAAGATCCGCGGGGTCTCGCTCAGCCGCCGCTGCATCGTGATCCAATGCCGGAAATAGTCGCCCATGTGGTAGCCACAGAACGGCAGCATGGCCATGGGGTCGCGGCGGACCCGGCCGACCTCGCCGGCCGCGGCGGCCGTCATCTCCGAGCCCATCGTCGCGCCCAGGTAGACGCCCGCGCTCCAGTTGAAGGCCTGGTAGACGAGCGGCATGGTGCTCGCCCGGCGGCCGCCGAAGATGATGGCGCTGATCGGCACGCCCCCGGGTTTGTCGCGGGCCGGGTCGATGGAGGGACACTGCGCCGCCGGCGCGGTGAAGCGCGCGTTGGGGTGCGCGGCCTTCGCTCCGGTCTCCCGGGCGATCTGCGGGGTCCACCTTTGGCCCCTCCAGTCGAGGCACTCCGCCGGCGGTTCGGCCGTCATCCCCTCCCACCACACCCCGCCCTCGGGGGTCAGCGCGGTGTTGGTGAAGATCGTGTTCGTCGCCAGCGCCGCCATGGCGTTGGGATTGGTCCGGACCGACGTGCCCGGCGCCACGCCGAAGAAACCGGCCTCGGGGTTGATGGCGTGCAGGCGCCCGTCCGCGTCCGGCCGGATCCAGGCAATGTCGTCCCCTACGGTCCAGATCTTCCAGCCCTGGTCCCGGAAGGGCTGCGGCGGCACCAGCATCGCGAAGTTGGTCTTGCCGCACGCGCTGGGGAGGGCGGCCGCGACATAGGTCTTCTCCCCCGCCGGGCTCTCGACGCCGAGGATCAGCATGTGCTCCGCCATCCAGCCCTCGTCGCGCGCGATGGCCGAGGCGATCCGGAGGGCGAAGCATTTCTTGCCGAGGAGCGCGTTGCCGCCGTAGCCGGAGCCGTAGCTCCAGATCTCGCGGCTTTCGGGGAAATGGACGATGTACTTCTCCGTGTTGCACGGCCAGGGCACGTCCTTCTCCCCCGGCGCCAGCGGCCGGCCCACCGAATGCAGGCAGGGCACGACCCGCTTCTCGGCCTTGTCGATCTCCGCATAGACCGGCCGGCCGATCCGCGCCATGATGCGCATGTTGACCACCACGTAGGGCGAGTCGGTCAGCTGGACGCCGATCTGCGACATCGGGGCGCCGACCGGGCCCATGCTGAACGGCAGGACGTACATCGTGCGCCCGCGCATCGCGCCGTCGAAGAGCCCGCGCAGCTTGCGGCGCATCTCGAAGGGATTGACCCAGTTGTTGGTCGGGCCGGCCTCGTCCTTCGCCTGCGAGCAGATGAAGGTGCGGTCCTCCACCCGGGCGACATCGCCCGGATCGGAGCGGGCGAGGTAGCAATTGGGCCAGAGCTTGTCATTCAGCCGCGTGAAGGTGCCGGCCGCCACCAGCTCGGCGCAGAGCCCGTCGTATTCCTCCGCCGAGCCGTCCACCCAGTGGATCGCGGCCGGCTTGGTCAGTTCGGCCATCTTCCTGACCCAGTTGAGCAGGTGGGGGTTGGCCGAGAGGGGTTGGGGACTGGGTTTCACGGGATAGGGAGGGAAAGGGCCGGAATTCAGCACGCGGCCTCCCAAAGTCGTAAAGCAAAGAGAACGCGAAATCGCTAACTATTTTGACCCCAGGGCCCAGGGGAACCGCGTCCCGGCGCCCTTGCCAAAGTCCCCCCGGCGGCTATGCTGGCAAATCCACGTTCTTTGATCGCGCACGCGATTGCCCGGTCCCTGTCACTTTTCCCTTTATGGGGGTGTTCCGGATTCGACCCTTAATCCAAGTGCGCCGCTGCCTGTCGAGAGTGAGGGTCTCTCGTTAAATCCCCTTCAAAACAAATAAACGGCAACTACGAAGAAATGCCCCTGGCAGCCTAAAACGGCAGCCACGTAAGCCCAGCGACACCTGCTAGCGGGTGCTTACGTCGACAGCAGGCATAGCGCGCGGAGTTACTCACGGTTTGCGCGCCGTATCTTCATCCGGGAGTTGGTTGGGGACTAAGCGCGTGTTCTCGCATAGCCCCGACGAGATCAAACGGACACTAAACAGGTAGACGCGGTGCGCGACGGTCAGGGGCACGCGGGTTCAACTCCCGCCACCTCCACCAATTGAATCCCGCTTTGGCTGCTTCTTCACGAAGTAGCTTCAGCGGGATTTCGGCTTTATGCGGATCGAGGTCGCGGAGAGGTCGCGACTAGAGAGCCATGGTGAACTCAGTTTCTCGAGGAGCCTCTGATGGCGACGTCCGGGCGGAAAATTTCCATGTAATTGCGACTAACACTAACGGGTTGACGACCTCCATTCTCATGTTAGCCAGACAAATATGAAAGTCAGCCAGCGCCCGACCTCATGCCCCCATGACTCTCTCCGAAGCTTCTGACGGATCGTTTACCGCGCCCCAGCGGCGCGTTCAGCGGGATCGCTGGTTCTACAGCGTCGCCGCGTTCATCCTGCTGTTCTTTCTCTTCGCTGGGTTCCGCCACTTTTTCCTCGAGGGGAAAGGCTTTGATGGCAACAAGGTCCCGCCTGCCGTGCTGGGATTTGTGCTCGTGCACGGGCTAAGTCTCACGCTCTGGGTTGTCCTGTCTTTCGTTCAGTCGCTGCTCATTGGGACCGGGCACAAGCTCTTGCACATGAAACTTGGATGGGGTGCCGCGGCCGTTGGAGCCGCGGTTGCCGTCAGCGGGCCCGTCGTTGCGGTCGTCAGCGTGCGACTCCGGGGGGACATGCCTATTTATGGCATGAGCTATTCCCAATTTATGCTGCCAATGTTCTCGGAGATGGTCGCTTTCTTGGGTTTCGTCCTCCTCGGACTATCATTCCGGAAGAAGAACCTTGAGGCGCACCGGGCGATGATGGTGCTGGCGACCCTCGCCGTTATCTCCGGAGCCACTGGGCGGACCGAGTTCGTCTCGAAGCTCCTGGGCGACTCCAACTGGTGGGGTCTTTTTGGCGGTCCCTTCATCCTAGGCGCCGCATTCCTCGTCGTTCGCTCACTCCTGATCCGCCGACTCGACCGTCCCCTCGCCATTGGCTACGCCGCGCTCGTCGTCTTCTATGTGGCCAGCGTCCACGCCGCCCTCACCCCGACATGGGGCAGGATCGCAGCGGTGATCGTCGGCCGCTAGCCGGTCCGGCCGTTGTATTGGCCCAGGTCCGCTGCCTGGGCCAGGATGGGGGTGGGAAAGCCCGGCCGCATCTGCGCCAATTGATGGCCCGGCCTCGGACGAATTTCGGGCATTTCTGGACGAACTCGGTCGCGAAGAGAATCAGCGACGTGCGAGGCAGGGCCTTTTAATTTTGCCCCGGCGTAGCCCCACCGGGGAGATTGATTCCAAGAAATGAGCCGAGGTGATGCCACCTCACCAATACCCGGAAAACCCGCCCCGCCGGAGGCGGCCCGACAAGGGTTAACCTCCCGGCGCTCCCTGACCACGCGGACCACCAGGACCTCCTGGGCCTCCCCGTCCTCCCCCGACGCCACGGGCTGGCGCAGGCGGAGCGGGTTTTCCTTGGGCGAGCGGCGTGGGCTGGTCGTCGGAGCGCTTGACCCACTTGTAGATCTTCGAGGAGTTCTGCCAGAAGTACTTCTCCTGCTGCGCGCGCGTCTTGGTGGAGAAGAACTGCTGCATCAGGCCGACCTCCTCGGAGATGGTGGCCACGCCGTAGCTGTTGGGATAATCCGTGCCGAACATGACGCGGTCCTCGCCGAAGGCCTGGAACAGGTACTCCAGCCGCGCGCGCAGGAACTCATAGTTCTTCACGATGATGCCGTTGTCGCCGGGCTTGGGATGGTAGACCTCGGTGAGCTTAACGAAGATGTTGGGGCGCGCCGCCATCTCTTTGATCACCGCCTCGTAAGCCGCCTGGTTGTCGGGCGTGGGATCGAAGCTTGGCAGGTGGTCCATGATGATGCGCAGGTCTGGAACGGCGTCGGCCAGCATCACGTTGGCGTTCATCAGGTCCATGCTTGGGTTGGCGGTGTCCAGCGCCAGGTCGGCCTGCGCCAGCAGCTTCAGATTGGCGACCTGGGTCGGATTGAGCGCAACCTTGCCCCGGGCGTCCCTGGTGTAGAAGCGGCTGGAGCGAATGGCGCGAAAGAGCGGGTCGCGATGAAAGTGGTTCAGATATTTGGTGAAATCGTTCGAGCCTGGATCGAGGTTCCCCGAGACTCCGACCATGATGGGATTGTCGCGGGAGACCTCCAGATACCAGAGGTTGTCGTCGATGTATTGGGCGGCAGATTCCACCACAATGGCGCCGACGATTCCGGCGGGCCGCGCCAGCGCAGCATACATCGCGGGCGTCGACGGCTTGTTCACCTGCCGGTAGAACAGCCCACCCGTGTAGCCGCTGAAGACGGGACGGGTTTGGTCGAAGAGGTGAATATGGCTGTCGATGATGGGGATGGCGCCCGGTCGCAGCGGCAGGGCCTGCGGGGCATCCGGCGCGGCAGGAGCCGGGCCGTTTTTTTCATCCCAATCCGCTGCGCCCTCGGGGGCCTGCACGGATCCGAGTGCGTTACTGATGCCGGTAAGCGCGGCGCCCGCCATGGCGGCGGTGCCAAGGAATTGCCGGCGAGACATTCTGTTGCCCATCGTAGGTTCCCCTCCCCCACTGGTTGGCTGTGGGGGATTGCGAGACGATGCATTGGGACCGATTTGCGCATTGAAGCAAACTGAAACCCCTCCTCCCTGAAAATCCCGTTTCCCATCGGTCTTTCGTGCGTTCGGTTTCGGCGGTCGTAGGGTATTGAGGTGCGAAGCCGGCCCGGTGCGGCGCCGATCTATGCCACTCTGCATGGCTTCTCAATTTTTCCTCCAGAAATTCCGCATTTTTTTGTTCCCAGCATCAAATCTCCCTCTGGGAGAGGTCCGGGCACGCGGGTTCAACTCCCGCCACCTCCAACAATCTATTGCCATTTGGCGGCTGGCAAAAAGCATTGTGAACATGCCCAAATTTTCCGCTGTCGCAGTGCTGGTATTCTTTGCTGCGGCGACCGCCGTCGTGGCCCAGCCGATTCCGTCCGCGGTCATTTCCGACCCGCCGCCGGACAAGGCGTTTCCGGCCGAAATGGATGCCGTGCCCATAGCGAGCCATGGCAGCACGATGCACGGCGTGCTTTATGTGGCCTCGGGTGCCGGTCCGCATCCCACGCTGCTGTTCATGCACGGGTTTCCCGGCAACGAGCAGAACCTCGACCTGGCCCAATCCGTTCGCCGCGCGGGTTGGAACGTTCTCACGTTTCATTATCGGGGATCATGGGGAAGCGAAGGGGCATTTTCATTTGGCCATGCGTTGGAGGATGCGGATTCAGCCATCGCCTTCCTCCGCAATCCGGCCGACGCGACAAAATACCGCATTGATCCGGCCCGTATTGCCGTGGCCGGCCACAGCATGGGCGGCTTTATGGCCGCGCACGCCGGGGCCAACGACAAGGCAATCATCGCCGTGGCGTTGATTTCGGCCTGGAATATCGGCGGCGAAGCGGCAGCCCTGAAATCCGCCTCGGACCGGGCCGAAGAGGTAAAGTCCTTTGCAGACAGCATGGAATCGCTGGCCGGGTGCACTCCGGAAGGCCTGGTGGCGGAGGCGGTCGCCCACCAGACAGCATGGAATTTTGTAACGTACGCGAATGCGCTTACCGCCCGTCCTTTGCTGCTGGTTAGCTCAGACGACGGCAATGCCCCGGATTCCCAGGCTCTCGCCGCCGCCGTGCGCCGAGCCGGAGGCAAAACGATAACCGAGATTCATTTTCCAACGGATCATCCCTATTCGGACCATCGGATTGCGCTGCAAACTGCATTCGTCCGATGGCTGGAAACGCTGGATTCACCGAGGCCCTGACGGCGTTGGCTCATCCAAGTGGGGGGCCGCGCAGTTGAATCTTCTTCCGTTGCGGCAGCCCCGAGGAAATCCCCGCCAGATTCCCGCCCGCACCCGGGTCAGTTGCCGTAAGGGCGCACGACCACGGTCACCGGCTCCTTGGGAATATCGTAGCTCGCGATCGGATCGGGATGGGCCGGATCGAAGTGGGTGGCATCCGGAGCCAGGTACCTGGCCAGATCCGGCGCGGAGGCCCGGATGCCGCGCACGACGCACTGTGCCAATTCCCAGCTGCCATAGTCGGCCTGATGGGTCGTATCGGTCTTGCCGGAGGGTCCGGTCGCGAATACCGCCGGGGTTTGGGCCGGCCCCAGGGTCTCGTACAGTACCTTGCTCATGGCGTTCAGGTCGACCAACGGCACCTGCTCCTCCCGGCAGACCTTGCGGATGGCGTCGGGAAAGTCGCCCAAAGTGTTGACAAGCACGTTGCCCTCGAAGGCGAGGCGGTTCATCGGGGTGACCAGGATGATGGTGGCACCGCGCTGGCGGACCTCGGCGACGTACTGCTGGAGGAAGGTCGTGTACGAGGCGTAAGCGCCCGGATTGGGACCCCGGTCGTGCTGGTCGTTGTGACCGAATTGGATCATCACGTAATCGCCCGGCTTGATCAGGCTCATCACCTTGGCCCAGCGATGCTCGCTGATGAAGTCGCGGGCCGACTCCCCGGACTCGGCATGGCTGGCGACCACGATTTCCGGACCGAAGTACCGCGTGATCATCTGGCCCCAGCTGTTGTGCGGCTCGCGGGGCTGGTCCGTCATCGTCGAATCGCCAATCAGGAAGAGGGTCGGAAGGCCCACGGCGGGCGCAATCTCGACCGAGGAGACCGCCGGGCGCTCGTCGCAGAACTCGAGCGTCAGCTTGTCGTCCCAGGACCAGGCTTCGCTCGTCCTTTCGCGCGGCTTCAGGCGCACCTCGCCGCCGGGATAGAAGGGGCGCCGGATCGCGACGTTGAAGGTGCGGGTCACCACCGCGCCGTCGGCGGTGCGGATTCGCTGGAGCATCAGGCGCCGCAGCTCCGCCTTGACCGTGGTCACCGAGCCGCCAGCCGGGTCGCCCAGGGTCACCGTGACGCGATAATTGCCCTCCGGCAGCGCCGCCGAGAAATAGATCGGCTGGTCGCCGGTGATGAAGCCGCCCTGTCCTGGACGATCGACCGCCGTGACCTTCGAGCCGGGCTCGAAGCCATACCCCGCGGCGGCGGAATACACGGCCTCGGGGGCGACGCTCACCACCCCGGCCGCGGCGGGCCCGGGAGCGAAGGAATATTTCCGGGAAACGGCATCCGCCGCGTGCAGCGGGAGCAGGGCGGCGGCAAGGAAACCTGCGCCGAGAAGGGTCTTGAGGGATGGAATCATGGGAAAAGGGGGATGAGACGGAGCAGGCTGGCGGTGCCAGGCGGCAGCTGGCGTCGGCGGGGCGCGGGGTATGCCGGGACCTGCTACCGCATCATTTCCATGAGCAGCGGCTGCATCGCGTCAGCCCAGATTTGGTAGCCCGCGACCGTCGGATGGACCTGGTCCGCCATGATCGCGTCGGGAATCTTGCCATCGGGCCCTCGGAACTTGGGGCCGAGGTCGAGGTAGCGCACGTTCGCGCCGTCATCGAGCGTGGCGAGCTGCCGGTTCACCGCGTCAATCACCGCCATCCGCTGGGCATAATTGGGGCCGGCGCCGTCGCGCTGGCGCGGGCCGCGCGGAAAGATCGCGAGCAGCAGCACTTTGGCCGTCGGCAGCTTGGCGCGGATGAGAGCGACGATCTTCCTGTCGGCCGCAAAGATCTCCGCCGCGCTGTTGCTCCCGGAATTGTTGGTGCCGATCATGAGCACGACCACCCGCGGATGAATGCCGTCGAGTTCGCCCTGAGCAATCCGCCAGATGACATTCTGGGTGGTGTCGCCGGAAATGCCGAAATTGACCGGTTGGAATTGCCCGTAATATTTGTCCCAGATCCCGGGCGCTATTCTCCAATGGTTCGTGATCGAATCGCCGAGGAAAAGGACGCCGATCGGGCCCGCCCGGTCCCGCGCCAGGAACGACTGGTGGAGCTTCAGGAACTCCCCATCGTCCTGCTTGGGCGCCGGGGCGGAGGCGTCCGGATGCGTGCGCGCGGCGCGTGCTTCAGCCTGCGCGAGGATCAGCGCCAGCAGCGCGAAGGCGGTGCGGAGGTTTTTCATCAGGCAGGGCATCGGGCCGCGGCGTGAAGAATGGGGCGAGCGCGAGAAATGATCATGGGGTCCGGGTTGAGGGGTGCGCGAGCCAGACGCACGACACTCCCGTTTAGTTGTGCCCGCTCCTGGAAATGGGCCCGATTTTTTTGGGGTTACGGCCCCGATGCCCGCTTTGCGACGGGCCGGGAAGCAGACCGGGCTGTTTTCCACCGGGACCAGCACCAAGGAGAAAAGAGGCTCAGTGGATGGGCAGCCGGGGTGTCAGCGGCACGGGCTGGCACCAGGAGTCGTGGCCATCGTACACCTCGGTAAACAGCACGGTCATCTCGCCGTTTTCGATGAACACCTCCGGTCGCTCCCGGCGGGTGCTCTCGAGCACGGTGCCGTCCGTAAACCGGATCGTGTGATCGTAAGCGGCGGTCCGATTCATCGGGTCCCAATGCGTGATGCCATCCCGGGAGCTGAGGAGCGCGCCCCAGCGCTCGTGGCCCGTGACGCCACCGACGTTGTCTTCACAGATGATGTAATACCGGCCGCCGGCCTTGAAGAAGTCGAAGTCCTCCAACCGATCCGCCGGCCAGACATTTTCGTTCGCGATGGTGTAGGGTCCGCGGAAACTCGGCGCGGTGGCGACCTTGACCTGGAGCGAAGCGGTGCGGAAGACCAGCTTGACGCTGCCATCGTCCTCGACGCAGACCGCTGGACCGGTCGAGTCCCCTTGGAAGATGGGTTGTTCCGCCTGGATCCATGGCCCGGTGACGGACCGGGAGGTGGCGTAGCCGATCCGGCGCAGGGGCAGGCCCCTGCCGCCAGGCTCCAGATCATGCTCGTCGCTGCCGACGTAGAATAGGACGTAGGTGTCCCCGATTTTGCGAATCGCCGGGTTGCGGGTCATCAGGGAATCCCAATGGGACCCTCCCCGCTTGCTGAGCACCACCTCCTGAAACTCATAGGGGCCCAGCGGATTCTTCGAGGTGGCCCGGATTATCTCGGAATGGCGGCGATAGTCGTCGGGAAAAGGGTGCCCTTTGGGCCAGCGCGCCGAGAAGAGATGATAAGTGTCCCCCACCTTGATGACGGAACTGTCCCAGATAAAATAGCCGCTCATCCTCAGGCCGCTCTGGGCGGGCGTGGGCTGCAACCGCTGCGCAATGGCCGCCCCATCGATCACTTCGTCCGCCAGGGCCAGGCGTTGGGTGGCAAGCAGCGCGAACGTGCAGAGGCAGGATTGGAGCAAGGCGTTCATGGGATGGGGCTGGAGGCGGGCGCTGGGACCGGGGCCCTATTTCATCGGGGAAAAGTCCGTCGGCGTGAGGAATATCGACACCACCTTGGTCGTCAGGGCGCCGTCCTTTTCCGTCGCGGACTTCAAGGCGACCCAGTCGGGGTCGGTGCGAAAGGCGGCCCAGGATGCCGCGGCGTTCTCGCGGTTAACGTGGGCGAGCATGTACACCAGGGTGTGGCCGGCACCCGCGGTGGCGTCGAGCGGGTGGAAATAGCCGATTTCCATCATCCCATGGCGCACGAAGTAGCTGCGTTCCGGCGAGCGAAAGCGGCGATCGAGCTCGCCCAGCTTCCCCTCGGGTGTCGTGTAGATGCGCAATTCGAAGACCCGCGCGGCCCCCGGGCCGGAACCGGCCGCCACAGCGGGCGAGAAATCGGCCGGCGCAAGGAAGACCGACTCGGAATGGACCACGATCTTGCCATGGGCCTCGCTGGCCTTGGAGACCGACTGCCACTCCGGGTCGGAGCGGAAAGCGGCCCAGTTTCTTGCCGCCGCTTCCCGGCTCGGGTGCTGCAGCAGGTACACGAGCTTTTCGCCCGCTCCGTCCTTCGCCTCCAGGGGCACCCAATAGCCGATGCTCACCATGCCGTGCCGGTTGAAGATGCCGATCGTGTGATTGCGAAAGCGCGCCAGGACATCATCCAGGCGACCCGGGGCGGCCGTGTAGGTACGCAGCTCGTAGACGGGGCCGTCAGCGGCCGCGGACATGCCTGCGGCGGTGGCTAGCATCAGGACGAAGGAAAGCATCAGGGTACGCATGGCGGGGGGATAGCCACGATGGTGGCGCGGGAAGCATGGCGGGGTCGGTTCTTGAGCGGGCCGGATATCGGGCCGCGACCGGCGAAGATCATGGGCAAGGTATTGAGGGGTCCGGCTTGAAAGACGCACCACGCCCCCTTTGGGTTGTGCCAGCTCCAGAAAAAAGGGGGGCTGACCAAGGGGGTCAGGCCCTGAATTCTGCAATGGAACCGATGGTCGCCGAAACGAGTTACAGATCTCAGGATCTGACCTCCCAAAAGCGCCTCAACCTATTTTGCTTCTGGGAGAGGGTTCGCCTTGAGCCAGGCTTGAAAGCGCGGATTGCCGCGCAGGCAATCCCAGTCTGGGGAATAACGAAGCGCGGGCCATGGCTGGGGATGGACCTGCATGAGTCCATCGACGGCCTCATCCTGCCGGCCAAGAGCCGCCTTGATGAGTCCAGCTTTGGTTCGGCGCGCACGATTAAGCTCGGGGGGCCCGCCCCCGCCGCTGATCATTTGTTCGTATATGCGCAGCGCCTGCTCACCTTCGCCGGATTCCCCCAAACGGGCAAGCAGCGCCGCCTTCCAGCCGAGCAAATCAATCGAGCTAGGCTGCGATTTCAACCGCACCTCGACAACTTGCAATGCCGCCTGCCAATCGGAGCGGGCGGCATCGGTGTCTCCTTTCATTAGCCGGGCCAGACCGGTAAAATAGCCCTTGGGGCCGCTAAAGGTGTCGCCCTTCTCAAGGTAATCCTTCGTCACCGCATTGAGCACCGCAATCGTCTTGTCCGGCTCCCGTCTCCAGAGCCAAACCGTACTGGCAAAGGACGCTCCCCACTCTTCCAACAAGTATGGCGCCGGAATCTTTTCGAGCAAAACCCGGGCCTGATCCAGATCGCCGCGATCGGTGAAGACGTAGAGCAGCTTTTTTAGATAGGCCGCCGCGCTTGGCTGCACCGCAAGGACCTGATCAATGACGTTTTCCGCCTCGGGACCGCGGCCCAGGTGTCGCAACGCCTCTTCCTTTCCGAACATCGCACTCGGGTCTCCGCCAGGAAGGGCATTGGCGCGATCCGAATAGATGATCGATTCCTCGTCGCGGCCCTCTGCCCGCAACGCGCTGGCCAGCGTCCGCAGAACCCGCTTATCAGTCGGCAGGCGTTCGACCAGCTGGCGCAGCATGCGGATCCCTTCGTCCCGCGTGGTGTTCTGCCGGCGAAAGTAGCTGGCCAGCGCAAACTGGGCCTCGTTCGAACCCGGCGCCAGCCGCACGGCCCGTTCTGCCTGGGTCTTCGCCGCCTCGTAACGTTCCGGCGACCGGTCATATCCGAAGACGACGAACGCAAGCGACACTTGCGACTGAACCGCCCAGGCGTCGGCATCCGCCGGATCGGTCTCGACCGCCCGCTGGCAAAGTTGATCGGCCAACATCCAATCGTCACGCAGGGCTTCGTCCTGCATCTCCCAGATTGTCCAGGCTTTTGCTTCCAGTTGGCGCGCGGTCGAACCGGCCGGGACCCCGACCGGAGCCGCGGCGGAAGCCCTGCTTCCCGGAGAGCGCAGAAACCAGAACGCAGCAATCGTCCCAACGACCACGGCCGCAAGGGCGGCCCACGCCAGTTGGAAAGATTTTTGAGCTGGTGCTGCCACGCCGGCTGCGCCGGCCGGAGAAAGCGCGGCCACCGCGGGCAAGCGCGGCGACTGCAGCAAACGCTGGATCTGCTGCACGAATTCGGGGGTCGGCAATGCCCCGGACAAACGGGTCCATTGCACGCGCATAAACTCTCCGGGCACTACCGCGTCAGCTTCCGGCGTGTCATCGACCACCACCGGGATGATGAACGGCAGGCCCTCGGCCATGCCGTGAGTGCGCTCAACCGCCTGTTTCCACTCGCGCCGAAAGTATCCCTCGTGGCGGGCCTGCGTCTGCGCGGAAATGACCGCCAGAAAAAGCGCGCATTCCCTGATCTGGCGGCGGATTCTATGATCCCACGCATCGCCCCCGCGCAGCTCGTTCTGATCGAACCAAACCTCGACGCCATGACTGCGCAGCGCCTCGGCGATGCGCTGCGCTGCCGCTGAGTCCTCGCGGGGATAACTAAGAAACACCGCCTTGCGTGAAACGGATTCCATTTTAAGCTGGCAGGAGACCGAATGATGTTCTCGCCAGACAGCGGGAAACGCGAGACGAAACCCTTGTAGGGGATGAGTTTGGGGAGCGGCTATGTCCCTTTCCTCCGCACCCCCGCTTCCTCGGGGCGCCGCCTGGGATTGCCGCCTTGGCGAACCATTCGTACCGGAGGTCCGATCATCTCGCACCGCACCTTGGAGGTGTCTTGATCGCGACAACAGTCACCACGGTGATGAACAATACCGGTTGCGTCAGGCTTGGCGGTGGTATCCACAGTTACAGGTGGGCCCGACATTCTCACGATGTGCCGTTCCTGGGCTGGCGATCGCGCTCGCGATCTCGCCCGCTGCCCGCTCCGCTCCTTCTCTTGAAGAAGTGACGCTGCGCCAAATCTACACTGAGGCCCAGACGCACGGCCAGGCATTCGAGAATCTCCGGGTGCTCGTCAGCGAGAGTCCCGGCCGGCTCTCCGGATCAAAGTCGCTGGAACACGCGGTCGACTGGGCTGAGCAGACATTGAATTCGCTCCACCTCGATCGGGTCTACCTTCAGGATGTGTTGGTCCCGCACTGGGAGCGCGGAGCGAAAGAAACCGTCATGCTCCTGCCCCCCGTTGGAACCCCGGGCCAGCCCGTGGCGCTCACCGCCGCCGCTCTCGGTGGATCCGTGGCGGGCGACGTGACCGCGGAAGTCGTCAAGGTGAATTCAATCGAGGAACTTGCCAGACTGGGCGAGGCGAAGGTCGCCGGCAAAGTTGTCTTCTTCAACCGCGCCATGGATCCACGAATCCCCACAGGGCCGGCCTATTTGGCCGCGGTTGACCAGCGCAAGCCCGCCCCCGAGCTCGCGAGAAGGCTCGGCGCGGTCGCGTTTGTGAGCCGCTCCATCACCTGCCGCGACGACGATTTCCCGCATGCCGGCACCACGACCCGCGGTTCCGGCAACGACGACGTTCCCGCGGCGGTCCTCAGTATGCAGGCGGCCGACAAATTGGCCTCCGCGCTGGCGTCCTCCCCCCGCGTCCGGATTGCGCTCAAGATCAATTCGACTTGGTTCGATCGGGCTCCCTCCCACAACGTGATTGGCGAAATCCAGGGCTCCGATCGGCCCGGCGAGATTATCCTTGTCGGCGGACACCTCGATTCGTGGGACATCTCACCCGGGGCGCAGGACGACGGTTCCGGCGTCGTCCAATCAATCGAGGTGCTCCGGCTATTCAGGGCCCTCGGCCTGAAGCCACGCCACACGCTCCGCTGCGTCCTTTTCACCAATGAGGAAAACGGCGGCCACGGCGCACTCATCTACGACCGCGAGGCCAAGGCCGGACATGAAAGACACATCCTTGCGATTGAGCGGGACTCCGGCGGTTTTGCACCCAGCGGCTTCACCTTCGGCAGCACCCAGGGCGACGTCCACCAGCGCGCCTCACGCTGGCGGACGTTGTTCGCACCTTACGGGATGGTTGAGTTCACCAAGGGCTCGAGTGGAGCCGATGTCACTCGCCTGATGCTGGAGGGCGTCACGGTCGCCAACCTCGCTACCTCGCTGCAAGGCTACTTTGACTATCACCACACCGCCAACGATACCATTGACAAGGTGAACCCCCGGGACCTCGAAAGTGGCGCCGCCGCCCTCGCATCGCTTATCTGGTTGGTGGACCGACAGGGGTTATAGGCATCCAGGGGTCGATCCGTGGCGAAAGGCCGTGGGGGCAGGACCGAAACCCGATCTTGGACTGGGGCTGACCAAGGGGGTCAGGCCCTGAATTCTGCAATGGAACCGATGGTCGCCGAAACGAGTTACAGATCTCATGCGTGGCCTCTCAAAAGGCTCCGACACGGGAATCGTTTGCCCCGCGTGAAGCGAAACTTGACGATGCAGATCAATTATGCAGATTAATATGCATGAGGACAACCCTGAATCTGGACGACGCCTTGATGGAAGAGGCGCGCGAGTACGCCGGGGTGAAGGAGAAGACCGCCTTGCTGCATGAGGGGCTGCGGGCCCTTATCCAGCGGGAGGCGGCGGCGCGGCTGGCGGCACTCGGTGGCAAGGATCCCAAGGCGGCGGCGGCACCGCGGCGGAAGTCTCCTAAAATCTCGTGAAGGTCTTGGTCGATACCTCCGTCTGGATCGATCACTTCCACCGGGCCGATTCACAATTGCAGGCCTGCCTGCAGGCGGGCCAAGCCTGGACGCACACGGTGGTCATCGGGGAACTGGCGGCGGGGAACCTGAAGCAGAGGTCCGGTATCCTGCGGCACCTGCAAAAGCTCCCGCGCGCAGACGAGATCGAACTGGCCGAGGGTCTGCACTTGCTGGATCAGCATTCCTTGGCCGGGCGCGGATTGTCCTGGTCGGATGTGCAATTGTTGGCGGCAGCGCGCATTGACGGTCTCACGCTTTGGACACGGGACCGCCCGCTGGCCAAGGCCGCGGCGGAGTTGGGGCTAACCGGCCCGGCAGAGTAAGCGTCCAGCTCGGCCGGGCGATCGGTCAGTTCCCGTCAGTCGCCGAGCTCGGTATCTCCACGGCGTACACGTTGTCGGCCGTGCCCTTGAGATGCGCGGAGAACAGTATCCAGTGGAAATCAGGCGTGAGGTGGGGGTTGGGCTCGATGTACTGCGCCTTGGTATTTTCGTAGGTCCCCGAGAAATCGCAGATGCGCACCACCGGCACTTCGTGGGTCTTCGGATCGCGCCGGTCAAACCGGTAGATGCAAAGCCAGGGATTCGTGTGCTGGAAACCGTCTCCCACCGCCCACTTGGCGCCCGGGCCGATGGCATAATGGATCGATCGGTTGCTGGAGCGCGGGATGGCGGTGGTGGTCACGCCGCCATAGGCCGCGCCGGCAACGGTCGCGCCGCCGTAGGAATAGCGCGTCTCCACCCGGGTATTCACATCCAGGTGGGCGAGTGCGCCCGCGCTGCTGATGTCGTACCAGACGGACTCGCCATCGCGGTCCCAAAATTCATGCGTAATGCCCTCGGTCTCCAACGGCCCTGTCCGGGGCATAGTCACTTGCCCAGTCCTCAGGTCCAGGAAGCGCATGCGGTTTTTGATGTGCACCGTGACGAAGCCTTCGTGGATGAAAAGCACCAGGTTGGGATCCGTGGGCGAACCCTGCACGTGTCCCAGCCAATTGTTTTCCTTATCCTCGAGCACCGATGTGACCTTTCCCGAATCGATCTCGATCGTATAGATGGCGTTGTGCCGCTGCATGTGTTCATACGCCGCCACCCAGTCGACTCGCCGCAGATGCGGGTCTTCCATCACGGGCTTGGCCGCCCGCAACTTGGCCGAGGTGTCGGCGAGCTGATCGCAGTAGGCAAAAAGCAGCTTGCTTTCATCGGCGGTGAAACCGAAGCCCGCGCCCTGCGCCAGGTAGCCATGCGGAACCGTCGCGATCTTCTTCTCCTCCCCGCTGTCCAGGTTCAGGAGGAAGACGTCATCACCCCGATCGTACGCCGCGCTCCGCCGGCGAGGCAGCACGACCAGGTGCTGGCCGGTCTCATGAGTGAGCTGACGGATTTCGCCGGTCTTGAGGCTCAAAACGTAGAAACCCCGGTCCCCGCCGCGCGTGCCGCTGAAGATCATGCTGTCACCGCCGGCGGTGAAGATGTTCTGGTGGAAATAGAACACGGAGGCGTTGTCGAAGCCGCCCGTCAGGTTGACGACCCGGGTCTGGGAGGTGGGATCCCGCCAGGCCAGGTCCGGGTTGCTCGAATGCTGCTCCCAGATCGAACCGATGGACCCAGCCGCAGGCTGGGCCGCGGCGGAAAGTGCTCCTGCTCCCGTGAGGGCAGCCCCGAAAGCCAGGGCGAGGCAGGCGAGAGGACGCGTGGGGTACTTGGACGTTTGCATAGGGTGGATGACTAGACGCATGGCCCGGAAAAAGGATGCTCGATTGGCTAGTCCAGCGTCTGGCGATACCGCCAGACGCCCACCGCCATCGCCACCCCCAGGAAAACGAGCATGGGCCAGATTTCAGGGCCGATCTCCGCCAGGCCGTTTCCCTTGAGCATGATGCCCCGCACGACGCGCAGAAAATGCGTGAGCGGAAGGCAGGAGCCGATCCATTGCGCCCACTCCGGCATGCCCCGGAAGGGGAACATGAACCCGGTGAGGATCATCGAGGGCAGGAAAAAGAAGAATGCCATCTGCATCGCCTGCAGCTGATTTTGCGCAATGCTGGAAAAGGTGATCCCCACAGCGAGATTGGCCGCGATGAAGACCAGCGCCACCGCGCCCAGGAGCAGGAGGCTGCCGATCATCGGCACGTCAAAAAGCCAGCGGGCGGCGACCAGGATCAGGAGCACCTGGACATAGCCCACGGCAATGTAGGGAAGGATCTTGCCCGTCATCACCTCGAGGGGCCGCACGGGCGTGGCGAGAAGGTTTTCCATCGTCCCGCGCTCGCGTTCCCGCGTGATCGCGAGCGCCGTGATGATGACCATGGTCATCGTGAGCACGACGCCCATCAGGCCGGAAACGATGTTGTACTGGGTGATGTTCTCCGGGTTGTAATGGGCGTGGAACTGAAACTGGACCGGACCGGCGCGGGCCCTCAGTCCGGCCAGCGGGCCGGTGAGGTCCCGGTCAAAGACGGACTCGGCGATGGTGTTGACGGCCGACAGGGCGGGGCCGATCGCCGCCGGATCCGTGGCGTCGGCCTCCACGAGCACCGCCGGCCGCTCCCCCCGCAGCAGCCGGCGGGAAAAATCCTCGGGGATATTGATGACGAACTGCACCTGGCCGACCCGGAGCAGGCGCTCCGCCTCCGCCTCGGTCGCCGCCACCCGGGTCAGCGTGAAATAGCCGCTGTGCTCCAGCGCCGCCACGAGGGTGCGGGCCAGGGGTCCGCCGTCGGCGGACCGCACGGCGGTGGGCAGCCGCCGCGGATCGGAATTGATGGCGAAGCCGAAGAGCACGAGCTGAAGCAGGGGGATGCCGATCATCATCCCGAAGGTGAGCCGGTCGCGCCGCATCTGGATGAATTCCTTGAGGATGACGGCCCAGAGACGATGGAGGGTGAAGCGGCGCATGGGCGGTCAGGTATAATTGTCGCCGACCCGCTCCATCAGGCTGACGAAGACATCCTCCAGGCTGGAGGGGACCGGGACCCAGGCGTGGCGTTCCTCGCGCACCGCCGCAACGGCCGACTCCAGGGCGGCGGCATCCCGGCCGCTCACATGGAACAGGTTCCCAAAGGCCACGACCTGCTCCACCCCGGGCCGGCCCCGGATGGAGTCGATGGCGCCGCCCAGGTCGGGTCCGGAGACGGCCCAGGTCGTCAGCCCGGAGCCGGCGATCACCTCCTTCACCGTGCCGCGGGTGAGCAGCTTGCCGCCGGCCAGGTAGGCGATCCGGCTGCACCGCTCGGCCTCGTCCATGTAGTGCGTGCTGATCAGGATCGTCATCCCGGCGGCCGCCAGGCCGTGGATTTCATCCCAGAAATCCCGCCGCGCCTTCGGGTCGACGCCCGCGGTCGGTTCGTCGAGCAGGAGCAGCTGTGGCGAATGAATCAGGCAGGCCGCGAGCGCGAGGCGCTGCTTCCAGCCTCCGGACAGCTCGCCGGCGAGCTGCCGGCTCCGGCGGGTGAGGCCCAGGCGTTCCAGGCTGCGCTCAACCGCGCCGCGCCGGTCCCTCAGGTCGAAGATGCGCGCGACAAAGTCGAGGTTCTCGCGGATGCTCAGGTCTTCATAGAAGCTGAACCTTTGCGTCATATACCCGACCTGCTGCCGGATGAACGCCTGCTGGTTGAGCACGTCGTACCCCAGGCAGGTGCCGGAGCCGGCGTCCGGGGTGAGCAGGCCGCACAGCATCCGGATGAAGGTGGTCTTGCCGCTGCCGTTGGGCCCAAGGAACCCGTAGATCTCGCCGCGGCGCACCTGGAGATCGATGGCATTCACCACGGTCCTGCCGGAGAATTTCTTGGTCACGCCGGCCACATCGATCGCCAGGGCCGGGGGATCTGGCGGGACGCCGGGCATGGGGCGGCGGCTGGGCACCCTCAGTGGGCCAGCGTGACGTCCACCGGCTGCCCGGGATGCAGGTCCCGGGCCGTGGCCGCATCGCACTGGGCTTCAACCATGAAAACGAGTTTCGCCCGGTTGTCCCGGTTGAAGAGGATCGGCGGGGTGTATTCCGCCTGGGGCGAAATGTAGCTGATATGGGCGGCAAACGGGGTGGCGCCATCGATGGCCACCCGCACCTCCTCCCCCGCGCGCAGGGCGGCGCAGTCCGCCTCCGGGACAAAGAATCTCACCTTGATGTTCTCCGGCGGAAGGAGGACCACCACGGGATTGCCGGCGGCGACGAACTCGCCCTCGCGATAAAGCGTATCATAGACCAGGCTCGCGCGGGGCGCCGTCTGCTCCTTCTGCTCGACATTCCATTGCGCCCGCGCGAGCGCGGCGCCGGCGCCACGGATGTCGGCGTCCGCCGCCACCAGGGCGTCGGACCGGCCTCCGAGCGTCGCCGTCTGGAGCTCGGCCGCCAGCTGCGCGACGGCGTGGACATCCTGATCGTGGCTCGACCGCGCGCGGTCGTAATCGCTGGGGGCAATCGCCCCGGAACGAATCAGGGCCTCCTGGCGCCCCAGTTCGCGCCCGGAAAGGTCCTCGGCGGCCCGGGCTTGGTCGAGGTGTGCCTGGAGGGAGGCCAGTTCGGAGGGCCGCGATCCCTTGGCCAGGTCGACCCGCCTCGCCTGGGCCGAGTGCAACTGTTCCGCGGCCAGGGCCTGCGCATCCCGTTCGCTGCCGCGCTCGAGCAGGAAAAGGGGCGCGCCGGCCTCGACCCGGGCTCCCTTCGCCACCGCCAGCTTGTCCAGGCGGCCGCCCAGCGGCGACGCGACATAGACAAAATCGCCCTCGAGGTAGCCCTGGTAGCCCGGAAACGGCCGGGAACACCCGACGAGCGTCAACGCCCCGCACACGAGAATCAGACTTCGGAGGGAGATATGGTTATCCATCGTTCCTGCGGCCGGCTGCGCGCTGGCCGGCACCCACGGACGATCTTGCCGAAGCAAAACGAGTGCAAGGTCGATGTGGCTCGGTCGGCCCGGCGGTCACAGCCGGCGCGCCGTGAAACTCCCGGCCCCGCCCCAAGGCCCGGATCACGCCCGGGCCGCATTTATTGCGGTACAAAAGACAGAAGATGCGGAGCACTTGGGGAAGCCTGGCCGCACAATGCCGTCGAAGCGATCAGCCGCCCCCTCGGCGAATGGTTCGGTGAAACCCACCCGCTTAACAAAAGGAGTACCGAAAATGAGCACAATCGAGACGTCCCCCTCATCGGCGGGTTCCGGAAGAGTTGACCCGGCAATGCTTGCATCCCGGCGCCCAGGGTCTTGGTGGGCGGCGCTCCCCGTCGCCGCGATCGCGGTCATTGCCCTCGTTGGCGGGCCCGCCGCGAAACTCCATGGGCAGGCCCCGGCCCAGCCGACCTTCACCCCCTCGGAACCCGTCAACTCTCCCATGGGCACGGCCTTCGGCGTTAAGCCGGGGCGCGTGGCGTGGGCGTTTGACCCAAAAGCCACCACCTGGGACGGCACGACCAACTCGCCGGGATGGTGGGACGACGGCAACACCCATCCGCAGGTCGTCGAGCAAATGCTGGCTGACGCCATCCGGGCGGTCGGCGACGGCACCACCATCAGGGAAAGCTGGAACCGGATCTTCCGGGACTTCAACCAGCGCAAGGGCAAGGGGGCGGTCGGCTATGCCAAGGGCGAGAAGATCGCGATCAAGCTGAACCTGAACCAGTCGCGCAGCCACGGTGACGGAGCCAATGCCTCCTATATCTCGCCGCAACTGACGCAGGCCCTGCTGCGGCAGCTCGTGGAGCAGGCCGGCGTCGCCGCGGCGGACATCACCGTCTACGACGCCTCGCGGTTCGTGCCCTCCACCATCTTCGACCGCTGCACCCGGGAGTTTCCCGGCATTCATTTCGCCGATTCCACCGGAACCGACGGGCGCGAGAAGGCCGTGCCCGACCTCACCCAACCGATGCGGCTATCCGACGGCAGCGACACGTTTTACTTTCCCACCTGCCTCACGCAGGCCGAATACCTGATCAACGTGGCCGGATTGAAAGGCCATACGATGGCGGGAATGACGGTCTGCGCCAAGAACCACCTGGGCTCGATCCTGACCGCGGGCGGCGCCGTCGCCGCCCGCGAAATGCACCCGTCGATCACGGTCAAACGGGGAGCCCGGGGGCCGGCCACCGTGCAGACCGACGGCTCCTACAACGGCCTGGTCGATCTCAACGGCAGCCGGCAGACCGGCGGCAAGACGGTCCTCTACCTGATCGATGCCCTCTATGCGACCAAGCACAACGAATACCGGCTGGATCCCTCGTGCCAATGGGAGAGCGCGCCGTTCAACCGGCACTGGACGTCCAGCCTGCTCGCGGCGCAGGACGGCGTGGCCATCGATTCCGTGGCGCTGGACTTCCTGCGCAATGAACCGACGCTTGCCAAGATCGTCACCGGCGCGGTCGACAACTATCTCCACGAGATGGCGCTCGCCGGTCAGCCGGGGTCAAAGCACCCCTACGATCCGGACAAGACGGGAAAGCCGCTGACAAGCCTGGGCGTGCACGAGCATTGGAACAACGCGGCGGACAAACAATACAGCCGCAACCTGGGCCACGGCTTGGGCATTGAGCTGGTCTCCCTCAGCCCGGCGATGGTCGCAGCGAGGTAGACGCGGCGAGCGATGCCCAGGGGCCGGCCGGGCCCGGCCGGCCCTTGCGCCCAAGGCTCATTTGCCACCGCCGGGCGAAGAACGCCAGCGCGCCGCACGAAATCACGGCCCAGAGCGCGAACGTGCGCGGTTCCGAAACAATGATGCCCACCGGTCGCGGCCTCAGTGCGATTCCGCAAAGCTGGTGATGGAGTGCCATTCGATCACTTCCTGGAGCAGGGTTTGCTCCGTTCTCTGGACGATTCGCTCCAGGCTGTTCCAGGTGCGGCTGAAGGCGATCTGCTTGCGGGCGGTCCGCAAGGCCGCGCACATCTCCCGGTACCGGGCCACCCGGCGATGGAGGTCGTTGATCGAAATGAGGGAAATGAGCGCCGCGGCGACGACCGGCAGGGAAATGGGGAGGAAATGGAAGAGCCATTGCTCGGCCGCGGGCGGGATTCCGGCGAAATCCCAGATCCGATGGAGCGCGTAGGCCGCCGTGCAGGTGATGGCCGCCAAGGTCGAGCACCAGAAGCCGGCGCGCAGCCAGACAAGCTGGGGCAGCGCCTTGGCCAGGCGGTGCTCGTAGTAGTTCAGCTGGTCGTCGACCCGATGCAGCAGATAGAGCCGCTTGAATTCCTCCATCGGCACCGGGGTGGCGCCGCCGGCCCGGCGATGCAGCACCTGGAGGGCGCGCGTCAGGAGCCGCAGGCCCGGGAGGTCGAGCTCGGCAAAGAGCAGCGCCGCCCGCGGCAGGCCCCAGGTGGCAAGCGCCGACCGGCAGAACTCCGCCGCCAGCCGGCATCGAACCCAATGATGGTGGGCCCCCTGCTTCCGCAGCAGAAGCGCCACTCCCAGCGCGCCGGCCAGGCAGAGGAGCTTCATCCATGGCAGCACCGGCCATTCCAGGGCGAAGGCAAGGCCCGCGGCCGCGATCAGCGTCGCCAGGACATGCAGCAAGGTCGTGGAGGCGATGAGCCGGCGGAACTGCGGCGCCCCGCGACTGGCCACGTGATCCACCTTGCGCTGGAAGGAAAGGATCTCGTCGGGCGCGCCGAACGGATTGGCCGCGCCACCGGCCGAGGCCGGCGCCGGCGGCAGTCCATTGAAATATTCCAGGTCATGGTCGTGCGCGGCAAAGGCCGACCAATTCTCCCTCCGGACGGCCAGCGTCTGGGCATCGATGATGACCAGCGGCCGGCCCAGGTCACGCGCGTAGGCAATGACATCGGCCGTGCCGCCCTTACCGCGCGCCGGCTCGCCATCCCAAACCGCCAGCAGGATGTCAGCATCATGGACCGTCTCCATTCCCGCATCGAGAAAGGCATCCTCGCGCGCGCCCATTTCGGTGAGGATGCGGACCTGCTCGGCTTGGGCGAGCAGGGCCTCGGCTTCGGCCCACTCGACCTGATCGAAGTCCTGCTTGAATTCCGACAACGCGAGTGGAAGCACGACCTGCCACGCCCAGCCCTGGGCGAGCACTTCGCGGGCAAACAGTGCATCGCTGCCGGCGGCGGCCGACGACAGACCGATCCACTCGCCGGGCGCCTCCCGGCGCAGGGCGGTGATCGCCTCCCGAATCGCCCCGGCCACCCCGGGGCCGTTCTCCAGCCGCCGATGGCCGGTAAAGCCGACGACGTGAAAGTGCGGCAGCTCGGCTGAAGCGGTCATGGCAGCCCCAGTGTCACCTTTGGGGATGCGGAGGTGTCAACGGAGAAGGGCGTTAACGGGTAGACCTTCCGCAGGTTTTCGAGTTGTCTGTGCCTTCAGGATTTGCCGCCCCATGAAAAAATACCCCCTGCTCTTCACCGGCGCCCTGGCGCTCGCCCTCCTCCTCCGCCCGGCGGCCCTCGGCGCGGAAAAGCGCCCCACCGTCGGCTTTCTCGTCATCGGCACGAACAACGTCTACTTCATGTCCTGCTACCACGGGGCGCAGAAGGCCGCCGCCGAACTGGGCGTCGACCTGATCCTCGGGGGACCTGCCGAGCCGGATCCCGCCCGGCAGGACGCCATTGTCGACGAATGGATCGGCCGGGGCGTGGATGCGATCGCGGCCGCCTGCGATGACAAGGACCGCCTCTCGGCGGCCCTCCGCCGGGCCGAGAGCCGGGGCATCAAGGTCATCACCTACGACGCCGACGCCCAGCCCGACGCCCGCGCTTTCTTTGTCAACCAGGCCACGGCCGAAAGCATCGGCACGGCCCTGATGGATGACGCCGCCCATCTCTGCGGCGGCGAGGGACAATACGCCATGATCACCGCCAACCTGACCTCGGCCAACGAGAACGGCTGGCGGCGCTGGATCGACGAGCGCAACAAGGCCTATCCGGGGATCAGGATGGTGGCGATCCGCCCCTGCGACGACAACATCGAGAAGGCCCGCGTCGAGACGGCCGACCTGCTCAAGAGCTATCCCGACCTGAAACTGATCATGGCGATCTGCTCGCCCGGGGTTCCCGGCGCCGCCCAGGCGGTGAAGGAGGCGGGCAAGGTCGGCCAGGTGAAGGTGATCGGCCTCGGTCTCCCCAACGAGAACAAGCGCTATGTGCACGAGGGCGTGACCAACAACATCATCCTCTGGCGGACCGAGGACCTGGGCAGCCTCACCCTCCGGGCGGCGGTCGCGCTGATCAAAGGGGACCTAAAGGCCGGCGACCGAACCCTCGCCGCCGGCTCGCTCGGCGCCTTCCAGGTCACCGGAGACCAGATTCTCCTGGGCAAACCCTTCGTCTTCGACAAGGGGAACATCGACCAATTCGATTTCTGATCGGAGCGGACGGCCCCGTTGCTGAAATCCCTCCGTCAGGAGCCCGCGGCCAGCCAGCACCACATCCTGATCATGGGAAGCCCGACATACCTCTCCCATTTGGGGTTGATGGCGGCCAGCTCCGTGTCCCCGAAGGCATCCCCGACCGCCCTCAGCTGAAATCCCGCCGCGGCCGCCGCCGCCTCGATCGACCCCTCGGGGTGCGGCACGCTGTCTAGGTCGAACTGCCGCCCATCGGCGGTCTTGAAATGGGCGAGGATCCCGGCGGCAGTCCGCGCCGGATGAATCTCGGACACATGAAGCTCCGCGCCTGAAGCGAGGAGCCGGCGGGCGGCCCCGAAAAACGCCGGCAGGTCGCGCAGGTGCTCAAGGACCAAGGCCGCCACCATGGCATCGAACGGTCCCGGGCAGGGCGCCGGTTCCGCCAGAAAGTTTCCCTCGATCAGAACCACGTCGGGAAAATCCGCCAGCTTCTCCCGCGCGACCTTGAGCATGCCGGGCGACAGGTCCAGGCCCGTGATCCGGTTGCCCTGGACGGCCAGCTTGACCGTGTGCCGACCGGTGCCGCAGCCGACCTCCAGGAGGCGACGGCCCCGGAGGTGCGCCCAGCGCGGCGGAAAATGGCGCTCGTCCATCGCCACGGTGGGATTGGGATACCGATCGTAGGCTGACGACCAAAGGTCGTAGCCTTCGCGGTTTCCAATCGGCGTCGGGCGAGGTTCCATGATCCGCCGGAGTCAATCCCATCGGCTCCTCCCCGCCGAGACTGGAATACGGAGGCTTGGCAAACCTCGGCCTGACCGGGCTGCCAGCGGTAAGCCTAATCGAGGCCCAACAAGCGCGCGGGATTCTTCCGGGTGATCAGGTCGATTTCCCGATCGCTGATCCCATTGGCCTTGAGCGCGGTGATGAAGTCCCGGAGGCCCTGGGTGTGCACGGGATTGCCGGGCTGGCCGAGGTCCGAGGACATCAGGAAATGCTCCGCGCCCACGGCCTGGATCGCCTGGGCGCAAACCGCCACGGGCAATGGATTGTTCCCGAGGTGCGCCAGCCAGACGACCTCCAGCGTGGCGCCCAGCCCGGCCATGCGCTTCATCTGCTCGATCGTGGCGCGGGTGGAGGAAGACAGCACGTGGGTCACCAGCATCCGCTTCACGCCGGCGTCGCGCGCCGCCGCGAGCAGGATCAGAGATTCCGCGGGCGAGGAATGCCCGGTCGCGAAAATGAGGTCATTCGCCACCACCAGCCTGAAGATGTCGGCCATCGCGGGCACCGGCTGGCCATCCTTGACCACGGGGACGAACGAACGGCCGGTGTGGTCGAACCTGACCTGGTTCTCCGCGTCGAAGGTCGGAAGCCAGACGACCTTCCCGCGATGGCCCTCCACCTCCACCATCCTGCGGACCGCCTCCGGGTTGATGCCGCCGTTGGATCGGTTCAGGACGATCCCGCCATAGACCTGGATGCCGCCCACCTCCAGCATCGCCAGCTCAGCAAGCGCCGCCGTCGAGACATAGTGATTCTTGAGCACGACGGCCCGCATGCCGGCCGCCTTGGCGTTCCGGATCACCTGAAAGCTGGAGACCGAACGGCTCGTCACGTCCGGCGCCGAATGCGCGTGGAAATCGATCACGCCCTCGAGGGGGACCGGATTCGCCTGGTCGCCAGCGCGGGCGGTCAGGCCGGCCGCGAGCCAGCCGGCGATCAGCAGGTTGCGGCGCAGGGTTTGCATGATCATCCGATACCCGGGAAATCCGCTCATTTCAATCTTGCCCGGCGGAAACAAAGCTGAGTCCTGTCAACCCGCCCCCGCCACCCCGACCATGAGAGAATTTTCCGGACCCGTTCGGCGCTTGTTCCCCTGCCTGATCGGCCTCGGCCTCGCCCTGCAGGCGGCCCGGGGGCAGGACGCCAGCCCCATGCCTTGGGAACAGCGCCAGGCGCTGCACCTGCCGCCCCCGCCTCCCCCTCCACCCCCGACTTTTCTCCAGATCTGCGCCCTCTGCCACGGCAATGACGGGCGCGGCTCGGACCGGGCACCCTCCCTGGTTGGCGCCGCCGACCTGCGCAACCTTCCCCCGGACGCCATCGCCGGCATTATCCAAAAGGGCCGTGGCCGGATGCCGGCCTTCCCGCTGCCGCCGGCCGATATCGACACCCTGGCGGCCTACGTCCAGACGTTGAACAAGACCAACCTGGCCCCGCTGCCGGGCGACCCGAAGGCGGGCGAGGCGATCTTCTTCGGCCGCGGCCGGTGCGCCGACTGCCACGTCGCGGAGGGTCGCGGCAGTTCGCGCGGCCCCGATCTCTCGGACCTGGCCGACCGCCTGACGGCAGACGAGTTGGTCCAATCGCTGGCCGACCCGGGCGCTCGCGTCGCCGAGGGCTATCGCAGGGTCGCGGTGACCCTGAACGACGGCCGGACGCTGCGGGGCTTTGCCCGCGCCGAAGGCAATCACGATCTCGTGCTCCAGACGGACGATGGCCGGCTGCGCCTTCTGCTCGACACCGAGTACCGCTCGGTCGTGCCGGAAGCCCAGGTGGCCATGCCGGCCTTCACCGGCACCGGCGAGGAGCGCCGGGACCTCCTCGCCTTCCTCAGCCGGCTGGCCGGCGTCGGCCCCGGGCCGCTGGCCGCGCCCGCCCTCCCCGCCTCCGCGGCGGACCTCGCCGCAATCGTTCATCCGCAGCCGGGAGACTGGCCCACCTACAATGGCGCGGTGGGCGGAAACCGGCACAGCCTGCTCGACCAGGTGAACCGGGGCAGCGTGGCCGATCTGCAGCTCCAGTGGCTTTACCCCGTCCCCTTCGGTAGCCTGGAGACCACCCCGGTCGTGCTCGACGGGGTGATGTACGTCACCGGGAACAACCAGGTCTACGCCCTGAGCGGACGCACCGGCCGGGAAATCTGGCGCTACCTGCGCCCGAAAAGCGCCGCCTCGCGAATTTCCGGCGATGCTGGCATCGGCGTGAACCGCGGAGTCGCGGTCCTCGGTGACCGGGTATTCTATGAGACCGACGACGCGCACCTGCTCGCCCTGGACCGGCTGACCGGCGCCCTGCTCTGGGAGGTGGCGACGGCGCCGGCCGATGCGCCGGGGCGCTACGGCTCCACGGGCGCTCCCCTGGTCGCGAACGGCCTCGTCCTCGCCGGGGTGAGCGGCGGCGACAACGGGATCCGCGGGTTCGTGGCCGCCTATGAGCCGAGCAACGGGCAGCTGGCCTGGCGGCTCTGGACCATCCCCCAGCCCGGCGTGCCGGGCCCCGGTGCGGACACGTGGCGGGGCCATGCCCTGGAGGAAGGTGGCGGCGCCACGTGGCTCACCGGCAGCTATGACGCCGCGGCCAATGTGGTTTATTGGGCGATCGGCAACCCGCATCCCGACACCGATGGTGACGACCGCGTCGGCGACAACCTCTACACCAACTGCGACGTGGCGATCGACGCGGCGACCGGGCGGATGCTCTGGCATTACCAATATACGCCGCACGACCTGCACGACTGGGACGCCAATCAGCCCATCGTGCTGGTCGACGCCAAGTGGCAGGGCCAGGACCGCAAGCTCCTGCTGCACGCCAATCGCAACGGCTTCCTCTACGTCCTCGACCGGACGACCGGCCAGCCGCTCCTCGCGAGCCGGATGGTGGACAAGCTGACCTGGGCGACCGGGATCGATGCGCGGACCTGGACGCCCCAGCTTGCGCCCAACAACGAGACCGATACTCAGGGTGTCCTCACCGGCCCGGCCGTGCGCGGCGCCACCAATTGGTATTCCACCGCCTACAACCCGGCCACCGGCCTTTTCTACGTGATGACGGTCGAGGACTATACGGTCTTCAAGAAGGCGGAGAACGGAGGCTTCGGCATGTACGTCAATCCGGCGGATCCGCCGCGAAAGCTGCTGCGGGCCTTCGACATCCAGACCGGCCGCGTGGCCTGGCAGCGGGAGCTGCCCGGTCCGGCCATCACCAACTACGCGGGCGTGTTGTCGACCGCCGGCGGCCTGGTCTTCTTCGGCGAGAGCAGCGGCGCCTTTGCGGCGGCCGACGCGGCCACCGGGCGGCACCTGTGGCACTTCGAGACCAACCACCCGATCAAGGCCTCGCCCATGACGTACGCCATCGGCGGCCGGCAGTATGTCGCCGTTGCCTCCGCCGGCACGATTTTGGTCTTCGCCCTGCCGGAAAAGCACTGAGGCGCCGCCGGCGCGCGGCTAGCCCGTGACCTCGAGCTCGACGCCCCAGCCCGGGCGCCGCGGCGGGTGCATGTAGAGCCCCTCGGGGCCCCGGGTGATCTCGTAAAGCTCGTCGAAGAGTTCGTAGACCTCCTTCGGGCCGCCCGGCGGCGGCATGAAAAGCTCGGCCCAGGGTCCGTTCACGTTCGCCAGCGACCAATGCGCGGCGCCGTTGAGGCCGCCGCCGTGCGGAATCACGGGAATATCGTAGGTGTCGGCGAGCGCGCCGATCCGGCGCAGCTCGGTCATGCCGCCGCACCAGGTGACATCGGGCTGCCAGATCGCGGCCGCCTCGGCCGCGAGCATCCGGCGGAAGCCATAACGGCCGTAGGTATGCTCGCCGGACACCAGCAGGGTGGACTGGATCTGCTTGCGCAGCCGGCCGGCGCCCTCGAAGTCGTAGGGCGGCAGGACCTCCTCGAGCCACTTTACCCGGTAGGGCTCGAGCAGCCTCGCCATCTCGATCGTGTAGGGCTCGGTCCAGGACATCCAGCAGTCGCACATGACGTCGCCGTCGTCGCCGACCGCCTTGCGGGCGCGCGCCACCAGTTCCGCGTTGCCGCGCTGGCCCTCACGGCCGCTGGGCGGCCCGAAGGGCATGGCCAGCTTGACCCGCTTGAAGCCGTGCGCGACGTGCTGCTCGATGTCGTTGCCCGTGCAATAGGCGGGGATGCGCGGCTTGGTCTCGCCGCCCAGCAGTTCATAGAGCGGCACGCCCAGGGCCTTGCCCACGATGTCCCAGCAGGCGTTGTCGAAGGCGCTGATCGCGTTCATGGTCACGCCTTCCTGGCCATAGGACTCGGTGGCGCGCCAATTGATGTCCCAGTTGCGCTCCAGGTCGAAGGGATCGCGGCCCATCATCAGCTTTCGGAGGTGGCCCAGGACGATCGGACCGCCGCCGGGGCCGCCATCGCCGTACCCCACGATGCCCTTGTCGGTGGTCACCTCGACCGTGGTGGTTTCGACCAAGGGCGGCACGGCCGCAAAGAGGCTGCGGGCCGGCTTGTACTCGGGATAGATGTTGAGCGGGGCCGAGACCTCGACGTTCTGGGTGGACCAGGAGCCGGGCGCGGGCGTGAAGTCCGGGTAGGGCTTCTTGGGCCTGGTCTTCGCCAGGCGGATGCCGGTGATCTTCAGCTTCGATTTCTCGTCGGCCCAGGCGAGCTTGGGCAGGCCGGCGAACGCGGTCAGCATGGCCGCATAGCCGGCGTTCTTCAGAAATTCCCGTCTTTTCATGATCGTTCCTGGGATGGCGGTTTCTTGGGCTCCTTCTCGGGCGGCGGGTCTCGGCAGCGAACGGAAACCTAGGCAGGGTCGCCTCGGGGTCCGGCCATGCTCGGCCCGGCGGCCCAATGCGTCAAGTGCCCAGCAGCCGTGCCTCTGCCAGCCGGCCGCATATGCGGGATTGAAGGGCCCGGGGATTCGTGGTCTCATCGCAGGATCCCCATGAGAACGATCCCCTTCCTTCTCGCTTTCACCCTGGGTGCGGGTTTGGCCGCCCTCCCCGCTCCCGCTCGCGCCAACCGACAGGCTTTCATCGCGCTGGCCACCACCGCGCGCAAGGACTACGTTCAGCGCCGGCCGGGCCCGGACGGCGCGGCCCGCCCGGAGACCTACGTATTTTATCAGGGCGAAGTCTTCACCGGGGACACGCGAGATCGGGCGCTCGCCTCGGTCCCCTTCCTCACGATCGCCCAGGTGCTGGCCCGGAATCTCGCGTCGGCGAACTACCGGCCCGTCCAGGATCCCGCCGGCGCCGAACTCATGATCGGCGTGAGCTGGGGCGTGACGACCGTGAGCGACGATTCCCTCCAGGTGGCCCAGCAGCAGGACCTCCAGAACGCCCTGACCGACTTCAACAGCGGCTTTGGGTCCACGAACCCGAACTCTCCCCGGCCGGCGGGGAAGACCGTCATGGACACGGCCCTGGGCGCCCCCCGCCCCTCGGCCCAGGCCCTGAACGACCAGCTGGGGATCGCCGACCAGGTGCAGGGTCTCAAGGACAAGGCCATTACCTACAACGCCAATCTTCTCGGGTTCACCGAGGCGGTGAAGAAGGAACGGCAGGCGCAGGCCGCAACCTCTCAGCAGGTACGCAGCCCCGCGAACAGCCTGCAGGCGATGCTCGATCAGCCGCGTTTCTTCATCATCCTCACCGCCTACGACAACCAGTTGCGGCTGAAGCAGCGCACGCTGAAGATCCTCTGGACCGCCCGCCTGAGCGTCCAGGCAGCCGGGAACACCTTCCCCGGAGTCCTCCCCGCGCTCGGCCGCGAGCTGGCGGCGGGCGCCGGCCGTCAGCTGCCGGGCCTGCGGATCGAGGCGGTGGACCTCTCCAACTGAGCGGGGCGCCCGTGGACGAAAGGGTCCTGGCGAGGCGCCTTGCCTGAGGCTCTAACCGACGTCTTGTTTTTTCGGGGGAAGCTCGCCTTTCCTTTTCCGGCCATGCTTTCCCCGTGATGGAATCCTTCCCTGCCTCCCCCCTTCATGTCCGACTCGACCGCAACCGACCCGCCCTGGCGGGGCCCCAGGGCCTGCGCGTGGCCGCCACGGCCGCAGCGGACGGACGTGCCGCTGATCGATCCGGCCGATTTCCGCCGCTGGATCCTCCATGAGGACGACCAGCTCCTGGTCGTCGACAAGCCCGCCCAGGTCGTCTGCCATCCCTCGAAGGCCGGGCCGGCCTCCAGCCTGGTCGGGGCGGCGCGGATTCACACCGGGCTGGAGACCATGCACCTGATCTTCCGTTTGGATCGTGAAACGAGCGGCGTGATCGTCCTGGCGAAGACCGCGGCCATGGCCTCGCGCCTGCAGAAGGCGATCGAGCGGCGGCGGATCGGGAAATCCTATCTCGCGATCCTGACCGGCGAACTCGCCGCACCGGTGGCGGTGGACCAGCCCCTGGGCGACGACCTGCGCAGCCAGGTGTTCATCAAGACGGCCGTCACCGCCGACGGGCGCCCTTCCATCACCCGCTTCACGCCGCTGTCGGCGGGGTGCGGGTTCACCCTGGTCCAGGCCGTGCCGGAGACCGGCCGGAAGCACCAGATTCGCGCCCATGCCCAATGGCTGGGGCTGCCCGTGGTCGGCGACAAGATCTACGGTCCGGATGAACTTCTCTACCTCGAGTTCATCGAGCACGGCTGGACCGACGCGCTGGCCGCAAAACTGCTCCTCCCGCGGCAGGCCCTCCATTGCGCCAAAATCGACCTCCAGCCCGCGGGCCTCGCATTCATTTTCACCGCGCCGCTGCCGGGCGACCTCCGGGCCTTCTGCGAGTCCCGCGGCTTGGGAACCGGGATCCCCTCCGATTGTGACGATCCTGCCACGGTCTAAATTCGTCTCGTCACCCGCGCCTGCGGCCGAACCATCGCGCCCATGAAGATTCGCGCCTCGGCGCCACGTCCCTTCCCACGCCGGTCGGCCGGTCTCGTCCTGGCGCTCCTGGTCGGCTTGCTCCACCCGGCGGCGGCCACGCCCGACGTCACCTTTGTCTTCACGTCCGACGTGCACTTTGGCATCGCGCGCGGGCGGTTTCGGGGCGGCAGCTACGTGGACGCCCAGGTCGTCAATGCCGCCCAGGTGCAGAAGATCAACGCCTTGGCCAATACCCGCCTGCCGCAGGATGGCGGGCTCCGGGCGGGCGAACCGATCGGGGCGGTCGACTTCGTGGTCATCACCGGGGACCTGACCAACCGGCAGGAGCTGTATCCGAACCACATCCAACCGGCTGCGGTTTCCTGGGCGCAGTTCAAGGCCTGCTACATCGACGGCCTGAAGCTGCGCGATGCCCAGGGTCGGCCCACGCCGCTCCTCCTCGTGCCGGGCAACCACGACGTCTCGAACGCGATCGGCGCACCGACGAAGCTGGTGCCGGCAACCGACGCCACGTCCATGGTGGAACTCTACAACCGGACGATGCATCCCGCCATCCCGGTCACGACCGCCGACTACGACTATGCCCGCGACCGCGTCACCTATGCCCGCGAATTCGGGGGGGCCCATTGCATCTTCCTCACCATCTGGCCGGACAGCTTCGCCCGCGCCTGGATCGACCGGGACCTGGAGGCCGTGCCGGCGACCGAGCCCGTGTTCATCTTCTGCCACGATCCGCCGGAAATCGACGCGCGTCACCTGATCAATCCCTACGGCGACCACGGGATCAACCCGCACGATGCGTTCGAAAACCTGGTCAGCGATGTCTACGCGGACGGCGACACCGCCACGCGCAAGGCCAAGCCGGATGGCGAGACCACCGTCGAGCAGCGCGCGCTGGCGGCGTTCCTGCGCCGTCACCGCAACATCGTCGCCTACTTCCATGGGCACGAAAACTGGAATGAAGTCTACACGTGGAAGGGTCCGGACGGAGACCTGGCGCTGAAGGTCTTTCGCGTCGCCTCCCCCCTGAAGGGCAAGACCTCCAAGGAGGAGGCTCAGCTGTCGTTCCAAGTCGTGGTGTTCAACGCCGCCGAGCGGAAACTGACCGATCGCGAATGCCTCTGGAACGCGAGCGGCGCCAACGACGGGCCGGGCGTGCCGGTCGCCTGGGGTGCCTCCTCGACCGTGAGCCTGGCGCCGGTGGCGCCGGCCTCCGCCGCCGGGCCCGCCCCCCGGGGCTAGTTCTCGAACTGCAGGACGTCGCTCTTCGCCTTCCTCTTCGCGGAGCCGAAATTCCAAACGAACCCGGCGTAGAAGTACCGCGAGTTGCGCCGGCGGGTGGAATCATCATGGA
>CAZKAH010000013.1:0-59643 GCA_964550715.1 uncultured Opitutaceae bacterium
AGGGCGTGGTGAAGATGCGCCGGGTGTCGTCGTACTCGATCAGCTTCCCGAGGTAGAAAAACGCCGTCCGGTCCGAGCACCGGGCCGCCTGCTGCATGTTGTGGGTCACGATGATGACCGTGTAGTCCTGGCGAAGGGTCTGGATCAGCTCCTCGATCTTCGCCGTCGCGAGCGGGTCGAGCGCCGAGCAGGGCTCGTCCATCAGCAGGACCTCGGGCTTCACCGCCAGGGCCCGCGCGATGCAGAGCCGCTGCTGCTGGCCGCCGGAGAGGCTGAGGCCGGGGCGGGCGAGGTGGTCCTTCACCTCTTCCCACAGCGCCGCATGACGGAGCGACTGCTCGAGACGCTCCTGCAGCAGGGCCCGGTTGGTGACCCCGTTGAGGCGAAGCCCCACCAGGACGTTCTCGCCGATCGAAAGCGTCGGGAACGGGTTGGACTTTTGAAAGACCATTCCCACCCGCCGGCGGACGACCGCCGGCTCGACGTCCTGGCTGTAGAGATCCGCGCCAAAGAGTCGGAGCGAGCCGGTCAGGCGGGTGCCCGGCGTCACCTCGTGCATGCGATTGAGCGCGCGGAGGAAGGTGGACTTGCCGCAGCCGCTGGGGCCAATGATCGCCGTCACCTTCTTCGCCGGGATGCGGATGTCGACGTCATGGAGGGCCTGGCGGGCACCGTACCAGAGCGAGAACTTCTTGATGTCGAAGGCCACTTCCTCGGGTCCCGCCGCAGGCGTGGCCGGCGCTGCGGGGACCGAGTCGGCCACGGTGCGCAGGGCCGGAGTGGAAGTGGCGGGGAGCTCTGAAATGGTGGTCATAAAAGATGGGGAAGCCGGCGGGCGTTCAATCGAATTTGCGGCCGCGCGAAATGACGCGGACGATGATATTGAGGGAGAGGATCATGGCCATGAGGACCAGGGCCCCGGCCCAGGCCTGGCGATGCCAGTCATCATAGGGCGAGACGGCATAGGAAAAGATCTGCAGCGGCAGCGCCGCGATCGGCTCCTTGAGGCTGCGATTCCAGAAGTTGTTGCCCAGCGCGGTGAAGAGCAGCGGGGCGGTCTCGCCGGCCACGCGGGCCAGCGCGATCAGCACGCCCGTGACGATGCCCTTGAGCGCGGTCTTCACCACGATGACCGTGATCACCTTCCAGCGCGCGATGCCGAGCGCCAGGGCGGCCTCGCGGTAGCTCTGCGGGACCAGGACCAGGACCTCCTCGGTGGTGCGCATGACCAGCGGAATCATCATAAGGCCCAACGCCACACCGCCGGCATATGCGGAAAAACCCTTGAAGGGCACGACCAGAAGCATCCAGATGACCATGCCCCAAACGATCGAGGGAACCCCGTTGAGCACGTCGGCGGAAAAGCGGATCCAATTGTTGGCTTTCTCGGAGCCGTACTCCGCAAGGTAGATGCCGCCCATGACACCGACGGGAACCCCGACGACGGCGGCCATCGCCAGCAGCTCCATCGTGCCCACGATCGCATTGGCCATGCCCCCGCCCACCTCGCCGGTCGGCTTGGGCAGCTGAGTGAAGAAATTCCAGTCGAGCGAGCTGGCGCCCGCCTTGAGGAGAAAGAAGATCACGAGGAAGAGCGGCGCCATGACGACGCAGGCGCAGAGGCAGAGGACCACGGTCATGGCCCGGCTCTTCGTGCTGCGCAGGCGCTGGTTTGCCTCGGCGATCATGTCAGCTAACCTTTCCGCTTCCGCCCATCGAGCGCAGCATAAGCTGCGCGGCGGCATTGATCAGTATCGTGAGGACGAGCAGGACCAGCCCAATCTCAAACAAGGCGGAGATGTAGGTGTCGCTGTTCGCCTCGGTGAACTCATTTGCAATCACGCTGGCCAGGGTGTGGCTGGGCGCCAGCAGCGAGGCGCTGATCTCCGGCCGGTTGCCGATCACCATGGTCACCGCCATCGTCTCCCCGAGGGCGCGGCCCAGGCCGAGGATGGCGGCGCCGAAGAGCCCGCGCCTGGCGTAGCTCAGGACCGCGATGCGGATCACCTCCCAGCGCGTCGCCCCAAGGGCATAGGCTGCCTCCCGCTGGAGGTTCGGGACCGAGCGCAGGATCTCGCGGGAGATCGAGGTAATGATCGGGAGGATCATGATCGCGACGATGATGCCGCCGCTGAGCATGCAATAGCCGTTGTTCGCACCCTTGAAGAGCGGCAGGAACCCCAGGGTCGCCTGCAGCCAGACGAAGAGGTGGTCGCGCAGCCAGGGCAGGAGCACGAAGATGCCCCAGAGCCCGAAGATCACGCTCGGCACGGCCGCCAGCATCTCAATGATCATGATGATGGGCTGGCGAATCCTGAAGGGGGCGAGCTCGGTGAGAAAGAGCGCCGTGGCGACCCCGAGCGGGACCGCGATCAGCAGCGCGATCAGGGAGGAGACGAGCGTGCCGAAGATGAACGGCAGCGCACCGTACTGCTCGGTGACCGGATTCCAGCGCGAACTGACCAGGAATCCCGGCCCGAATTTGGCCAGGGATAGCAGCGATCCGTGGTAGAGCGACCAGCCCACCAGGCCCACGAGGAGCAGGATCGTCAGGGCGGTCCCGAAGGCCAGCCACTTGAAGGCATTGTCCGCCATGCGCGACCCGGCGGCGGGAAGCAGCGGAGTCGCGGCGGTTTCGACAGCGGTTGTCATGGAAAGAAAAACGGAGGGCGGAGAATGAGCCGCCCCCCGTTTGACCTGCTAGTTCTGACCCAAGACCCCGGACATTCGATCAATATTTGATGGCATTGACCCGCGCGTTCACCCGCTGGAGCACGCTGTCCGGCAGCGGGGCGTAGTCCAGGTCGGCGGCCATCTTCTCGCCATCGGCGTAGGCCCACTTTAGGAAGGCGACCAGCTTGGCCCCCTTGGCGGCATCCTTCTGCTGCTCGTAGACCAGCAGCCAAGTCACACCCGCGATCGGGTAGGAGGCGTCGCCCGGGGCGTTTACCATCGAGAAGCGGAAGTCCTCGGGAATCGTCGCCGTGCTCAGGGCCGCGGTAACGGACTCGATCGTCGGCGTGATGTAGTTTCCGGCGGCGTTCTTCATGTCCGCGTACGGCAGGTGGTTCTGCTTGGCATAAGCCAGCTCCACATAGCCGATCGCACCGGGCGACTGCTTGATCTGGCCCGCGACGCCGGGATTGCCCTTGGCGCCGAAGCCGGCCGGCCAGCTGACCGCCGTGCCCTTGCCGACGCCCGATTTCCAGTCCGGGCTGACACTGCCGAGGTAGTCGGTGAAGATGAAGGTCGTGCCGCTGCCGTCCGAGCGGTGCACCACGACGACCTCCTGGGCCGGGAGGTCCACCCCGGGGTTCTGGCCGGCGATCGCCGGATCATTCCACTTGGTGATCTTCCCAAGAAAGATCCCCGCGAGGGTCGGACCGTCGAGCTTCAGCTTCGGGTTGCCCGGGATATTGTAGCTGACCACGACCGCACCGGCCACCGTTGGGATGTGCCAGAGGGCCCGGGGCGCCTTCGCCAGGGACTCGTCGGTCATCGGGCCGTCGGAGGCGCCGAAGTCGACGGTTTCCGCGAGGATCTGCTTCTGACCGCCGCCGGAGCCGATGCCCTGGTAGTTGAATTGGACCGAAGGATCGACCTTGGAGTATTCGGAGAACCACTTGGTGTAGATCGGCTGGGGAAACGTCGCGCCGGCGCCGTTGATTTGCAGCTGCGCCCGGGCCGCGCCGGTGAGGGCGAGGCTGCAGAGCGCGAGGGAGAGAATCTTATTCATGAGGAAATGAGCTGAGTTGGAGGGAAGGGTGGACCGATTAGAAGTTGACCTGCACCTGCGTGCGGATGCCGTCGGTGGAGGCCTTGACGGCCGTGCCGGTGGCGACCACGCCGGTTGCGCTGGTCGGAGCGAGGGCGCCCTTGCCCTGGCCATGGATGTAGCCGAACTGGAGCTTCACGTCGTTGCCCTCGATGTACCAGTTGCCGCCGACGTACCACTCGTTCATCTTGTTCATCGTGCCGCCGGAGGTGGCGCCGCGGATGCCGTCGGACAGGGCCACGCCGCGGTTGTCGGAATTGACCTCGGTGTAGCGGACCAGGCCTTCCAGGACCTTCGGGATGATGTAGTAGGAGGGCTGGATCCAGAAGCCGTCGGGGTGGGCCGAGCGGACCGTGCCGCGGACCGTCACGGCGTTGCCGTCACTCGCCCGCATGTATTCGCCCTGCAGGTTGAAGTCCTGCCAGGTTGCGTCGCCGTAGGCGCCATAGATCGAAAGGTTGTTGCCCACGCCGATGCTGGTGCCCGGGCCGCCCTGGTCCGGGAGGTAGCCCGCCTCGACGCCGACCTTGTAGGTCAGGTCCGAGACCTTGCCGGCGTAGCCGCCCCAGCCGTAGTAGGCCAGGTTGTTGTTCGTGGAGTTGCTGTAGCTGCCGACACCGGTGTTTCCGTCGACCGTCGGCCCGGAAGTGCTGTCGCCCATGTACTCGTTGCGCTCCGGATTGGTCAGCGCCACCATGTAGAACCAGCCGTCCTGGGAGCCACTGGCGAAGAGGCCGGTGCGATAGCTCGCGGCGCCAAGGCGGCGGCCGTTGTTCGGCTCGTCGAAGTAGCGCGTGATCGGCGAACGCTCGATCGCCTTGAGGCTGCCGCTGGAGGTGACCTCCTCGTAGGCGAAGGGCGCCTTGCGGAAGCCGGCGTCGATCATCAGCGCGTCGCTCTGCTTCCACTCAATGTAGGCGGCATCGAACGAGGCATTGGCGAAATCGTAGTTGATGTTGCCGGAGAAGCCGTCGGCGATATCGACCTTGGTGCCGAGGTAGATCCGGCGGAGGAGGAAGTGCTCCGAGGCCACCGGGTGGGCCGGCAGCACGGCGGGGGCGGCGTTCTGGAAGCCGTCGATGCTCGTGCCGAGGTCCGCGAACTGGACCTGGAAGCGCCCCGTGATCGTCAGCTTCTTCACGTACTTGTCAGCGGCGTTGGTCATGACGTCCTGGCCGCCGGTGGACTTGGCCATCTCGTCGGTGATCTGCTGCGCCTCTCCGGCGGTCAGCACGCCCTTTTCGATCAGGACGTTCAGGAGCGCCTTGTCGTTGTTGTTGGCGCTGGTTTGGGCGAGCGTCGCGCTCGCGCTGAGCAGGGCGGCTCCGAGCAGCGCGCACCACGTGGTTTTGTTGGGAAGCATGGGGGATATCTCTCTGTGTAGGTTGTTGGCGATGAGAACATCGAAGTTATAACTTGGGATTGTTACGGTCGTGTGTCGCCGGCGTGACAACGCGGCGAAGAAGAATCTGCTTTGCGCTCCCCGCCTTTCCGCCAATGGTTTGCGCATGGATCCGGTAGCCGAGCTGAGCGAGGGGATGGCGGCCCTCGGCGCGAACATGTTCCGGGTCCGTTTTCCCATTGTGGGCGAGATCCGGCGGTATTCCTGGGCCAAGGCAAAGGCCGACCTGATCGCCGCCTGCACCCTCTCGCTCGTCTCGATCCCGCAGGCGATCGGCTTCGCGCTGATCCTCGGCCTGCCGCCGCTGCCGGTGATCACCTCGGTCGTGGTGGGCGGCGCCGTCGGCTCCCTCTTCTTCTCGTCCCGCCACCATGTCTTCGGCCCCACCAACTCGATCAGCATCATCGTCGCCGCGACCCTGGCCACCCACGCCTCGAGCGGGCTGACGCCGCTGCAGCTCGCCGTCTACCTTTCCCTGCTGATCGGGATCATGCAGCTGGCGGCGGGCCTCTTCAATTTCGGCGAGCTGACGAAGTTCATCTCCCGCTCGGTCGTCATCAGCTACAGCGCGGGCATCGGGATCCTGCTGATCGTGGGGCAGCTGCACAACGGGCTCGGGCTGGAGAGCGCCAATGGCGCCAGCTTTCGCGAGTGGGTCTGGCACGCGGCGGAATCGGTCGGGACCCTCAGCTTCAATCCCTGGGCGCTGGGGATCTCCCTCCTCACGCTCCTGATCTTCGAGGGCGTGCGGCGCTTCCGCCCCACCTGGCCGGAGGCCCTGATCGGCCTGTCGGCCCTCGGGATCGGCTCGCGGGTCTACACCGCGTTCCACGGCCACCCGCCCTTCCGGCTGATCCTCGACGAGGGCGCCCTCACCGCCGCCGTGCCGATGTTCTCCGGCTGGCGCTTCGGGCACCAGCATCTCGCGCTCCTGCCGACACTCGTGGGGACGGCGGTGGCGGTCTCGATCCTCGGCATGCTCGAGGCGTCCTCGATCACCAAGTCGCTCGCCGCCAAGAGCGGCCAGAAGCTCGAGCCCAACCAGGAGCTGATCGGCATGGGCGTCGGCAACATCGCCTGCGCCCTCTTCAACGCCGTCCCCGGCTCCTCCTCCTTCACGCGCTCGGCCGTCAACTACCAGAGCGGGGCCCGCACCCAGCTCGCCTCGATCTTCAGCAGCGGCGTCGTCCTCGTGGTGCTCCTCTTCATCGCGCCGATCTTCAACTACATCCCGGTGGCCGCGCTGGCCACCCACCTGATCCGGGTCGGCGTGCGCATGCTCAACTGGCCGCACATCCGGATCGCCTGCCGGTCGACCCGGTCCGACGCCGTGGTCTTCTTCGTGACCCTGGCGGCCTGCCTCATCCTGAAGCTCGACACCGCCATCTACGTCGGCATCGGCGTGTCGCTGGCCCTCTTCCTGCAGAAGTCGGCCACCCCCGTCCTCGTCGAGTACACCTTCAACGACAGCGGCAATCTCGCCGAGCTGACGGACCCGGCGAAGCGCCCCAACCCCCAGATCTCGATCATCCACGTCGAGGGCGAGCTGTTCTTCGGCGCCGCCGACCTCTTCCAGGACCAGGTCCGCCGCCAGGCCGAGGACGACAACATCCGCGTCTTCATCCTGCGGATGAAGAACGCGCGGCACCTCGACGTGACGACCGTCCTCGCGCTGCAGCAGCTGCACGAGTACCTCCGCCGCACCGACCGCCACCTCCTGATCAGCGGCAGCAATCCCCAGGTCACGGCCGTCCTGCGCCGCAGCGGGCTCCTGGCCCAGATCGGCCCGGAGAACATCTTTCCCGCCGAGGCGAATCCCAACGCCGCCACGCGCCGCGCGCTCCAGCGCGCCACCGAGCTCCTCCCCCAGCCCGCGGACGTCCGGCTCTTCTACGAGAAGCTGCAGGATCCGCAGGACGGCAGCCTGACGGACTACGAGATTTAGCGGCCCGCGGCGCGGCCCAAGTGGCTGCGCCGCAGCGCAATTGGGTTGTGTCGGCGGAAGGGGGAGGTATTCCAGCCGTCTACCCTTGATCCAGGCCCCCAACGGCAAGAGCTGGCTGATCTTCGGCCTCGTGGCGTCGCTCCTCCTGGGCTACGCGGGCGGCATCGCGACGGACAACCGGGTCGTCCGGCGCTTCAACCGCACCCTCCAGCTTTCGGTGGACCGGCCGTTCCCCGATGCCGTCGGCCTGCTCGCCGCGGCCGACTCCGTGCGCCGCGGGGCCGACCCCTACGTGGCCAACCCGTTTGATCCCTATCGGCGCCGCTTCAACTATCCCCCGCTCACGCTTCGGCTCACCGTCGCGCTGGGCCTGGGCCTGGCGGACGCCCGGTGGTTCGGCCTGGGGGTGGCTGCCGCCTTCGTCGCGGCCGCCGGCCTGCTCTTCCGCGAGGTCCGCCCCCGGAATGCCATGATCATCGGGGTCTTCCTCCTGTCCCAGCCGGCGTTCCTCGGAATCGAAAATGGCAACATCGACCTGCTCATCTTCGCCCTGCTGGCCGTCGCCCTCGTCCGGCGGTCGCCGCTGGCGGGAGCCCTGGGGATCTTCGTCGCGGCCGCCTTGAAACTCTTTCCGGTCTTTGCCCTGAGCCTCAGCCTGACCGAGCCCTCGAATCGTCGGCGGATCCCCTGGATCCTGGCCACGCTGGCGATGGTTCTCTACCTGGCTGCGATCCGGCACCCGCTCGAAGTCATCCGGATGAACGCCCCCGCGGTGGGCTGGTGCTCCTGGGGCGACCACACGATCCTCTTCCATTGGGGGGTTCCCGGCGCCATCTGGCTGTCCCGGTCGGCGGCCGTCCTCCTGGCGCTGGGCGGATTCGCCCTCGGGCGGCGGCTCAGCCCGCGGGACGGCTGGGCGATCCCGTCATGGGAAGGGAGATTCGCCTGGGCCGGCTCGGCGATCATCTGCGGGGCGTATTTCCTGGGCACCAACCATAACTACCGCCTCGTCTTTCTCCTCTTCCTCCTGCCCCTCCTCACCCGGTTGACGGACGCCGACGAGCGGGACGTCCGCCGCGCCGCCTGGACCGGCTTGGCGCTGCTGTTCCCGCTCTTCTGGAATTGGGCAATCTACTGCCAGGGCGCCAACCGCGGCCTCCATCTCGGCGCCCTGGAGGAAGCCCTGCCGCTGGGCGCGGTGGGCGTCTGCGGAGCGGTCCTCGCCTTTCTCTCGCCCGGCGTCGCGGGCGCCTCCGGCGGGAAGCCCGGCGTGGGCTGGACCTAGCTCCCGGCGACCGCGCCGCCGACTTCGGTCGTCGGCTCCGGAGCCGGCTCGGGCGTCGGCTCGGGCTGCTCCTGCTCGGCGTGCGCGGTCAGCTGTACCAGGCTGTGCAGCGAGGTGAAATGCTGGCTGAGGTCGAAGTCGCCGCCCAGGCCGTCGACCAGCTTGTCGAAGAGGTCCTTCTTCGAGGCCTTCAGCGCCTGGATCCGCTCCTCGACCGTGCCGGCGGTGACCATGCGGTAGACGAAGACGGTGTTGGTCTGCCCGATCCGGTGGACGCGGTCCACCGCCTGCGCCTCGACCGCCGGGTTCCACCAGGGATCGAGGAGGAAGACGTAGTCGGCGGCGTGGAGGGTGATGCCCGTCCCGGCGGCCTTGAGCGAGACGAGCATCGCGGCCGCGCCCGTCGCCCCCTGGAAGCCCTGCACCGGCTTCTGCCGGTCCAGGGTCATGCCGGTCAGCTCATAGCGCGGCAGCTCGGGGAAGTGCTGCATCAGCGCCGAGCGGACCCGGTCGAGCAGCATGACGAACTGCGAGAAGATGACGACCTTGTGGCCGCTGCCGACGATCTCCGCCAGCTTCTCGACCAGGAGGTTGATCTTGCCCGAATCCCCGAGCGGCGCCTTCAGCCAGGGCAGCATGTCCGGGTCGCAGCAGGTCTGCCGTAGCCGGGTGAGGAGGGCGAGGAACCCGAAGGACTTCTCGCGCATGGCGGCGCCGACGTCGTCGCCGAGGCGGGCCAGGCCCTCCGTGCAGATGCGGGCGTATTCCGAGCGCTGCACGTCGGTCAGCGGGCAGATGAGGTCCATCTCCACCTTCGGCGGGAGCTCCTGCGCGACCTCCCGCTTGGTGCGCCGCAGGATGAAGGGGGCCAGCTGGGCCCGCAGCCGGCCGATCGTGCCCTCGCGGTCGGCGTGGAGGGCGGCCTCGAAGGCGGAGCGCGAGCCGAGAAGCCCGGGCAGGAGAAAGCGGAAGATGCTCCAGAGGTCCAGCTGCCGGTTTTCCAGCGGGGTGCCGGTCAGGACCAGCCGGTGGCGGGCGCGAACCGCGAAGCAGGTCTGCGTGACCTTGGCGTCGGGATTCTTGATGAACTGGCCCTCGTCGAGGACGGCGTAGCCGAATTCCACGCCATCGAGGATCGAGCGATGCTTGCGCAGCTGCGTGTAGCTCGCGAGCCAGAGCGTCGGGCCGCGGTGCGCGCTGAAGTCGTGGCCGGTCTTGAGCACCTCGACCGAGAGGTGGGGGAAGAACTTGATGATCTCCTCCCGCCAGACCGGCACCACGCTCGCCGGGCACACGATCAGCCCGGGCCGGTCGGTCACCGGCCGCGCGGCCAGGAGCGCGAGGACCTGCACGGTCTTCCCCAGGCCCATCTCGTCGGCCAGGAGCCCGTGGCAGCCCGCGCTGCAGAGGTGGTGCATCCACTCGATGCCGCGCCGCTGGTAGGGCCGGAGCCATTCCGCCAAAACCGGTGGCTCGGTCGGGGCGGTCAGGACGCCCTGCCGCCAGGCCTCGATCTCGGGCGAGAGCGTCAGCTTCATCCGGGCGTCGTTGAAGAGCGAGAAGACGAGGTAGGGCGGCAGGGATTCCGCGCCGCCCGAGGCCTCCTCGACGTTCTTCTGCCAGGTGCTGTACGAGTCCCAGCGGTCGGCGGGCAGGGACACGATGCCCAGGGCCGGGAGGATCACGGGCTGGCCGCCCCGCTTCAGCAGCGTGGCAACCTCGCTGTCCGTCAGCAGGCGCTCGCCGGCGCGGAAGATCCAGCGCAGATTCAGCCCGCCGCCCTCGCCGCGGTTCACTCCGCTCGGCGCGGCTTCCGCCACGGCCTCGATCTCGATCGCCCGGGTGCCCTTCAGCAGGTGCGCGGTCTTCTCATCGAGCTCGATCGAGAACATCCGGCGCCAGGCCGGCAGCGTGACCTTGAGGAAATTCGGGATCTCGACCAGGGATTCCATCCAGTAGGCGCCCGTTTCCTGGTCGTACTGGAAGTGCGCCTTGCGGGCGTAGGCGGCCAGGCCGATCAGCTTGGCGCGCTCGCCGGAGGAGACGTGGCCGTTGCCGTTCGCGTGGGCCCCGGCGCCGAGCGCCGGGAGGCGGGTCTTCCCATCCGGCTCGACCCAGTAGGCCCGGAAGGCCAGGCCCGAGATGCGGATCTTGAACACGAGGAGCAGCGGGCGCGAGGGACCGCCCGGCTTCTGCGCGGGGGCCGGCGCGGCCGGGGCCGCGCCCTCGCCGGCGGGGCCGTGGCCGTTGCTGCCGGCGCTCTCGCCGGGCAGCGGGGAAATCTCGTCGGCCACCAGCTCCTCGATCTCGTGGAGGCCGGCGACGGCGAGCGCATGGGCCAGCTCGAGGTCGGTGGTGGAGGACCGGACGCTCAGGCCGGCGGCGCCCCACTCGATGACCGCGTACTCGTCCTTCTTGTCGATCCGCCGGTGGACCACCGCGTGGCTGTCGGTCAGCTCGAGCTCGCGCACCTCGCCCGCCCGGTAGAGCCGCCGCCCCTCCTCCAGCTGGCCCGGGGTGAAGGTTTCCGCCCAGTCAATTTCCAGCTTGCCAAACCAAAACTCGAGGGAATGGGGAGTGTAGAATCGCTTGGGGCCGTGCGACTGCATCGCGTAAAAAGGATCAACGTAGAGAGCGCGGACGCGGGCGCGCAACCTAATTATTGCCTCCGGCCGCCCGCGTAAAATCCTTGCGTCACCCGGATAAACGGCTTGCCCGCCCGCGCTCGGCGGGCTGCCGTACCAGTCCGGCATGGCGCTTACCCTGATCCGACCCGTTCCCGAACGCCGCTCGGCCCTCTGGCTCGATGCGCTGATCTTGCTTGGATTCGCCGCGCTGCTGTTCGGCGCCGCCAGCGTCGCCCGCGAGTGGCGCCAGCCGCGCAACCTGACGGTCGAAATCGATCTCTCGCTGGCGGCCCTGCCCAAGTATGCGCTCTACACCTTCGCGCGCGCCTGGATCGCGTACCTGCTTTCGCTCCTCTTCACGCTGCTGATCGCCTCCTGGGCCTTTTACGACCAGCGGGCCCGCCGGTTCATCCTCGTCGCCCTCGACATCCTGCAGAGCCTCCCGGTCCTCGCCTTCCTGCCCGTCTTCGAACTGCCGCTGATCGCCCTTTTTCCCCATAGCAACGTCGGCCTCGAGCTCGTCTGCGTGCTCGCGATGTTCACCGGCCAGGTCTGGAACATGACCTTCAGCTACTACGATTCGCTGCGGGGCACTCCGCCCGATTTCCGGATGCTCGGCCGCCTCTACAATTTCAGCTGGTGGAGCCGGTTCTGGCGGGTCGAGCTGCCGTTCGGGGCGCAGGGCCTCCTTTACAACAGCATGGTTTCCATGGCGGGCGGCTGGTTTTTTCTCACCATCACGGAGGCTTCCACGATCGGAAACCAGAATTACCGCGTGCCGGGGCTGGGCTCCTACATGAGCGTCGCCAACGAGCGCGGCGACGTCCGCGCCGTCGTGTACGGGATCGTCGCCATGAGCCTGGTGATCATCGTGGTCGACCGCCTGATCTGGGGCCCGCTCGTCCGGTGGTCGCGCAAGTTCAAGCTCGACGACTTCGGGGCCGGCGGCGCGCGCAAGTCCAGCCTGCAGCTCTGGCTGGCCCGCTCCGCGGCCGCCCAGCAGCTCGGCGCCTTCTTCCAGCGGTGCAAGGTGTGGCTCGTGCCGCCGCCGCATCCCCCCACCGCCGAGGAATCGCTCGTGCCGCCGGGCACCCCCCCCGTGCAACGGGGCCGGTTCAACCGCGGGCTCTACTATGTGCTGCTGGCGCTGGTGCTCGCCCTCCTGGGCCTGGGTGCGCGGCGCCTGGGCCTGATGCTGGCGCAGGTCGAGGGATCGGAGTGGCTCATCATCCTGCGCGACGCGGGCCTGAGCTTCGCGCGGGTGCTGGCCGCCGTCATCCTGGGGACCCTCTGGACGGTGCCCTTCGGCGTCTGGATCGGGCTCAACCCGGCCCTGTCGAACCGCCTGCAGCCCTTCATCCAGTTCGTCGCCTCCTTTCCCTCGCCCATGATCTATCCCGCGCTGCTGTTCCTCGTCCTCGCCGTGGGCGGAACGCTGCAGTGGGGCGCGGTCCTCCTGATTCTCTTCGGCACCCAGTGGTACATCCTCTTCAACGTGGCCGGGGCGGCGGCGGCCATTCCCAACGACATCGTGTGCTGCGCGGGCATCCTGCGCCTCTCCGGCTGGCGCCGCTGGCGAAAGTTCCTGCTCCCGGCGATCCTGCCCGGCCTGGTCACCGGGTGGATCACCGCGGCCGGCGGCGCGTGGAACGCCACGATCGTGGCCGAGATCCTCGTCGTGCACGGCCATCCCTACGAGGCGACCGGCCTCGGCGCCTATATCTCCCATGCCACCGACTCGGGCAACTTTGCCCGCCTGACCGCCGCGTCCCTTGTCATGGCCCTCATCGTCGTGGTCGTGAACCGCACGGTCTGGAAGCGCATCCAGACGCTGGCCAACGAGCGCTGCCGCTTTATCACCTGAAGCCATGGATCCCGTCTCTCCTCCCCCCCTGATCGAGCTCCGCCACATCAGCCACGAGTACGCGGCCTCCGGGCAGGAGAGCGACCTCGTGCTGAGCGACATCAGCCTGTCCGTGTGCGAGAACGACGCGGTGGCGCTGCTCGGGCCCTCCGGCTGCGGCAAGTCGACCCTGATGCGGATCATGGCCGGCCTGATCACGCCGACGAAGGGCGAGGTCTACTACAAGGGGCTCCTGCTCCGGGGCATTTCGCCCGGCGTGGCCATGGTCTTCCAGAACTTTGCCCTGTTCCCGTGGCTGACGGTGCGGGGAAACGTCCTGCTGCCGGTCGGCACGATTCCGGAGGCGGAACAGCAGGCGCGGCTCGAGAAGGTGCTCAACACCGTCGGGCTGGGGGCCTACGAGTACGCCTATCCGCGCGAACTCTCGGGCGGGATGAAGCAGCGCGTCGGCATCGCCCGCGCCCTGATCGCCGAACCCGAGGTCCTCGCCATGGACGAGCCCTTCAGCGCGCTCGATGTCCTGACCGCCGAGACGCTGCGCGGGGAGATCGGCCGGCTGGTCGCGGACCCGAACCATCCCCTGCGCACGATGGTGTTCGTCACCCACAACATCACCGAGGCCGCCTTCCTCGCCACCCGGATCGTGGTCATGGCAGCCCAGCCCGGCCGCGTGGACGTCGTCGTCCCTAACCCCCTGCCCTATCCCCGCGACCCGGACGCGCCCGAGTTCAAGCAAATCGTCGAGCGGCTGCACGGCATCCTCACCCATACCATCCTGCCCGAGCCGGCCGCCGCCGATGCGGGCCGCGTGGTGACTCCCATCGACGCGTCGCGCCGCCGCATCGCGCCCGTCTCCCTCCCCTATGTCACCCCCGCCGAGGTCCTGGGGCTGCTCGCGCTGATGGGCGACGCGCCGACCGACGTCTTCGAGCTGGCCGAGCGCTTCGGCAAGGAATTCGGGTATGTCGTCCGCGTGGTCAAGGCCGCCGAGCTCCTCGAGTTTGTGAACACGCCCCAGCACGACGCCGTCCTGACCCCCCTGGGCAAGAAACTGGTCGACGCCTCCACGGCGGAACAAAAGCGGATGGTCCGGGAGCAGCTGCTCAAGCTGAAGATCTTCGAATTGCTGGTCCGGCTGATCAAGGTGCAGGAAGACCAGCACCTCACCGCCGAGGAGCTCCTCCGGGAGCTGGAGGCCGCCCTGCCGCACGAGAAGACCCGGCTCCTGTTCCGGACGCTGCTCAGCTGGGGCCGGTACGCGGAAATCATCAGCTACGACCAGCGCCGGCACATCATCCGCCTCTACGAGGACCGCAGCGCGCACCGGGCCCGGCCGAAGCCGCCGGCCCCGCCGGCGGCCCCGCTGCCCCCCGCCCCCGCCGCACCTCCCCCGGCACCGCCGCCAGCTCCTCCGCCGGCGCCGGAAGCCCCTATCGCTGGCTAAGTTAGCGGGATCGTAACCCGGTCGCCACGGTTTCGACACATCCGACTGCTTATTATAGCAGCGATGTGAAGCTCGCCCTCGTTACCGAAACCTTCCCGCCCGAAGTCAACGGCGTCGCGATGACGTTTGGGGTCATTGCGCGGGAACTGGGTCGGCGGGGAAATGAGGTGACCGTCTACCGGCCCTCCCGCTCCCGTGGGCCGGCCCGGACCGAGCCCGTCGCCTTCCGTGAGACGGCGCTCCCGGGGCTGCCGGTCCCCGGCTATCCCGAATTGCGCTTCGGCCTGCCGGCCCGGAGCACGCTTCGTTCCCGCTGGCGGGCCGACCGGCCCGACCTCGTCCACGTCGTCACGGAGGGCCCGCTGGGAGCCTCGGCCGTGGCGGCCGCCCGGGACCTGGGCCTGCCGGTCACCTCAAGTTTCCACACGAACTTCCACAGCTATGCCCGGCACTACCGCTGCGGCTGGCTCCGGCCGATCGCACTCGGCTGGCTCCGCCGCCTGCATAACCGGACGAGCCGCACCTTTGTCCCGACCGCGGAACTCGCCCTTGAGCTGGCCGGGCTCGGCTTCAAGCGTCTCCTCGTCCTCTCGCGCGGGGTCGACATCGCGCAGTTCCAGCCCGAGCGCCGGTCGCCCGAGCTGCGGGCCAGCTGGGGCGCCGCCGACGGCGACCCCGTGGTCCTGCACGTGGGCCGGCTCGCCGCGGAAAAGAACTATCCGCTTCTCTTCCGGGCCTATGCCGCGATGCGCGCGGCGAATCCCCGCTGCCGCTTCGTGGTCGCGGGCGAGGGCCCGCTGCGGGACCGGCTGAAGCGCGACCACCCCGACTGCATCTTCGCCGGTTTCTTCTCCCGCGATGAGATCGGCCGCTACTACGCCTCGGCTGACCTCTACATCCACGCCAGCACGACCGAGACCTTCGGGAACGTGCTGACGGAGGCCATGGCCAGCGGCCTGGCCGTCGCCGGGTTCGACTACGCCGCCGCCCGGCAATTCGTCCGCGACGGGGAAAGCGGCCTGGTGGCGCCGCTCGGCCGGCCGCATGCGCTCGTTGCGGCCGCCGTGCGGCTGGCCACCGAGCCGGGGCTCGCCGCGCGGCTGCGCCGCGGCGCGCGCGCCGCCGTCGAGGCCCAGGCCTGGGAAACCGTCGTGGTCCGGTTTGAAACGGACCTGGCGCGCGTGATCGCCGAGGCGCGCGGCCTCCCCCTTCCCGGCGTCGCCCCCACTCCCTCCCATGCCGCCGCCTAGCGACCCCTCCCGCCGTTCGATCCTCGTCCTGACCGCCAGCTACGGCGAGGGTCACAATGCCGCGGCCCGGGCGGTCGCCACGGCCATCGACGAGGCGGCGGGAGCGGGCACCGCGCGGGTCGTGGACCTGATGGCCCTCGCCACGCCGCGGCTGAACTCCGCCATCCGCTCGGCTTACTTCACCGCCATCAACCGGACCCCGCGGCTGTGGGGCTGCCTGTACCGCTGGCTCGACGCCAACGAGGCGGTGCCGCGCCGGCTGAGCCTCATGCCCGCCACGCTCCGCCGGCTCGAGGCCCTCCTCGCCGCCGAGCGGCCCGCCGCGGTCTGCAGCACGTATCCCGCGTACAGCATCATGCTCGATCACCTCGCGCGGCAGGGCCGGTTCTCGGTCCCCCACTTCACGGTCGTGACCGATTCCATCAGCATCAACTCGCTCTGGTGGCGGGCGCCGTCCACCGGCTGGTTCCTGCCGAATGAGGAGTCGGCCGAGGTCCTGCGGGCCGCCGGCGTCGATCCCGCGCGGCTCCATGTCCACGGTTTCCCCGTGCCCTCCTTCTTCGGCGAGCAGGCCGCCGCCCTCGCCCCGCCCGACCTCGCGATCGGCGCGGCACCCCGGGTCCTCTACGTCGTCCACTCCGGCACGCACCACGCGGAGACCACCGCCCGCCTGCTCCTGGCCGAGCCGGCCTGGGAGGTCACCTGCACGGTCGGCCGCAACGAGCGGATGCGCCGCGAGCTCTCCACCCTGATCGTCGGCCGGGAGCGGCCGGCCGAGATCCTGGGCTGGACGGACCGGATTCCCCATCTCCTGATGACGCACCACGCGCTCGTCAGCAAGGCCGGCGGGGCGACGACCCAGGAGGCGATCGCCGCGCTCTGCCCCATGATCGTGAACCAGATCGTCCCCGGGCAAGAGGAGGGCAACTACGAGCTGCTCCGCCGCCGGGGCGCGGGCGCGCTGGCCCAGACCCCGGACGCGGTCATCAGCGCGCTGCGCCGGGCCTTCGCCTGGCGGGGCGCGGTCTGGAACCAGTGGCGGCGCGCGCTCCAGCCGCTGGCCCGGCCCTCGGCCGCGCGCGACATCGCCGCCCACGTCCTGGAACACGCCGAATTGGCGCGCACCCTGAACGCCTAGGCCAGGCTCGCTCCCCCATGCCGCACTCCGCAAACTCCCTTTCGATGGATGCCTCCGCGCCCCCGGCCCGGTCCGCCGGCGCGGGCCGGATGCGGCTGATCTTCAACGCCCGCTCGGGGCGCCTGCGGCGAAACGCCCAGCTGCTGCCGCTCCTGCGGAATTTCATCGCCGCCCACGGGCTCGACGCCGAGCTCGTCCTTACCGAGGGCCCCGGCCACGCAACGGTCCTTGCCCGCGAGGCGGTGCGCGACGGCTGCGGCCGGGTGATCGCGGTGGGGGGCGACGGCACGGTCAACGAGGTGGCGCAGGCGCTGCGCGACACGCCGGCTGTCCTGGCCATCGTGCCCACGGGCTCGGGCAACGGCCTCGCCCGGCACCTGCGGCTGCCCGGCTCGCCCGCCGCCGCCCTCGCCCTGGCCACGGCCGCGGACGTCCGGGTCGCCAACCTCGACACGGGCGCGGTCAACGGCCGGCCCTTCTTCAACGCCATGGGCCTCGGCCTCGACGCCGAGATCAGCCGGCGCTTCAACCGCCTCACCCGCCGCGGGCTGCCGGCCTACCTGCGCACGGCCCTCGGCGCGTTCCTCGGCTGCCGCGCGGAACGCTGCGTCGTCACCGCGGGGGGCCAGACCGAGGCCCTGGAGGTTCTTCTCATCGCGATCGCGAACTCCGACCAGTACGGCAACGGCGCGCGCATCGCGCCCGGCGCCCGGGCGGACGACGGCATCCTCGACCTCGTGGCCGTGGGCCGGGTGGGCCCGGTCGGGGGGGCCATCCTCGCCGCCCGGCTCTTCCTCGGCAGCTTCGACCGCGGCCCGGGCGTGCGGCACCTGCGGTGCGCCCGCTTTCGGATCGAACGCGCCGCGCCCGGCATCATCCACACCGACGGCGAGGTCCACCCCGCCGACGCCTTGCTCGAGATCGTGGTCCATCCCCGCAGCCTGCAGGTCGTCGTCCCATGAAAAAACTCCGGGTCCGCACCGTCATCCTCTCCGATGTCCATCTCGGGACGCCGGAATGCAAGTTTCGCGAGGCCAATCATTTCCTCCGGCACGTCCGCTGCGACAAGCTGATCCTGAACGGGGACATCATCGACGGCTGGCACCTGCGCCGCGCCGGCCAGTGGAACAAGGGCCACACCCGTTTCATCCGCATCGTGCTCAAGATGCTCGAAAAGAAGGACACCCAGGTCGTGTACCTGCGGGGCAACCATGACGATGTCCTGGCCAAGTTCCTGCCCATGACCTTCGCCCGGCTCTCCATCGTGGAGGACCATGTGCATGTCGGACCGCGGGGCCGCTATCTCGTGCTGCACGGGGACATCTTCGATACCATCACGAGCAAGTTCGTCTTCCTGGCCCACGTGGGCGACTGGGGCTACCACCTCCTCCTCAAGATCAACCGCGCCTACAACGCCTGGCGCGCCTGGCGGGGGAAGGAATATTGGTCCCTGAGCAAGGCGATCAAGGCTCGGGTGAAATCGGCGGTGAGCCACGTCTCGAAGTTCGAGGACCACCTCGCCCGGCTCGCCCGCGAGCGCGGCTGCGTCGGGGTGATCTGCGGCCACATTCACACGCCCGCCGACAAGATGCTCGGCGACATCCACTACCTCAATTCCGGCGACTGGGTCGAGTCCCTCACCGCGATCGTCGAGCACTGGGACGGCAAGTTCGAGGTGATCGACTATCCCGCCTTCGCCCGCAGTTTCCCGAAGAAACGCGACGAGGAGGAGGCCCCGGAATCTGCGCACGAAGCGCCGGTCGAGGCCGAGCGGGCCACCGTCGGGGACAACTAGGGCGCCCGCAGTTCCTCGCGCACCAGCGCCAGGGTGCGCTCCATGGCGCCGCCGTTGTCGCGCTGCCAGGCCATGGCCGCGGCCGCCAGCGCCGCGCGCCGCGCATCGTCGCGCAGCAGGAGAGAGGCCTCCCGGCCCAGCGCCGGGCCGCTTTCCACTTTCAAAGCCGCCCCGCGGGCGACAAGTTCGCCGGCCACCTGCCGGAAATTCCCCATGCCCGGGCCGAAGAGGATCGGCTTCCCGAGCGCGGCAGCCTCGACCGGAGTCTGGCCTTCGCGGTGGGGCGGCAGGCTCTTGCCCACGAAGACGACGTCGGCCAGCTGGGTCAGCTGCCGGAGTTCGCCTGTCGTGTCGGCCACGGAGACATCGACCTCGCCCGGCGCAGCCCCGTCGGTCCGAAAGTGAAACCGGAGGCCGGTGCGGCGGAGGAGCTGCTCGATCTCAGGCCGGCGCTCGGCGTGCCGCGGAACGAGGAGGAGCGAACCCTGCAATCCCCCGGAACGCGCATGCTGGAGCGCTTCGACGAGAGCCTCCTCCTCCCCCGGCCAGGTGGAGGAGCCGAGCAGGACAAACCCGCCCGGCAGGCCCAGTTCCCGCCGCAGGGCGGCGAGTTCCGGGCCGTCCAGCCGTGGGATGGCGACGTCGAGCTTGATGTTGCCCACCGCCCGCATCCGCGCCGCGGGAAAGCCCAGGGCCTGGAAGCGGGCCTCGTCCTGGGCGGAGGACGGGAGGAGGCGGGAGATGCCGTTGAGCATCATCCGCGCCACGGGGGAGACCAGCCGCAGCCGGTGAAAGCTGCGATCCGAGATCCGGGCGTTGATGCACAGGACGGGCACGCCGCGGCGGACCGCCTGATGGATGTGCTCCGGCCAGCGCTCGCCCTCCGTGAGGATCACGAGGTCGGGGTCGATCCGCTCCCAGGCCCGGCGGGAAAAGGGCCACCAGTCGATGGGGAAATATCCGATCTCCAGCGTGAGCGCCGCATAGCGCTCGCTCGCCATCCGGTACCCCGTGCTGGTCGTGGTGGTGAGGCAGACCTCCACGCCCTCCCGGTGGAGGGCCTCGAGCATCGGCCCGATCGCGAGCATTTCCCCGACGCTGACCGCCTGGAGCCAGACCCGCTTCACCCCCGGCCGGCGGGCCGGAGCCGGGTGGCTCCCGAACCGCTGTCCGAACTTTTCGCCATATCCGCCCCGCCGGCGCATGCGCCGCAGGTAGGAGGGCGCCACGACGACAAAGACCGGCAGGAAAAGCAGGCGGTACAGCCAGATCATGAAGGGGCTGCGAGATTGAGGGCCGGGGGGTGGATCCGGCAATGCCTCTCTTCGTTCACCGACGATAAGGGTTTGCCGCCCCGGCCCCCCGGTGCCACCTTTGACCTCTTTTCATGAAGAAGCTCTTCCCGGTCCTGCTCCTGCTGGTCGCGTCGAAACTCCTCACCGCGGCGCCGGTCCCCTTTCCCCAGGCGGACAGCGACCTCCGGCCCGATCCTGCGGCCCGCTTCGGCACCCTGCCCAACGGCCTGCGCTACGTCATCCGCCCCAACCACGAGCCGAAGGACCGCGCTTCGCTCCGGCTCCTCGTCCTCTCCGGCTCGCTGGAGGAGAACGAGAACCAGCGGGGGCTGGCCCACTTCCTCGAGCACATGGCCTTCAACGGAAGCACCCATTACGCCCCCGGGACCCTGGTGGAGTATTTCCAGCGGCTGGGGATGAGCTTCGGCGGCGACACCAACGCCTACACCTCCTTCGACCACACCGCCTACCAGATCGAGCTGCCCAACACCAAGCCCGACACGGTCGCCCAGGGCCTGCGGGTCTTCGCCGATTTCGCGGGGGGCCTCCTCCTGCAGCCGGACATGGTCACGAAGGAGCGGCCGATCATCCTCAGCGAGAAGCGGACCCGCGATTCCGTCGAATTCCGCGAGTTCGTCGCCAATTTCGAGTTTCTCCTCGACGGGACCCTCTTCCCCCGGCGGATCCCGATCGGGCTTTCCCCGGTCATCGAGCAGGCCCAGCGGGACCGCTTTGTCTCCCTCTATGACTCCTGGTACCGCCCGGAGCGCATGGTCGCGATCGTGGTCGGCGACATCGATCCGGCCGCGATCGAGCCGCAGGTCGCCGCCGCCTTCGGCTCCGTCGCGGACCGCGCCCCGGCGCCGACCCCGCCCGACTACGGGCACGTGGCCGTCGCCCTCGGCCTGCGCACCGCCTATCACTCCGAGCCGGAGGCCCCGGCCACCGACGTCAGCATCGACGTGATGGCGCCCTACTCGTACCAGCCCGACACCGCCAGCCTCCGGCTGCGCCACCTGACGCGCGACCTCGCGGTCGCGATGCTCAACCGGCGCCTCGAGATCCTCTCCAAGAAGGAGGGCGCGCCGTTCATCCGGGGCAGCGCCAGCGTGCAGGAGAGCTTCATCTTCTTCCGCGACGCCGGGATCGACCTGACCTGTCCCCCGGGCCAATGGCAGGCCGCGCTCGCCCTCGGCGAGCAGGAACTGCGGCGCGCCCTCGATTTTGGCTTCACCGCCGGCGAGCTGCGCGAGGCCGTCGCCAACACCCGCAATGAGCTCCAGCAGGCCGTCGCCACCGCGTCGACCCGCCGCTCGCCCGAACTCGTGGGCGAGATCATCGACACCCTGGTCGAACGGACCGTCTTCACGAGCCCCGCGCAGAACCTCGCGCTCGAGGGGCCGGCGCTGGACCAGGTGACGCCCGAGGATTGCGCCAACGCCCTGCGCGTCGTGTTCAGCCCGCCGGGGCGCTACGTGATGGTCTCCGGCAACGCCGCCCTGCCGGGCGACGCCCAGGGCGCCATCGCCGCCGCCTACCAGGCCGCCCACGCCGTCGTCGTCAAGCCGCCGGAGGCCCTGTCCTCCGACGCCTTCGCCTACACCGATTTCGGCCCGCCCGGGAAGGTCGCCGAGCGGACCGAGGTCAGGGACCTGGACCTGACCCTCATCCGCTTCGCCAATGGCGTCCGCGTGAACCTCAAGCGGACCCCGTTCGAGGCGAACCAGATCCGGCTCTCGCTCCGGGTGGGCGCGGGCAAGCTGGTGGAGCCGGCGGACCAGCCGGGCCTGGCGCTCTTCTCGGACCTGACGTTCGGCCCCGGCGGTCTCGGCCGGCACAGCGAGGACGACCTCCAGCGGCTCCTGGCGGGAAAGAACGTCGGCGTGGAGTTCGAGGTCGGCGAGGACGCCCTCACCTTCGCGGGCCGCACCACGCGCGAGGACCTCCTCCTGGAGTGCGAGCTGCTGGCGGCGCACCTGACCGATCCCGGCTACCGCCCGGAAGCCCTGCGGGTCGCGACCAAGAATCTCGACGAGATCTACAACGAGCTGGACCACACGCCCGAGGGCCCGCTGCAGTCCGAGGTGCCGCGGCTCCTGGCCGGCGGCGACCCGCGCTTCGGCCTGCCCCCGCGCGCGACCGCCCAGGCCCGCACGCTGGCGGAGGAAAGGGCCTGGCTCGCCCCGCAGCTGAACGCCGGCCCGATCGAGGTCGGCATCGTCGGCGATCTCGATCCGGAGGCGACGCTGGCGATCCTCGCCCGCACGCTCGGCGCCCTGCCGCCCCGCCAACCCAAGCCGGCCTATGCGAGGGAACGGGCCGTGCATTTCCCGGCCCAGGTCTTCGCGAGGGATTACGCCGTGCCGACCGCCATCCCGAAGACGGCCGTCGCCCTCTACTGGCCGACGACCGACGGCCAGGAGATCCACGTCCGGCGCCGGCTGCAGCTGCTCGCCAGCGTCTTCGGCGACCGGCTGCGCGTGAAGATCCGCGAGCAGCTCGGCGGGGCCTACGATCCCGCCGCCGTCAGCGAGGCGAGCGAGACGTTCACCGGCTACGGCCTGATGCTCGCCGAGGTGACGGTCGACCCGGCGCGCGCCCGCGAGATCGCGAATTCGGTGGTGGCGGTGGCCGCCGACCTGCAGGCCAACGGCGTGACGCCCGACGAGCTCGAGCGGGCCAAGAAGCCGATGCTCACCCGGCTGCACGAGGCGGTGCGGACCAATCCCTACTGGCTCGGGTCGGTGCTCTCGCGCTGCCAGGAGAATCCGGCCCGGCTGGACTGGGCCCGCACGATCCAGGCCGACTACCTGGCGGTCACCCAGGCCGACCTGGATGCCCTGGCCCGGGCGTATCTCGCTCCGGACCGCGTGTTCCGCGCGATCGTTTCCCCGGAAAAGGCGCCTGCCACCGTTGAAAATCCCGCGAAGTAGCCGGCGGGCGCTGCTGGGCCTGGCCGCGGCGCTGGCGACCGGCGTCCCCGCGCGCGCCCGGCCCGCGCCCGACCCGGTCATCCCGTCGGAGCCGGCCCTGATGACGGGGGTCCTCCCCAACGGTCTCCGCTACGTCATGCTGCCCCAGCGCAACGAGCCGGGCCACGTCAGCCTCCGGCTGGTCGTGGAGGCGGGCTCGCTGGACGAGCGGGAGGATGAGCGCGGCTACGCTCATTTTGTCGAGCACATGGCCTTCGCCGGCTCGGCCCACTACCCTCCGGGAAAACTGGTGGAGTTCTTCCAGGGGTTGGGCGTCGGCTACGGGGCGGACCTCAACGCCGACACCGGCTTCACGCGGACGATCTACAAGCTGGACCTGCCGACCGGCGCCCTGCTCCCGCAGGCCCTGCAGGTGTTGCGGGACTATGCGGACGGGCTGACGTTCACCCCCGAGGCGCTGGATCGCCAGCGGGGCGTCATCCTGAGCGAGCTGAGCGCGCGGGCGACCGCGCAATATGAGCTGGGCGTGCACTGGCTCTCCCTCCTCTACGCCGGCTCCCCCCTGCCGGCCCGGATGCCGATCGGCCTGGCCGGCGTGATCCGGCAGGCCGACGCCGCCCGCCTGCGGGCCTTCTACCGGCGCTGCTACCGGCCGGAGCGGATGCTGGTCCTGCTGGTCGGCGACCTCGATCCCCGCGCGGCGGAGGCGGTGGTGCGGCGCCAGTTCTCCGCCATGACGACGGTGGGCCCGGCGCTCCCGCCGACCCGGGTGATCGCCCCGGACCACCCCGGATTGCAGGCCGATGCCCTCGCCTCGCCGCTGCACACCTCCTCCGCGGTCGATTTCATCACGCTCGTTCCCCGGCCCCGCGACACGGTGACGGCCCTCCGCACCTGGGAAGCCGAGGTGGTCGTCCTCAATATGCTCAACCGTCGGCTCACGGGCCTGGCCGATGCCAATCCCCGCCTCGGCAAGGCCCTCGCCACGGCGGACGCCGGGCCCGACCAATGGTATGCCCATTTCCGCCTCGAGGCGCAGGCCGCCGTTGACGACTGGCCGGTCGCGGTCGCCGTCCTGGAGCGGGAGCTGCGCCGCGCCCGCCAGCGGGGCTTCCAGGCGGACGAGGTGCAGGAAGCCGCCTCTTCCCTCCTCGCCAACCTGATCGGCTATCGCGACCAGGTGGCCACCTACACCCCCTCGGCCCTGGCCGACGCCATGACCGCCCGGCTGGCCACCGGCTGCTCCTGGCATGACCTCAGCGCCGAGACCCGGCTCTCGGGGGACTATCTGACGCACTTCACCCCAGGCGATGCCGCCGCGGCGCTCGACGGCCTCTTCACCGAGGGGAAGCTGCACCTCATCCTCTCGCGGCCGACGCCGCTGCCGCAGGGGCGCGAGGCCCTGCTCGCCGCCTACCATGCCAGCGCCGGCCAGGCGCTGGCGGCGGGCGGACCGGCCGCGCCGAGCCAGCTGCTCCTGCGCTATGGGGACGTCCTGCCGGCCGGCGAAGCGACCCGCCAGGAGACGCAGCCCGACCTCCGCCTTACCACCGTGACCTTTGCCAACGGCGTGCGGCTGAACCTGCGGCCGAGCCGCGGCGAATCGCGACGCTTCGGCCTCACCGTCCGGCTCGGCCGGGGGATCGCCGACGTGCCCCGGGACCGACCCCGCCTCGAGATGCTCGCCCTCACCCTGCTCGGCTCCGCCGACCTGGGCCGCAACACCCAGGAGGAGATCGGACGCCTCCTCCAGCTGCATGCGATCCAGTTCAATGCGGGGCTGGAGGACAACCAGATGTCATTCAGCGCCGCGGGCCCCGCGGCCGAGCTCCCGTTCGTGCTCCGCCTCGTGGCCGCCCTGCTCTCGGACCTGAAGCTCAATCCCGCCCGCCTGGACAAGGCGGTGTCGCAATACGCCGCGGTGCACCGGCACGAGATCGAGTCGACCTCGTCGTGGTCGAGAAACGAGACCCTCTACCGCCTGGCCAGCAGCGATCCCCGGCTTCGGCTGGTCTCGCCCCAGGAAGTGGGCCGCTACAGCTTTGCCGAGATCGACGCCTGGGCGCACGAGCACTGGCTCGAGGGACCCGTGGAGATCGGCCTCGTCGGCGACTTCGAGCCCGGGGAAGCCGTCGCGGCGGTCGCCCGGACCCTGGGCGCGCTCCCGCCCCGGCGGAATCCGCCCGTCGCCGCTTTGGAACGCCTCGCCCTGCTGAGCGGGGAGCTGGCCCGGAAGACCGAGATCGAGCCCGTGCCCGACGCGGCGGCCAACCTCCGGCTGGCCTGGCCCGCCGGCCCGGCCCAGACCGTCCGGGAACGCGCGGCCCTCCAGCTGGCCATCGACGCCGTCATCGATCGGCTGAGGATCCGGGTGCGCGAGAACCTGGGCGCCACGTATTCGCCGAACGGCGGGCTCTATCGCTATGCGCCGCAGCCCGATTTCCAATTCGCCTGGATCGAGCTCACCTTCGATCCCCGGCACGCCCGGACCCTCGAGGCGCTGACGCTCCGGCTCTCCGACGAGCTCGCCGAGCAGGGATTGACGGGGGAGGAATTCAACCGCCTGCGCGAGCCGCGCCGGGCCCAGACCGCCGCCCAGCTCGGTTCCGACGATTGGTGGCTGCACCAGGTGCTGGCCCGCGCGCAAAGCCGGCCGGCGGTCCTCAGCGACGCCCGGGCCCTGGCGACCGTCTACTCCGACCTCACCCGCGAGGAGGTGAACCTGGCCGCCCTGCGCTATCTGCGCGCGGCCGGAGCCTCCACCATCCTGGTTGTGCCCCAGTCGGCGGCGGCGAGTGCCGCCGGGCCCTGAGCGAGCATATCCGCGGACAGATTCAGGCTTTTTTCAGCCGCCGGAACACCGCGACGAGCTCTTCCCGTCCCTCCATCTTCAGCAGCCAGACCGCCCCGGCGTAGATCGTCACCCCCGCGGGAATCAGGCCGAAGATTCCGATCGCGTCCTGCCATCGCTGGGACACGGCGAGCCGGCCCACGCCCTCCCAGCCCAGGCCAACCACGAGGGCCATGAGCGCCGTGCCGGCCAGCGCCTTGCCCAGGCTGGGGACCAGCCGGGAAAGTGCCAGGCCGGGAAAGCGCCGGGAGAGCGCCACCGCCAGCAGCACGGTCTGGGCAATGATCGCCGTGGTGCTCGCCAGGGCTATGCCCACGACCCCGAGGCCGCAGCCGAAGACCAGGGTCACGGTGACGACGATGTTGATCAGGAAATCCACCCCCGCGATCTTCACCGGCGTCTTCGTGTCCTTGATCGCGTAGAAGGTGCGCACCGCCAGGCCGGCGACCGAAAAGAAGGGAATGCTGACGACCATGACGGCGAGCAACACCCCCATGTCACGCGCGTCCACCCCCGTCACCTTGCCGTGACGGAAGATCAGGCGCACGATGGGATGGCTCAGCAGGGCCAGGCCGGCGGCGGCCGGGATGTTGATGATCAGGATGAAGCGGATGCCCTTCCGGAAATCCTCCGCCAGCGCCGTGTGGTTGCCCTGCGCGGCGTGCCGGGCGATCAGCTGAAACACCACCGTCGACACCGCCACCGCGAACACCCCCTGCGGCACCTCCACCAGGCGGTTGACGTTGTACAGATAAGCGGCGGAGGCGTCATCGAGCGAAAAGGCGAGCAGCCGCGAGACCGCAAAGTTGATCTGGTAGATCGAAAGGCCGATGATGCCCGGGGTCATCAGCGAAGCGATCTCCCGCACCCGGGGAGTCAGCCCGAGGTCGAAGCGGGGCCGCCAGCCCTCCCGGACCAGGATCGCGGCCGGAACGGCCATCTGCAAGAACCCGCCGAGCAGCCAGCCCGCGCACAGCCAATGGATTTGTCCCAGCGCGGTGTGGGCAAAATGCAGTCCGGCGGCGCCGAGCGAGGCGATGATGGCAAGGTTCAGCCAGATCGGGTTGAACGCCGGCTCCGTAAAATGCTCGAGGACGTTGAGCGCGGCACAAAATGCGGCCGCCAGGCTGACCATCGCCAGGTAGGGAAATAGAATCACGGCCAGGTCGGCTCCGAGGTACCAGCGCTGCGGCAGCCCGGGCACCAGCCGCGACTGGCTGAAAAGGAGCATGGCCAGCAGCGCCACCCCGCCCGCGGTGGCGACCAGCCAGGAAGTCACCTTGGAAAGGAGGCCGAAGGCCCCCGGCCGGCCGCCGTGATGCAATTCCTCCTGGAGGACGGGCACGAAGGCCGCGGTCAGGGAGCCTTCGGCCAGCAGGCGCCGGAACAGGTTGGGAAAGATATTGGCCGTGACGAAGGCCGAAAGGAGGTCTCCCGTCCCGAAGATGGACGCCTGCAGGGTGTCGCGCAACAACCCCAGGAAACGCGAAACCAGGGTCAGGAACGAAATGACCCCGATGTTCTTGAGGTGCTTGGACACGCGGACCGCGGGTGAGATCAGCGCTTCCGGGCCGACTTGGATTTTTCCGGGACGGCGGGCTTCGCCGCCGGGGCCGGCTTGGCCTCGGCGGGGGCTTTCGCGGCTTCTCCGGCCTTGCTCTCGCCGCCGGACTTGGCCTCGCCTCCCGCCGGCTTGGCCTCACCGGTGCCCGCCTTCCCCTCGCCGCCCTCCCCCGCCGGCGCCACCGACTTGTTCTTGTAGTCGGTGATGTAGAATCCCGTTCCCTTGAAGATCAGCCCCGCCCCGGCCCCGACCAGCCGCTTCAGCCCCAGCTTCCGGCACTGCGGGCACCGCCGGAGCGGCGCATCGCTCATCGGCTGGAACTGCTCGAATTCATGCCCGCATTTCGGGCAGACATATTCATAGGTGGGCATGGCTCCCGAGCAGAGCGAGTTTTCACTTTGCCTACAAGCGGGCTTTCGCGAACTTGGAGGTCACCCATGGACTTTGCCGCCGAACTCAGCCGCTACGTCGACCGCGTCGAGGCGGGCATCGAGCGCCTGCTGCCGCCCGGCCGCCAGCGGCCCGAGCGCCTGCACACCGCCATGCGATACGCCATGCAGGCCGGGGGCAAGCGGCTCCGCCCGGTGCTGGTCCTGGCCGCCGCGGACTGCTTTGGGTCAAAGGCGGGCGACCCCCTGGCGGCGGCCGTGGCGGTGGAGTGCCTGCATACCTATTCCCTGGTCCACGACGACCTGCCGTGCATGGACAATGACGACCTGCGCCGCGGCCGGCCAACCGTCCACAAGGCCTTCGACGAGGCCACCGCCCTGCTGGCCGGCGACGCCCTGCTGACCCACGCCTTCGCCCTGCTCGCGACCGGCTATGCCGGCCAGGCCGCGCTGGGCCAGAAGCTCCTCATCGTGCTCACCGAGGCCGCGGGCAGCCGCCGCCTGATCGGCGGGCAGATGGAGGACCTCCTCGCCGAGGGGAAGCCGGACACGACGAAGGAACAGCTGGAATTCATCCACCTGAGCAAGACCGCGGCGATGATCGAGGCGGCGCTGATCATGGGCGGCCAATGCGGGGGGGCGGACGAGGCGGAGGTCGGGGCGCTGGCGCGGGCGGGGCGGGACCTGGGCCTGGCCTTCCAGATCACCGACGACGTCCTCGACGCCACCGCCGACAGCGCCACCCTCGGGAAGACCGCGGGCAAGGACGCGAGGGCCGGCAAGGCGACCTTTGTCGGCCTGCACGGGCTCGAGGCCTCGCGCCGCCTGGCGGCCGAACACACCGCCGCCGCCGCCGCCGCCCTGAACCAGCTGCCGGGCCACGCCCCTTTCCTCGTCGCCCTCGCGGAGCACCTGGCCCGGCGCGGCAAGTAGGACCGCGGGCGGCGGCGGGGCCCGTCAGACCGCGTGCGCCGCGATGAACGCCCGGACCGCGTCCGGGTCGGCCTTCAGCCGGTGCTTCTCGATCGGGCGGTCCTTCAGGGCCTCCAGGCTCGGATGCTTGGGCTCGAGGCCGATGGCCTGCCGGATCACGTCGGGGAACTTGGCCGGATGGGCCGTGCCGAGGACCACGCTGGTCCGGTCCGGCGCCAGGTCCTTGAAGCCGCACGCGGTGTGCGGGTCCACGAGGTAGCGGTGGTCGCGGTAGACGCGGGCGATGACCTTCGGGATCTCGGCGTCCGTGCAATGGGAGGCGGTGAAGGTGTCGCGGTTGAACTCCGGAAACACGTAGTCGCCCGCCTTCTGGAAGGCCCACATGACCTTCCGCACGCGGGCCGGATCGCGGCCCTCCGCGTAATAGAGGAACCGCTCGAAATTGGACGCCACCTGGATGTCCATCGACGGGGCGAGGCTCGGGTGCACGGCCGCCACCTTGTATTCGCCGGTGGTGAAGAGCCGGTAGAGGATGTCGTTCTGGTTGGTGGCGATCCGGAAGCTGCGGATCGGCACGCCCATTTTCTGCAGCATCCAGCCGGCCAGGACGTTCCCGAAATTCCCGGTCGGGACCACAAACTCCGCGTCCGCCTGCGCCGCCGCCGGCAGCCGCAGCCAGGCATGGAGGTAGTACACGCACTGCGCCAGGACGCGCGCCAGGTTGATCGAGTTGACGGCGGACAGGTGGTGCCGGAGCCGGAAATCCTGGTCGCCGAAAATCGCCTTCACCACCGCCTGGGCCTGGTCGAAGCTCCCGTCCACCGCCAGGGCGAAGACGTTGTCCGCGCCCGTGCAGGCCATCTGCCGCTCCTGCAGCGGCGAGACCCGGCCGTCAGGGTAGAGGACGAAGATGGCGGTCCGCTTCCCGTCGATCAGGCCGTGGATCGCCGCCGCGCCCGTGTCGCCCGAGGTGGCGCCCAGCGCGTTGAGCGACTCGCCGCGCAGCGCGCACTGCCGCTCGTAGAGCCGGCCCAGGACCTGCATGGCGAAATCCTTGAAGGCCAGCGTCGGCCCGTGGAAAAGCTCCAGGACGTAGGTCCGCTCGTCGAGCTGGGCCAGCGGCGCGGGCTCCGCCCGGTTGAACGCGGCGTAGGCCGAGGTGATCAGGAGCCGCAGCTCCCGGTCGGGGATGTCGGTGGCGAAGCGCCGGAGGAACTCGAAGCAGAGGGGCGCGTAGCCCAGCGGCGCCATCCCCTTCAGATCGGCCGCCGTGAAGGCCGGCAGGGTCTCGGGCAGGTACAGCCCCCCGTCGGGCGCCAGGCCCGTGGCCACGGCGTCGGAAAAGCCCAGGGGCGGCGCCTCGCCGCGCGTCGAGATGAATTTCACCGGCTCAGGCCTGGTCCAGGCCGAAGGCCGCATGGACGACGCGCGCGCCCTCGTCCGCCCGGTCCAGGCTGATGACGACGGAGATCTTGATCTCGGAGGTGCTGATCAGCTGGAGGTTGATCCCCGCCTCCGCGAGCTGCTGGAAGACGGTCGCGGCCACCCCGCTGTGGGTCTTCATTCCCACCCCGACGACCGAGAGCTTGGCGATCTGCTCCTGGGTGGTCACCGCGCCGCCCGTCTCCTTGAGCACGGGGCCGAGCGCCCGGACCGCCTTCGCCTTGTCGGCGGAGGGCACCGTGAAGGTCAGCGCGGCGAAGCCGCCCTGGCCCACGTTCTGCACGATCATGTCGACGATGATGTTGGCGTCGGCCAGCGCGCGGAAGACCTTGGCGGCCGAGCCCGGCTTGTCCGCGATGTCGCTCACGACGATCTTGGCCTGGTCCTTGTCCACGGCGACGCCGCGGACCACGACCTTTTCCATGTAGGCGACTTCTTCTTTCACGATGGTTCCTGGGTTTTGGTTGAAGGAGGAGCGGACTTCAAAGATGACGCCGTACTTCTTGGCGAATTCCACCGAGCGGGACTGCATGACCTTGGAGCCCGCCGAGGCGAGCTCGAGCATCTCGTCGTAGGAGATCTCGTCCAGCTTGCGGGCGGACTTCACCACCCGGGGATCGGCGGTGTAGACCCCGTCCACGTCGGTGTAGATCTCGCACTTGTCCGCCTTGAGGGCGGCCGCCAGCGCGATGGCGGTCAGGTCCGAGCCCCCCCGGCCGAGGGTCGTGATCTGCCCCTCGTCGTCGATCCCCTGGAAGCCGGCGACGATCACGACCCGGCCGGCCGCGAGGTCCTTCTCCACCGGCTTGGGGTTGATGGTCTTGATCTTCGCCTTGGTGTAGCCCTTGTCGGTGAAGATGCCGGCCTGCGCCCCGGTGTAGCTCACGGCGTCGACGCCGATGCCCTGCAGCGCCATGGCGGTCAGGGCGATCGTCTCCTGCTCGCCGACGGAAAGGAGCTGGTCGAGCTCGCGCTCGCTCGGGTTGGCGCAGAGGGCCCGGGCTCGCGCGAGGAGCTCGTTGGTGACTCCGGCGCGGGCGGAGACGACGACCACCAGCTCGTGGCCCTCGGCCTGCGCCCGCTTGATCCGGGACGCCACGTTCTTGATGCGCTCGACGTCGCCGACGGAGGTGCCGCCGTATTTCTGGACGATGCGGGCCATGGTCAGGAATTGTCCCCGAAATCCCCGATGCGCAGGAGGAGCGGACGCTCCAGGACGCTGCCCAGCCGGCCGATGCGCCGGAGGGTCGCCTGCAGCGAATGCTCGTCGCTTTCGTGGGTGGTGAGGACGAGGGAGGCCGCTCCCGCGCGCTCGGAGGCGTGCTGGAACACGGTCGCGATGCTGACGCCGCCGGCCGCCATCGCGGCGGCGACCCGGGCGAGGACGCCCGGCCGGTCCTTCACGGTCAGCCGGACATAGTAGCGCCCGCGGATGCGGCTCAGGGGCCCCAGGCGGCAGCCGCCCCCCCGCGGACCGGACTCGCCGGCCAGGTGGGCGCCCGCGCCGTGCTGGAGGAGCGCGGCGCCGTCGGCCAGGTCGCTGATGACCGCGCTCGCGGTGGCGTCCTGGCCCGCGCCGCGGCCGATGTAGAGGGTGGTGCCGACGACGTCGCCGGTGACCGAGACCGCGTTCAGGGCCCCGCCCACATTGGCGAGGACGCTGCCCGAGGGCAGCAGGGTCGGATGCACCCGGACGCTCAGCTCGCCGCGCGCGAAATCGCGCTCGATGATCGCCAGGAGCTTGATGCCGTAGCCGAGGGAGGCCGCGTTGACGAAGTCGGCGGGGGCGATCCGGTCGATCCCCTCCACGATCATCTGCTCCGGGCGCACCCAGACCCCGTGCACCAGGTGCGCGAGGACCGCCGCCTTGTGCGCGGTGTCCCAGCCCTGGACGTCGAGGGACTCGTCGGCCTCGGCGTAGCCCAGCCGCTTGGCCTCCGCCAGGACGCGGGCGTAGGGCGCCTGCCGCTCGGCCATCTGGGTCAGGATGTAATTGCAGGTGCCGTTGAGGATCCCGTAGATCCGCGGGAAGCGGTTCGCCACCAGCCCCTCGCGCAGGGCCTTGATGATGGGAATCCCGCCGGCCACGCTGGCCTCGAAGAGAAAGTGCCCGCCGTGCCGCCGCGCGGCCGCGAAGATCTCCGCGCCATGCGCGCAGATCAGCGCCTTGTTGGCCGAGACCACGACCTTGCCGCGGCGGAGCGCCGCCAGCGTGACCTGCCGCGCCAGGCCGGTGCCGCCCATCAGCTCGCAGACGATCGGGATCGCCGGATCCTCCGCGATCGCCAGGGCATCCGTGGTCAGCCGCGAGGCCGGCAGGCGGACGCCGCGGGCCTTGCGCAGGCTGCGCACCGCGGCCCGGCGCACCACCAGGCGCACGCCCAGCCGCGCCTCCAGGTCGGCGCGCGCGCGGCGCAGGTGCTTCACCACGCCCTGGCCGACGGTGCCGAGGCCGCAGAGCCCGATGGCCACGACGGGGATTTTCGCGGGCTTCACGACTCGCCCTCCTTCTTCCGCTGGAACTTGTTCTCCGTGCCCCTGACCAGCCGGCCGATATTGGCGCGGTGGCGGCCGATCACGAAGAGCGAGATGGCGATCGCGGCGACCACCAGCAGGGAGCGGCTGCCGAGGAAATACGCCGCCGAAGGCAGGGTCACCGCGGCAAGGATCGAGGCGAGCGAAACGTAGCCCGTCGCATAAAAGGCGACGACCCAGACCACGGCCGCGATGAGGGTGCTGCCGGGCAGGAGCACGAGCAGGCCGCCGGTCCCGGCCGCCACTCCCTTGCCGCCCTTGAACCGGGTGAAGCAGGAAAAGCTGTGCCCCACGAGGGCGGCCACCAGGCTGACCAGGCAATAGGGCAGATGCGCGTTGCGCTCGAGGGCGATGAACTGGAAGCCGATGCCGCCGTGGCTCACGAGCAGCGGCCAGCCCGCGGCGACCGCGCCCTTGAGCACATCGAGCGAGAACACGAGATTGCCCGCGCGGGCGCCGAGCATGCGCCGGACATTGGTGGCGCCGGAGCTCCGGCTGCCGACCTCGAAGATGTTCACCCCGTGCATCCGCGCGACGAGCCACCCGAACGGCAGGGAGCCGAGCAGGTACCCGATCGCGGCGGCGACGAGAGTGTTCACAGCTGGACGAATTTGGCCTGCTTGATCGCGGGATGCCCCTTGATCTCGCGGCGCGCATTCTCGCTCGGCTCGGTGTCGACCCGCACGACCATGTAGGCGGTCCCGCCCGGCGCCAGGCGGCTGAGCGACATGTCGGCGATGTTGACCTTGTCCTTGCCCAGGAGGGTGCCGACCGCGCCGACCATGCCCGGCTGGTCGACGTTCTCGAGGACGAGGAGCTTGCCCTCCGCGGCGACCTCGACCTCGCGGCCGTTGATCCCGACAATGCGGGGCTGGTTGTGGGTCCCGATCAGGGTGCCCACGGCGGAGAAGACGGCGCCGCCGGGCGCGATCGCCTCGACCTGGATCAGCTCGGTGTAGTCGCTCGCGCTGGCGGACTTCACCACCTCGGCCTGGATGCCCAGGCGCTGGAGGTAGACCGGCGCGTTGACGAAATTCACCTCGTCGCCGCTGATGCGGCGGAGGAAGCCGCGCTCGATGGAGCGCGTGATCGAGTTGGTGTCGAAGTCGACGATCTTGCCCCAGAAGGTGATCCGGAGGGTGGCGATCTGCTGGGGGGCGATCTGCTGCACGAGCGTGCCGAGGCGGCCGCCCAGGTCGAGGTAGGGCCCAAGCGCCTCCAGCCCGGCGGCGTCGATCGAGGGCATGTTGACCGCGTTGCGGATGATCCCGCCCCGGAGGACGTCGGCGATCTGCTCGGCGATCTCCACGCCGACCGCATCCTGCGCCTCGGCGGTCGAGGCGCCGAGGTGCGGGGTCAGGACGACGTTGGGCAGCCGGCGCAGCTCGCTGTCGGCGGCGAGGGGCTCGTCCTCGTAGACGTCGAGGCCGGCCGCGGCCACCTGGCCGGCCTTCAGGGCGGCGAGGAGGGCGCTTTCCTTGATGATGCCGCCGCGGGCGCAGTTGAAGATCCGGACGCCCTTCTTCGTCTTCGCGAAGGCCGCCTCGTCGATCATGTACTTGGTGTCGTCCGTCAGCGGCATGTGGACGGTGATGTAGTCCGACTGGGCCAGGAGCTCGGCCAGGGTGACCGCGTCGATCTGCATCGCCTTGGCCCGGCTGGGCGCGAGGTACGGGTCGTAGGCGACGACGCGCATGCCGAAGGCCTGCGCGCGCTTGGCCACCTCGCTGCCGATGCGGCCGAGGCCGACGATCCCCAGGACCTTGCGGGAGAGTTCCAGGCCCGAGAAGCTCTTGCGGTCCCACTGGCCCGCGCGCATCGAGGCCGCGGCCTGCGGCACCGGCCGCGCGCCGCAGAGAATGTGGGTGAAGGTCAGCTCGGCCGTCGCGATGGTGTTGCCCGAGGGGGTGTTCATGACGATCACGCCCCGCTCGGTGGCCGCTTCGACGTCCACGTTGTCCACCCCCACCCCGGCCCGGCCCACCACCTTGAGGAGGGGGGCGGCCGCCAGCACCTCGGCGGTGATCTTGGTCTCCGAGCGCACCGCGATCGCCTGCACGTCCCTCACGAGCTCCAAAAGCTTCGCCGGGGCGGAGCCATAGGCCTCCACCACGGTGAATTCGGGCTGCTGGCGGAGCCAGGCCACGCCTTTGGGTGAGATCTTGTCGGCGACCAGGATTTTCATGGGGAGGAAATAGCTGTCTATCAGAGAAAAGTCGCCGGGCGCGGCTAGCAAGGCATCATTGATCCCGGAAATTTTTAGGGCCGAGAGGCCCGGTTTCCGGTCCGAAATGCGCTGAACCCGGCCCGGAACGGGCTCACGCAAGCTGAAGCGTCATTGGAAGTTGCAACTTCCGGGGGCCGAAACAAGCCTACCTGCGTCTTTCTCTCCGCATGTGGATCGTCCGCCTAGCCCTCCGACGGCCTTACACGTTCACCGTGATGGCGTTGCTGATCGTCATCATGGGGGTGCTCTCCTACGTCCGGATGGCGAAGGACATTTTTCCCTCGATCGACATCCCGGTCGTGAGCGTCGTCTGGTCCTACGGCGGCCTGACCCCCGACGAGATGGAAAAGCGGATCGTCTTCCTCTCCGAGCGGGCCATGACCACGACGGTCAACGACATCGAGCATATCGAGTCGGAGTCGCTGCTCGGGTTGGGCATCATCAAGGTGTTCTTCCATCCCGGCACCAGCATCGACGCCGCCGTGGCCCAGGTGACGGCTGGCAGCCAGGGCGTGGTTCGGCAGATGCCCCCGGGCACGACGCCGCCCCTGGTCATCCGGTATAGCGCGACCAACGTCCCCGTCCTGCAGCTCGGCATCGGCAGCAAGACGATGTCGGAGCAGGCCCTGTTCGACACCGCCCTCAACTTCGTCCGGGTGCCGCTGGCCACGGTCCAGGGCGCCTCCATGCCCCTGCCGAGCGGCGGGAAGCAGCGGCAGATCGAGGTCGACCTGGACCCCCGGGCCCTGCAGGCCAACGGGCTGACCCCGGCCGAGGTCAGCGCCGCGATCAACGCCCAGAACCTCGCCTTCCCCTCGGGCACGGTCAAGGTGGGCGACCATGAATACGGCGTGCGGCTGAACAACAGCCCCGACCTCGTCGCCGAGATGGGAGACTTTCCGGTGAAGCAGGTGAACGGCGCCACGATCTACGTCCGCGACGTCGCCCAGGTCCGGGACGGCTTCTCCCCGCAGAACAGCATCATCCGGCAGGACGGGCGGCGCGGAGTCCTCCTCACGGTCATGAAGAGCGGCGACGCCTCGACCCTCGACATCATCGGGCGGATCAAGGCCGCCCTGCCGCGCGTCCGCTCCACCCTGCCCGCCGCGATCAACCTCGTGCCCCTCCTCGACCAGTCGATCTTCGTGCGGGCCTCGCTCAACGGCGTGATCCGCGAGGCCCTGCTGGCCGCGCTGCTCACGGCCGCCATGATCCTCCTCTTCCTCGGCACCTGGCGCAACACCCTGGTCGTCGCGCTCTCGATCCCCCTCTCCATCTTCTGTTCGATCATCTGCCTCGCGATCTTCCGGCAGACGATCAACGCGATGACGCTCGGCGGACTGGCCCTGGCGGTCGGCATCCTGGTGGACGACGCCACCGTCACGATCGAGAACATCGAGCGCAACCATGCCCTGCACAAGACGCTGCTCCAGGCCATCCTGGACGGCGCCGAGCAGATCGCCGCACCCGCCTTCGTCTCAACCCTCTGCATCTGCATCGTCTTCGTCCCGATCTTCTTCCTGGCCGGCGTGGCAAAGTTCCTCTTCGCCCCTCTGGCGATGGCGGTCATCTTCGCGATGCTCGCGTCGTATTTCCTCTCGCGGACGGTCGTGCCGACGTTCGTCCACTACCTCATGGCCGGCCAGCCGGCGATGCCCGACGCCGGCCCGGGCCCGGCGGCCGCGCGGGGCGACATCTTCTGGCGGGTCCATGTCCGCTTCAACCGGCACTTCGAGCGCCTGCGGGACGGTTACGTCCGCTGGCTCCACGGGTGCCTCGACCACCGGGGACTCGTGGTCCTGGGCATGGGCGCGCTCATCGTCGCCAGCGGCATCCTCGTGCCCTTCCTCGGGCAGGATTTCTTCCCCCAGGTGGACGGCGGGTCCTTCCGCCTGCATGTGCGGGCGCCCCCCGGCACCCGGATCGAGGAGACGGAGCGGATCTTCACGCAGATCGACGACGCCATCCGCCGGATGATCCCCGCCGCGGAGCTCGAGACCATCATCGACAACATCGGGCTGCCCAACAGCGGGCTGAACATGGCCAGCGGCGACATCGCCACCGTCGGCACGGGTGACGGGGAGATCGTCGTCTCCCTCAAGCCCGGGCAGCACGGCCCCACCGGGGACTATGTCCGCCGGATCCGGGCCCGGCTGAACCGCGAGTTCCCCCAGTGCACCTTCTTCACCCAGTCCGCCGACATCGTCGGCCAGATCCTGAATTTCGGCCTGCCCGCGCCGATCGACGTCCAGATCGCGGGCCGCGGGGACCACGGCCGCAACTACGCCCTGGCCCAGGAGCTGGCGCAACGCATCGCCGCCGTGCCCGGCGCGGTGGACGTCCACGTCCACCAGGTGGTCAACGTGCCCTACTTCAAGGTCTCGGTCGACCGGACCCGGGCCGGCGAGCTCGGGCTCACCCAGACCAGCGTGGCGAGCAACCTCCTGATCTCCCTCTCCGGCTCGGGCCAGGCGGCGCCGAACTTCTGGCTGAATCCCGAGAGCGGCGTGCAGTACTCGGTCGTCACCTCGACCCCGCAGTTCCGCATCGACTCGCTCAACGCCATGCTCAACACGCCGATCGGCACCCCGCGCGGGAGCGCCATTCCCCAGATCCTCGGCAACGTCGCCACCGTCGAGCGCATCGACAGCCCGGCCGTCGTCAGCCACTACGACGTCCAGCCGGTCTTCGACGTCTACGCCAACGTCGACGGGCGGGACCTGGGGTCGGTCGCCGCGGACGTGCGGCGCCTGGTCGCCGAGTACGAGCCGAAGCTCCCGCGCGGCAGCTTCATCACCCTGCGCGGCCAGGTCGAGAGCATGCGGGAATCCTTCCTCGGCCTCGGCGTCGGCATCGTCTTCGCCATCGGCCTCGTCTACCTCCTGATGGTCGTGAACTTCCAGTCCTGGCTCGACCCCTTCATCATCATCATGGCCCTGCCCGGGGCCCTCTGCGGCATCATCTGGATGCTCTTCCTCACGCACACCACCCTCAGCGTCCCCTCCCTGATGGGCGCCATCATGGGCGTCGGCGTCGCCACCGCCAATTCGATCCTCCTCGTCACCTTTGCCAACGACCAGCGCCGCGAGGGCCGGGACGCCCGCGCCGCCGCCGTCGCGGCCGGCCACACCCGGATGCGGCCCGTCCTCATGACCGCCCTGGCCATGATCATCGGCATGCTCCCGATGTCCCTCGGCCTCGGCGAGGGCGGCGAGCAGAACGCCCCCCTGGGGCGGGCGGTCATAGGCGGCCTGATTGTCGCCACCGTCGCCACCCTGCTCTTCGTCCCGGTCGTGTACGCCACGCTGCGCCGCCAGGCCGGGCACACCCCCGACGAGGAACTCGCGGCCGAGCTGCGCGAAAAGTCCTCCGCGACCTGAGTCCTTCCCTTTCATGAAGCCCAGATCCCTCGTTCTCCTTCTCCTCCTGGTCGCAGCCGCGGCGGTCTACTTCCTCGGCATCCGGCCGCGCCAGGAAGCCGGGGCCGCCGCCGCCGCCCGGGCGCGCGACGCCGGGCGCCCCTCGGTCGGCGTCCTCATCGCCGCGCGGGCTACCGCGGCGCGGGACCTGGTGCTGCCCGCCACCCTGCAGGCGTTCGACGACGCGGCCATCCATGCGCGGGCCAGCGGGTACCTGGGGCAGCGGCTGGTCGACATCGGCGACCGCGTCGAGGCTGGCCAGACCCTGGCCAAGATCGATTCGCCGGAGATCGACCAGGAGCTGCGGCAGGCCCGCGCCAACCTCGAGGTGGCCCGCGCCAACCTCGAGCTCGCCCGGGTCACCGCCGCGCGCTGGCAATCCCTGGGACTCCAGCACGCCGTGGCGCAGCAGGAGGTCGACCAGAAGGCGGCCGACGCCGCCGCGCGCCAGGCGGACGCCAACGCCGCGCAGGCCAATGTGAAGCGCCTGGAGGAGATGCAGCAGTTCGAGACGATCACGGCGCCCTTCGCCGGCGTCATCTCGGCGCGCAACGTCGATGTCGGCGCCCTGATCAGCGCCGCCAGCGGGCCGGAGCTCTTCCACCTCAGCCAGAGCGGCACCCTGCGGGTCTACGTGAACGTGCCGCAGGCCTTCGTCCCCGACATGAAGGTCGGGTTGGCGGTGGACGTCCTCGTCGAGGAATTCCCCGGCCAGCGCTTCGCCGGCCGGATCGTGCGCTACGCCGGCGCGCTCGATGCGGCGTCGCGCACGCTGCTCGTCGAGGTGCAGATCCCCAATCCAAAGGGCGAGCTCTTCCCTGGCATGTTCTGCCGCCTCCGCTTCCGGCTCCCGTCCGACCCCGCCATCCTCATACCCTCGAACGACGCCATCATCCGGGCCGACGGCACCCTGGTCGCCGTCGTGACGGAGGGGAACACGATCCATTTCCAGAAGGTCGCGCTCGGGCGCGACTTCGGCACGCGGATCGAGGTGCGCGACGGGCTGGCCGAGGGCACCCGCTTTGTGGACAACCCGAGCGATGCCCTCAGCGAGGGTCTCGCGGTGGAGCCGGTCCTCCCGGGGGCGAAGGCGGACTGAGCGGCGATGCGCGTCCCTCCCCTGTTCTCCCTGGGCGCGGCGGCCTTCCTGGCCGGCTGTGCCGTCGGCCCGGACTACCGGCGGCCCTCCGTCGCGACCCCGCCCGCCTTCCTGGAGGCGGGCCCGTGGAGGCTCGCGGCGCCAAAGGATGCGCTGCCCAAGGAGGGCTGGTGGAAGCTCTTCGGCGACCCCGCGCTCGACCGCCTGGAGGCCCGGGCCGTCGCCGGCAACCTGACGGTCCAGGCCGCGCTGGCCCGCTTCGACGAGGCGGCCGCCGTCGCCCGGGTCAGCCGCGCCGGCTTCCTGCCGGACCTGGCCGTCAACGGCACCGCCGAGCGCGAGCGTTTTTCCGGCCATCGCCAGACCTCGCCCGGGGGCGGCCATGCGGCCTATGTGACCAACTCGATCGACCTGCCCCTCGACCTCCGCTACGAGCTCGATGTCTTCGGGCGGGTCCGCCGCGGGTATGAGAGCGCCGGCGACCTCGCGCAGGCGCAATGGGCCGACACCCAGAACGTCCTCCTCGGGCTCCAGGCGGAGGTCGCCCAGGATTACTTCTCCCTGGGGACCCTGCGCGCCCAGCACGACCTCCTCGCCCGCACGGTCGACCTGCGCCGGCAGACCCTCGACCTCGTGCGCAAGCGCCGGGCCGGGGGCGCCAGCGACGACCTGGACGTCTACCAGGCGGAAGCCGAGCTCGCCAGCGTCGAGAGCCAGGTCCTCGCCGTCGACCAGGCGGCCGCGCAGCTGCGGCACGCCCTCGCGGTCCTGACCGGGAACCTGCCGGAGGACTTTGCCCTGGAGGCGCCGGCGCTGGCCGCCGAGCCGCCCGCGGTGCCGGAGGGCCTGCCGAGCGAGCTCCTCGAGCGCCGGCCGGACGTGGCGGCGGCCGAGCGGACGCTCGCCTCGGCCAATGCCGGCATCGGCTTCGCCAAGTCGGCCTTCTTTCCCTCGGTCGGGCTGACCGGGGCGGCGGGCTTCAACAGCACCGCCTTCGATTCCCTGCTGCATGCCAACAGCCGCGAATGGAGCATCGGGCCCTTCCTCACGGTCCCCGTCTTCGCCGGAGGCGAGAACCTGGCCGACTACCAGCGGGCGAAGGCCGCCTATGCGGAGGAGCTCGCGCTCTACCGCCAGCAGGTCCTGGTCGCCTTCCGGGACGTCGACGACGGCCTGGCCGCCCTGCGCTACCTGGCCGCCCAGGGGGAGGCCCTGGGCCGGGCCGCGACCGCCTCGCGCCAGGCCGCCGACCTCTCGGTCGTCCGCTACCGGCAGGGCGTGGCGGATTACTTCGAGGTGATCGACGCCGAGCGCACCGCCCTCGACAACGAGCTCCTGGCGACCCAGCTGCAGGGCCAGCGCTTTGTGGCCAGCGTCCTGCTGGTCAAGGCGCTCGGCGGCGGGTGGTGAAATCCGCCGAGCCGCCGCAACTTTAGGCAACTCTCCGTTCCAACAGGCGTCTTATCATCGCCTCTCCCGCCGGACCCTCCGCGCCCGCCCGGCCCTCCACCCTTTCGCCTCCCCTCCCTTGCCGCCGACCAAGCTGACAACCCTCGAGCGAGAGAAGGCGGGCGGACGCGACCTGCGCTTCGATTCGCTGCGCGGGCTGATGATCGTCTGCATGACGATCAACCACCTCCCGAGCTCGCTGCGGGCCTATACCGATGAATCGGTCGGCATCTTCTCGTCGGCGGAGGGCTTCGTCTTCCTTTCCGGCCTCCTGGCCGGCTGGGTCTACAGCCGGCGGCTCCGGCGGGATGGGCCGGCCGCCCTGAAGGCGGCGGCGGTAAAAAGGGCGACCCGCATCTATGGGTGGCATGTCACGTCCTTCCTCTGCTGCCTCGCCGCCGTCCGGATCTGCTCGGCGCTGACCGGCTTCTGCTCCTGGGCCAGCCCGCCCCTTTTCTACGCCCATCCCTGGCTCGCCGCCCTCCTCGGCTCGGCGATGCTGTACCAGCCGGGGCTCCTGGACATCCTGCCGATGTACTGCGTGTTCGTCCTGCTCCTGCCGCCCGTCCTCGGGGCGCTCGAGGCCGGCCGGCACCGGCAGGTCCTCGGCTGGAGTTTCCTCGCCTGGTTCGTGGTGCAGTGGGTTCCGCCGATCGACGGGGCCCCGCTCTACCCCGTGCATGTCGGCTCCTTCAACATCTTCGCCTGGCAGCTCCTCTTTGTCTGGGGAGCCGTCATCGGGCACGCGCGGCTGACCGATCCCCGGCCGCCGATCAGCTTCCGTCCCCTGCTGCTGGCCGGCGCCGCCCTCGTCGTGGTCTACGGCTACGGGGTGCAGAAGCTCCACTGGCGGCCGGATGTCCCCGACTGGCTCTTTGGCGTCCTCTTGAACAAGCCGAACCTTGGGCCGCTGCGGCTGGCGGACTTCGGCATGGCGGCCTACCTCGTGTCCGCCTTCGGGGCCCGCTGGCCCCGGCTGCTCACCTGGCGGCCGCTCGCCTTCCTCGGGCAGCATTCGCTGGTCGTGGTCGCGGCGCAGAGCGTCCTCATCATCATCCTGATCCAGTTCGACGGGCTCTTCTCCGCCGTCTGGCGCGACCACCTGGTCGCCCTCGGGGCCGTGGCCTTTCTCTTCGTCGCCGCCTGGGTCCATGAGGCCGTCGCGGGCAAGAAGCCACTCCGGCCTCGCCAAACGCCGGCCGGGCCCGTAATCCCGCCGCATGACGTCCCCGCGGCTTGAGCAGCAGCTCCGTTTCATCCTGGAGGCCGACAAGCTGAAGGAGATCTTCCGGCAGACCCTCTGCACGCAGAGCCGGCGGCCCGAGAACGACGCCGAGCACTCCTGGCATCTCTGCCTCCTCGTCATCGTCCTCGCCGAGCACGCGAACTTTCGCCCGCTCAACCTCGGGCGCGTCCTGCGGATGCTCATCATCCACGACCTGGTCGAGATCGACGCCGGCGACACCTACGCGTACGACGAGGCCCGGATGGCCGACCAGCATGCCCGGGAATGCGTGGCGGCGGATCGCATCTTCGGCCTCCTGCCGGCCGACCAGGCGGCGGAATTCCGCGCGGCCTGGGACGAGTTCGAGGCGCGCCAGACCCCGGAGGCGAAATTTGCCGCCGCGGTCGACCGCTTCCAGCCCATGCTGCTCAACTGCGTGAGCGAGGGCGTGTCCTGGCGCGAGCACGCCGTCACCCAGGACCGCGTCCTGAAGCGCAACGCCCACATCGCCGAGGGCTCCGCCGCCCTCTGGGACTATGCGGTGCAGATGGTCCAGCAGGCGGTGGACGCGGGCCACCTCGCCCCGCCGCCGGAATCAACTTAAGACGCCGACGGGAGGTTCAGTCGGTGGCAATCTGCTCGTAGCGATTGCCCAGATGCAGGAAGGCTTTGCGATCTCGCCCCACAACGGAGGCCCGGGCCCGCTCGGCGAATGCGAGCTGCCAGGCGTCATTTTCACCAAAACGGGCGCCCTTCCGTTTCGCCTTGCGCTGCAGTTCTGCGCATTTTGTCGCATGTTGAAAGCTGATGTTCTGCGGGAGGTAGCCGCAGATAAACTTCATGCCCTCCGCCGCATCGGCACAGCCCTCCAAAAACTCTGCTACGGAGACACAGCTTACGATGAGGGCTCGCTGCCCCCAATGCCGATTCTGGCGGAGCCACTCCATGGCCGGGCCAGCGACACCTGCCTCGGTCTCGCGCTCGAGGTCGATCAAGAACGATGAATCAAGCAGTACCGGGGCCACGGCGAACCTTCCTGCTTGCGTTCTTCGCCAGTCGCGCTTCCGCCCAATCGGCAAGTTCGTGCGTCGTCAGAATCTTGCCCAGCGAGCGGGCGTGAATCAGCTCAGACCGGGACATCTTGCAAAGCTTCGCGGTGGCATCGAGTTGCTTCAACTCCTCGGCCGAATAGCGGGTGGAGATCGGAAACTCCCTCATGATCGGAACAATAGCCATGATCGATGACGGTTGTCAACTACGACCGTAGTTACAAGTATAGGAACTTGAGATCATTGAGTTCTCCTGAAAATGCTTCCTCGCGATCGGGACATAATAGCAAGTCTCCCCATGGGCGGACCTTCGTCCGTCGACTGACCTATGCTCCGTCTCGTAACTCTTTCAGTGATAGGATCGTACGGTCTTGCTCCCAAGCCGGCGGAACCTCGGCGCGTGCCAGCAGGATTCCCCGGCAGCCAACTGCCTTCGCGACCTCGATGTCCTTCCGTTCGTTGCCCACATGGACGATCTCCCGCGCGACCAGATCGAATTTCCTGGCGGTATAGCAAAGAGTTTCGGGTGCCGGCTTGCGAAAGCCCACCTCGACCGAAGTCACAACGAGATCCAGCAGCGGCCCCAAGCCTGTCTGCCGGATGTCCTCAAGCACGAGGGATCGCGGCATCCCGTAGGGAACGTCGGTGAACACCGCGATCTTCGCTCCGCGCTGGCGCAGGATTTCGAGTGTTGGAACCGTATCGGGGAATACCCGCAGGCGCTGGCGAAACACCGCGAAAAATGCCTGGGCCGCAGTCTCCGAGGCCGCCGGATCCGGGACGGCGAGGCACTGGCAGATCTCGCCCAGGATCCGGGCGAACGGGATTTCGACGAGGCGGGGATGCAGCCGGGTGTTGTGGCGCCGTAGGACCCCGCAGGCCGCTTCGATCTGCTCCACCGTGGGAGCGACTTGCAAAAATGCGGCGAGGCGGGCGAGCGCCTCGGGATAATAATCGACCCAGCTGAGGGGCAGCCCCTCGTACTCGACCAGGGTGTCCCCTAGGTCGAAGACGTAGACCGCCGGGCTCATGCCGGGCCGCTAGCTCAGGTCCCGGATCGAGCCGAACTCCGGGTCGAAGAGCCGCCGGTAGGTCCGGACGATCATGCCGTCCGTCAGGCCGGCGAGCCAGTCGCAGATCCGGCGGGCCTTGCCGGCCTTGGTCTGCTCCGCGTCGATCAGCCGGCCGATCTGGGGCGGGAGGATGCGGATGACGCGGCCGTCGGTCTCGACGTAGTTCCGCCAGGCCGAGCCCCAGAGATCGAAGAGGATCTTGCGCGCCTTGTGCTCCATCTGCTGGAGCTGCGGGCTCTCGAAGATGATGTCGTTCGCCATCTTCTTGAAGAAGAGGGCGGCCCGCTCGGCCTCCGGCGCCACCACGAGCTCATAGCGGAAGCGGTTCGTCGCCTTCGCCATGAAATTTTTCCGCTCGCGCAGGCGGCAGGCGGTGATGAATTCACCGATCTTCTGGGAGAAGACGCTCTCGAGCCGGTCCGCCTGGAGCCCGCGCCCCAGCTCGTCGAGCAGGGCCTGGCGCTCGGGATCGATCGGCTCGCCCGCGGCCCAGTGCTCGATGCGCTCCATCGTGAGGAAGCCCGCCTTCACCCCGTCCACGATGTCGTTGAGGGAATAGGCCGCGTCGTCGGCCCAGTCCATGATCTGGCACTCCACGCTCTTGAACGCGTTGAGCCGCTCCCGGGCCCGCAGCTCCGCCGGCACCTTGGCGCCGCCGAAGACGAACCCGAGGACCGGCGCCTGGGGATCGTAGAGAAAGTGGTTGGGCGGCGGCTTCGCGAAATCCTTGAAGAGGAGCTTGTACTTGAGCACCCCGTCGAGGAGCGCCCGGGTCGGCTGCATCCCATGGACGCCGCTCTCGTTCTGGTACATGGTCTCCGTGAGGAGATGGAGGGTCTGGGCGTTGCCCTCGAATCCGCCCCATGGAAGCATGAGCTCCTGCAGCGTGCGCTCGCCCGAATGGCCGAAGGGGGGATGGCCGAGGTCGTGCGCCAGGCAGACGGCCTCCACCAGGTCGGCGTCGATCCGGAAGTCGTCGCGGAGGATCCCGCTCTTGACCTGGAGGAACTGGCAGATTGACCGGCCGATCTGGGCCACCTCCATCGAATGGGTCAGCCGGGTCCGGTAGAAGTCGTATTCCCCGGAGAGGAAAACCTGGGTCTTCGCCTGCAGCTTCCGGAAGGCCTGGGCGTGGATGATCCGGTCGCGGTCGATCTGAAATGCATTGCGGTAGTCGGTCTTGCGCGGGCCGCCGTAGGTTTCGCCGTCGAAGTCGCGGTAGAACTCGTTCGTCATCAGGAGCCCGCGATCCAAGCGGGCAATGCCCCGGACGCCAAACGCCAAATTTCCGTGGCCAACCCCCCGTTTTTGGCCTCTGCTTCCCCTTCCGCCCCGGCCCCCCGCCTTTCCGCCCATGCCACCCTCCCTCCTTCGCCGCCTTGAAAAGGCGGCCCGCACCGCGGCCAAGGCCGCGTACGCGCCCTATTCCAAGTTTTTCGTCGGCGCCGCCGTCCTGGGCGGCTCCGGCCGGATCTATTCCGGCTGCAACGTGGAGAACGCCTCCTATGGCCTCTGCCAATGCGCCGAGCGCACCGCCCTGTTCACCGCCATCGCTTCAGGGGAGCGCCGGGTCCGGGCCGTGGCCATCTTCACGCCGACGGCCGAGGCCACCGGCCCCTGCGGCGCCTGCCGGCAGGCCCTGAGCGAATTCGGGCCCGAGGCGCTCGTCATCAGCACCTGCAATTCCTCGCGCCGGCTGGAGTCGACCGTGGCCGCGCTGCTGCCCGCCTCCTTCGGCCTCCGCAATCTCCGGAAGGCCCAGGCGGCTAAGCGCCGCCGCCGCTGAAGAAGTCCTTCACCGCGCCGGCGACCTCGCCGCGCGGCACCTCGCGCTCGCTCCGCTCCCCGAGGTCGCGGAGCTTGACGACGCCCTTGGCCAGCTCGTCGCCGCCGTAGATCAGGGCCAGGCGGGCCCCGGAATCGGAGGCGGCCTTGAGCTGCTTGCCGAAGGCGGGGGCGCGCAGGGGATACTCGACGCGGTAGCCCATCGAGCGGAGGCGGTGGATCTCGGCGAAGGCCTCGGCGCGCGGCTGGCCCTCGCCCGTGACGACGTAGATGTCCGGCGCGTTGACGAGCGCGGGCTTCAGCCCCCGCTGCTCCAGGAGCAGGCTCGTCGTCACGTCGCCGATCGCGAAGCCGATCGCCGGCAGGTCCGGGCCGCCGAGCTTCTTCACCAGGTCGTTGTACCGGCCGCCCCCGGCCAGCGCCCGCAGGTCGCCCTTCCGGTCGAAGGCCTCGAAGACAAAGCCCGTGTAGTAGGCCAGCCCGCGGACCACGCCGAGGTCCACCTGGATGAAATCCCCGATCCCCATGGCCGTGAGGCCCTCGAGGAGTTTTTCCCAGTCGCCCAGGCGCGCCGCGAGCTTGCCGCCGGCGGCGGCCTTCGCGCCCAGGTGGCTCCGGAGCGCGGCGAGGGACTTGATCCGCAGGAATTCGAGGATCGCGGCCTTCCGGTCGGGCGCGAGGGCGCCGTGCGCCGTCGCGTAGCCCTGGAAGGCCTCGTCACCCATTTTCTCGTGGCGGTCGACCGCGGAGAGAATCCCGCGGGCCTGGGCCTCGTCAAAGCCCAGCGCTTCCAGGTAGAAGAACCACAAGTCGCGGTCGCTCAGCCGGACGCAGAAATCGTCCGCGGTCAGCCCGAAGCCGGCCAGGCACTGCACCAGCAGGGCGATGATCTCGATCTCGGCCTCGCCACCGGCCTCGCCGAAGATGTCGGCGTTGAGCTGGAAAAAGGAGCGCTGGCGCCCCTTCTGGGCGCGCTCGTACCGGTAGAACTCGGCGATGCTGAACCACTTGATCGGCCGCTTGAGCGAGCCGGCGCGCGCGCCGACCAGGCGGCAGACCGTGGGGGTCATCTCGGGCCGCAGGGCGACCTCGCGGCCGCCCTTGTCCGTGAAGCTGAAAAGCTGGGCCTCGATCTCCTCGCCGGACTTGGTCTTGTAGAGGTCGAGCGGCTCGAGGACGGGCGCGTCGTATTCCTCGAAGCCGAACGCCCGGGCGGTCTGGCGCCACAGGCGGAATAGATGGCTGCGGCGGGCGAGGTCCTCGGGGTAAAATTCGCGAAAGCCAGGCAGACTCTGGAACGATGCCATGCGGCCGGATGCGGGCGAGCGCCCGGGTTCAGACCACTAGCTTCGTGATATCCAGCTTCTTCAGCTGCTGCTTGAGAATTTTGCCCGACTTGAACTTCACCACCGCCCGCTGCGGGATGATGACCTCGGCCTCCGGCTTGTTGGGATTGCGCCCGATGCGCTGCTTGCGCACCTGCACCTCCAGCACGCCGAAGTTGCGCAGCTCGACGTTGCGTCCGTTCGCCAGCGCCCGCTGGATGATGTCCAGCGTCTGCTGGACGGTGTCGACAATCTGCTTTTGCGGGAAACCGGCCTTGCGGTAAATTTCCAGCACAATCTCGCGTTTCGTCAGGTTGGTTGACATGGTAAGTCCTTTGGTTTCAGCCCATAGAGAACAATTTAAATGATTTGTGGCAACTGAATTACGTCAAAATCTGCGCCCCAGCCCCCCTCCTGACCCCGCCGCCGTCGCCTCGATGTTCGGCCGGATTGCGGGCCGGTACGACCTCGCCAACCGCCTGCTGAGCGGCGGACGGGACGCGGCCTGGCGCCGCCGGCTGGTGGCGGCGGCGTTGGCCGGGGCGCCCCGGGACATCCTCGACCTGGCCACCGGGAGCGGCGACGTGGCTTTTGCCCTGGGCCGGAAGGCTCCCGCGGCCCGCATCACCGGCGCCGATTTCTGCCGGCCGATGCTCGAGGAGGCGGAAAGGAAGAAAAGGGCCTCCGGCGGCTGCGCCAACATCGCCTTCCAGCCGGCCGACGCCCTGGCGCTCCCCTTCCCCTCCGGCTCCTTCGATGTGGTGACCATCGCCTTTGGCCTCCGGAACCTGGCCGACCGCGCCCGCGGGCTGTCCGAGATGCGCCGGGTCCTGCGCCCCGGCGGCCGGCTGCTGGTCCTCGAATTCTCGCAGCCCCATGCCTGGTTCCGGCCCCTCTACCTCCTGTACCTCCGCCGGATCCTGCCCGTCTTCGCCGGCCGGGTGACGGGCGACCGCGCCGCCTATGTCTACCTCAACGAGAGCATCGAGAGTTTCCCCGACCGCCCCGCGCTGGCGGCGGAGATCGCGGCTGCCGGCTTCCGCCGCGTCGCGGCGCGGGCCCTGACCCTCGGCATCGTCGCGCTGCACGAGGCCGCCGCGCCCTGACCTAGTTAAACGACTTGCCGCAGCCGCAGGTCGTCTTGGCGTTCGGGTTCCGGATCTCGAAGCCCTTGCCGTGGAGTCCGTCGTCGAAATCGATGCTGACTCCCTGCAGGTGGGCGAGGCTCGCCGGGTCGATCACGAGCGGCACGCCCTCGCTCTCGAAGGCGGCGTCGCCGTCCTTCGGCTCGTCGAACGCCATGCCGTATTGCATGCCCGAGCAGCCGCCGTTTTCCACTGAGAGGCGGAGGCGGCCCGCCGCGGCGGGCTGCGACGAGCGCATGGCGCGAATCTGCGCTGCGGCGCGGGGGGTGAGCGTGACCATGATGGGGAATTTACTGCCGCCCCCGGCGCTGTCAAATGGCGGTACAGCATAAATCGGGCCGAATCCGGAATCATTTCTTGCCAGTGCCGCGGACCACGCCTTCAATCCGGCCCGTGAGTCACCCAGTCCTCCATTCCGCGCCCCCCCGGATGAACCCCGTCGTTCTTCAAGCGCATGAGTGGACCCGGATATAACCAGGGCCTCCACCAGAGGCAGACCCAGTCGCTGGTCCTGGCGCCGCAGCTGCGCCAGTCCCTGAAGATCCTGCAGGTGGCCGCCCTGGACCTGCGCGCCACGATCCAGGAGGAGCTGCAGAGCAACCCCACCCTCGAGGAGCTCCCGATGGAGGGGGTCAGCCTCGAGAAATCCGGCGAGGAAAAGCCGCCGGGCGACGACGGCGACCCCGCGGCCCCGGCCGCGACCGCCAGCGACGCGGGCGAGCAGCGCGAGGAGATGGATTTCACCAAGCAGTTCGAGATCCTCGGGAAGATGGACGACGACTGGCGCGACTACTCCGCCGGCACCCCCAGCTACACTTCGGAGGATGCCGAACGCCGGCAGCACCTTTTCGACTCGCTGGTGAGCGAGACCTCACTCCAGGAGCACCTCATGCGCCAGGCCGAGCTCGCCGAGATCTCCGAACCGGCCCTCGCGGCGATGAAGCACCTGGTCGGCAGCCTCGACGACCGCGGCTTCCTCACGCAGACCCCGGCCGACGTGGCCCTCCAGACCGGCCTTCCCCTGGAGGCCGTCCAGGAGGCGGTGAGCGCGCTCCGCCATTTCGACCCTTCCGGCATCGGCGCCCAGTCGCTGGGCGAGTGCCTCCTCGCCCAGCTCGCCGCCAAGGGCCGCGGCGAATCGCTGCCCGCCCGGATGGTGCGCGACCACTTTGAGCTGCTGACCCGGCGCCGGATCCCGGAGCTGGCGCGGAAGCTGGCCGTGCCGGCCGACGACGTGCAGAGCGCGATCGAGGAGATCGGCAAGCTCGACCCCGCCCCCGGGCGGCGCTTCGCCGAGGACAGCAACCGGGTGGTCATCGCGGACGTCACGGTCGAGAAGGACGGCGACGTCTGGAAGATCCACCTCAACAACGATTACATCCCGCGCCTGCGGATCTCGTCCACCTACCGCGAGCTCATCGCCAAGGGCACCCTGTCCAAGGACGAGCGGGAGTACCTCCGCGAGCGGATGCGCTCGGGAAAGTTCCTGATCGACTCGATCGAGCAGCGCCAGCGGACGATCGAGCGGATCACCCGCGAGATCCTCAAGGCCCAGGAGCCCTTCTTCGAGCATGGCGTCTCCCACCTGCAGCCGCTGACCATGACGCGGATCGCGGACATCGTCGGCGTGCACGAGACCACCGTCAGCCGGGCCATCGCCAACAAGTACCTCAAGACCCCGCATGGCATCTTCGAGTTCAAGTATTTCTTCACCCCGGGCTACCAGGCCGGCGGCGGCGGCGCCGCCGTTTCGAACACGAGCGTGAAGGAGATGATCGCCGACCTCGTGGCGGTGGAGGACAAGGCCGGCCCCCTGAGCGACCAGGACATCGTCGCCCGCCTCCTGGAGAAGGGCATCACGATCGCCCGCCGGACCGTGGCCAAGTACCGCGAGGAGCTCGGCATCCTGCCGAGCAACCTGCGGCGGGACTATAAGTGAGCCGCGCCCGGGCGGCGACGCCGCTAGTCAGTTTTGACGAGGTCCCCGCGGCAGCGAAGGGGATCATCTGGCTTGGCCCGGGGATCGGTCGCGGCACCATCGTTTGGCATCCAACCCGCAAAAACCCCGGGCGGCCCCACCATCGCCCCCTCGAAACAAAATGGTCCCTCGTCGGACGAGGCCCGCTCCCGTCCGCTGTGGCTCCGGGCCGCCCGGCTCGGCGCCGCCTGCGTCGCGGCCATCCGGGACCTGGGCCATCGCCGGGAGGCCGAGACCGCCCTGCGGGCGAGCGAATCCCGGCTGAACTTTGTCCTGGAAGCGATGCACGCCGGCGGCTGGGACATCGACCTCGATAGCGGCGCGATCCATCGCACGCCGGAACATGGTCGCATCTTCGGCTATGCCCCTCCCCTGCCCGAGTGGACCCATGAGCGGTTCCTGAGCCATGTGGTGCCGGAGGACCGGGCCGGGCTGAAGCGGGATTTTGCGGCCGTCGTCGCCAACCGCTCCGACTGGAACTACGAATACCGCATCCGGCGGGCCGACGGCGCCATCCGGTGGCTCCGCGCGGCCGCCCAGCACCAATCCGATGCCGGGGGGCGCCCCCGGCGGATTGTGGGAAGCGTCCAGGACATCACCGAGGAGATGGCCGCGAAGCGCATCTCGCACCGGCTGGCCGCCATCGTCGAATTCTCCGACGACGCCATCATCGGCAAGGACCTGGACGGCATCGTCACCCACTGGAACCGGGGAGCCGAGAAGCTCTTCGGCTACGAGGCCGGGGAGATCGTCGGGACCTCGATCACCCGGCTGATCCCCGCGGACCGGCACCCGGAGGAGGAGCACATCCTCGAAAGGATCCGCCGGGGTGAAAGCGTGGCGCAGCTTGACACCGTGCGCGTGGCCCGGGACGGGCGGCAGCTGGCCGTTTCGGTCACGGCTTCGCCGGTGCGGGACGATGCCGGCCGCGTGGTGGGCGTGTCGAAGGTCGCCCGGGACATCACCGGGCGCAAGCGGGCGGAGGCGGAACGCCGGGAATTCGAGCGCCGGCTCCAGGAAATGCAAAAGTTGGAAAGCCTGGGCATCCTGGCCGGCGGCATCGCCCACGATTTCAACAATATCCTCACGGCGCTCATCGGCAACGCCACCCTCGCCGGCCTCGACCTGCCGCCGGACTCCCCGGTGCACGGCAATCTCGAATCCATCAAGCAGGGCTGCCTGCGGGCGGCCGACCTTTGCCAGCAGATGCTCGCATATTCCGGCCGGGACCGCTTCGTCGCGCGGCCCCTCTCGCTCAACCGGATCATCGAGGAGACGACGCCGCTGCTGCAGTTATCCATCGGCCGGACCGCCGCCCTCCATTTTGAGCTTCATGAGCCCCTGCCCATGATCAACGGGGACGAGAATCAGATTCGGCAGGTGCTCATGAACCTGGTGATCAACGCCGCGGAGGCCATCGGCGAGAAAAGCGGCGTCATCACCCTTCGCACCGGCCTCACGCGCGCGGCCGCGGCCGAACCCGGCGCCGCGCCCGCGGCGGGGCCGCCGGCGGGTCCCTCCGCCTGCCTGGAGGTTTCCGATACCGGCAGCGGGATGGACCCCGGGACCCTGGCCAAGGTCTTTGATCCGTTTTTCACGACCAAGTTCACCGGCCGCGGGCTGGGCCTCTCGGCCGTGCTCGGCATCGTGCGCAGGCACCAGGGCGCGATCCAGGCGCGCTCGGAGCCGGGCCGCGGCACGACTTTCCAGCTGCGGTTTCCCGTCGCCGGGGACTGAGGCGTCGCGAAGCTCAATCCGCCAGGCCCAGCGCGGGCGCAATCCCGAGGCCCATGCCTCTCCGGTCGGGTCCCGCCGCCTCGGTCCACGCCGCGAATCCGATCATGCCCGCGTTGTCGCCGGTGTGCGGCGGCTCGGCCGCGAGGAGCGGGACGCGCGCCCGGCGGGCGACGGCCGCCAGCGCCGTGCGCAGGACCAGGTTGTTCGCCACGCCGCCCGAGAGCCCGAGGCTGCGAAATCCGCCCTGGTCGAGCGCCGCGCCGGCCTTGCGCGCAAGGGCGTCCACGACGGCCCGCTGGTAGCTCGCGCAGAGGTCCGGCATCCGCTGCTCCACTTCCCCGGGCGACATTTTTTCCAGCCGGTAGCGCAGGCTGGTCTTGAGCCCGGAGAAGCTGAAATCGAGCTCGCTCCGCTGCTCCAGCCCCCGGGGAAAATCATACGCATTCTCCCGGCCGCCCGCGGCGCGGCGCTCGACCAGCGGCCCGCCGGGATAGCCGAGGCCGAGAAGCTTGGCGCCCTTGTCGAGCGCCTCGCCGGCGGCGTCGTCCCGGGTCGACGAGAGGAGCCCGATCGTCCGGTCCTTACGGAGAACGAAGAGCAGCGTGTGCCCGCCGGAGGCGATCAGGCCGAGATGCGGCAGGTGCGCCTCGAGGCGCGCCGCGAAATCCGCCGGCCCCGCCGCGTGCAGCGGCAGGAACGGCGACCAGGCATGGGCCCGCAGGTGGTTCACGCCGACGACCGGGACCCGGTGCGCCAGGGCGACCGCCTTGGCCGCCGCCACGCCCAGGGCGAGGCAGGGCGCCAGCCCGGGGCCATGCACGACCGCGACCCGGGCCAGGGGAACGGCCCCGCGCGCCGCGCGGGCGCGGGCGAGCAGCGGCCCCAGGTGCCGCAGGTGCTCGCGGGCGGCGAGGTCCGGGACCACCCCGCCGTGGCGCTCATGCAGGGCGATCTGGCTGTGGACCCATTCGCCGGCCAGCCCGCGCGCGGGATCGAATAGCGCCACCGCCGTCTCGTCGCACGAGCTCTCGATCGCGAGGATCAATGGGCGCCTCCGGCCTTCTTCGCCGCGCTCGCCGCGGCGTCGGCCTGCCCGTCCAGCATGTCCACCCCCTTCAGGACATCGAGGGCCGTCTGCAGCTGCCGGTCGGCGATCGGCTCGAAGCCAAGGACCGCCTTGAACTCCGCCGGCTGCCCGAGGAGGTCGGGCCGCGCGTGCTGCTGCCAGAGCTTGGAGTCCTCGTCCGGGGTCATGATGACCTCGACCTGCGGGGCGATGCCCTTCTCGTGGATGCTGACCCCGCTGGGCGTGTAATACTTGGCCGTGGTGAGGCGCAGGGCCTCGCCGTCCTTCAGCTTGAAGATCGCCTGGACGGATCCCTTGCCGAAGGAGCGCTCGCCCACGATGACCGCGCGGCCCGTGTCCTTGAGGGCCCCGGTCACGATCTCGGCGGCGCTGGCCGTGCCCGCGTTGATCAGGACGGCGACCGGCAGGTCCAGCGGCTCGCCGTCGGCCTCGGCCCGGTAGTCCTCCCGGTCCGAGGGCTTGCGGCCCTGGGTGTAGACGATGATCTCGCCCTTGCGGAAGAAGGGCTCGGCCACCTCGACCGCGGCGTCGAGGAGGCCGCCCGGGTTGTTGCGCAGGTCGATGATCAGGCTGTTGATGTTCTGCTTCAGCAGCCGGTTGACCGCGTCGACGAACTCCTCGCCGGTGTGCTCGGAAAATTCCTTCAGCTGGACATAGCCCACGTCGCCGTCCAGGACCCGGGTCTCGCCGACGCTGTCGACCTTGATGATCTCGCGCGTGAGCAGGAGGTCGAAGCTTTTCCCGGTGCCGGGCCGGAAGAGGCTGACCGTTACGCGAGTCTTCGGCTTGCCGCGGAGCTTGCCCACCACCTCGTCCCGCGAGGCGCCGCCGCCGAGCCGGTGGCCGTCAATGCCGGTGATCTCGTCTCCGCGCAGGATGCCGGCCCGGTCGCCGGGCGTGCCGGCGATGGGCGCGACGACCACAATCCGATCCGCGCGGGTCTCCACCTCGACGCCGATCCCGCCGAACTCGCCGCTCAGGTCCTCCTCGAGCTGCTCGTTGTCCTTCGCCTCCATGAATTCCGAATGGGGGTCGAGCGACTCGACCATCCCGTGGATGGCGGAGCGGGCCAGGGCGTCATAGGAGGCGGCGCCGGCGTCGACGTAGTTCTCGTTCACGAGCTGCAGGACCTCCCGGACATAGGAGGAGGCGTGGTTCAGGTCGCGGCTGGGAAACAGCCCCCACAGGAGGCCCAGGTGCAGCAGGCCGGGCACGGCGAGCGCGCCCAGCGCCATCCCGGTGGCCAGCGTAAGAATCCGTTTGCCCATGGTTCGGACTGTGTGCATCCGGTTCAGATTGTAAATCATGGGTTCCGCCTCCCCCGGAGAGTCCCCGCCCCCCAGCGCCACCCCCGCCTTCCTCGCCGCCTTTCGCGCCCGTGCCGGAGCGGGCGGCGCCATGACCTTCACCCAGTTCATGGAGCTGGCCCTCTACGATCCCGCCGTCGGCTATTACCGCGGGGCGCGCGCGCGGGTCGGCACCGGGCCCGGGACGGACTTCGTCACCTCGTCGACGACCGGGCCGGTCTTCGGCGAACTGATCGCCGCCGCGGCGGTCGCCCTCCTCGGCGGCCGCGACCCCAGCGGGTTCACGTTCGTCGAGATCGGCGCCGAGCCGGGGGAACCCGGCCGGCCGGCGGGCGTCCTCGCCGGGGTCGCCCACGCCTTCGGCGCCGTGCGCACGGTGTCGGCCGGCGAGGCGGCCGCCCTCGCCGGACCCTGTGTCGTCTTCGCCAACGAGCTCCTCGACGCGCAGCCCTTCCGCCGGTTCGTCTTCCGCGCCGGCGCGTGGCGCGAACGGGGCGTCGCGCTCCGCGGCGAGGCGCTCGTCGAGACCGACGTGCCGATCGCGCCCGCCCCCGACGGGCGATTTGGGGACCTGGCCGAATCATGGGGCCCGGCGCCGGAAGGCTATGTGGTCGATGCCCCGGTCGGCGCCCTCCTCCTCCTCGAGACGCTCGCGGCGCAGCCCTGGCAGGGGGTCTTCCTCACCTGCGACTACGGCAAGTCCTGGCGCGAGCTCGCCGAGGCCACGCCCCAGGGCACGGGTCGGGCCTACCATCGGCACCGCCAGGAAGCCGACCTGCTGGCCCGGCCGGGCCAGCAGGACCTGACCTGCCATGTCTGCTGGGACTGGCTGGAAAGCGCCCTCGCCCGGCACCGGTTCGAGCAAATCGCCGTGTCCGGGCAGGAGGCGTTTTTCATGCGGCACGCCGGGGACGCCATCGCCGCCATCATCCTGGCCGAGGCGGGCAACTTCAGCCCCCGCAAGGCCGCGCTCATGCAGCTCCTCCACCCCGCCCTCTACGGACAGAAGTTTCAGGTGCTGAGCGGCTTCCGTGAATACTAAAATTTTGGCGAGTCAGAATCCGGCGAAAGAGGCTCCCGCAGCGGCCTCCTGGGCCTCATCGCCGTATCCGGGGCCGCCGTCCCGGCGGCCGGCTTTACGGCGAGTTTTGGCCTTGGCCAGGAAAAGCCGCGGAGGGAGCCTCTTTCGCTGGATTCTGACTCGCCAAAATTCCCTTGCCCGACCCGTCTCCGGCCCTAACGTTGGACCCTTACATTTTTCGCTAACCCTCTCCCATCCATGAAAGCCTGCATCATCACCGGTCGCCGCCCCGTCAAGGGCAACATCATCAATCGCAAGGGTCAGAGCAAGAAGAGCGGCGGCATCGGCACGCACATCACGAGCATCACGCGCCGCAAGTTCCGCCCGAACCTCCAGCGCGTCCGCATTGAGCTCCCGGGTGGCGGCACGAAGCGGGTCTGGGTGTCCGTCAAGGCCCTCAAGGCCGGGCTGGTCAAGAAGGCGTCGCGCCGCGCGCCGGTCGCGGCCTAAGGGCAGGTTTGCCAAGCCGCCCTAAACGGCCTTGAAGACGATGGCGGCATTCTGGCCGCCAAACCCGAGGTTGTTGCTGAGCGCGGTGCGCACGCGCATCTCCCGCGCGGTGTTCGGGACGTAGTCCAGGTCGCAGTCCGGGTCCGGGTCCTCCAGGTTGATCGTCGGCGGCACCAGGCCGGTCTCGATCACCTTGATGCAGACGACCGACTCGATGCCGCCCGCCGCGCCCAAGAGGTGCCCGGTCATCGACTTGGTCGAGCTGATCGCCATCCGGCGGGCGTGGTCGCCGAAGACCTTCTTGATCGCCAGGGTCTCGAAGCGGTCGTTGTAGGGCGTGGAGGTGCCGTGGGCGTTGATGTAGTCCACCGCCTCCGGCGCCAGGCCCGCCCCGGCCAGCGTCCGCCGCATGGCCAGCGAGAGGCCCTTGCCGTCGGGATCGGGCTGGGTGATATGGAAGGCGTCGCAGGAGGCCGCATACCCGGCCAGTTCGCAATAGATCCGCGCCCCCCGGGCCCGGGCGTGCTCCAGGGACTCGAGGACGAGGATCCCGGCGCCCTCGCCCATGACAAAACCGTCGCGGTTGCGGTCGAAGGGCCGGCTGGCCTGCTGCGGCGCGTCGTTGCGGGTGCTCATCGCCTTCATCGCGCAGAAGCTGGCGTAGGCGAAGGGCGTGATCGTCGCCTCGCTGCCGCCCGCGATCATGACGTCGGCCTCCCCGAGGCGGATCGCCCGGGCGGCCTCGCCCAGCGCGTGCGTGCCGCTGGCGCAGGCGGAGACCACGCCGAAGTTCGGTCCCCGCGCCCCGTGCTCGATGGCCACGAGGCCCGAGCACATGTTGATGATCAGGGACGGGATCGTGAAGGGGGAGACCTTCCGCGGGCCGCGCTCGGCCATGACCTTCAGCTGGGTCTCGTAGGTGTTCATCCCGCCGATCCCGGAGCCGATGATGACACCGACCCGGTCGCCGTCCTCGCGGGCCATGTCCAGGCCCGAGTCCCGCACGGCCTGCCCGGCCGCGACGAACCCGAAATGGGTGTACCGGTCGTTCCGCCGGGCCTCCTTGGCGTCCATGTACTGGGTCACGTCCCAGTTGCGGACCTCGGCGCCGATCTGGCAGGCGAAGTCCGAGGGGTCGAAGGCCTTCACCCGGTCGACCCCGCTCTTGCCGGCGAGGAGGCCCGCCCAGAAGGTGCCGACGTCGTGGCCCAGGGAGGCGACCACGCCCAGTCCGGTCACAACGACGCGTCGGGAGGGATCAGCCGGGGCCATGGGGGACGATGCTACCAGCGCTCAGCGGACAGTGAAAACAAAAAGGCGTTCCGCCTGGTGCACCCCCGCGCGGGAGGAAGGCAGAACGCCGCGGCTGCGAGGCCGGCAAGGGCCGCCCGGCTCAGGACTGGCCGGCCTTGGACTTGATGTAATCGATGACCTGGCCGACGGTCTGGAGCTTCTCCGCGTCGGACTCCGGGATCTCGCCCTTGATCTCGTCCTTGAACTCCTCCTCGAAGGCCATGATCAGCTCGACCGTATCAAGGGAATCGGCGCCGAGATCGTCAAGAAAGGAGGCGGTCGGGGTGATCTGCTCCTCGTTCACGTTGAGCTGATTCACGATGATCTCCTTGACGCGCTGTTCGATGGATTTTTGGTCGGCCATTTTAGAGGAAAGATGTGCTTCTCGGAGGCTTCACATCGCCATGCCGCCGTCAACGGTAAAAACTTGGCCCGTAATGTATCCCGCTTCTTCCGAGCACAAATACGCGACCATGTGGGCGATGTCGGCGGGGTCGCCAAAACGCTTCAGGGGGACCACCTCCAGGATCTTCGCGGAGGCCTCCGGTTGGTTGACGAATTCGGTGGTCATGTCCGTCTTGATGAAGCCCGGGGCGACCGCATTGACCGTGACCCCGCGCGAGGCGAATTCCCGGGCGAGGGTCTTGGTCAGCCCGATCATCCCGGCCTTGGCGGCCGCGTAGTTGGCCTGCCCGGCGTTGCCCATGAGGCCGCTGACCGAGGCGATGTTGACCACCCGGCCCCACCGGGCCCGGGTCATGGGGCGGGCCAGGGGCTTGGTCCAGTGGAAGCAGCTGGTGAGGTTCGTGGCCAGGACGTCGTTCCAGTCCGCGTCGCTCATCCGGAAGAGGAGCCCGTCGCGCGTGATCCCGGCGTTGTTGACCAGGATGTCGATCGCGGGAAATTCCGCCAGGAGGGCGGCGGAGGCCTGGGCGACGGCCGCGCCGTCCGCCACGTCCACCGCCAGCGCCTTCGCCTTGCCGCCCGCGGCGGTGATGGCGGCCGCCGTCGCGCCGCAGGACTCGGCGGACTTGGACACGCAGATGACGGTCACGCCCTGCCGCGCCAGGGTCTCGGCGATGGCCTTGCCGATGCCGCGGCCGGCGCCGGTGACGAGGGCCGTGCGATTCTTGAAGGTGAGCATGGAAAAAAAGTCGGAGATTGGGTCAGGCCGCCAGTTGTTAAGTCGCTGCAACTTAACAACTGGCGGGCTGACCCCTTTTTTCAATACACATCTCGCTGGTAGCGCTTTTCCTTCTTCATTTGCTTGACGTACTCGGCCGCGCGCTCGGGCGGCATCCCCCCCCGGTCGGCGATGATGTCGTGCAGGGCGGTGTCGACGTCCTTGGCCATGCGCTTGGCGTCGCCGCAGACGAAGAAATGGGCGCCCTTTTCGATCCAGGCCCAGAACTCCGCGGCGTGCTCGCGCATGCGGTCCTGCACGTAGACCTTGTTCACTTGGTCGCGGGAGAAGGCGGTGTCCAGGCGGGTCAGCTCCCCGCGGTCGAGGTGGGGCTGCCACTCCTCCTCGTAAAGGAAGTCGGTCGCCCGCTTCTGGTCCCCGAAGAAGAGCCAGTTGCGGCCGGTCGCGCCCGCCGCGGCCCGGTCCTGGACGAACGCCCGGAACGGGGCGACGCCGGTCCCCGGCCCGACCATGATGATGTCGCGGGCCCCGTCCTCCGGCGGCCCGAAGTGCGAATGGGAGACGAAGACCGGGACCGGCGTAGTCCCGACCTGGGCCCGGTCGGCGAGAAAGCTGGAGCACACCCCGACCCGGTCGCGGCCGTTCGTCTGGTAGCGGACCACCGCGACCGTCAGGTGGATCTCGGAGGGGAAGGCCCGGGCCGAGGACGCGATCGAGTAGAGCCGCGGCTGCAACCGGCGCAGGTGGTCGGCGAATTCCTGCGGGGCGAGCCGGGCGCTCGGAAATTCGGCCAGGAGGTCCACGAATTCACGCTCATCGAGGTAGCCGCTCAGCATGTCCTTCGCCTCCGGCGCGAGGAGGCCCTCGAGGCGAGCCTTTTCCGCGGGGGCGCTCGCGCGGCCCGCCAGGGTCTCGACGATCTTCCGGGTGGGCCCGGCCAGCGCGAGGCGGGAGGCCAGGGCTTCGCGGAACGCCATCGGGGCCGCCGCCTTCGGCAGGAGCACCGGCTCATCCCCGGTCGCCCCGAGGCGCGCCAGGAGCTCGGCCACCTCGACCGGCCGGTTGGTCGCAAAGACCCCCAGGGAATCGCCCGCCTTGTAGTGCAGGCCGCTTCCGGTGAGGCTGACCACGAAATGCCGGGTCTCCTTGCCGGATCCCGGCTTGGTGAGCAGCCGGTTCTCCGTGACCAGCGCGGGGAACGGATTGTCCTTGGTGTAGGCGGAGGCGGCTTCGGGAACGGACACGGTGGGGCAGGATAACAGCCGGTCCCGGCGGGCGGGCAAGCCGCTTTCAATCGAAGGG
>CAZKAH010000014.1:0-2904 GCA_964550715.1 uncultured Opitutaceae bacterium
GACGTCAAGATCGACATCGACCTCACGAACCTGCTGGGTTCGCCCGAGGCCTACTATGCCGTGTCGCAGGCCGCGACCGGGGCCCAGCAGCAGGCGATCGCCGGGCTGCTGCCCGGCATCACCCGCGACCTGCAGGTGCGCTTCGGCGACGCCCAGCCGGCCCTGATCTTCCAGGGTTACGCGCTGCCGGCGCTCTCCAAGTCCGACTACCTCGACCCGACGGTCGACCATTTCACGACGCTGCATTTCATCGCGGTGCTGCCGGCGACGCGGGCGCCCATCCGTCTCGTGGTCCGGCCGGGGGCCCGGGTCGACTATCCGGTCGCCTTCATCGTCCAGATCCCGTCGGCGCATATTTCCGAGGCCAGCTGGATCGAGGACGAATCGGAAGAGAGCGACAGCTTCGACTGGGCCGACGTGGCGCCGAAGGCCGGGGCGGCGCCGGCGCCCGCCGCGGGCCCGAGCGCAGCCAAGGCGGTCCGCGGCAGTCCGCCGGCGGTCCGGACCCACGTTGAGCCGGCCTTCGACGTCGATGCCCTGCCGTGGCCGCACCAGCTCTCCATGTACCTGCGGCTGGGCTTCCATCATATCGTCCCGGAGGGCACGGACCATATCCTGTTCGTGCTGGGGCTCTTCTTCCTCGGCGTCACCTGGCGCAAGCTTCTCTCCCAGACGTCCGTCTTCACGGTGGCCCACGCGACGACGCTGTTCCTGTCCACCTACGGGATCTTCAGCCTGCCCAGCAAGTTCGTCGAGCCTGCCATCGCCCTGTCGATCGCCTTCATCGCGCTGGAAAACGTATTCAGCCCGCGGCTGGGCATCGGCCGGCTGATCGTGGTCTTCTGTTTCGGGCTCATCCACGGCCTCGGCTTCGCGAGCAGCCTGAGCGACGTGCCCTTTCCCAAGCACCAGTTCATCGTCGCCCTGCTCGGCTTCAATTTCGGGGTGGATGCCGGGCAGCTCTTCATCATCGCGCTCGCCTTCCTCGCGGTCGGCTGGTTCCGGAACCGCGCGTGGTTCCGCGCTCGGATCGCGATTCCCTGCTCGGTGACGATCACCGCCATCGGCCTCTTCTGGGCGGTGCAGCGGGTGATATTCTACCGCCACCTCTATTGAAGGAAGCCGGCGGGGTCAGCCCCTCGATCCGCCTTTTTCCCAACCCCTTATGGAAAAATCACCCGCTCCCGCGGCGCTCGACCGCCGCGCCTTCGTCAAGAACCTCGCGGCCCTCGGGGCCGGCCTCGCCACGACAACCGTCCTGTCCCGCCCCGCCCGCGCCGATTCGGCCGCCGCTTCCGCCCCGCCGCCCCTGGCGAATAGGGCGGACCGGGTGGTCTCTTCCGACGCCGCGACGGTGGTGGCGACCACCGCGGGCAAAGTGCGCGGCTACCGCCGCGGTGGCGTCTACGGCTTCAAGGGCATGCCCTATGGGGCTTCGACGAGCGGCGCGGGCCGGTTCATGGCGCCCGCGAAGCCCGAGCCCTGGACCGGCATCCGCAACGCGCTGCACTACGGCCGGACCTGCCCCGGCGGGGATCCCACGCACGTGGTCACCGACGGCCGGAACCGGGCCGACAAGGATGAGGACGCATTCCTGCTGCACCGCGGCTCGGCCGAGCAGGTCGCGGGGGAGGATTGCCTGCGGGTGAATCTCTGGACGCCGGAGATCAACGGCTCCGGCCGGCGGCCGGTGATGGTCTTCATGCACGGCGGCGGCTTTTCCGGGGGCTGCAGCCAGGACTTGCTCTCCTACGAGGGCGAGAACCTGGCCCGGAACCAGGACGTCGTCGTGGTCAACCACAACCACCGCCTGAACGTCTTCGGCTACCTGAACCTGGCGGAGCTCGGCGGTGAAAAATACGCGAGTTCCGCCAACGCGGGGCTGCTGGACCTGGTCGCCGTCCTGGAGTGGGTCCGCGACAACATCGCCAACTTTGGCGGCGATCCGGGCCGGGTCATGATTTTCGGCCAGTCGGGCGGAGGCGGGAAGGTCGCGGCGCTGATGGCTATGCCGCGGGCCAAGGGCCTGTTTCACCGCGCGGTGATCGAGAGCGGCCCCTATCTTCATTTTAGCTCGCCGGACACGTCGGCCCGGCTGGCCGCCGCGGTGCTGGCCGAACTGGGATTGGGCAAGGGTCAGCTGGACCAGCTGCAGCAGCTTCCGGTCAGCCGCCTGTCCGGCGCCGCCGCGGCGGCGCTGCGGAAGCTCAGCCCTCCGCCCGAGCGGATCGTCCGCCGGAACCTCGAGGCGATTGCCTGGGTGCCGACGGTGGACGGCTCGCTCCTGGCGGACCACCCGTTCGAGCCCGCGGCCCTGGCGGTCTCGGCCGACATCCCGCTGATCACCGGCAGCAATTTCCATGAATTCGTGAACGGCGTGGACAATCCCGAGGTCGACTCGCTGACTGAGGCGCAGCTGAGCGAGCGGGTCGGGGCCGCTTACGGCGACCGGGCCGCGGGGATCATCGCCGCCTACCGCCGGGATTATCCGCAGGCTTCGCCCTTTGGCCTCTATGCGTCCATCGCGGTCGGGCCCGTCCGGCAGCGGGCCTTCACCCAGGCGGCGCGCAAGGCGGCCCTCGGCGCCGCTCCCGCGTATTCCTACGTGTATGCGTGGCGGACGCCCCAGCTCGACGACCGCCCGGGGGTCTTTCACAGTTCGGAAATCTCCTTCGTGATGGATAACGCCGAGCTCTGCGACCAGTACAGCGGCCGCACCCCGGAAGCCCTGGCGCTGGCAGGGCAGATGAGCGCGGCCTGGGCGGCCTTCGCCCGGACCGGCAATCCCAACCATCCGGGCCTGCCGCACTGGCCGGCGTTCACGGAGGCGGACAACGAGACGATGGTCTTCAACACCGCCAGCGAGGTGCGACGGAACTTCGAGGCGGAGGGCCGGCGGCTGAC
>CAZKAH010000014.1:3004-58860 GCA_964550715.1 uncultured Opitutaceae bacterium
CCGTCCCTAGACCCGGAAGATCACCGCTTCGCGGTTGAACATCCGGACGGCGAGGGCCAGGGCGGCCGCGGCGTAGACCGACATGGAGACGAAGATCAGCGCGATATAATGCCAGTGCCACACGCCCGTCAGCATCTCGTGGCAGGCGAGCGAGAGGTTGAGGATCGGCACCAGCGCATAGCGCGCGTTCAGGTCGATGCCGGGCAGCAGGCCCACGGCCGCCGGCATGACGACGAGGAACATCAGCGGGCCGATGTAGCTCATCGCCTCGCGGACGTTTCGCGCCCAGAGGCCCAGCGCCAGCAGGAGGGCGGAAAATAGCACCGCGACCGGCAGTATCATCACGAGCACGCCCGCCATCCCCGCGGGATCGACGTGGGTGAGGCCCAGGGCGGCCGCGCCGCTCGCCGTCTTCGGGCCGCCCAGCTGAAAACTGAGAAACATGGAGATGCACGCCAGGATCACGGAGGCGCAGGAACAGGTCAGCACCATGAGGAATTTTCCGAGGACGATCTCGGTCCTCGCCAGGGGGCTGCAGAGGAGGGTCTCCATCGTCCCGCGCTCCTTTTCGCCGGCCGTGAGGTCGATGGCGGGGTAGAGGGCGCCGGTCAGGCAGAGCATGACGATCAGGTACGGCACCAGCCCGCCGACGCGGTTGCCCGCGACCTTGGCGGCCGGCGCGACATTCTCGCGGTGCGTGGCGAGCGGCTTGATCAGGGCGGGCGGAAGCCCGCGGTCGGCGAGCCGCTGCCGAACCACGCGGTCGCTCAACCGCCGGAAGAAACCCTCGAGTTCGGCGGCGGCGTAACCCGAACGCAACTCGCCTTCGTAGGTGAAGATCGCGACGGGTCCGGCCGCGCCGGCGTTCAGCCCGGCTTCGAACTGATCGGGGATCTGGACAGCCGCCCGGATCCTCTTGTCGGCGATCAATTGCCGCCAGTCGTCCGTCGCCGGCTCGACGCGCAACTTCGGGTCGGCGCGCAGTTGCGCGACGATGCCGGGCGAGTCGGCGCCGCCGAGGACCTGGATGACGAACACCTCCGCCGAGGCGCTGGCCGAGAGGGAGCGAGCCGTCCGGGTCATGACCTGCACCAGCGCCGGCATGATCACGAGCGGCACGAGCACAATCGAGCGCAAGGTGCGGCGATCCCGCAGGAGATCCCGCAATTCCTTGAGATAGACGATGACGAGGTTCCTTCCGCTCATGGGGTTTTCCCGGGACTGACGATCTTGAGGAACACTTCCTCCATGCCGTGTTCGCCCGTGCGCTGCCGCAACTCGGCGAGGGTGCCCTCGGCCAGCAGCCGGCCGCCATGGATGATCCCGATCCGGTCGCAGAGCTTTTCGACCTCGTGCATCATGTGGGTGGAATAGATCACCGTCTTCCCCCGGGTCCGGCATTCCTGGACGAAGCGGATGATGGCCCGGGCGGTCATGACATCGAGCCCGAGGGTGGGCTCGTCGAAGATCATGACCGCCGGATCGTGAATCAGGGTGCGCGCGATCGAGGTCTTCTGCTTCATGCCGGTGGAGAAGCCCTCGCAGCGGCGATCGAGGAAGTCGTGCATGTCCAGCTCGGCCGCGAGGCGCTCCAGGCGGTCCTTGATCTTGGCGCGTGAGAGGCCGTTCAACTCACCGAAATACGTGACGACCTCCCGGGCCGTCAGCCGGCTGTAGAGCGCCGTGCTGGCGGCAAGGAAGCCCACCTGGGCCCGCACCTCCGCCGGCGCCTGCACGACGTCGTGGCCGGCGACGACGGCGGAGCCGCCCGTCGGCGCGATGAGGGTGGCCAGCAGCCGCATGACCGTGGTCTTGCCGGCGCCGTTGGCGCCCAGGAGGCCGTAGATCTCGCCGGGCCGGACCTCGAGGCTGACGCCATCGACGGCCCGGATTTCGCCCCGCTGCTTGTCGTGGAACGATTTGGTGAGCTGCCGGGTGGAGATCATCAGCGGGCGGGGAGGGGTCCCGATGACTTAGGCCCTGATCCTGCGTTGTCAGCTTGATTCGGGGCGGGCGCCCTCCATCCCTTGGGCATGAAGACCGTCGGAATCGGCCTCGTCGGCGCCCGCTATGGCGCCCGAATGCACCTCGCCAACTATGGGGCCCTGCCGCCGGGCCTGGCGGAGGTGAGGGGCGTCTGCTCGCGGACCCGGGAGAGCGCGGAGGCGTTCGCCCGCGAGGCGAAGATTCCCTTCTTTACGGAGGATTTCAACGCGCTGCTCGCCCGGAAGGACATCGACGCCGTCGACATCTGCCTGCCGCCCGCGCTGCACCACGAGTTTGCGATTCGTGCGGCCGAGGCCGGGAAGCACATCATCATGGAAAAGCCCCTGACGGGCTATTTTGGCGCCCCGGGCGACCGCGAGCCCATCGGACTGCACGTGCCGCGGACGCGCATGTGGGAGGGCGCCCGGCGGAATGCGGAGGCGGTCCGCGAGGCCGTGCGCCGGAAGGGTGTGCGCTTCTGCTATGCCGAGAACTGGGTGTATGCGCCGCCGATCGCCAAGATGCGGCGGCTGATCGCCGCCGCCCGGGGCTCGGTCCTCGAGCTGCGCGCCGAGGAGAATCATTCCGGCTCGAACTCGGTCTACTCGCGGGAGTGGAAGACGACGGGCGGCGGGGCGCTCCTGCGCATGGGCGTCCACTCCGTCGGCGCCTGCCTCCACCTCAAGGCATGGGAGGGCCGGCAGCGGCGGGGTCGGCCGATCCGTCCGGTTTCCGTCGTCGCAGACACCGCCGACCTGGTGCACAGCGCGGCGGCGGAGGAGGCTCGGCAGGCGGGCGCGAACCAGTGGATCAGCTCGAATCCCGTCGACGTCGAGAACTGGGCCAATCTCGCCATCCGTTTCGACGACGGCTCGCGCGCGACGGTCCTCGTCAGCGATGCCGGGCTGGGCGGGCTCAACACCCGCGTGAGCGCCTACATGACCGACGGGGTGATCAAGGCGAACATGACGGGCAACGACGCGATCGAGACCTATGCGCCGGATGGCGGCGTCTTTGAGCGGGAGTACTTTACCGAGAAGCTCGAGACCAAGGCCGGCTGGAACCGGCCGAGCTGCGACGAGGACTGGTTCCGGGGCTTCGCCCAGGAGATCGCCGACTTCGTCGGCGCGATCGGCGAGGGGCGGGAGCCCTTCGCGGGCATCGATCTCGCGGTCGAGTGCGTCAACGTCATCTACGCGGCCTACGTGTCGGCCGAGCAGGGCCGCCGGGTCGAGCTCCCCTGAGCGGGGCGGTCAGCGGACCGCGGCGGGCTCGGGCCGGATGAGCTGGGGATCGATCGCGGCCCGGACGTGGGCGGCAAAGGCTTCGAGCGGCGCGTCGTAACCCGGCGTGGCCAGGCTGCAGCCCGGCACGAAGATCGCCGCCTCGGCCGGGGGATTCTCGAGGGTGAAGGGGACCGCGGCCCGGGATTGGGCCAGCGTCGGGGCGACGTAGCGGGTGCGGACGACGAACCGGCCATCCGCCCGCAACCGGCGCAATTCGAAGACCAGCGCTCCGCCGGGCAGGACAGGATTGAAGGAGGCACCCGGCACGCGCCAGGCCACATCGAGCAGGCCGCCCAGCGGGATGAGGTTGCTATCGTGGCCCACGACGATTGCCAGGCGGTTGCCGGGAGATCCCAGCGCGCCTTCCACAGGCCGGCCTTGGGCGGCCTGTTCCAGGGTGTCCACGATGTGTTCGGCCAGATTTGAGGCCGTGGCCCGGGCGCGATACGGCGTCCGCCAATTCAGGTCGAAGCCGAGGGAGCTCAGGGACATGAGCTGCGTCATCACCTGGGGAGGCAGTCGCCCCCAGCCCACCTCCGCGAGGGGCTTTCCGTCGGCGTAGGCGAGCGTCATGGCATCGACCACGCGCTGGGCCGTGGCCCAAAGCTCATAGTTGGGGGGCAGATCGAGAATCGAGACCTTGCCAGGCGGAGGCGTGCCGTCGCCTCCCAAAAGGACGCGCTCGAGGGCGTCCAGGGCAGGCCGGTAGTCCTCAATGAGCATGCGATGGTCTCCGCCGATCCGCCCCAGGAGCGAAGCCTGCCGCAGGGCGCTGTCCGAGTGCTTCAAGGCGGTGTCGGGATCCAGCAGGGGATCGCCGCTGTACTCGTTGGGCAGGGTGCTCATGGGGAGCGCATGCACCACGACGGTCCTCCCCGGCGCCAATCCTTCCCCCAGGGCCTGGGCGGTGACGATCGTTCGCTGGCTGGCGTTCGACCGGAAAAATATCCTCGCCGCGTCCCGGGCGGGATCCCCGCTGAGCAGGCCCTCGGCCGTGTAGTACGCCCGATAGTAGGCGCCCATGAGCACCATGACCTGCCGCCCATGCGGGGTCAGGATCGACTCAGGCACCTCCCACTTTGGCCAGGGTTCAGCAGCATACTTCGCCATTTCCTCGTTCTTGAGCAGGGGCGAGCGGACCCCATGGCGGCTGAGGATGAGGACGAACGTGAGATCGGAGTCGGGGGCCGCCGCAGGGGCCTGAGCCGCCGCCGCCGAGATGCCCACGGCGACAAGGAGGAGAAGAAGCCAGGGCCGCATTGCCCGACAATGCAGCGCAGGGCGGGGACCGCACAAGCCCGGAGAGGCCACGCCGGGGTTGAGCCGGCGCCCGCAGCCGTCCAGGCTCTGGAGGTGCCGGACCAAAAATTCAACGATCCCCTGCATGGCATCACGCTGGAGCGCGTGGTCACCGAGCTGGCCGACCATCACGGCTGGGAGGAAATGGCGCGGGAAGTGCCGGTCCGCTGCTTCCTCTTCGATCCCAGCGTCAAGTCCAGCCTCACCTTCCTCCGCAAGACGCCGTGGGCGCGGGCCCGGGTGGAGGAGATGTATGTGCGCTGGAAGGCGCAGGGATGAGCCGAGAATATCCGCCTCTGGCGCATCCGTCGCCCCGTCCAACCGTCTTTTCCTTACCCCAATGAAATCCCCCCGCCCCCTGGCCGGCGCCCTCGTGGCGCCCTGATCCTGCTGGTCCGGACTAGTATTGCGCTGGGCCGCTCGCTGGCACGGCGGCGGCGGACGGGCCCGGGATGAATCCCGTTTCGCCCAGCCACTTGACGAACAGCTGCGGCCATTCCGCCGCGGAGGATCCGGGCCGGCCGAGGCCGAAGCCGTGGCCGCCCTTGGTAAAGAGATGCAGTTCCACGGGCACCTTGGCATCGACCACCCATTGGTAGAAGCGCACGCTGTTGTCCGGGCCGATCGAAGTGTCGATCGCCTGGATGATGAAGGTCGGCGGCACGTCCGCCGGCACGCCGCCAAAGTCCTTCTCGACGACCGGATAGATCAGGGCGAGGAAGGAGGGCCGGTCCGCCTTGGCCGGCTTGGTGCCCGCCAGCGCCGCCAGGTTTCCGCCTGCCGAGAAGCCCATCATGCCCACCTTGGCCGGATCGAGGTTCCACTCGGCCGCGTGGGCGCGGACGATCTTAATCGCCTGCAACGCGTCGGACAGCGAGGTGGCCTTGGTGAACGGCCCGTGCGGCAGTCGGTACTTGAGGACCGCGCATGTGATGCCCTGGGCGGCGAACCGGCGGGCGATGGCGTGGCCCTCGATGTCGATCGTGACGTGCTCATACCCGCCGCCGGGTGCGAGCACCAGCGAGATGCCGTTGGCCTGGCTCCTTTCGGGAAGATAGACGGTGAGCGTGGGCGTGCTGATCTGCCGGAGGGCGCGGTTCACGGCGCCGTTCTTGCCCCGCTCCTGCACGGTTTCCTTCATGGTGACGCCCTCGGATCCCGGTGCGACCCCGCTCCAGACGGGAATCTCAATGGGATCGGCCGCCCGCGCGACGGGCAGGAGGACCGCAACGGAGAGAAGGCAAAGCAGAAGGGGCGATCGGCTCATGCCGCCGACGCTGATCCCGGAGCCCATGTCCGCCAAGTCCAATACCCCGTCGGGGAGGCCGATTGAGCCAGAGAGAACAGGGTTGGCAGGGCACCATTTCGGGCCCTGAATGTCATCATACCGACCCAATCATGAAATTCGCTAAATTCCTCTGCCTCGCCCTCGCCGCCTCCGCCCTTGCCGCCCTCCCTGCGCTTGCCGACGTGAGCGCGGGCTTCCGCATCAGCACGCTCGGGCCGGGCCTGGACTTCACGACCTCCGTCGTGCCGGACACGCTGAGCTTCCGGATCAACGGGAATTACTTCGACTATACCCACAGCTCGACCCTGTCGGGCGTCGCTTACCACGAGGACCTGCGGCTCGAGACGGCCGGGCTGCTCCTCAACTGGTATCCCTGGCAGAACACCTTTTTCCTCACGGCCGGCGGCTACGAGAATACGAGCAAGATCGACGTCAAGGCGCGGTCGACCAACGGCAACTACAACTTCAACGGCGCGACCTATTCGACGGTCCAGGCCGGGACGATCGCGGGCAAAGCCAAGCTGGGACGCGAAGTGGCTCCGTATGTCGGCCTGGGCTTTGGCAACCCCGTCGCCTCCTCCGCGAGCTGGACCTTCTACGGCGAATTGGGCGCCATGTTCACCGGTTCGCCCAAGCTGAGCCTGGCCTCCACCGGCGGCACCCTCTCGGGCGACCCGACCTTCCGCAACAACCTCGAGCAGGAGCGGAAGAAGGACCAGAACGACGTCAGCTGGGCCAACGTCTATCCGGTCGTGGCGCTGGGCCTCGCCTACAAGTTCTAGGCCGGTCGGCGGGGGGCCGGACCGCGATGGCCACGGGCGACTTCAATTCCCAGGGGCGCTTCTCCAGCCGGGTGGGGGACTATGTCCGGTACCGGCCCACGTATCCCCCGGCCCTGGTCGATTTTCTGCGGCAGGGGGCGGGCCTGGTCCCGGACGCCGCGGTGGCGGACGTCGGCTCGGGCACCGGCATTTTCACCCGGCTCCTCCTGGCGGCCAAGGCCCGGGTCTTTGCCGTCGAGCCCAATGACGACATGCGGGCGGCGGCCGAGGCTGAGTTTGCCGGCCAGGCCGGCTTCACGAGCGTCAAGGGGACGGCCGAGGCCACCGGCCTGGCGCCGGCCAGCGTCGCGCTGGCCACCTGCGCGCAGGCCTTCCACTGGTTCGACCCGCTGAAGACACGCGTCGAGTTCGGCCGTATCCTGGTCCCGGCGGGAGGGTGCGCCCTGATCTGGAACACCTCCGTCCGCGGGGGCGAATTTGCGGAGGGCTACGAGCGGATCAAGAAGCGCTTCGGCACGGATTTTAAGCAGATCCGCCACGAGCACCTGGCGGCATCCGGCCGCTTCGACGTCTTCTTTGGCGCCGGCGGCTGGAAGCGGCACGCTTTTGACAATGCGCAGGTCCTCGACTGGGAGGGCCTGAAGGGGCGGCTGATGTCCTCCTCCTATGCCCCGGAGCCGGACCAGCCGGGCCATGCGCCGATGATCGCCGAACTGCGGACCCTGTTCGCGCAGTGCCAGCGGAGCGGCTTCGTCCGGATGGAGTACGAGACGGAACTCTACCTCGGACAGCTCGGTTAGCGCCTCAGCGGCGGCGGCCGTCCGGGCCGTCATGCAGGGTCGGGACCCGGCGGCGGAGGATCCAGCCGATCGCCACCAGGTCGAGGGCCGGCCGCCACAGCATCCGGCGGAAGCCGTAGTGGGGCTGCCCGCGGCGGCGCGGGCGGTGGCCGACGGGCCGCTCCGCGACCCGAAAGCCGGCCGCAACCGCGAAGGCCGCCATGAACGGGTTGAGCATGTCGACCGGAAGAAATGAGGAGACGATCTCCCGGCGGAAGACTTTCAAGGCGCAGCCCGCGTCGCTCAGCCCGTCGCGGAGCAGGCGGCCGCGGACGGCGTTCGCCAGCCGCGACATGAGGCGGCGGACAAACGAGTCGTTTCGGGGCGTCCGGACGCCGACCGCCAGGTCGCACGTTTCGAGGAGCGCGAGCAGCGGGCCAAAGTCTGCCGGCACGTTCTGCCCGTCGCCGTCCATCATCCCGATCACCGGGGCGCGCGCCCGCTCGATCCCGTGGAGCAGCGCGGCGCCCTGGCCGTGATTGCCCGGCAGCGAAAGGACGCGGCATTGCGGCCAGCGGGCCCGGGCCCGCTCGAGTTCCGCGGGCGTGCCATCGGTGCTGCCGTCATCGACCAGCAGGGCTTCCCAGTCGAGGCCGAGCCGGGACAGGTCGCGGCCGAGCTCGTCGACGACGTCGTAGGCGCCGCCCGCCTCGTTGAAGAAGGGGATGACGACCGAGAGGGCGGCGGGAGAGTCTGTTTCCGGCCCGGCGGTCGCCGGAGTGGGGGCGGGGGTCACGAGGATGGCGCCAAGGGGAAGGCGCGAAAATTGATTCCAAGGCGCAAGTCCGGTTCCTGACAACGGAATACCTGCGAGTCCGGTCCCGGCCCAAGCGGGCTATTTTCCCCGCCTGGGCTCCGTAAGAAGCTGGCAGAGGCCCAACTGGAAAAGCTGGCGGAGACCAATATTTTGGGCGAACTTCTTCACTGCCCGGCAGTCTCATCCCCACCATGACATTCAAGCAGAACTTTCCCGTCCTTGTCGCCGCCCTCGGGCTGGCCGCCCTGGCCGGCTGTGTCGCGCCGCCGCGGGCGATGGCGCCACAGGATTCCACCAAGTTCTCGGTTGAGAACACGGACAAGTTCGTGCCGCTGGATGCCGCGAGCCAGACCTGGGTCAGCTGCACGGGCCTCTACCAGCAGACTCTGGCCGACGGGCGCCTCGCGGTGGTGGCCGACGTCAAGAATCGCGTGAAGGCCTTTGTCCGGGTGGAGGTGCAATGCGTCTTCTCGGACGACCAGGCAGGCACGACCGGCGACCTGACGCCCTGGCGGATCGTGAATCTCCCGGTGGATTCGACCGAGGCGGTCCGTTTCGAGGCGCCGAATCCGCAGATGCAGAAGTACTCGATCCGCGTCCGCGAGATTCGCTGACCGGGGACCGGGCCTACGTCGAGACCCCGAGCAGGCCGCGGCCCAGCTGGAAATCGGTGAACTTCCCGGCCACGGCCCGGGGCACGAGGCGGCGGGAGGCGACGTCCGCGACCAGGCTGGCCAGGAAGGCGGCATCGGCCCCCGCCTCGCCGGCCAGGAATCCGTCGATGTCCTCGGCGGAGAGCCGGCCGAGCTGGGCGGGCTCGGCGACCTGCACCAGGGGAAGCAGCGGATGGCCCTGGCGGGAGTGCTCGTCCACCACGGCGAGAAAGAGATGGGCGCCGCAGGCGCCGAGGCCCGTGAGATTCTCGACCCAGTGGTCACTCTCCGTCGCCACGACGTGCAGGCCGGCGATCGCGAGCGGTTCGCCGTAGGCCAGCGTGGCATGGGGCGGCGTGGCCCCGAGCAGGGCCCGGCGATAGGCCGGATCGGCGAGGAGCGGATCGGACTCGGCAAGGAGCACGGAGCCGCCGGCGGCGAGCACGGCGCGCGTGACGAGGGCGAGGGCCGCGGCCGTCGCCGGCGTCGCCGGCGCGGTCGTGAGCAATCCCAGGTTCAGGGCGCCGAGGCCGGCCGGCTCCTCGGCGGGCGCGGGCGTGGCCGCGAACCTTTCCGCAAACCAGGCCTCGATCCGCGCGATCGCCTTGTCGATGCCGCCATCCAGCTGGACGCTGGCCCAGCCGAAGCGGTCGAGTGGCACGCCCGCCTTCTCGAACTGGCGCCGCATCGCATCATTGGGGATCTTTTCGCAGCCGTGCTCAAGGAGCAGCGCCGCGGCGACGTTGGGATGGGTGGCGTAGCCCCGATAGGAACGGTGCAGCACCCCGTACATGGTTTCGCCGCCGAAGCCGCAGCCCTCGGTGTGGGGCAGCGCCACGAAGCGGGAAATCCCGGCGTCCCGCCCGATCTCCTTCGCCTGGAGCCGCTCCGCCGCGAGGACGGCGATCTGGGCCGAGCACAGGCTCGTCGGCAGGACCAGTCCGACCCGCTCGGTCGCCCAGCCCCCGGCCGTGCGGAACGCGGAAACGACGGCGTCCGGCAGCGGGCTCCCGCCCGGGGCGAGCGGGAGCGGGCGTCCATCGGGCGCCACGCGGGCCCGCAGGGCGGCCAGGTGGGTGCCGTCTGTCTGCCGCCAGTTGCGCCAGAGGGAGACCTGGGCGTGCCCGGCGCGCTCGCCCTGGGCCAGCCGGCCCGAGGCGGTGGCCAGGAGCAGCTCGAAGGATTCGGCGGTGAGCTCCTCCATCGGCAGGCCGTCGAGATACCGCCCGGCGTTGATGTCCATCTCGCGCGAGAGGAGCTCGTGGCGCCGCGTGGTGGTCGTGATCTTCAGGGTCGGGACGAAGGGGAAGTTCGTGATCGAGCCGTTGCCGGTGACGAAGACGATGAGGTTGCAGCCCGCGGCCACCTGCCCGGCGATGCCCTCCAGGTCGTTCCCCGGGCTGTTCATGAAATGAAACCCCGGCCGGGTCATGGGCTGGGCGTACTCGATCACCTCCTCGATCCGCGTCCGCGGATCCTTCTTGTGGGTGGCCCCGAGGGACTTGAGGACGATGTTGTAGAGGCCCCGCAGCTTGTTGCCGGCGGACGGGTTGCTCTCGGGCGTGACCCCGTGCCACTCCAGCCGGCGCTTGAACCGCTCGATGATCTCGAGGAGCCGGCGCGCGGTGGGCAGGTCGCGGACATTCTGGAGGACGTAGTTCTCGCCGCCGACGAGCTCGTCGGTCTCGCAAAGGTTGGCCGCGCCGCCGTGGCGGATGACCTCGTGGACGACCGCGCCGGCCAGGGGATTGCCCGAGACGCCGGAGAAGGCGTCCGAGCCGCCGCACTGGAGCGCCACCCGCAGGCCGGCCACCGGGGACTCGACCCGCCGCTGCGCCGCCACCTGGGGCAGCCAGCCCCGCACCACGGCCTCGCCCTCGGCGAGGGCCGCCGCGAGGCCGGCGGTGACGGAGAGAAAGCGGTGGGGGACGTCGGCGAGCGGGTAGCCGCCGTCGCGCAGGAATTTCTCCAGCCGGGCGTTGTTCACCGGCTCGACCCCGTAGTCGACGGCGAGCACGGCGCCCACGTTCGGGTGCACCATGAATCCGGCGAGGGCGCGCAGGACCTCGAGGCTGTTGTTCGGCTCGCCGGGTCCGCCCCCTTCGGTATGGGCCACGGCCACAATGCCGTCGCCGCCCGCCGTGCGCGCGAGCGGCTTCAGCCGCGCGGCCAGCTGCCGGGCGAAGCTGGCCGTCCGGGAGGTCGTGCCGAGGATGACGATGCAGTTGCGGGTGCCGGTGCCCCGGCCGCCGGGCCGGGGGTAACCGAGGAAGGTCCGCGGATTCGCGGCGAGCGGCACAGCCGCGCCGGGGCGGAAGGCCGCCTCGTCCAGCCGGAAGGGGACGATCCGGTCCGCGAAATTGGGCTGGGCCGGCAGGCGCAGGCCGAGCTGGCGGACCGCGAGCCCGTCCAGCATCGACTGGTTGCAGACATAGTCGCCCGGCGCGATCGGGCGCAGCGCGAGCCCGAAGGGCTGGCCCCAGGAGAGCAGCGGCTCCGGCGGGGCGATCGCCCTGACCGCGAAGCGATGGCCCTCCAGGATGGTGTGCTCCAGCCGGCGGGGCTCGCCGCCGAGGCGCACGACCGTGCCGGCTTCGAGCCGGCGAATCGCAATCGCGACGTTGTCCTCCGGCGCGGGCAGGCGACCCACGGCCGCCAGGTCCTGGATGCTATCTTTTGCGGAATCCGTAGGAGGACAGGGAACGCCTGATTCCCCAATTGTTCAAGCCGGGCGGCCGGCTCAGGCCGGGATCAGCTCGGCGACCAGGGACTTCTCCTCCTTCAGCTCGTTCTCGGTCGCCGTGATCTTCGCGCGGCTGTACTCGTTGACCGGCACGCCGGGGACGATCTGCCACTTGGCACCGTCGGTGCGGAGGGGATAGGAGAACATGAGACCCTTTTCGATGCCGTAGGCGCCGTCGGTGCAGATGGCGGCGCTGAACCAGTCGCCCGGCTTCGTGGGGGTGGTCAGGGCGCGCACCGTGTCCACGACCGCGTTGGCGGCGGACGCGGCGGAGCTCAGGCCGCGGGCCTTGATGATGGCCGCGCCCCGCTGCTGGACCGTGGGCAGGAAGGTGTCCTTGAACCAGGCCTCGTTCCCGATGACCTCGGGGGCGGGCCGGCCCCCGATCTTCGCGCTGTAGAAGTCCGGATACATCGTGGAGCTGTGGTTGCCCCAGATGGCGAGGTTCGAGACGGCCGTGATGTCGGTGCCGGCCTTGAGCGCCAATTGCGTGGCGGCGCGGTTCTGGTCGAGCATCGTCATGGCGAACCAGCGGTCCGCCGGGACGGCCCGGGCGTTGTTCATCGCGATCAGGCAGTTCGTGTTGCAGGGATTTCCGACCACGAGAACCCGCACGTCGGCCGCAGCGTGGCGCGCGATCGCCTGGCCCTGGCCGGTGAAGATCTTGCCGTTGATCCCCAGGAGGTCCTTGCGCTCCATGCCGGCCTTGCGCGGGACCGAGCCGACGAGGAGCGCCCAGTTGACCCCCTTGAAGCCCTCGTCGAGCGAGGCGGTCGGCACGATGCCCCGCAGCAGGGGAAACGCGCAGTCCTGGAGTTCCATCACCACGCCGCCCAGGGCGGGCAGGGCGGGCTCGATCTCGATCAGGTGCAGGATGACCGGCTGGTCGGGCCCGAACATGGAGCCGGAGGCGATGCGGAACAGGAGGGAGTAGCCGATCTGGCCGGCTGCGCCCGTGACGGCGACGCGGAGGGGGGATTTCATGGATTTAGCGGTTGGCAAAACGGGGGGCGAGCGCGGCGTGGATCTCGCGGACGAGCGACTCGGTGGTGGGCCAGTCGATGCAGGCGTCGGTGATCGACACGCCGTAGCGGAGCTGGGCGCGGGGCTGGGGGAAGGGCTGGTTGCCGGCGGAGAGGTTGCTCTCGAGCATCGCGCCCATGATGGAAGTGTTGCCGGCCGCCATCTGGGCCAGCAGGGCCCGCATGACCTCGGGCTGGCGCTCCGGCTGCTTGGCGGAATTATCGTGGGAGCAGTCGACGAGGACGGCCTTCGGGAGGCCCGCCTTGGCCAGGAGGTGCTCCGCCTGCGCCAGGTGCGCCGGGGAGTAGTTCGGGCCGTGGGAGCCGCCGCGCAGGACGATGTGGCAGTTGGGATTCCCTCGCGTCGCGACGGCCGAGGCCGCCCCGTCGAGGTTCACGCCGAGGAAAGTGTGGGGCTGGGCCGCCGCCTGGATGGCGTTGATCGCCGTCTGGATCGAGCCGTCCGTGCCGTTCTTGAAGCCGATCGGCATCGAGAGGCCGGAGGCCATCTGGCGGTGGGTCTGCGACTCCGCCGTCCGCGCGCCGATCGCCGACCAGCAGACCAGGTCGGCGATGTACTGCGGGGTGATCGGGTCGAGGAATTCGGTGGCGGTCGGGAGCCCGAGGTCGAGGACGTCGCGCAGGAAGGTGCGGGCGAGCCGCAGGCCCGCCGCGATGTCGTGCGAGCCGTCCAGGTGGGGGTCCATGATCAGGCCCTTCCAGCCGACGGTGGTCCTGGGCTTCTCGAAGTAGACCCGCATCACGATCATGACCCGGTCCGCGACCTCGCGGGCGAGGCCGGCCAGGCGCTTGGCGTAGTCCCGGCCCGCCTCGATATCGTGGATCGAGCAGGGTCCGGCGATCAGCAGAAAGCGGCGGTCATCGGTGAAGACAATGCGGTGGATCTCCTCCCGGGCGCGCGCGACGAAGGCGGCCTGGACCTCCCGCTTCGGGAGTTCCGCGAGGAGCTCGGCGGGCGAGGGGAGGGCGCGCGTCTCGACGACGTTGATGTCCGATGTTTTCTGCATGAACTCGTCAGCTTGAAACGGTCCGCTGCCGGAAGGCAACTCTCGCAGGGACGGTGGGGTGGCGGGCCCAGGGCTGGCCGGTGCCGATCCCGGGCCGAGACGACCCGGCTTCGCTCCCCCGAGGGGAGCTACGCCGTGGTTTTTTTTCGGCCTCCCAGGCCGGAAAAAAAAGTGGCGGCCCGCTTACCCCTAAGCGGGCCGCCTTTGCTTTCTTAGTTACCCCAAAACTCCCGCTAGGCGGGAGAAGTGAAAGTTGATGAGTTGATACATAGCGGGTTCTGGGCCACCGTCAAACGAATCCACCGAGAAAATCCGGCGATTTTAACAACTCAGCCATCGATAACAGCTTAAGCATTCATGAATTTCCCTTCCGCCGCCGCCTATCACGCCTATCGCCCGGCCGCCTGGCTGGGCGTGCGGGGCGCCGATGCGGCCGGCTTCCTGCAGGGGCAGTTCACCAACGACTTGCGCCCGGTGGAAGCAGGGTCTGCCGTCTACGGGTTATGGCTCGATCAGAAGGGCAAGGTATTGGCTGACAGCTTTATAGGACGTGACACCGCCGGGAATGGGTTCTGGCTTGCGAGCATGGCCTCGGCGGCGGCGGCGATACGCCAGCGGCTCGAGGACTATATCATCGCCGACGACGTCACCCTCGAGGATGCGACGAGGGAAACCAGCGGCGTTGCGCTGATGGGTGCGGGCACCGGTGCCTGGCTGGCGGCCGCTCCTCGGCCGGGAAGGTATTTCCGCGGGCGCCGCGGCTCGATGGAGAATTGGGAATGGATCTTTCCCGCATCCGCCGCGGCGGAGGTGGCATCCGCGCTTACGGGCGGACGGGCCTGGGATGCGGACGAAGTCGAGCGGCGGCGGATCCTCGCGGGAATTCCGTCGGTACCCGCCGACATCGGGCCCGCCGACCTCCCCAACGAGGGCGGGCTGGACGCCGACGCCATCTCCTATACCAAGGGCTGCTACCTCGGCCAGGAGATCATGGCCCGGCTGAAGTCGAAGGGCCGGATCCGCCGCCGGCTCCATCGCGTGAGCGGCTCGGGGCCGCCGCCCGCTGCGCCGATCGCGCTCTGGCAGGATGGGACGAAGGTGGGTGAGCTGCGCACGGTTGCGCCCGACGAGGCGGGAAGCGGCTTTGTCGGCCTGGCGCTCCTGTCGCTGGCGGCGCTGCGCGCTGCGGTTCCACTGGCGCTCGCGGCCGGCGGCCCGGCGCGGATTGCGTTCCAGCCGCGTCTCGGCCGCGCGATTTCGATTTGACCGCCCTGGGCGCGCCGCGTTGCCTCGCGGGGCCGCGATCGGCCCCATCCCGCCTTCCCTCCCTCTCCGATGAACAAAGCCGAACTGGTGGACGCCGTGCAGAAGCAGCTCGGCGCCGCCTCCTCCAAGGCCGCCGCGGAACGCGCGGTCGACGCGGTCCTGGCCGCGGTCAAGCGCGGGCTTCGCCGCGACAAGGAGGTGCAGCTCGTGGGCTTTGGCAGCTTTGCCCTGGCGATGCGTCCCGCCCGCCGCGGCTTCAATCCGCACACGCGCCAGCCGATGAAGATCCCGGCCGTCAAGACGGTCCGGTTCAAGGCGGGCGCGGAGTTGCGGGCGCTGTGATCGCCGCGAAGTTCCGCGCCCTTTATGGGCGCGATCCCGAATTCGTCGCCCGCGCGCCGGGCCGGATCGAATTCATCGGGAATCACACCGACTACAACGGCGGCGCCGTGCTCGGGGCCTCGATCGACCGCGCGGTCGAGGTGGCCCTGGCGCGCCGGACGGACGGCGCGCGGAGGTTCGCCAGCGAGGGGAAGGGCGCGCCGGTCGAGCTGCCGCCGGGGCCGCCCGAAAAGCGGACGGGGGCGGAGGCCTGGCTCAACTATCCCCTCGGAGTCCTGGTTGCGCTGCAAGCCGCAGGGCTGCGCGTCCCCGGGGGCTTTGACTACCTGGCGATCTCGGACCTGCCGGTGGGTGCCGGGTTGAGCAGCAGCGCCGCCATCGAGCTGGCCTCGACCCTCGTATTCCTCGAGGCGGCGGGCCAGACGGTGCCGCGCGAGACCCTGGTCAAGCTGGCGCGGCAGGCGGAAAACGACTTTGTGGGCGTCCCCTGCGGCATCCTCGACCAGGGCGTCTCGACTTTTGGCCGGAAGGACCATCTGGTCTACATCGACTGCCGCGGCCCGCGCTTCGCCCTGGTGCCCCTGCCAGCCGGCGCGCATTTCTGGATCTTCAACACCCACACCCGGCACGCCCTGGTCGACGGCCTTTATGCCGAGCGCCACCGCGAATGCCAGGAGGCGGCCCGCGGGCTGGGGGTGCCGCTCCTGGCCGACGTCGCGCCGGCGGCCCTGGCGGCGGCGGAGGCGAAGCTGCCGCCGCTCGTTTTCCGGCGGGCCCGCCACGTGGTTGAGGAGATCGCCCGCGTGAAGGCGACGGCGGCGGCGCTGCGGGCCGGTGACCTGGCCGCGGCCGGCCGGCAGCTGAACGCCTCGCACCAGAGCTCGCGGACGCTCTTTGAAAACAGCACGGCGGAGCTGGACTTCCTGGCCGACGCGCTGGCCGGCTCGCCGCACGTCTTCGGGGCCCGCCTGACGGGCGGCGGCTTCGGCGGCGCCGTCATGGCGCTGACCGACGGGAGCTTCGGCCCGGGCCAGGCCCAGGGGATCGCGGCCGCCTATGCGCAACGCTTCCGTTCCGCCCCGGATGTCCTCCATGCGCGCACGAGCGACGGCGCGGCGCTCATCGCCGGCACCCGCCCCTAGGCGGCGAGCCGCGGCCGGCTGATCCGAATCGGTTCGCGCGAGGAGGATCCGCCTTCCCCTAGAACAGGAGCGAAAAACGGTCGAACCACGCGTCAACCGGGCCGCGCAGGACGAGAAAATAAAGCGCGCCCGCCACGGCCAGCATGGGCCCGAAGGGCAGCCGCGTGCCGAAGCCGAGCGGGTTCGCCTCCCCGGCCGCGGCCGGGCCGCGGAAGAGCGGCCGGGTGGCCAGGGCCAAGGCCAGCCAGATCGAGCCCACGATGGCGCCGCCGAAGAGGGCGAAGACCGCCCCGTGCCAGCCGCAGAAAGCGCCGATCGCGCCGGCGAACTTCACGTCGCCGAGGCCCATGGCCTCCTTCTTGAGGACGGCCCCGGCCAGGAGGGCGACCCAGAGCACGAGGCCGGACCCCAGGAGGACACCCTGCAGGGCGGCGGCGCCCGAGCGCACACTGGCCAGGGGGAAGAAGCCGCCGGACTGCCCGTGCAGCGCGGGCACGGCGCAGGAGAGCAGGACGCCGACGACCCCGAGGCCGAGCGTGAAGGGGTCCGGGATCATCAGGTGGTCGAGATCGATGAAGGTCGCGGCGATGAGGCCGCTCAGGAAGACCCACCCGCAGACCGCCGGCGCGGGGGGAAGGAGCATCCAGCAGGCGAGGAAGAGGCCCGCGGTCAGCAGCTCGACGCAGGGATACTGCACGGAGAAGGCCCGGCCGCAGCAGCGCGCCCGGCCGCGGAGGAGAATCCAGGAGAGAATCGGGATATTGTCGCGCCAGGCGATCGGCGCCCCGCAGGCGCAGTGGGAGCCGGGACGCAGGATCGATTCGCCGGCGGGCAGCCGGACGATGATGACGTTGAGAAAGCTCCCGACGCAGGCGCCGACGACGAACGCCACGAGGGGAAGGAACCACGGCAGCGCCGTGGCGGTCGTGGCGAGGGCGGCGATCATCGCGTGGCGGCTTCCGCCGCCGCCTGCATGAGGGGCGCGGTCCGCGCCGCGGGGATTCCCGTCCAGATCTCCAGCGACTTCGCGCCCTGGTGGACGAGCATGGCCAGGCCGTTGGCGCAGGGCACCCCGAGGTCCCCGGCTTCGCGGAGGAGGGGAGTGCGCGGCGGGTTGTAGATCATGTCATAGACTCCCGCGGGGCGGGGCAGGGCGGCGAGGGCGAGGGGCGCCGGATCCGCGGTGCGCAGGCCGGCGCTCGTGGCATTGATCAGGATCGCGCCCGGGCCGGCGGCGGCCAGGGCGGCCCCGGCCCCGCCGGCGGCCAGGCCGTGGACGGGAATCTTGCCGGCCAGCGGGCGCACCACCGCGAGCAGCGCCTCCAGGTGGCCGGGCGTGCGGTTCACGATCCACAGGGCGGCGCAGCCGCGCCGGAGGCACTCGACCGCGGCGCCGCGCGCCGCGCCGCCGGCGCCAAGGAGGATCACCGCGGCGCCGGCCAGCTCGAGGCCGAGGGTGGTGCGCAGGGCGGCGGAGAGACCGTAGCCGTCGGTGTTGAAGCCCTGCCAGCCCCCGGGGGCGAGGCGCAGCGTGTTGACCGCCCCGACCGGCCGCGCCGCCTCGTCGATCTCGGCCACCTGCGCGAAGGCGATGACCTTGTGCGGCACGGTGAGATTGACGCCGTGGAACCGGCGGGCCCGGAGCAGGTCGAGCGCCCGCGGCAGCTCCGCCGGGGGCACCTCGAAGCGGAAATAGCGCCAGCCGCCCCAGGCGGGATCCGCCCGCGCCAGTTCCGCCAGCGCCGCATTGTGCATCGCGGGGCTGACCGAGTGGCCGATCGGATGGCCGAGGACGGCGAGCGCGGTGCCGGGAAACGACCACGCCTCCAGGTCGCGGAGCGTGAGAACGTCGTTCAAGAGACGTTGCGGGTGTAGGCGGCGTCGAACTCCTCGACGAAGCTGGCGAACAGCCTGGCGCGGTCCATCTCGCCGGCGGCGGAGTACTGGCTGGCCAGATGGCGGCAATTGCGGGCGAGCACCTCGCGCACGGGCATGGGCGCGAGGTCGCTCGCCTTCGGGGCGAGCTGCTTGGCGCGGAGGAGCTCGAAGATCTCGGGCGCGTCGCGCAGGACGCCCTGGTCGAAGACGTCGATGAAGAAGACGTCGTCCGCCCCGTAGGAGCCGACGAAGAAATGCCCGGGCAGGCCGACGGGCTCGAACTCGAGGCCGAGGCGGCCGGCGACGAGGAGGTAGACCAGGCCGAGGGCGATCGGGCTGCCCTTGCGGCGGTTGATCACCTGGTCGAGGAGGCTGTTGCGCGGGTCGGTGTAATGCTCGGCGTTGCCGCGGAACCCCCACTCATGGAACATGACGCGGTTGATGACGCGGCACTTGTCGCGGAGGGAGGAGGGCTCGGCGAAGAGCTCGCGGCAGCGGGTGGCCATCGAATCCAGGGCGGAGCAGCAGCGGCCGACGTCGAGCTGCCCGTTCACGGTCCGCGCGAGGAGGAGGGCGCCGGTCTCCAGCTCGTAGTTGAGCGAGCGGATGAAGCTGCGGAATTCCGCGACGGGATCGCTGAACTTCAGCTCGTCGAGGTACCAGGTGGCGTGGCGGCCGAGGACCCGATTGCGGCCGTGGGCAACCTCGCGCAGGAAGGGCGCCGCGTTGGGGCCGAGGCCCGCGAAATAGGCGAGGAGCGCCTGGCGGACCGGGGCGCTCCGGTCGTCGAGCAAACTCAGCAGCGCCTCCCTCCGGGCCGCGTCGAGTATTGCCGTTGGCGTCTCCACGGACCGGAAGCTGAGATTCATTTTTGGACGCTGGCAATACTTGTCTCCGGCAAAAGCGATTTTCACGGCGCGGCGCGCTCGCCGAAGAGCGCCGAGCCGATGCGCACGAGCGTGCTGCCCTCGGCGATGGCCTCGGCCAGGTCGCCGCTCATGCCCATGGAAAGCTCGCGCAGCGGCGCGCCGAACTGGCCGGCCAGCCGGTCGCGCAGCCCGCGCAGGCGGGCGAACGCGCGGGACGCGGCGGCGGGGCCGCCCGCCAGCGGGGCGATCGTCATCAGCCCCTCCACCCGCAGGTGGGCCTGCCCGAGGGCCGCCTCGAGGAGGCCCGGCGCCTCGTCCACCGCGGCGCCAAACTTGGCGGGATCGTCGCCCGCGTTGATCTCGAGGAGGATCGGGAGCGGCCGGCCGAGCTCCGCGGCGGCCCGGTCGAGGTGGGCCAGCAGCTTGGCGCTGTCGACCCCCTGGATCCGGTCGAAGGCGCGGGCCGCGAGCGCGGCCTTGTTCGACTGGAGGTGGCCGATCAGCTCCCAGCGGATCGGCGCCACGGTCTGGGCGCGCTTGTCGACGCCCTCCTGCACGCGGTTCTCGCCCACGGCGCGCAGCCCGTAGCGCGCGGCGTATTCGGCGGCGGCGGCGGGGTGGGTCTTGGTCACGGCGAGGAGCTCGACCTCCTCCGGCCGCCGGCCGGCGCGGCGGCACGCCTCCTGCATCCGGGCCCTGACCGCCTCGGCCCGCTGGTGGAATTCTTCGTAGGAAATCATGGCGGGAAAGGGGATAAAAGGAAAAGGGGACCCTCCGGTACTTAAGAAAATCTACTTAAGGGTTTACCAAGGTTAAGTAGACACTACTCTCTGGGCAACAACTTGGGCTAATCATGCAGATTGAGAACTTTAAAATCTTTGCCGACCTGGTGGAAACCAAAAGTTTCTCCAAATCGGCTAAATTGAACGGCATCACGCAGTCGGCGGTCAGCCAGCAGGCCCGGGCCATGGAGCGGCATTTCAAGACGCTGATGATCGACCGGAGCCAGAAGCAGTTCCAGCTCACCCGGGAGGGCCAGCGGGTCTACGAGTCGGCCAAGGAGATCCTCCACACCTACGACAAGCTGCTCTGCGAGCTGCAGGAGATGAAGAAGATCATCAGCGGGACGATCCGGATCGCGACCATCTACTCGATCGGGCTCCACGAGCTGCCCCCCTACATCAAGAAATTCCTGCACGACTTTCCCTCGGTCAACGTCCGGGTCGAGTACCGGCGCTCGAACCTGGTCTACGAGGACATCCTGCACAACGCGGTCGACTTCGGGCTCATCGCCTTCCCCGTCAAGCACCGGCAGATCGAGGCGCTGCCCTTCCGGGACGACCACCTGGTCCTGATCACGCACCCGCACCACCCCCTGGCCAAGAAGGGCGAGGCGACGGTGGCGGAGCTGGCGGGCCAGCGCTTCATCTGCTTCGACCCCGACATCCCGACCCGCAAGGCGATCGACCAGATCTTCCGCGAGCACAAGCTGGAGATCGAGCCGGTGATGGAATTCGACAACATCGAGACAGTGAAGCGCGCGGTCGAGATCGACCACGGCGTCGCCATCGTCCCGCAGGCCACCGTCACCCAGGAGGAGCTGCAGGGCACCCTTTCGGTCCTGCGCTTCAAGGGGAAGGAATTTGCCCGGCCGCTGGCCATCCTCCACCGGAAGGGCCGGGTGCTGACGCCGGCGATGAAGAAATTCATCGAGATCCTGGGCCTGGACCTGCCCGAGGCGCGGAACGCTTAGTTGGATTTTGACCCTAGTCGCCGATTTCCGGCTTTTGGGCCGGAAATCGGAACAAAATTTGCGCAGGGGCGTCTGGCCGCGTACCGTCCACCATGAGCTTCCTGCGCCGCGCTCTGCCCCTGGCCCTCTGCCTCGCCGCCGTCCCGATGCACGCCGCGGAAAAATGGGAGGCGGTCCCGGCGCCCAAGCCGGCCCCGGCCTGGAAGCTGAAGGATGTCGACGGGCAGGTCATCACTTCCGGGCAGTTCCGCGGCAAGGTGGTCCTGGTGGATTTCTGGGCCACCTGGTGCGCCCCCTGCCGCTCCGAGATGCCCGGCTACGTCGCCCTGCAGGCGAAATACGGCGACCGGCTCGTCATCATCGGGATCGCGACGGACACGGACAAGAACGGGCCCAATCCGCTCATCGTCAAGAGGTTCCTCGCGAAGAACACGCCCCGGATCACCTACCTGGTCGTCATGGACGACGGCGAGGTTGAGGCCGCCTTCGGCGGCATGGATGCGATCCCGACCTCCTTCATCATCGACCGCGGCGGCATCCTCCGCGAGCGCAAGGTGGGGTCCGTGCCGATGGCGGATACCGAGAAGCGGCTGCAGCCCTACCTCCAGGCGGCGGACTGATCAGGCCTCGACCAGGCGGTAGCCGATGCCGGACTCGGTCTTGAGATGGCGCGGCTGCTGGGGGACGGCCTCGAGCTTCTTGCGCAGGTGCGTCATCTGCACCCGCAGGTAGTGGGTGCTCTCCTCGGCGTGGGGACCCCAGAGCTCCCGCAGGATCTGCCGGTGGGTGATGACGCGGCCCCGGTGCTGGACCAGCAGGCGCAGGAGGGCGTATTCCTTCGTCGTCAGCTTCACCTCGGCGCCGCCGCGCCGGACCAGGCGCGCGGTCAGGTCGATCTCGATTTCCCCGAAGGCGACGACCGCCGATTCCGGGGCGGGCTGCGCCCGGCGCAGGAGGGCCCGCAGGCGGGCCAGGAGCTCGCGGGTGCTGAAGGGCTTTGTCAGGTAGTCGTCGGCCCCCGCGTCGAGGGCGGAGATCTTGTCCTCCTCGGTGGCGCGCACCGAGAGGATGAGGACCGGCACCTTCGACCATTCCCGGAGGCGGCGGACCACGGCGGTGCCGTCCATGTCGGGCAGGCCCAGGTCGAGGACGACGCCGTCCATTTGCATGGCGGCCGCCTCGCCGAGGCCGAGCTGGCCGTTCTCGGCCTCATGGACGCGGTAGCCCCCGCCCTCCAGGGCGAAGCGCATCAGCCGCCTGATCTGGACTTCGTCGTCGATCACGAGGATCGAGGGCTGGGCGGTGGCGCTCATTCGACCGGGACAGGATGTTCCGCCGGCTGGGGAAGGTAAATCGCAAAGCGCGCCCCGCCGCCGGCGTGCTCCTCCACCGCGATCTCCCCGCCCTGCGCGGCGATGAAGCCGCGGGCGATCGAGAGCCCCAGGCCCAGGCCCCCCGCCCGCGCTGCGTCGCCGCGGGCGAACTTGAGGAAGAGCCGCTCGAGCATCGCCGGGGTCAGCCCGGGCCCGCGGTCGGCCACCGCGAGGAAGGCGCGGCTCCGGGGGCGGTCGAGCCCGGCGGAGATGAAGATCGGGGTCCCGGCCGGCGTGTGCAGGGCGGCGTTGAGGAGGAGGTTGCCCAGCGCCTGCTCGGTCAGGGCGAAATCGAGCCGGAGCGCGGGGAGGTCCTCCGGCACGCTGAGCTCGACCGGGCGGCCCGCGAGGGCGTCGCTGGCGTCCGCGATCGCCGAATTGATCAGGTCCGCGGCGTCGCACCACTCGAGCCTCGGGCGGAGGGCACCGCTCTCGAGGCGGGTCTGGTCCAGCAGGTTGGCCACCAGCCGGTTCAGCCGGCGCGCCGCCGTGCGCATTTCCGCGACGAGGCCGGCGCGCTCCGGCGGCCGGGTCTCGTCGCCGAGGTGCTCGAGCGAGGCGGTGATCACCGCCAGCGGCGTCCGCAGCTCGTGCGAGACGCTGTCGAGCAGCGCGCGGTGGAGCTTCTCCGACTCGGCCAGGAGCTTTTCCCGCTCGTTGGCGGTCCGGAGATATTCGCGCTCGACGATGAGCGCCAGCTGGTGGGCGAACGCCCCGAGGAGGTCCTGCTGCGGCGCGGTGAGCTCGGCGGCCAGCTCCAGGCTCAGCACCCCGACGGCATGGTCGACGCAGAGCAGCGGCAGGTAGGTGCCGGAGCATTCCCGCGGCAGGTCGGTGAAGCGGCCCGCGCGCTGCCGGTGCCGGAGGGCCCACTCGGCCGCCGCCAGCTCGGCGGCCGGGAGGGGCGGCTGCTCCGCGCGGTAGGGGACCAGGCGCCCGGTCGCGGCCTCGACGAGCAGGAGCGCGGACCGGGCCGCGAAGAGCTCGTTCGCCTGGCGGAGGGCGGCGGAAACCGCCTCGGGCAGCGTCGGCTTTTCCGCCAGCGTCTGGGTGAGGTGGAAGAGGGCGGTGGCGCGCTCCTTGCGCTGTCGCTCGTCCAGCGCCTGCGCGCGAATCCGGGCGGCGAACTGCCCGCTGACCAGCGCCACGACGAGATACGTGCCGACCAGCAGGCCATCCTGCGTGGTGCTGACCTGGAAGCGAAAGTGCGGCGGGATGAAGAGGTAGTCCCACGTGCCGGCGCTGAGGACGCCGGCCATGAGCAGGGGCCCGCGACCCACCCGCAGGCTGAGCAGGATCACCGCGAGCAGGTAGACGAGCCCGAGCGAGAGGTAGTAGCTGTCGGGCAGCACCAGGCCGGCCGCGGTGACGATCGCGATCACGCCGGCGGCGAGGCGGTATTCCCCCCGGCCGCTGGGCGGCGGCGGGCGGGGCCGGGGCGGGCCGGCGGCCGGCGGGGGCGCGGAAGGGAGGGTGGGCACGGCGGCGGGATCCACCCTCGTCCTAGCCCGGGCGGGCCCGGCCTCCAAACCTAAACGGCACGGGAAAGAAAGGAGGGGCCGGCGATAACCCCTTAACGCCGGCCCCTATTTTTTTCTGTCCAGCCTTGCGGCCGGTTTCACGCTACCCAAAACCCTGCTTGGGCAGAGCGAGCGCAAAGAAGCATCGCCCGTGCCAGAAAGTGGCGGCTGGAAACTTTCCTGCAAACGGGATACGGATTTCCCGCCGCATGCCCCTTCCCCCCATTCTCCTCGAGGACGACGCCCTCCTCGCCTTCGACAAGCCGAGCGGCCTGGCAGTCAGCTCGAACCGCTGGGAGCGGGCGTCCGGGAATCTGATGGCCGCGGTCCGCGCGGCCCGGGGCCCCGAGGTGGCCAACGTCCACCGGCTGGACGCGGGCGCCAGCGGGGTCCTCCTGTGCGCGAAGACCAAGCCGGCGCTCGATTTCCTCAGCGGCCAGTTCCAGTCGAAGACGGTGGACAAGCGCTACCTGGCGCTCGTCACGGTCCTGCCCCCCGAGCGCGCCCTCCGGGGCGCCGCGCCCGTCCGGGCGGGTCTGGGCGGCCTGCCCGCGGAATTCACGCTGGATCTCGCCCTGGAGGAGGACGAGGAGCAGCGCGGGCGGATGCGCGTCGGCGCCCGCCGCGGCGGCCAGGCGAGCACCACCGTCTTCCGCGTCCTCGAGTCCTTCGGGCGCATGGCCTGGGTCGACTGCCGGCCGCTGACCGGCCGGACGCACCAGGTCCGGGTCCACCTGGCGGCGGTCGGCGCCCCGGTGCTCAACGACGCCCTCTATGGCGACCCGGGCGAGCAGCTCTTCCTCTCCGACCTGAAGCGCCGCTACAAGGGGCAGGGCGAGGAAAGGCCGCTGATCGGACGGCTGGCGCTGCATGCGAGCGAGCTGGGCCTGGTCCACCCGGTCTCGCGCGAGGCGCTGCGAATCGCCGCCCCGCTGCCGCGGGAGTTCGAGATCGCCCTGCGCAATTTGCGCCGCTACGCCACCGCCGGCTTCGCGAAGAGATAGTGGCTGACGAGCCACTCCTCGCCCCCGCGGTAGCCCCACAGCTCGGCGCAGCTCATGTAGAAGACGCGCCAGTAGGTCCACCACTTGCGGGCCTGGGCGGCCCCGTACGTCTGCGCGAGGAGGGGGAGGACCTCCGCCCGGTGGCGGTCCAGGTTGCGCAGCCAGTCCTCGGCGGTGCGCTGGTAGTGGGTCCCGCTCACCTTCCAGTCCTCCACCAGCCGCAGGTCCCCGCGGAAGCGGGGGAGGAGGTCGTGCGCCGGCATCTGGCCGCCGGTGAAAAAATAGCGCGATATCCAGTCGCTCTCGCCGCGGGCCACGAAGTGGTAGGAGAGGTCCCGGTGGGTGAAGATGTGGACGAAGAGCCGGCCCCCCGGCTTCAGCCACCCGGCGACCCGGTCCAGCAGGACGCGGTAGTTCTTCATGTGCTCGAACATCTCGACCGAGACCACCCGGTCGAAGCGGCCCGGCTCCGCCGCGAAGGCGTTCATGTCGCAGGTGACGATGCGCAGGTTGCCCAGCCCGCGCCGCGCCGCCTCGGCGTCGATGAACTCCTTCTGCGTCCGGGAATTCGAGACGCCGGTGAGGCGGGCGGCGGGAAACCGCTCCGCGAGGTAGAGCGAGAGGGAGCCCCAGCCGCAGCCGAGCTCGAGGATCTCCTGCCCGTCGGCGAGCTGCGCGCGCTCGACATAGAGGGCGAGCATCGCCTCCTCGGCCGCGTCGAGGCTCTCGGTGCCCGTCGGGTAGAGGCATCCCGAGTACTTCAGCCGGCGGCCGAGGCAGAACTGGTAAAAGGCGGTCGGCACCTCGTAATGCTGCTCGTTGGCCGCCCGCGTCTCCTCGGCGACGGGCCGCCGCGCCAGGTCGGCGGCGTAGGCCGCCGGCTCATACCGGCTCCGCTCCTCCCGCAGGCGCCGGGCCAGCAGCCGGCGGATGCCCCGGCGGACGAGCCAGTCGGGCAGCAGGTTCTGCTCGAGGAGAAAATCGATCATCGGCGCTCAGCCCTCGGCGGGGTCCCCGTCCCGTCGGGGGAACCAGGGAATGAACGCGCTCGTCGTCCGCTGGTACCGGCGGTACGCCTCCCCCCTTCGTTTCAGCGATTGTTTCTCCGCCATGGGTATCCCTGTTACGGCCAGCAGGAACCAGAGGATGCAGGCCGGGGAAAAAATGCCCACCCAGCCCCAGGGCGAGGCGCCGGCGAAAAGGGCATAGGCGACCCAGATCAGCCATTCGAAGAAATAGTTCGGGTGCCGGCTGAGCCGCCAGAGGCCGGCGGTGCAGACCTGCCCGCGGTGGGCGGGGTCGCGCTTGAAGGCCGCCAGCTGCGCGTCGGCCAGCGCCTCGCCGCTCAGGGCGACCAGCCAGAGCGCGGCTCCCGCCAGCTCAAGGGGCCGCAGTCCGGGGGCGGGATTGCGGCAGGCGAGGAAGAACGGGACGGAGAGCGCCGCGACCGAGAGCGCTTGCAGCAGGAAGAAGCCGGCCATCTTCAGGTCGAAGCCGTAGACCCAGGACCGCCGCAGCGCGTCGTACCGGGAGTCCTCCTCGGGATGCAGCCGGGCGACGCGCAGGAGGAGGTGGGTGCCGAGCCGGAGGCTCCAGAGCGCGGCCAGGGCGGCGATCAGCGCCCGCCGGACCGGCCAGCCCGGGGCGAGCAGGGCATAGGCGACCGCGACGGCGCCGAGCGCATAGGACCAGGCGATGTCGACGACCCCGTAGTTGTCGAGCCGCCGCGCCAGCAGGTACACCAGGGCGAAGAGGGCCACCAGCCCCAGGGTGCAGTCGAGCGCGAGTTCCGACCAGGTCACGGCACGAGGTCGAGTTCGCCCGGGGGCTTGGGCGGGGGCAGCAGGAAGGAGCGCCGCCGGGCCGCCCGCTGGAGCGGGGGATGGACCAGCTGGAAGACGACGAAGATCCAGAGGGGCGCGATGAGCGCCCAGGCCACCAGGGCGTGGAAGGCCGTGGCGCCCAGGCGGTGCAGGTACAGCCCATGTTCCCGCCAGAGCGAGAGCAGGATGGCCCAGAGATTGGGGAAGGAGTGCGGCCGGTGGGTCACAAACTCCGAGACGGTAAACTGGGGGTGATGCACCCCGAAGATCAGGTCGCCGAGCCGGATCAGGCCGTAGACGCAGAAGAGGTGCGGCACGGAGCAGAGGGCGTTGACCAGCTGGATCAGCGGCTGGTTGAGCCGGAGGACGATGCCGACGATCATGCAGAGCAGGATGGTCGTGCCGAGGATGGGAAAGAGCCCGCAGGCGCTGCCGACGGCGATCGTCAGGGCGATCTTCCGCGGGGTGATGCCCTGGGTCAGCTGCGCGAAGATGGGATCGACGATGCGGCGCTGCCAGAGGGTCGGGGCGGGAGCCGGGGGGGTGGAGGAGGGGACGCTCAAGACTGATCCGCCGGCCGCAGCAGCGGCCGGCAGTCAAATCAGGCTGGAGGCGGGCCGTTCCCAGCACAAGCCGACTTATGGCCCGCGCGTGAAATTAACGGAGCGCGGCTCCGGCCGTGACGATCACGCCGAGGCCGGCGAGCAGGAGCCCGAGCGCCCCGCGGCCGTCGCGCCGCGCGACCAGCAGGTCGGCCACGCGTCCGTCCCGGGGTGTCCGGAAAAGCTCGGAGAGGCAGTACGAGGACATCGCAATGTTGCCGAGGAGCATGATCGCGAGGAACCAGGCGCCGCGCGCCAGCCACGAGGTCTGCTTGTAGCAGACCCAGACGAAGAAGGTGGTGAAGCCCCAGTAGGCGTCGGCCATCGTCGCCAGGAACCAGGGATGGGTGGCCACGGGGCGCGGCACGGCGAAGAGCGGGCACTGCAGGCTTGCCCAGGTCGTGACCCAGAGCATGGCCGCGAGGATGACGAGGAAAAGCCCGCGGAGGAACGTGATCATGCTAGAGGCTCAGGTTGTTGGGCCGGGTGTAAACGGCCTGGACGACCGAGATGTTCCGCAGCGCGAAGGCCGCCTCGCAGTAGCAGAGATAGTAGCGCCACTTGCGGAGGAAGCGCTCGTCAAAGCCGAGCGCCCGCACCTCGTCCAGCCGCGCCGAGAAGTTGTCCCGCCACTCGTGGAGGGTGCGCGCGTAGTCCGGGCCGAGGTTGTCGACCCCGTGCAGGAGGAAGCCGCCGGCGCGCGCCAGCCGGTCGCTGACCCGGTTGAGCGAGAGCAGCAGCGAGCCCGGGAAGATGTGCTTCTGGATGAAGTCCACGCCGCGGCGGAACTCCGCATAGCGCGCGTCGGGGCAGGTGATGAACTGCAGGGCCGCGAGGCCGTCGGGCTTCAGCACCCGGCTGACCACGGCGCAGAACTGCGGGAGGTAGCGGTGGCCGATCGCCTCCATCATCTCGATCGAGACCAGCTTGTCGAACTGGCCGGTCAATTCGCGGTAGTCGCGGAATTCCACCCGGACCCGGTCGGCCAGGCCGGCCGCGGCGATCCGCCGTCGGGCCAGCTCGAGCTGCTCGCGCGAGATCGTGACCGACGTCACGCGGCAGCCGTAGTTCTTCGCGGCGTGGAGCGACCAGCCGCCCCAGCCGGTCCCGATCTCCAGGACGTGGTCGGTGGCCTTGAGCCGCAGCTTCCGGCAGAGGGCGTCGTTCTTCTCCCGCTGGGCCTCCTCCAGGGTCTGTTCCATCCGCGTCCACTTCCCGGCCGAGTACATCATGCTCGGGTCGAGGAACAGGCGGAAGAACTCGTTGGAGAGGTCGTAGTGCTCCCCGATGTTGCGGCGGGCGTTGGCCGGCGAGTTGGAGCGAAGGAGGTGGCCGACGCGGTTGGCCAGCCGGAACAGGCGGAGGAGGACCGGGCGGCGCCGGGACGAGCCCGACAGGGTCGGCGCATCCTCGAGGTTGAGGAGGAACCAGGCGACGACCGCCGTGAGGTCGGGCGTCTCCCACTCGCCGTCGAGGTAGGCCTCGGCGAAGCCGATGTCGCCATAGAGCGCGCACCGCCGGAAAAAGCCCTCGTGCCGCACCTGGATGACGGCCGATCCCGCGATCGGCCGCGCCGGCGCGGGGACCGGAAGCAGGGCGGCGGGCTTCCCGCCGGCGTCGCCCAGCTGGATGGACTCGCCGTCCGGCAGCTCGATTTGCAGCCGTCCGCGGCGCATGCCCGCCAGCGCCCGGAGCAGCGGGGCGCGGAATCGGGACCGGGCGGCGGCGGCCGCCGGCCGGTCCGGCGCATCCCGCCGGGCGCCAGCCAGGGTGACGGAGCGGGGAAGGAGGACGGAATCGGAGCTCATCGCGTCTCGGCGGGCTGGGCGATCGAGGCGTGGGGCCGGTAGAGGTCCCGCTGGCCGTCCGCGCGCGCGGCCTTGGAGAACCAGGGCAGCTGCTTGAGCTTGAGCCGCAGGGCGTGCCAGTGGATCAGGAAGATGACGCGCAGGGTGAGCAGCGGATACTTGACCGTCCAGGCGGCGAGCCGCGCGCCGGTCAGCTCGCGCCGCGCGCCGGTCAGCGTGCTGGTGAGGGTGCGCGCCGCGCCGGCATAGTCGTCGATCTGCACGGACAGCCGTGCGCCCGGCGCGCGCAGGTTGAAGTCAAAGGCCACGTCCACGTCGGAATAGGGCGAGACGTAGAAGTCCTTCGGCGTGCGCCGGCGGAACGCGGCGCCGGCCTCCGCCTCCTCCCGGGTCTCCGGCCCGAGGAAGTAGGGTTTCATTTCGCGGAAGGTGTTGGTCACCTCAGCCAGGGCCGCCATCGGCTCGCCGGCCGCGTTGTAGCAGAAATAGAACGAGACGGGATTGAAGCCGTAGCCGAAGATCCGCGGCAGCGTCACGAGGACCACGCGCCCGTCCCCCAGGTTCACGCCCCGGGCGGCCAGGTAGGCCACGACCCGCGCCTTGAGGGTGACGGCGGGGGAGGGCGGGGGCGCGCCCGCGGTCGGGTGGTGGAGCCTCTCCCCGGTGGGCAGGTAGTCGGCCTCCCGGAAGCTGTAGAGATTGCGGCGGTTGACCGAAAACAGCGCCAGCCGGCGCGGCAGGCCGGCCAGTTCATCGAGGTCCAGGGCGAAGAGGAATATCCGGTAGTCGAACCCGTGCGCCCGCGGGGCGAAACGGTGGTGCATGACCCGGCATTCGTAGAGGCAGCTCCGCATCTTCGTTCGGGATTGGTCGGGGGAAAAATCTGGTTGGATCGCGGCCCGTTCGGAACGGGCGCTGGCGGGGATGCTACGCGGGGGGCGGGGAAGCGGATGCCGGAGCGGCGGGGAGTCCAACCCTTGCCCGCCCCGGGGGCCAGCCCAAATCAGGCCTGGGCCCAGGGGTCGCCGCCGAGGAGGAGCTCGCTCAGGTGGTGGGCGCTGAGCAGGCCGTCCTCGTGGAAGCCGTACCGGAAATAGCTGCCGGCGAAATAGGTCTCGGTCGTGCCGCGCGCCGCCGCATTGAGCCGGGGCAGGTCCGCCTGCGCCCGGATCGCGCCGAGGCTGAAGAGTGGATGCTCGTAGGCGATGGTTCGGATTACCCGGGCCGGGTCGACCGCCTCGGGGCGGTTGATGGAGACAAAGTAGTTCTCCCGGTCGGAGACGCCCTGGAGGGAATTCATCCAGTAGTGCGTGGCGGTCGACACCCGGCCGGCCGCGTCCCGCGCGATCTCATAGTTCCAGCTCGACCAGGCGAGGCGGGTGCGCGGCATCACCGTGGCGTCGGTGTGCACGGTCGCGAGGTTCGGCTGGTAACGGAACTCCCCGAGGACCCGGAATTCCTCCGCCGTGGGTCCCGCCAGCAGCCGGAGGGCCTGGTCGCCGTGGCAGGCGAGGATGACCCGGTCGAAGGTCTCGCTGGTCCCGTCGGTCGTCAGGACGCTGACGCCGGCGGAGCCGCGGCGGACCAGCGCCACCCGCTGGCGGAGGCGGATCCGGTCGCGCCAGGGCGCCGAGATCTTCTCCACGTAGGTGCGCGCGCCCCCGTCGACCGTCAGCCAGGGATGCTGGGTGTCGAGGCCGAGGAACCCGTGGTTGGCGAAGAAGCGCAGGAGCGTGGCGGCGGGGAATTCCAGCATGAGGTCCGGCGGTGTGCTCCACACCGCCGAGCTCATCGGCACCAGGTACAGGTCGAAAAAATCCCGGCCGTAGCCGCCGCGGCGGACGTACTCGCCCAGCGTCAGCTCGCGGGTCTCGGGGCGGTCCAGCGCGGCGACGGCCTCGCGGTTGAACCGCGCGATGCTGGCCAGCATCCGGTAGAAGCGCGGGCGCAGGAGGTTCCGGCGCTGCGCGAAGAGGCGGTTGAGCGACGAGCCGCAGAACTCGAGGCCGCTGCCGGCGTGGCGCACGCTGAAGGACATCGGGGCGGGCTTGACCCGCACGTCCAGGCGCTCGAAGAGCCGGGACAGGAGGGGGTAGGTCGCGCGGTTGAAGACCATGAACCCGGTGTCGACCGGCAGGCGACGGTCACCCTCGGGAACCTCGACCGTGTTCGCGTGGCCGCCGGCAGTGTCGGCCTGCTCGAAGATCGTGAGCTCGTGCCGGCGGTGCAGGAAGTGCGCGCAGCCCAGGCCGGCGATGCCGGTCCCGATGATGGCGAGGCGGCTCATGGCGGAGGGAGGCTCGCGGGTCGCGCGGGCGCCGCGCGGCCGCTCAGAGCTCCGGCGGCGAGGCCGCCGGCTTGGCCGCCTCGGCCGTCTGCGCATGGATGGCGGCGGGCGGCAGGGGCCGGACGCCGTGGGCCGCGTTGACCGTGGCGACCGCGATGGCGGCGGCGGCGGGCACGACCCGGCGGAGCGAAGCGTACTCCGGGTGAACCTGCGTCGCGCGGTGCGCGGCGGCGACCGACGCGTGGTGGTCGGCGATCTCGCCCTCCGCCAGGACCGACTTCGGCACGGCCTTGAGGTTCCAGATCAGGCCGGTCCAGGAAAGGGCCTTGAGCCCGTAGTAGGTGATGTCGACCTCCCACCAGTAGAAGCCGTTGCGCGTCGCGCTCATGTAGCGGTGGTGGTTGTTGTGCCAGCCCTCGCCCAGGGTGATGAAGGCGAGGAGCAGGCTGTTGCGCGAGTCGTCCTCGGTCTTGAACCGGCGGCGGCCCATGAGGTGGGCCATCGAGTTGATGCAGGACGTGCCGTGAAAGAGGAAGGTCGTGCTGATGAAAAAGCCCCAGACGAGCAGCTGCCAGCCGCTCGTGTGCAGCCCCGGGGCGTGAAGCTCGAGGAGCTTGCCGCAGCCAAAGACGGCGAACGCGAAGGCGAGCGGCACGATCGCGTCGAAGCGGTTGAGGAAGACGAGCTCCGGGTACTTGGTCAGGTCGCGCACCGTCGAGTAGTCGGTCGGGAAATTGCGGCGGCTCGTGATCCAGCCGATGTGGGACCACCAGAACCCGTGGACATGCGGCGAGTGGGCATCCTCGGGGTCGTCGGAGTGCTGGTGATGATGCCGGTGATGATAGGCCCACCAGAGGGGGCCGCGCTGGACCGTGGTGCCGCCGAAGAGGGCGAGGAGAAACTGGCCGACCCGGGAAGTGCTGTAGGTCTTGTGCGAAAAGTACCGGTGGTAGATGCCGGTGACCGCGAACATCCGGACGAAGTACAGGACCACGGCCGTCCAGACCGCGAAACGGCTGGCTCCCGTCCAGATCACGCCCAGGCATCCCAAGTGCAGGATGATGAAAGGGATGCAACGGACCCAATCCACCCGATCCGGCTCCTGGCGCATCCGCTCGGCGCCGCCGGGAGCGTGGTCCGCGTCAAACCACTGGACGACGGCGGTCGCAACGACGCGGTAGGGGCGGAGGAAGAGTTGGGCGAGGGACACGGGTGAAAATAAAACCGTCAATTAAGCCGGTTGCGGCGCGGCGCGGCAAGTGTGTTCCGGCCAAATAATCAGACGATGGCGCAAGAGGTTACGGGCCAAGGGGCCCGGTGGATGCGGCCCGGGGCATTTCGCGGCCTGATGCCGGCTCGTGCCTTCCATAAGCCCGGGAAAATCCTTCGATTGCCCTCATCTTTGGCATGGGTTGGGCCGTATTCATCAGATAGTCTGTCACCACCTACAGATGCCAGCGTCACCTAACCAACCAAGCCGACTCAAGAGTCCCGGATCCCGTCAGACTACCACCATGCTTCCAGCCGTCATCGTCTTCCTGTTAACCGTCCTCGTGGCGACCGAACCCGAGTCGCCCGGAGGGGGACGCGTCTAGCCGGCGCCACTCCCACGCCGTTTGAAAAATAACAAGGGCGCCCCCGCGAGGAGGCGCCCTTGGTTTTTTTCTTAGTTAGCAGCGTAGCCGGCCAGCGAACCGTCGACGATGTGGACGGGGAGGACGACACGGGTCGCCACCGCCGCACCGCCGCGCTGCGCAGGCGCGAACTGCCATTGCTTCACCGCCGCCACCACCTCCGCCGCCAGCGCGTTATCCGGGGAGGATTTCACGCTGAAGTCGGTGGCCTGGCCCTTGGCATCCACGATGAACTCGATTTCAACCGTCGCGCCGACGTAGTCCGGGCTGACGCGCGGGCTGACGACCGCGACGGGCACCGGGACTCCATTGGCTGGACGACTGGCATCGATGTAGGCCTGCTCGGGCGTTTTCGCCAAGGCGGCGAAAGGCGCGAGCGAGCCCAGAGCTAGCAGGACTGCGAGTTTATTGACTGCTTTCATTGGTATAAACTCCGCGCGAGGCGGAGAGTTTTGTTTTCTTACTGTGGGTTGAGCGTCCGTCCGCCCCCGGCGGAAGCCGGGGGCTTCGGGACGTTTTGGCCCCGCTTGCGCGGAGCCAAAGGGTCCGTTCTGGGGTTAACTGTCGGCTCAGCCCAACCCGGCCGGCCCGCAACTCGCCGCGCGCCGACTGGAACACAACACCCCCTCCGACCCGTGTCGGCGAGGGGTGAAAATCAAAGAACCTTCAGGGTCTCTTTGAAAGCAAGGTCCAGCTATGACTGGTTCCCCCTCCGCAGCAAGTCCCATGCCCCGTCGTCGCCCAATTGTAACCCCGGCTTGGTTTCTATTTGCCGCCCGGGAGGAGGGGGGGTAGGACCTTGGCCCAACCCATGAACTTCAAAGTCGTCCTCCGTGCCGTCGTCGTCCTGGCCATCCTGTTCGTGATGCTCTACGTCGGCATGTACAACACCCAGCGGATTGATTTCTACTTCCCGATCGCGCTGCAGCACAAGCTGACGGAATCGGCCGGCCTGATCTACTTCGGCGTCTTTGCGGTGGGCTTCCTGGCCGGTACCGTCCTCACGGCCGGCGGCGGCAAGAAGAGCGGCGGCGGCGGCTCCCGCGACAAGTGACGGGCTCCGGCTAGCGCGGTCGCCGCAGGTTGTCGCAGACCACGGCCGCGGCCACCGCGGCATTGAGCGATTCCGCGCCGCCGAAGCGGGGGATGGTCACGCGCTGCGTGACGAGCCGGCCCACGGCCTCCGACAGCCCGCGGCCCTCGCTGCCGATCACGACGACCGCGTCCCGCAGGGGCGCCAGGGCATGCACGTCGGTGCCGGCCAGCTCGCAGCCGAGCACGGGGACGGGGCAGGCGGCGAGCAGCGCCGCCAGGTCCCCGGTGTGCGCGGCGACCCGGGCGAAGGATCCCATGCTGGCCTGGAGGACCTTCGGCGAAAACAGGTCCGCGCAGTCCGGCGACAGGAGCACCCGGTCGAGTGCGAACCAGTCCGCCACGCGAAGGAGGGTCCCGACGTTGCCGGGATCCTGGACGCCGTCCAGGGCCAGGGTCAGCCCGCGCGCGAGCGCGCCCGCCGGGAGGGCCGCCCGGTGCAGGCGGCCGACGGCAAACACGCTCGAGGGCGTGGGAAAGTGGCTCAGGCGGGCCATCTCCTCCGGCGCGACGAACTGGGTGCGCTCGCCGCGCCAGGCGTCGGTGGCGTAGACGTTCTCGAAGGCGAAGCCGCCCGCGAGGGCCTCGCGGACGGCCCTTTCGCCCTCGACCGCGAAAAGCCCCAGCGCCTCGCGGTGCTTCTTGTCGCGCAACGAGCGCAACCCGCGGATCTCTGCTTGGGTCAGCATGGCCGGACGATAGTCGAACAAGGGGTCAGGCTGCTACGAGTTAAATCACCTCTGTGATTTAACTCGTAGCAGCCCGACCCCTTCTCGGATGAGTTTGCCGTTGAAACCCCGGTCGTTCCGGGCGATGATTCCCCTCCCATGCCGGCCGCCGCTTCCAAAGCGTTTCTCCGCCTGCTCGACGAGATCGGGCCGGTCGACGCCGTCAACATCGAGGAGCGCGTGGCCAAGTACACCACCCGCAGCATCAAGAAGGCGGCCAAGGTCTGGGGCCTGCGAAAGGCCGTCTCGATGGTCGACCTCACGACCCTGGAGGGGAAGGACACCCCGGGGAAGATCGACTCCCTCTGCGCCAAGGCGCTGCACCCGAGCGACGATCCGACGGTCCCGCCGGTGGCAGCGGTCTGCGTCTATCCCTCGATGGTGCGGCATGCCAAGGCGCACGTCGCCGACACCAAGGTCCACGTGGCCTCCGTCGCCACGGCCTTTCCCTCCGGCCAGCTGCCGATCAAGCTCCGCCTGCAGGAGGTCCGCTCGGCCGTGATGGACGGGGCCGACGAGATCGACATGGTGATCAACCGCGGGGCTTTCCTCGCCGGCGAGTTCAACGAGGTGCGCGACGAGATCGCCGCGGTGGTCGAGGCCTGCGGCGACGCGGCCCTCAAGGTCATCCTCGAGGTCAGCGAGCTGGAGACCTACGACTCGATCCGCGTCGCCTCCTTCCTCGCGATGGAGACCATCCGCGAGGGCGACTTCATCAAGACCAGCACGGGCAAGACCTCGCTCAACGCGACCCTCGGCAACAACCAGGTCATGATCGAGGCGATCCGGGACTTCTACCTCGACACCGGCATCGCCATCGGGATGAAGCCCGCCGGCGGGATCCGAACGGCGAAGCAGGCCCTGCAGTTCCTGATCGCGATCAAGGAGACCCTGGGCGACGCCTGGCTGACCAACGAGCGCTACCGCTTCGGCGCCAGCGCCCTGCTCAACGACCTCCTGCGCCAGCTGGCCAAGGAAAAGACCGGGGCCTACCAGGCGCCCTACTACTTCAGCGACGCCACCGACAGCTACTGACCCCATGCCGACGCTTGCCTCCGCCCCCCGGAAGTCCGCCGCCCGCAACGGCCGGCCCCTGCCCGAGCTGATCTTCGGGGACCTCTGGCAGTATGATCCGGCACCGGAGACGGCCGATCCCAAGCTCAAGCCGCGCTACGACCTCTTCATCAACGGCAAGTTCGTCGCGCCGCGCGGCGGCCGGTATTTCGACACGATCAATCCCGCCACGGAGAAGAAGCTGGCCGAGATCGCGCTGGCCGGCGCCGCCGACGTGGACGCGGCCTACCGGGCGGCCCGCCGCGCCGCCACCGGCGTCTGGGGCCGGATGCCCGGCCGGGAGCGCGCCAAGTACCTCTACCGCGTCGCCCGCCTGCTTCAGGACCGCGCCCGCGAGTTCGCGGTGGCCGAGACGATGAACGGCGGCAAGCCGATCAAGGAGTCGCGGGACTTCGACGTCCCGATGGCCGCGGCGCACTTCTTCTACCACGCCGGCTGGGCCGACAAGCTGGAATACGTGGCCCCGGGCCGCCGGGTCGAGCCGCTGGGCGTGGTCGGCCAGGTCATCCCCTGGAACTTTCCCCTCCTCATGCTGGCGTGGAAGATCGCGCCCGCCCTGGCGATGGGCAACACGGTCGTCCTCAAGCCGGCCGAGACGACCCCGATCACCGCCCTCAAGCTGGCGGAGATCTTCCAGGACGCCGGGCTGCCGCCGGGCGTCGTCAACCTCGTCACCGGCGCGGGCGAAACGGGGGCCGCCGTCATGGCGCATCCGCTGGCGGCCAAGGTGGCCTTCACCGGTTCGACGGAGGTGGGCAAGATCATCATGCGCTCGCTCGCCGGCACGGACCGGAAGATGACGATGGAGCTGGGCGGCAAGGCCGCGAACATCATCTTCGACGACGCGCCGCTCAACCAGGCGGTCGAGGGCGTGGTCAACGGCATCTTCTTCAACCAGGGCCACGTCTGCTGCGCGGGCTCGCGCCTCCTGGTCCACGAGCCGGTGGCCGACGCGGTCGTGGCCAAGCTGAAGCAGCGCCTGCGGGTCCTGCGCGTCGGCGACCCGCTCGACAAGAACACGGACGTCGGGGCGATCAATTCCCGGGAACAGCTGAACAGGATCCGGGCCCTTGTCGCAGTGGGCGTCCGCGAGGGAGCTGAGCTCTACCAGGCGCCCTGCCGCCTGCCGGCGCACGGCTTCTTCTTCCGCCCAACGCTGCTGACCGGCGTCACGCAGAGCCACCGGGTGGCCCGCGAGGAGATCTTCGGGCCGGTGCTCTCGATCCTCACCTTCCGCACGGTCGACGAGGCGGTCGAGAAGGCCAACAACTCCGCCTACGGCCTGAGCGCCGGCGTCTGGACCGACAAGGGCTCGCGCATCCTGAAGATGTCGACGGAACTCAAGGCCGGCGTCGTCTGGGCGAACACCTTCAACAAGTTCGATCCCACCTCGCCCTTCGGCGGCTACAAGGAGTCCGGCTTCGGCCGCGAGGGCGGCCGCCAGGGGCTCCTCGACTACGCCAAACTCACATGAGCCGCCTCCCGATCACCAAGACTCCGAAGGTCTACGTCGGCGGCGCCTTCATCCGCTCGGAGAGCGCCCGCACCTATCCGCTCAAGGACGCGGCGGGGGTGTTCTACGCCAATATCCCCCAGTGCACCCGCAAGGACCTGCGCAACGCCGTCGAAGCCGCCGCCAAGGCGGGCCCGGGCTGGGCGAAGCGCACGGCCTACAACCGCGGGCAGATCCTTTACCGGCTGGCCGAGATGCTCGAGGCGCGCCGGACCGAAATGGCCGAGGCCCTCGCGGTGGGCGGGATGGCCCGCGGGGCCGCGCTGCGGGAGGTCGCCGCCGCGGTCGACCGGCTGATCTACTACGCCGGCTGGACCGACAAGTACGAGCAGGTCCTCGGCAACGTGAATCCCGTCGCCGCCCCGTTCTTCAACTTCACGGTCACCGAGCCGATGGGCATCGTGGGCATCGTCGCGCCGGACGCGGCGCCGCTCCTCGGGCTCATCTCGCTGGTGGCCCCGGTGATCACGAGCGGCAACACGACGGTCGCGCTGGCGTCGGAAAAGCATCCCTATCCGGCCATCGTCCTCGGCGAGATGCTGGCGACGAGCGACCTGCCGGGCGGCGTGGTCAACCTCCTGACGGGCTTCCGCAAGGAGATGGTCCCCACCTTCGCCACCCACACGCACCTGCGGGCGGTTTCCGCCGTGGCCAATGCCGACGAGCGCAAGGCGATCCGGCTGGCCGCGGCCGACAGCGTCAAGCGGACGCGCCTCGTCCCGGCCGAGACGAAGACCGACTGGTTCGCTCCGTCGGCCCAGGGCCTCTACGCCATCCGCGACTTCCTGGAGTTCAAGACGACCTGGCACCCGATCGGGGCCTGAGGAGGCCGAGCCGTGAGGCCGGCGCCATCCCCGCTCAGTTCTTTCCGCGGCCTGCGGGCCGACGAGGTGGACCGGGCCTATGAGCTCTATCTGGATGTTTGCGCCTGGCTGAAGCAAAAGGGTGTCCGGCAGTGGCTGCTGCCCAAGCCCCGGTCGAAATTCGACGAGCGCCAGGAACGGGGGGAGAACTACGGGCTGTTTCTCGGCCAGGACCTTGCTGCGATCGTGACCCTGGGCCTCGAGGTGCACGAAAAATGGCCTGATCGACTGGGCTCGGAAAAACGCTGGTGGCTGCACACCCTGGCGGTCGCCCCGGAATTTCGGGGCCGGCGCCTGGGGGAGGCCACGGTGGCGGCCGCCGTCGAGCTGGTGCGATCCCGGGGGGCAAAGGACCTGATCCTCGACTGCGATGCCGGCGGGGTCCTGCCGGCGTACTATCGGAAACTGGGCTTCGTCACCCTGGCGCAGAAGGATATTCCCTTCCCCTCTGGGAAAACCGTCCTCATCGAGCTCATGAGCCGGCGGGTGGGACCGCTGGCGGCCTAGGACTCAGCGCCCGGAAGTAACGCTGACGGCCCGCTGGGTGCGGTTTTTATTCCAGTCGAAATTTGGATAGCCGCGCGCCGGGACGCGGAGTCCCAGGAGAAGGCCCTCCGGCCGGCCGAGCAGGACCGTCCGCACGCCGTTAGTGAGCAGGGCACCCTCCACCGCGGCTTGGCCAAAGCCCCGCAGCGCCAGGCGCAGCGCGGGAAGTTCGCGGACGACCCCGGACCAAGCAAGGGGCACGGACAACCAATGGCACCGGTCGGCCCTGGGCTGCGCCGCGGCGGCCTGGAACTCGATCAGGAACAGGCCGTGCAGGTCCCGCCACGAGCCGTCGGGCTGACGCTGCTCGACGACGACCTTCTGCGCGGCCGGGGCGAAGTTGCGCACGCGGACGAGCAGCTGCCAGGCGCCGGCCACGGGGGAGGCCGTCCAGGCGAGTCGGGGCCGGGAACGGCACTTTTTCAACCAGGCGCGCCAGTCGCGCAATCGGCCGGCATCGGCGGTCAGAATCAGCTCATTGGGGCCCTTGGTTCGGGGTGAGCGCGTGCGATTCCACATGACGCGCGCGGCGGCGCCGCCCCGGGCGAGGCCCCGGGCAAACTCCGCGGCGCGACGCTCGTTCTCGGCGAGCAGCGCGCGGGCGCCGGCCTCGTCGCCGCCGGCCAGCGCGGCGCGCACCTGCCAGACCGCCTGGCCGGATTCGCGCACGAACAGGTCGCGCTTCGCCAGGTAGTCCCGGAGGCGCAGACTCGCCTGGACGGCGGGCGGCAGCCCCGCCTGCGCCGCTAGCCGGCCGCATTGCCGGGACTCCTCCCGCCAGGTCTTCAGCGCCTCGGGCGCGAGCACCGTGTCCCACCGGTCGTTGACCTGCCAGCGGGGATAACCCGAAAAGGGGTGCTCGTCGGCGGCGTGAATCGCCCGGGCCACGCGCGGTCCCTTTCGCCCAAACACCCGCCGCGCGCCGTGGGCCAGGAGCCGGTCGACGTCCTCCTCGCCGTCGAGCCAGAGGCCGGCGGCGGCCGCGTCGACGAGCTGCGGGATCTCCGCCGCGAGCCGTTGGAGCTCCCAGGAGGTGACGAGCATCCCCGCCGCCTTTGTCCGCCGGCAGCGCCGCCACCAGGAGACGATGTTGGCGAGCCGCTCGCGGACAATCGGCAGGGGCTCGTGGCGGAAGGCGCCGTCCATCGGGCAGCCCCAGTATTCGATCCCACGCGCCCGCAAGGGCTTCGCGAGGTCATATTCGGCAAAATTTCGCAGTTCGATCCGTGGCCTCCGGCTGAATGGATAGTAGTACCAGTCGTAGGCGATGATATCGCGGGGAAGGAGGGGAATGGCCGCCGGCAGGAGGGCGAGCATGTCGGCCCACATTCCCAGGCGGAGCCCCCGGGCGGACGCCAGGTCGCGCAGGCGCTGGACGTAACCCGCAAAATGGCCGGCCAGCCCGATCCGCGCGATTTCCCGGCGGCTGCGCGGATGCCGGCCGAGGTGATAGGATTCGTCGAGACCCACGTGCACCTTGCCCGCGGTGCAGAACGGCTCCACGTCGTGCAGCAATTTCCCGGCGATTTCCAGCAGGCGCGGGTGGAGCGGGCAAACCTGACCCTGGGGCAGTGGACTTCCGTCGGGGGCCCGGAGTTCGTTGAGGTCCCGCAGGGTGGGGTCGTTGAGGAGATATTGCGTATGCCCGAGAAGGTTGACGATGGGCACCACCTTGATCCCGGCCTTGGCCGCGGCCGCCACGAGACGCCACATTTCCCGATACGAGTACGCCCCGCGTCGAGCCACGCCGGGCAGGCTGGGGTATGCGACGGCATCCTCCAGATGGAGGTAAAGCTCCTGGTAGCCCCAGGATGCATACCGCGGCAGCTGCGCCAGCAGCCAGTCCAGGCGCTCCGCCTGCCGGGCCAGGTCCCACTGGAAGGCGCGGAGCGGCAGTTTCATTCGGGCGGATGGGCCTTGAGCCAGGCAACCGCGCCGGCTTCGTCGGTGAACGCGCCGTCGAGCTGGGCCTCGAAGGCGGCGTCGAGCAGGGGCTTGAACTCCGGGCCGGGCTTGCGGCCGATGGCCACGAGATGGCGTCCCTGGAGGAGGGGCCGGGGCGCGGCGTGCTCGAGCGCGAGGTCCTTGGCCCGGGCGCGCAGCCGGGCGATGAGGGCCATCGTGTCGGGCGACTCGAGGGGAGGGCGGCCGTTCGAGTCGGCGGTCATCACCAGCGCCAGTTCCTCCAGGGTCGCGGGCGCGATTTTGCGCGCCAGCCGCCGCACCTGCGCCTCGGAATACCCCGAATTGTGGCCGCGATGGTGGACCAGGTGATAGACCACCAGCGCCGTGACGGGCGCCGTCAGCTCCAGGGGCGCCCCGATCCGGCGCAGAAAGGCCTCGGCCAGCGGGCCGCCGGCGCCCTCGTGGCCGGGGCTGGTCCAGCGCATAACGCCGCGCCGTTCGGCAAAGGCGGTCGTCGACGGCTTGCCGAAGTCATGCGCCAGGACCGCCAGGGTCAGCCGGCGGCGCCGCGCCGGGTCGGCCTCGCGCCAGCCGTCGAGCGCCACCAGGGCGTCGAGGCAATGCTGGGTATGGGTGAAGACGTCGCCCTCGGGATGCCATTCGGGCTCCTGGGGCGTGCCGCGCAGGACTGCGATCTCGGGGAAATGCCGCAGCCACCCGGTCTGCTCGAGGACGTCCAGGCCCCGGGACGGCTTGAGCGACTTGACGGCCCACTTCTCCCATTCGCCCCACACGCGCTCGACCGGCAGCTCCGCGTAGGCGTCGGCGATCGTCCGGCAGAGGGCGGCCGTTTCGGGGGCGAGCGTGAAGTCGAAGCGCGCGGCGAGCTGGAAGGCGCGGAGGACGCGCAGCGGGTCCTCGACAAAGGCGGCGCTGCTGTGCCGGAGGATGCGCGCCTTCAGGTCGGCCTGGCCCCCCAGGGGATCGATGAGGGTGCCCGTGAAGGGATCGTAGGAGATGGCATTGACCGTGAAATCCCGCCGCGCGGCGGCGTCCGCGTCGCTCAGGCTCGGGTCGGGCGCGACCGCAAAGCCCCGGTGGCCCGCACCCGTCTTCGATTCCCGCCGCGGCAGGCTGAAGTCGTACTCGGCCCCGCTGGCGGAGCTGCGGACCTTGATCACCCCGAAACTGCGGCCCACGACGTCCGTCGCCCCAAACGGCGCGAGCGCGCGGTGGAGCGCCTCGAAGTCGACCCCCGCCACCTCGACGTCGAGATCCTTGGGCTCCAGGCCGAGGAGCCAGTCGCGGACGCCGCCCCCGACCAGCCGGGGACGGCCGGCCCGGCGAACGGCCTCGAGCATCGCCCGCAGGTCGGCCGGCAGCGGGAATTCAGATGTCATATTCCGACCGGGGTGCCAGCGCGGCGCCGACGAGGCAGATCCAGCCCGCCAGCAGGCAGAGGCCCCCGAGGGGCGTGACCGGACCCAGCCAGCGCGGGCCACCCAGGGCCAGCAGGTAGAGCGAGCCGGAGAAGAGGGCCGTGCCCGCCACCCAGCAGCGCACCACCCAGATCGTCCGCCGGGCGGCGGCCCCGGTCGGCGGCGGGCGCAGCCAGCCGGCCAGGCCCAGCAGGGCCAGGGCATGGATAAAGTGGAAATGCACCGCCGTCTCCCAGACCTGGCTCATCCCCCGTTCCGCGAGGTAAGGGGCGAGGGCGTGCGCCCCCAGCGCCCCGGTGATAATTCCCGCGGTTCCAAGCACTCCCGCCGCCACCAGGGGGGTCCTTTGCTGCATCCCCGAGATTTGGTACACAACGTGTACCATTTGCCACACACAAGTTTGTTGACAGCCCTCCGCGAAACCCTAGCTCTAGACCTCTTTTCCCATGAAAACCTTCCTCGCTAAGAAGGAGACGGTACAACCCAAATGGCATCTCATCGATGCCGACGGGCAGGTGCTTGGACGTCTCGCGGTGAAGGCGGCCAACCTTATCCGCGGCCGCCATAAAGCTTCCTATACCGCCCACGTGGACACGGGGGACTTCGTCGTGATCATCAACGCCGAGAAGGTCGTCCTCACGGGGAAGAAGGAGGAGCAGAACGAGTACATGTTCTTCTCCGGCTTCGTCGGCGGCGAAAGCTACCGCAGCCTCAAGGTCATGCGGCAGAAGCACCCGGAGTTCATCATCGAGCACGCGGTCAAGGGCATGCTGCCCAAGAACCGCCTGGCCCGCACGATGCTGACGAAATTGCGCGTCTTTGCCGGTCCGAACCACACGCACGAAGCCCAGAACCCCGTCAAGTACACCCTTTGATCGAGCCCATGAGCGTTTCCGACAACATTTTCACCGGCACCGGCCGCCGCAAGACGGCCGTCGCCCGCATCCGCCTCAACGTGGGCACCGGCAAGCTGATGGTCAACGGCCGCACCTTTGACAGCTATTTCAGCCACGAGAACTTCTCCAAGCAGGCCTACGCGCCCCTCCTGACCACCGACCTGCGGGAAAAGATCGACGTCATCGCCAACGTGAACGGCGGCGGCGTGGCCGGCCAGGCCGGCGCGGTGGCCCACGGGATCGCCCGGGCGCTGCAGAAGATGAACATGGAGCTGCGTCCCGTCATGAAGAAGGCGGGCCACCTCAAGCGCGATCCGCGCGAGAAGGAACGCAAGAAGGCCGGCCAGCCGGGCGCCCGCAAGCGGTTCCAGTTCTCCAAGCGCTGATCTCCGCCCTGCGGATCCGTATTTTCGACCCCGTGCCGGCGGAGCTGGCACGGGGTTTGCTTTTCTAGCCGAGGAATTGTTGAATTAGCCGTCTCGGTTTTTTTCGCTAAATATTATGTATTAAGAACTTACAAAATGTTCTTAATCATTTTTTTATCCGGAAAAATCCTTGTCAATAGCTCTCCTCCTATCGTTTAATGCTCCCGCGTGTTAGCTGGAACAGGTGGCGCTCCGTGAAGTCACAGCGCAGCGTGTTCCTCGCGACCTAAAGAGAAACACGCACCAAGAACCACAAATAAGAATGAACAAGAAACTTATCGCCCTCCTCCTCAGTGCTTGCACTGCGGGAGCCGTCCAAATGAACGCGCAGACGTCGACCACCACGACGACTACGACCACGGCCCCGGTGGCCGCACCGGCCCCGGCCGCTCCGACTCCGCCCGCGCCTCCGGCTTGGGCCTTCGCGCTATCGCCCACCTACGTGTCGCAGTACATGTTCCGCGGCGTTCGCCTCGGCAAGGATTCGTTCCAGGGCGCGCTCGACGCCACCTATGGGAACTGGGACATGGGCATCTGGTGGAGCAACCCGATCGGCAGCAACAAGGTCTCCGGCCAGTCCGAGCCCGAGGTCGACCCGTACGGTTCCTACAAGTACGCGCTGAACGACTCCTGGAGCATCCAGCCCGGCTTCACGCTCTACACCTACACGAAGGCCCCGACGAACCAGGGCTTCTACCACGCGACCTTCGAGCCGAGCCTCGCGGTGAACTACACGGTCGGCAGCCTCACGCTCACCCCGAAGCTCTACTACGACGTCATCCTCAAGGGCCCGACCGAGGAGTTTGATGCCGCCTACGCGGTTCCCCTGAAGGACATGGGCACGGAACTCGATTTCACCGGCACCGTGGGCTCGTACTACCAGTACGACGTCATCAACGGTTCGGTTCCGCAGACGCATACCTACGGCAACTACTGGCTGATCGGCGTCTCCGCCCCCTACCAGATCACGAAGTCGGTCAAGCTCACGGTGGGCTACGCCTACACGCAGGGCACCAGCGCCTACTTCAAGCAGAAGGGCCAGAAGAAGGTCAAGAACACCGCCGCGCTCGGCAAGGGCGTGCTTTCGGTCGGCCTGACCTGGGCCTGGTAACTGGCGTCTTAGCCGCAATTTGCAGCCCGCGCCCTCACCGGCGCGGGCTTTTTGTTTTTGGGGGCGCCGCCCGGCGGCCGCCCCCAAAAACAACCACGGCGAAGCTCGCGTCCAGCGGGCGAAGACGGGTGGTCCCGCCAACCCCATCGCCTACGGCCCAAGCCGGGTCGTCGGATAAAAATTCGCACTCGATCCGGAAAGCTGCATCCTGAATCGTCCTCCCATGAAAGTCGGCATCGTCGGCGCCACCGGTTATTCAGGCGAAGTCCTGGTCAAGATCCTCCTCGGGCACCCGCAGGCCCGGCTGGCGGCTGTGACCTCGCGGGCACATGCCGGCAAGCCGCTCGCCAAGGTCATGCCCGCCCTGCACGGGCGGGACGCGGGCCTGGTTTTCACCGAGCCCGATCCGGCCGTCCTGGCCAAGTCCGACCTCGACATCATCTTCCTCGCGCTGCCGCACGGCGCGGCGGCGACGTACGCCAAGGCGCTCGTGCCGGCGGGCAAGCGGGTCATCGACCTCAGCGCGGACTTCCGGATCACCCGCCTCGAGACCTACCAGAAATACTACGGCGAACACCACGCGCCCGAGCTCCTGCCCCAGGCCCGGTTCGTCCTGCCCGAGCTGACCCCGCCCGCCTGGCGGACGGAAGCAAGGCTGGTCGCCGCCCCCGGCTGCTATCCGACGAGCATCCTCGTCCCGCTCGTGCCGCTGCTCCAGGCCGGCCTCGTGTCCCGGAGCCATATCGTGGCGAATTCCTTCAGCGGTGTCAGCGGCGCCGGCCGGAAGGTGGAGGAGCCCTACCTGTTCGTGGAGCGGGCGGAGAGCGCCAAGGCCTACGGCCTGACCAAGCACCGGCACCTGGCCGAGATCGAGGAGCAGCTCGAGCAGCGGACGGGGGCCCCGACCGTCATCCAGTTCAACCCGCACCTCGCGCCCATGCGGTACGGCATCGCCACGACCATCACCGTCCCGGCCGCCGCCGGGGCGACCATCGAGGCGCTCTACACGGCCTGGCGGGCGGCCTATGCGGCCGCGCCCTTCGTGACGCTCCTGCCGAGCGGCGAGACCCCGGACACCGCGCACGTCGTGGGCACCAACCGGGTGGCCCTCTCGGCGGTGCATGACCCCCGGACGGGCAACTTCGTGCTGACCTCGGCGCTGGACAACCTGTGGAAGGGCGCCAGCGGCCAGGCCGTCCAGATCATGAACCTCTGGAGCGGCTTCGACGAGACGGCCGGCCTGGTCTAGGCCGGCGTCACCGGATCGTCACCCTCTTCAAGCCGGAAGGCCGTGGTCAAATCTGCCGGGAGGGGCTCTCGCAGCGGCCTCCTGGGCCTCATCGCCGTGTCTGGGCTGCTGCTCGGAGCAGCCGGATTTACGGCGAGATTTGGCCTTGGCCAGGAAAAGCCGCGAAGAGGGCCCCTCCCGGCAGATTTGACCACGGCCTTCCGGGAAAAACACTTGTCAGCGGCGGGCGTTTGCCGCACGAACACACCTCGCTTTTCCCCTCCCGTTTCCACGAAGCCTCATGATCCCATTCAATAAGAAAATCCTGTTTGTCGGCTACGGCGCCGTCGCCGAGTGCACCCTCCCGATCCTGTTCAAGCACATCAAGGTGCCGGCCCGGAACGTCACGGTGATGGATTTTGAGGACAAGCGGGCCAAGCTGTCCAAATGGACGTCCCAGGGCGTCCGTTTCGTGCGCGACCGGGTGACCGAGGGCAACATGGCCCGGCTCCTGAAGAAGTACGTCGGCCCCGGCGACCTCCTCATCGACCTGGCCTGGAACATCGACGCCTGCGAGATCCTGCAGTGGTGCCACGACCACGGCGTCCTCTACATCAACACCTCGACCGAGCTGTGGGACCCGTACGCAGGCGGCCCGAACACCCCGCCGGCCAAGCGCACGCTCTACTGGCGCCACATGAACGTCCGGCGCATGACCGCGAAGTGGAAGGAAAAGGGCGCGACGGCGGTCATCGAGCACGGCGCCAACCCCGGCCTCATCTCGCATTTCACGAAGCAGGGCCTCCTCGACATCGGCAAGAAGCTGCTCGCGGACAAGAAGGCCAAGGGGAAGGCGGCCGAGGACATCGCCGGCCTGATGGCCGCGCGCAGCTTCAACCACCTGGCGCGGAAGCTGGGCGTCAAGGTTATCCATTGCAGCGAGCGGGACACCCAGATCTCCGACCGTCCGAAGCAGGTCGACGAGTTCGTCAACACCTGGAGCATCGAGGGCTTCCGCGAGGAGGGCACGACCACCTCCGAGCTGGGCTGGGGCACGCACGAGAAGCAGCTGCCCAAGTACGCCTACACCCACAAGGAGGGCCCGAAAAACCAGATCTGCATCGCCCGGATGGGCATGAACGTCTGGGTCCGCACGTGGGTCCCGAACTACCGGATCAACGGCATGGTCGTCCGCCACGGCGAGGCCTTCACGATCTCCGACAAGCTGACCGTCTGGGAGGGCAGGAAGGCCGTCTACCGGCCGACGATGCACTACGCCTACTGCCCGGCCGACTGCGCCATCGCCTCGCTCAACGAGCTTCGCGGGTACGACTACGAGCTGAACAAGAACCAGCGGATCATGAACGACGAGATCACGGGCGGGGCCGACATCCTCGGCGCCCTGATCATGGGCCACGCCTACAATTCCTGGTGGGTCGGCAGCGACCTCTCGATCGAGGAATCCCGCCGCCTGGTGCCCCACCAGAACGCCACCACGATGCAGGTCGCGATCTCGGTCGTCGCCGCCTCGATGTGGATGATCGAGAACCCCGCGCAGGGCGTCTGCGTGCCGGACGACCTCCCGCACGACTACGTCCTGAAGATCGCCAAGCCCTACCTCGGCAAGTGGATCTCCCGGGCCAAGGACTGGACCCCGCTCAAGGGCCGGCTCAACGTCTTCAAGGGCTACAACCAGCCGGATCTCGACCGGAAGGATCCGTGGCAGTTCAAGAACTTCCTGGTCAGCGACAGCGACTAGGCGCGCGCCGGAACCGACTCCCGCGATGATCACCCCGACTCGGTTGCGGAAGCTGGCGCAGGAGCACGGCACGCCCCTGTTCGTGATCGACCACGACGAGCTGCGGAAGAACTACCGGCAGTTCCGCAAGTACCTGCCCCGCGTGCAGGTCTACTTCGCGGTCAAGGCCAACCCGGACCCGGAGATCGTCCATACCCTCTATAAGGAGGGAGCCAGCTTCGACGTCGCCTCGATGCCGGAGTTCATGATCGTCCACAAGAATATCGAGCACCTGCCGCCGGCGGAGCGCCAGCAGTGGATCTGGGACAAGATCATCTACGCCAATCCGACCAAGCCGACCGCCACGCTGGAGGAACTGAACCAGTACAAGCCGCTGGTGACCTTCGACAACCTCGAGGAGATCCGGAAGATCAAGCAGCACGCGCCCAATGCCGGGCTGGCGCTGCGCCTGAAGGTGCCGAACACCGGCGCCATGGTGGAGCTGTCCTCCAAGTTCGGGGCCTCCCCGGGCGAGGCGGTGGACTTCATCCTGGCCGCCGACAAGGCCGGCCTGACGGTCGAGGGCATCAGTTTCCACGTCGGCAGCCAGACCACGAACTTCGAGAACTACGTCCAGGCGCTCAACCTGACCGCGAACATCTTCCAGGAGGCCCGGGATCGCGGCTACACCAAGATGAACCTGGTCGACATCGGCGGCGGCTTCCCCGCGCCGTACGACGCCTCGGTCAAGCCCTTCCCCGAGCTCGCCAAGGTGATCAACACCGAGATCGAGCGGCTGTTTCCGAAGGACATCCAGATCCTGGCGGAGCCGGGCCGCTTCCTTGTCGCCTCGGCGGGCTACGCCGTCTCCCAGGTGATCGGCAAGGCGGTCCGGGACGGCAAGATGTGCTATTACATCAACGACGGCGTCTACCATACGTACTCCGGCGTCATCTTCGACCACTGCAAGTACCCGATCAAGGCGTTCAAGAAGGGGCCGGAGCAGATCTGCTCGGTCTTCGGCCCGACCTGCGACGCCCTCGACGTCGTCTCGATGGCCGAGAACCTGCCCAACCTGGAGCGCGACGACTACGTCTACAGCGTCAACATCGGCGCCTACAGCCACGCCTCGGCCACCTACTTCAACGGGTTTCCCCCCGCGAAGGTGGTGCACGTGAACCAATAATCGGCGAACTGCCGGTTAGCTTCGATAATCCGCGTTTTCGCTGACGTACTCGTGCGTCAGGTCGCCGCCGAAGACGGTGGCCTCGCCCGGGCCGCCGCCGAGGTCGATCCCGATCTCCACGCAGCGCCCGTGGGGCGGATAGTCGATCGGCGGGGCATAGACCCCGTCCTTGGGCGGCGCGCTGGCGTAGAGTTCCGCCCCCTGGAGGTGCGCGGCCAGCGCCTTTTCCTTGTCCGGGTTCAGCTGGAAGATGCCGTCGGCGAAAATCTCGATGCCGCCGAGTTGCAGCCGCAGCCGGGAGAGGTCGGCCGGCTTCGCCTGGGCTCCGACATACTTGCCGATCGCCTGCACGAGGCGGCCGACGTTCGGATCGTTGCCGGCGACGGCGCACTTGAAGAGCGGAGCGTTGACGACGGCCTTTCCCAGCGCCCGGGCGAAGCCTGAGTCGGTCGCCCCCCGCACGGCCACCCGCAGCACGTGGCGCACGCCCTCGCCGTTGCGGACCACGTCCTCGGCCAGCCTCCGGCAGACCGCGAGAAGGCCCTTTTCGAAGGCGGCCAGGTCGGGGCAGGGGACCCGGCCCGAGGAGACCAGGGCGACGGTGTCCGAGGTGCTGGTGTCGCTGTCGATGCTGATTGCGTTGAAGCTCGCATCCACGGCGCGGACGAGCATCGCGCGCAGGTCGGCCCGGGGCACCGCCAGGTCGGTCAGGAGATAGACGAGCATCGTTGCCAGGTTGGGCTCGATCATGCCGGCGCCCTTGGCGATGCCTACGATCGAACCGCCGCCGACCACGGTCCGCCGGATCTTGGGATAGAGGTCGGTCGTCACGATCCCCTCGGCCGCGGGGAGGATGGATTCGGCGGACAGCGACGCCACCGCCTGGGGCAGGGCGGCCAGCATGGCCTCGACCGGCAGGCCCCAGCCGATGACGCCGGTCGAGCTCGGCAGGACTTCCGTGGACTTGAGCCCGAGCAGGCGAGCCGCCTCCGCGCTGACGCGCTCCGCGGCCGCCTCGCCGCCGGGCGCGCAGACGTTCGAGATCTTGTTGTTGACGAGGATCGCGCCGAGCGCGGGCTCGCTCAGGCGCCGGCGCCCGACGAGCACCGGCGCGCCGGGCAGCGCGTTGCGGGTGAAGACCGCGGCAAAATCCGGCGTCGGCCGGTCGAGGGCGATCAGGGTCAGCGTCATCTTCGCCGGCTTCGGCGCCTCGCGCGGGATGAAATCGAAGCGGGTGCGGCCGACGCGAAATCCGGCGGGGAGCCGCGCCTGGCCGGCGAGCCAGGCGCGATGGGCATCGCGGTTGGCGAAGGAGGATTCGGCGTCGGGCACTGTGCAAGCAGTGGTCGGATGCATCCCCGGAGTGAAGCTGAAATTTTTGTTACGAAAATTATTATGGATTTACGCGGCGGGTGTGCGTTATGAATCTGGGCGCTATTCCACGAACATGAACGCGCAATGAACGTCGCTGAAGTCACGGCCAAGGCCGAGGTGCTCCTCGAGGCCCTGCCGTACATCCAGGATTTCCGCGGAGCGACGTTCGTCGTGAAGTACGGCGGCAGCTTCATGGACGATCCCGACCCGGTGGTCCGCTCGCGGGTCGCCTTCGACATCGCCTTCCTCGCGGCGGTTGGGATCAACGTCGTCGTGGTCCACGGCGGCGGCAAGGCCATCACCCGGGCGATGGAGGAGTCGGGCCTCAAGGCGACCTTCATCAATGGCATGCGGGTCACGGATGAGGCGGCTGTCGCCATCGTGAAGAAGACCCTCGACGAGGTGGTTAACGCCGCGGTTTGCGAGGCCGTGGCCGCGGCCAACGGCAAGCCACGGGGCCTCGCGGGCGACAGCGTGCTCGTCTGCCAAAAACTCACGATCGACGACGACGGCAACGAGGTCGACCTCGGCTACGTCGGCGAGGTCACCGAGGTGAAGGTGAAATTGATCAAGAAGGAGATCGCCGACGGCTTCGTACCGGTCATCTCGCCCGTGGCAGAGGGGCTCGACGGCAAGCCCTACAACGTGAACGCCGACCTGGTGGCCGGCCGCGTGGCCAGCGCGCTGCGGGCCCGGCGGCTGGTCTACATGAGCGACGTGCCGGGGCTCCTCTCCGCGCCGCCCGACCCGGATTCCCTCATTTCCACCCTCAAGATCAGCCAGGTCGAGGACCTGAAGAAGAAGGGGATCATCGACAAGGGCATGCGGCCCAAGGTTGCGAGCGCCGTCCGCGCGCTGGAGGAGGGGGTCCAGCGGGTCCATTTCATCGACGGGCGCCTGCCGCACAGCCTCCTCCTCGAGATCTTCACGAACAAGGGCATCGGCACCGAAATCGTGCACGGATGAATCCGTCCCTGATCCGCAGCAGCGCGGCGGAGCTCTACGACGCGCACGTGATGAAGAACTACTCGCGCCAGCCGCTGACGCTGGTGCGGGGCAGCGGCGTGCAGGTCTGGGACGACCAGGGCCGGGCCTATCTCGATTTCACCTCCGGGATCGCGGTCAACGCGCTCGGCCACTGCCATCCCCACTGGGTGGCAGCGGTGCGGCAGCAGGCCGGCGAGATCATCCACACGAGCAACCTCTTCCGGAACCCGAACCAGGGCGAACTGGCCCGGCGGCTCGTCGGCTACGCCGGGCCGGGCCGGGTCTTCTTCTGCAACAGCGGGGCCGAGGCCAACGAGGGGCTGATCAAGCTCGCCCGGCTGCACGGGGTGAGGAAGAGCGGCCTGGAGGGGAAATGCTACAAGATCATCTGCGCCAAGCACGCCTTCCACGGCCGCACTTTCGGCGGCATGAGCGCGACGCCGCAGGAGAAGGTTCAGAAGGGGTTTCGACCGCTGGTCCCCGGATTTTCCTTCGGTGAGATCAATGACCTGCAAAGCTTCGCCGATCTGGTCGACGACAGCACGGCGGCGATCTTCATCGAGACGATCCAGGGCGAGAGCGGCGTGCGGGCCTGCAGCGCCGAGTTCCTGGTCGGGTTGCGGCGGCTCTGCGACCAGAAGGGACTCCTCCTCATCATCGACGAGGTGCAGTGCGGCATCGGCCGGACCGGCACCTTCTACGCCTTCGAGCACGCCGGGATCCGGCCGGACGCCATCGGCATGGCCAAGGGCCTGGGCGGCGGGTTTCCCATCGGCGCGATCTGGGTGGGGGAGAAGGCAGCCGAACTCTTCCAGCCCGGCTCCCATGGCACGACCTTTGGCGGCACCCCGCTCGCCTGTGCGGCGGCGCTGGCGGTGCTGGACGTGATCGAGCGGGAGAAGCTCCTGGCGCACGTCACCAGCGCCAGCCGGGTCTGGCTTAAGTCGCTGGAGAAGCTGGCGGCGGAATTTCCCAATCACATCGCCGCCGTGCGGGGCCTAGGCTTCCTCGTCGGCGTCCAGATGACGGGCGACTGCGCGCCCTACCTCGCGGCCCTGCGGGACCACGGCCTCCTGGGAGTATGGTCCGGCGGCAACGTCATCCGGCTCCTGCCGCCGCTCAACGCGACCGCTGCCGAATTGGAAAAGTCGGTGACGATTTTCCGGGAGACGTTAGCCGCCAAGGCTTAACCTGTTAGGTGATCGAAGAGCAGAGGTCGCACACCATTAAAGGCTTGCGGCATTTGTCGGACGGCGCCGACTTGTTACTATCGAGTGCATGACCGACTCACTCAAACTCTACGAGACACTTAAGTCAGCGGCCTTCTCGGAGCCGCAGGCTCGCGCAATAACGGCAGCCATCGGCTGCGCCCTTGAAGGCCAAGCGGCCGATTATGACAAGAGCCTTGCGGCTAAAATCGATGTGAACAAGTTTGATGCGGACATGCATCAGATCGAGATCGCGCTCACGCAAAGAATCTCCAATTTGCAGGTGGTGCTCACGGAGAAAATTTCCGAGCTAGGCCAAAAAATCTCGGACACGAACCAAGCCCTTCGGGATGAGATGCACGCGAACTACAAGGCATCGAACCGCTGGACATTCGCCTTCTGGGCGGGTCAGCTCGCGACCACGATCGGCATAGTTTTCTTGGTCATCAAGCTGCTGAGGTAGATGATTTGGCCGTGAATCGGCGCCGCGGCCCTTCACCGACGGTCCAGCCGGCTGCGAATCTCGTCGAGCGTCAGCTTTTCAATCAGGATCACTTTATGGCGGGATTTCTCTCCCCGGAGCAGGGAGACACTGCGTCGCGGGATTGCCAGTTCCTTGGCGAGGAATTCACAGACGGCTTCATTGGCCCGGCCGTCGACCGCGGGAGCGCGCACCTTCACCTTGAGTTCTTCTCCGACCCAGCCCTCGATCGCGTCGCGGGAAGCGCCGGGGATGGCCTTCACGGCCAGTCGGCAGGAAGCGGGCATTGCGGGAGCATAGAGCGGCGTTTGCTGCGCGCCACTCCGGAAATCCGCGGTGGGTGCCGTGAATGGCCATCAATCCATTCCAGAGCAACGACTTCAGTTCTCGGTATCCCTGCCATGCTTGCTTAGGGCTCGACGCTGCCGTAATAGGTGGGGTCCTCAATGCGGCGTTGGCTCCAGTTCTTGGTTGGTGCCTTGGCAGCGTCGGCTGGCGGGCTTCCTGTCCGGGCCGTGGAGGTCACTCCGCCCGTCAGGCGGGTGGTGGTGATCCCGATCCAGCAGGAGATCGCCGAGCCGGAATTCTACATCCTGCGCCGCGGGCTCAAGGATGCGGTCGCGGACCATGCCGATGTCGTGATCCTCGACCTCAAGACGCCCGGCGGCGCGATCGACGTCACGCTTGAGATGATGGAGGCCCTGGCCAAGTTTCCCGGCCTCACGATCGCCTACGTCGACAATGAGGCGATGTCCGCCGGCGCCTTCATCTCGGCCACAACGGGCGAGATCTGGTTCGCCCCGAGCGGAATCATCGGGGCGGCCGCCCCGGTGACCTCGACCGGCCAGGACGTCGACGCGACGATGAAGCTCAAGCTTACGAGCTACCTCAAGGCCCGGATGCGGGCGATCTCCGAGGGCAAGGGCTATCGCGGGCAGGTCATCTCGGCCATGATCGACGCGGACACCGAGCTCAAGATCGGCGACGAGGTCATCAAGCCGAAGGGCGAGCTCCTCTCCCTGACCGCGACCGAGGCCATGAAGACCTACGGCAAGCCGGCCGGGCCCCTGCTGGGGACCGGCATCGCGCCGGACATCGACGCGCTGCTGACCCAAAAATTTGGCGCCGGCAATTTCACCGTGCGGCGGCTCGAGGTCACCTGGTCGGAGCAGTTTGCGGTCTTCCTGAACCAGGCTTCGCCGATCATCCTCGGCCTGGGGCTCCTGGCCCTCTTCATCGAGTTCAAGACGCCTGGATTCAACGTGTTCGGTGTCACGGGCGTCGTGCTGCTCGCGCTCGTTTTCCTCAGCAACCACGTGGCGGGCCTCTCCGGCCACGAGCCGGTCGTGATCTTTGCCCTGGGGGCGGTGCTACTCCTCCTGGAGATGATTTTCTTTCATAGCGCCGGCTTCCTCGGGGTCATCGGCGTCGTCCTGATCGGCGGCTCCCTCGTCTGGTCGATGGCCGACCTCTGGCCGAACGAGCCGCTGCGGGTGGCCTGGTCGGCGGACGCGTTCGTGCATCCGCTCGCCAATCTCGGCCTCGGCCTGGCTCTGGCGGTCATCTGCGCGGCGGCCCTGCTGCGGTTCCTGCCGCATGGCTGGGTCTGGGACCGTCTGGTGGTGGGCGCGGCCGTGCGCGGCGCGGCCCAGTCGGGCGGCGTCGAGGCCGGAACCTCCCTCGGATCCCTGGTCGGCCGGCCCGCCCGGGTGATGACGGCCCTGCGTCCGGCGGGCCAGGTGGAGATCGATGGGCGCCGCTATGAGGCGAAGATAGCGGTGGGCTCGGTGGCCGTCGGCTCGACCGTGGTCGTCCGGGGACAGTCGGACTTCTGCCTCGTGGTGGAGCGCGCCGAATCATGATCACGGTCCTTCTTATCTTCGTCGTCGGCATCATCCTGCTCGCCCTCGATATCTTCGCCTCGAGCTTCATCCTCGCGGCCATCGGCGGGCTGGTGATGCTCGGCGGCTGCGCCGCGGCCTACGAGCGCTTTGGGCTCCTGGGCGCGGGCTTCGCGGGCCTGGCCGCCGTCTTCCTCCTGGGCGCCACCGTCTACCTGGAGCTGACGCTCCTGCCGAAGACCCGCTTCGGCCGGGGCCTGATCGTCCATTCAACGTCCGGCGCGGCCCAGCCGGCTCCGGCCCTGGCGGAGGCGGTGGTCGGCAAGGAGGCCTCGGCGCTGACCATCCTCGCCCCGAGCGGCTATGTCCTCGTCGCCGGCCAGCGCTACGAGGCGTTCTGCCAGACGGGCCACGCCGCGCTCGGCTCGATCCTGCGCGTCACCGGGGTCGATAATTTCCGCCTCATCGTTTCCAAAATCTAGCCGCAGCCTCAACTCCCCTCCTTATGTCCGACAACCTCCCGCTCATCATCATCATTCCCGTCGCGATCGTCCTCCTGGTCTTCGTGGGAATCTTCCTTTCCTACATTGGCACCTGGCTCAAGGCCCGGACCAACGGAGCCCCGGTCAGCATCATGAACCTGATCGGGATGCGGCTGGGCGGCGTGCCCTACAATCTCGTCGTCACCGCCCGCATCACCGCGGTCAAGGCCGGCATCCCCCTCAACACCGACAAGATCTCCGCGCATTACCTGGCGGGCGGCAACGTCGTCCCGACCGTGCAGGCGCTGATCGCCGCGCAGAAGGCGGGCATCGTCCTCGACTGGGACCGCGCCTGCGCCATCGACCTCGCGACCAAGGGCTCCGGCAAGTCGGTCGTGGAGGCGGTGCGCACCTCCGTCGACCCGAAGGTGATCGACTGCCCGAATCCCGAGAGCGGCCGGACGACGATCGACGGCGTGGCCAAGGACGGCATCCAGGTGAAGGTCAAGGCGCGGGTCACCGTGCGCACCCACCTCGACCGATTCGTCGGCGGCGCCAAGGAGGAGACGATCATCGCCCGCGTCGGCGAGGGCATCGTCACGACGATCGGCATGGCGGACAGCTACAAGCATGTGCTCGAGGCGCCGGACAGCATTTCCAAGACGGTGCTGGCCCGCGGCCTGGACGTGGGCTCGGCCTTCGAGATCCTCTCCATCGACATCGCCGACGTGGACGTGGGCGAGAACATCGGCGCC
>CAZKAH010000015.1:0-26271 GCA_964550715.1 uncultured Opitutaceae bacterium
TCCGCCGGGATCCGCATGCCGTAGAAGCTGCGGTAGACGAAGACGAGGCCGACGACGAAGACGGCGGCGCCGATGCCGTGCCGCAGGCCGGAGTCCATCTGGACGGCGATCTCGACGGCCAGGAGGCCGAAGAGCGTCGTGAACTTGATCACCGGGTTGAGCGAGACCGAGGAGGTGTCCTTGAAGGGATCGCCCACCGTGTCGCCGACGACCGTGGCGGCGTGGAGGGGCGTGCCCTTCTGCTTCAGCTCCACCTCGACGATCTTCTTCGCGTTGTCCCAGGCGCCGCCGGCGTTGGCCATGAAGATGGCCTGGAAAAGGCCGAAAAAGGCGATGCCGATGAGGTAGCCGATGAAGAAGAACGAATTGAAGAAGGCCAGCGAGAGCGCGAAGCAGAAGATGACGACGAAGATGTTGACCATCCCCTTCTGCGCGTACTGCGTGCAGATCTTCACCACCTCCTTGGAGGCGGCCGTCGTCGCCGTGGTGGCGTCGAGCTTCATGTTATCCTTGATGTAGACGACCGCGCGGTAGGCGCCGGTCACCACGGCCTGCATGCTCGCGCCCGTGAACCAGTAGATGACCGCTCCGCCCATCAGGAGCCCCATGATCGCCTCGGGGTGCACCAGGGAAAGCCGGGTGATGGTGTCGGGATACAGCTTCTGCAGCATGATGATGATGCCGAAGACCATGGTGGTGGCTCCGACGACCGCCGTGCCGATGAGGACGGGCTTGGCCGTGGCCTTGAAGGTGTTGCCCGCGCCGTCGCCCTTTTCCAGCTGGTGCTTGGCGTTCTCAAAGTCGGGCTTGAAGCCGAAGTCCCGCTCGATCTCCGCGGCGATCCCGGGGCGGGACTCGATCTGCGAGAGCTCGTAGACGGACTGGGCGTTGTCGGTGACCGGGCCGAAGCTGTCGACCGCGATCGTCACCGGGCCCATGCCGAGGAAGCCGAAGGCGACCAGGCCGAAGGCGAAAATCGGCGCCGCAAAGAGGAACTCGGCCGGCATCAGGGTCTGCACGGCGGGATGGAGGGACAGGCGCCAGGCGCCGAACATCAGGACCAGGATCACCAGGCCCTGCCAGAAGGCCGAGAAGTTGCCCGCCACCAGGCCCGAGAGGATGTTCAGCGAGGCGCCGCCCTGCTTGGACGACGTCACGACCTCCTTGACGTGCCGGCTCTCCGTCGAGGTGAAGATCTTCGTGAACTCGGGGATGAGCGCGCCGGCGAGGGTGCCGAGCGAGATGATGGTGGAAAGGACCCACCAGAGGCCCTCGTGGCCCGGCATGGCGCCGAGGAGGAGATAGGTGGAGGCGTACGTGATGCCGATCGAGATCAGCGAGGTGATCCAGACCAGGTTCGTCAGCGGGTGCTCGAGGTTGAAGTCCCGCTTGCTGGCGAAGAGCGCCTGGCTGACCGCGCCGTTGACGAAATAGCTCAGGAGCGAGGTCAGGACCATCAGGATGCGCATGGCGAAGAGCCAGATGATGAGCGTGGCGCAGAGGTCGGGGCTGGCGGCCAGCGCCAGCGCGAGGAAGGCGATCAGGGCCACGCCGGTCACGCCATAGGTCTCGAAGCCGTCGGCGGTCGGCCCGACGGAGTCGCCGGCGTTGTCGCCGGTGCAGTCCGCGATCACGCCGGGGTTGCGCGGATCGTCCTCCGGCAGGTTGAAGACGATCTTCATCAGGTCGGCGCCGATGTCGGCGATCTTGGTGAAGATGCCGCCGCAGATGCGCAGGCACGAGGCGCCGAGCGATTCGCCGATGGCGAAGCCGATGAAGCAGGGCCCGGCGAGCCGCGAGGGCAGGAACGCCAGGATGCAGATCATGAAGAAGAGCTCCGTGGCCACGAGCAGCAGCCCGACGCTCATGCCCGACTTCAGGGGGATCATCAGCGTCGCCAGCGGGTTGCCCTTGAGCGCCGAGAAGGCGGCGCGGGAGTTGGCGACCGTGTTGATCCGGATGCCGAACCAGGCAACGCCATAGCTCCCAAGGATGCCGAGGACCGAGGAGAGGAGAATGACGCCGACGTGCCCGACCGAGCCTCCTTCCAGGTAGCCGAAATAGTACACCATGCAGGCGGCGATCAGGACCCAGAGCGCCGCCAGGAACTTGCCCTGTTGCATGAGGTAGGTCTTGCAGGTTTCCCAGATGACGTTCGAAACGCCGGCCATCGACCCGTGCACCGGGAGGTTCTTGGTCTGGAGGTACTGCATCCAGCCGAAGAGGACGCCGATCACGCAGACGGCGAGGCCGAGCATGAGGACGTTCTGCCCGCTCAGGGCGCCGTTGAAGAACGAGACCGTGTTGAGCTGCGGGATCTTGATGTCCGCCTCGCTCGCGTGCAGCGAAGGCGCGGCGAGCGAGGCCAGGGTGGCAAGGGCGGTCAATCCAGGGATTTTGATTAACTTCATAATAGTCTCCTACAGGGGGTTACGGAAAAGAGGTGATGTCTGGCGCCCCGAGCGGATGGGCGCGAGGTTTTTTTGCAGGGCAGCGTGGTTCTTCAATTGGCTGAGGATCATCCTCCCACCAGGGCAAATCCGCACGGCCAAAAGGTGCGCATCTTTTGCGAAGGATTCCTCATTTTCAGCGGACACGTGACCGCATTTCACAAGATGCCGTCAGAAAATCAGATGCGGCCAGAGGGCGGAAACGGCCAAGACCTCGATCAGCCCCAGGAGGCCCATGATGCTGCTCATGATGGTCCAGCTCCGCAACGCTTCCCCCTGGGTGAGGCCCCCCACCCGGCTGATCATCCAGAAACCGGCGTCGTTCATCCAGGAGAGGAACTTGGAGCCGAAGCCGATGGCCATCAGGATGTAGAGGGGATGCACCCCGAAACCCGCGGGGCCGGCCACCGAGGCGACGATGCCCGCCGCCGTGATCATGGCAACGGTGGCGGAGCCCTGCGCGGCGCGCATGACGGCAGCGAGGATCCAGGCGAGCAGGACGTAGTTGATGACGTGGCCCCCCGCCAGGTCCTTCACCTGCGCGCCGAGCCCGGCCCGCTTGATCATTTCGCCGTACGCTCCGCCCGCCGAGACGATGAGGATGATCATGGCGCCCATTTCCAACGGCGGGGCCAGCAACTTCCCAACGTTGTGCCAGACGATTTTTTTCTGCCGGGCATGGACTCCGACGGCAATCGCCGCTCCCAGGATGAGGGCCACATTCTTGTCGCCGAGGAAGCCCATGACCATGGCCAGGCGGGGCGCCACATGGACCGTGGGAATGCTGAGGAGGGCCGCGGCGGAAATGAGCGCGAAAGGCAGCAGGACCGGGGCGATCGCCAGCCAGAAGCCGGGAAGTTCGGACTCCGGACGGGCCGCCACGGCGACCAGCGATTCCAGGGAAGCGCCGGGCGTCGCCCGGGGTTCGACCGGCATCCGCGCATTGAACCAGCGGGCGCAGGCCAGTCCGCCGAGGACGGGCAGCAGCCCGAAAAGCGCGCCCACCATGATCGTGATCCCGAGGTTCAATTTCAGGGCATCCGCCACGGCCAGGGGGCCGGGCGCCGGAGGGACGAGGCCGCTCGTGATGACCCCGCCCGCGCAGACGGCCAGGATATAGAGCAGGTTGTTCCGGCCCGTGCGGACGCCCATGGCGCGGGCGATCGGCAGCAGCAGCATGAAAACGGTGTCGATGAAGACGGGCGCCGCCAGGAGGAAGGCGGAAAAGGCCAGCGCGTACGCCGCCCGGCTCTCGCCAAAGGCCGCGATCATCCGCCGGACGATCTTGTCGGCCGAGCCGCTTTCCATCAGCGAGATGCCGATGACGGCCGCCAGCGCGATCGGAAAGCCGATCTTCCCCGCGGTGACGCCGAACGCGTCCGTTGCCGCCGTGATGGAACTGACGAAACGGTGCGCGTCCGACTGTCCCCAGGCCGTCAGCAGCCCGGTCAGGATGGCGGCGATCATCAGCGCGAAAAACGCGTGCAACCGCAGCAGCGCAATCGCCGCCACGATGAAGACCACGCTCACGGCCAGGATTCCAAGCGGGCTGACGACAAGGGCGAGCGGGCAGACAACCATGGGGGGGCTGGAAGGGAATAGTCCGGATTGCCTCTAGGCAAGGCTGGGAAAGAAGGCGGGCGAGGCTCGCATTTCCACGCTGCAGACGCTTCCCTCCCCTTCCACCTCCTTCCCCAATGAGCGCTCCCTCCTCCGCCCCGGATGCCTTCGTTCCCCCGGTCGTGCTGGAGGGATGCGGTGTCCGACTTGAGCCGCTGCGCCTGGAGCACGAGGATGCGCTCCGCCAGGCGGCGGCCGACGGACAGCTGTGGCAATACCGGTATACGAGCGTGCCGGAGCCGGAGAAGACCCGCGGCTACATCGAGACCGCCCTGGCCGATGCCGCCGCGGGCGTGCGGCGCCCCTTTGCCGTCGTGGAACTGCAAAGCCGCCAGGTGATTGGCTCGACAAGTTACCATGACATCATCCCCGCGCCCCGCCGGGTTGAAATCGGCTACACCTGGTACGCCAGGTCCTGGCAGCGGACCCGCGTCAATTCCGCCTGCAAGCTTCTGCTGACGACCCATGCCTTCGAGACGCTCCAGTGCAACGTGGTGGGCTGGCGCACGGACATCCTGAACCTGAGATCGCAGGCGGCGATCGAGCGGCTGGGCGCCAAAAAGGACGGGATCATTCGCGGCCAGGCGCTCCGCCGCGACGGCACCCTGCGCGATACGGTGATGTACAGCGTCACCGCCGAGGAATGGCGCCAGGGCATGAAAGCGCGGCTCGAGGGATTCGTCCGGGACCGCGCCGCTTCCTGACGCCGGAAGGCTCGCCTTCTTTGGTCCGATCGCGAGGATACGCCCTCATCCTCCCGCCCGGGTGGTGGAATGGTAGACACTAGAGACTTAAAATCTCTTGGCCGTAAGGCCGTGCTGGTTCGAGTCCGGCCCCGGGCATCTGATCAGGGCGCCCACGGCGCCGAGTTTGTCCGGCAGGATTGCCAAGCCCCTAAAACCGTCTCGCCCCCGGGCGCGGCAGCCCGCAGTCTCCGGGTCATGAAGGGCGCATCCAAGGCGGCTAAATCCTCCAGGAAGCGCGTGTTCCTGGTGGACGACCATCCGCTGGTGCGGGAATGGCTCGCGAGCATGATCGCCCTGGAATCGGACCTCGAGATCTGCGGACAGGCAGAGGAGGCCGGTGCGGCGCTTGCGATGCTGCCGCTGGCTCGCGCCGACATCGTCGTCGTGGACCTGACGCTGCCGCGTGGCTCGGGGCTGGAACTGATCAAGGAATTGCGCACCCGGCTTCCCGCCGTGCGGTTGCTGGTCCTCACGACGCACGATGATGCCACGATCGCGGAGCGCACCTTCCGCGCGGGCGCTCATGGCTTTGCGGTCAAGGGCGAGTCGGGGCCGAAGATCATCGAGGCGATTCGGACGGTCCTCGCGGGCAAATTCTACGCGAGCCCTTCATTGACGGCCCAACTCACCGGAAGGATGTTTGGCGGAACGGCACACGGGGGCGGAACGCCGGATGAGCTGCTCAGCGACCGCGAGATGGAAGTCTTCCGGCTGCGGGGCCAGGGGTGCCAGGCCAAGGAGATCGCCGATCGTCTCAGCGTGAGCGTCAAGACGGTCGGCTCCTACGAGGGCCGGATCAAGGAGAAGCTGGGCCTGGAAAACGCGGGCGAACTCATGCGCGAAGCGGTGCTCTGGCACGATCGGCGGCAGGGCGTATAGCGACCGGCGCGGGCCCGCGTCATCCCCGTTGGAAGTTCCGGCCCCACATGGGATTTGCGCTCTCCGGCTTATGCGGCTGGGATGCACGACACCGCCCCATGAAATCCGCTGCCCGTTCGCGATCCTCGACCAAGCGTCGCCGCAGGAAATCCGGCCGCTGCCACCCGATCGTCCTCATCATCGCCGTGGGGGGACTGCTCGGCCTGGCTCCCCGGGCCGCGGGTCAGACCGAGCTCACGCTGCCGCCGTCCAGCGCCCTTAAGAAAATGAGCGTCGACCAGCTGATGGACATCAGCGTGACCTCGGTTTCCCTGCACTCGGAGAAGCTGTCCGAGGCGGCGTCGGCCATCCAGGTCATCACCTCGGACGACATCGCCCGGTCCACGGCCACGAGCGTCCCCGAGGCGTTGCGCCTCGCGTCGAACCTCGAGGTGGCGCAGATCGATTCGCGCCAATGGGCCATATCGGCGCGCGGATTCAACAACCTATTTGCGGACAAGATGCTGGTGGTGATCGACGGCCGCAGCGTCTACACGCCGCTGTACGCCGGAGTCTACTGGGATGTGCAGGACACAATGCTGGAGGACGTCGACCGGATCGAGGTCATCAGCGGACCCGGGGCGACGCAATGGGGCGCGAACGCCGTCAACGGCGTCGTCAATCTCACGACCAAGGGCGCCGCGGACACGCAGGGTGGACTGGTCGTGGCCGGAGGCGGCTCGGAGTTGGAAGATAGCGAGGAGGTGCGCTACGGGGGCCAGCTCGCGCCCGGGGTCTACTACCGGGTCTATGCCAAATATTTCGACCGCGGAAATTCCGTGCGGGCGAACGGCGACTCCCTGAACGACGCCTGGCGCATGGGACAGACCGGTTTCCGGATGGATTCGAAGGCCGCGGAAGACACGGTGCTCACGCTGCAGGGAGACTTCTACGACGCCTCGGTCACACGAGCGGGACCGGACGACATCCACATGAGCGGCGGCAACCTGCTGGGCCGGTGGACGCGGACGCTCGCCGACAATTCGGACCTCAAGGTCCAGGCTTATTACGACGAAACCTACCGAAAGATCCCCAATTCGTTCACCCAAGCGCTGGATACCTACGACTTCGATTGCCAGTACCGTCGCCCGCTGGGCAACGCCAACGACCTCACCTGCGGCATCGGTTATCGCCTCGAGGCCGACAACATCACCAACACGCCGGCGGCGGCTTTTCTTCCTCCCCGAGTCACCCAGCGGACCTTCAACGCGTTCGCCCAGGACGAGTTCACACTGGTCGAGGACCGCCTGCATCTGACGCTCGGCTCAAAATTCGAAAATTACAGCTATACCGGCCCTGAATTTGAGCCCAGCGCCCGCGCTGCCTGGACGCCGGCCAGCGACCAGACGATCTGGGCCGCGGTTTCGCGCGCGGTCCGCGTGCCCTCGCGCGTCGATCGGGATCTCTTCGAGCCCGCCGCACCGCCCTATCGGGTAGCCGGGGGTCCCGGCGTGCTTTCGGAACAATTGATCGCCTATGAGCTGGGCTATCGCCAGCAGCTCACGCCCGATTTCACACTGGCCCTGGCCACTTATTACAATGTGTATGACAATCTTCGCGGACTTGAGCCGCTCAAGCCCCCGGCGGCCTTTCCCGTCGACATCGACAGCGGCCTGCGCGGCAAGTCCTCCGGAGCCGAACTGACGGCGGACTGGCGTGTCACCGCGGCGTGGCGGCTGCACGCGGGGTGGACGGAAATGCGCGTCCACACCGAGCCGGAGCCGGGCAGCCGGGACCGGGCAGCCAATCGCAGCATCGCGCTCGATCCGAACCACCAAGTCCAGCTGCGCTCCCTGCTGGATCTGGCCAACAACTGGAGCCTCGATTCCACGCTGCGTTACGTCGGGCCGATCGGCAATCAGCGGGTGCCCGGCTACACTGAAATCGACCTTCATTTGGCCTGGCGGCCAATGCCCGCGTGGGAGCTTTCCCTCAACGGGCAGAACCTCCTCCATGACTACCACGTGGAATTCGACCCACCGGGGTCGCGCCGGGAGATTGGACGGAGCATTTTTGCGAAAGCCGCATGGCATTTCTGACGTCCATCCGGCGGGGCGCCGCATTTCGGTCGGCGCGCTGGTTTCTCGCCCTGGCGCTGCTGAGTGCAGCCGGGACGCGGGCCGCCGTGCCGTCGGCGGAGTACCAGCTCAAGGCGATCTTCCTCTTCAATTTTGCCCAGTTCGTCGAGTGGCCGTCGCGCGCCGTCGCCGGCGAGCTGGCGCCCTTCGTCATCGGCGTGCTGGGCGACGATCCGTTCGGCGCGTACCTGGACGAAACCGTGCGGGGAGAGAGGATTGCAAATCACCCCATCGTCGTCCGGCGCTATCGTCGCGCCGAGGAGGTCACCGGATGCCACGTGCTCTTCATCAGCCGCTCCGAAATCGCCCAGATGGGCCAGATCGTCGCCGGATTCAAGGGACAGAGCATCCTAACCGTCGGCGATGTGGACGATTTCAATCGGCTCGGGGGAATCGTGCGGTTCGTCACCGAGCAGGGTAAGATCCGGCTGAGGATCGACGTGCAGGCGGCGCAATCCGCCGGCCTCAAGATCAGTTCCAAGCTCCTGCGCTCGGCCATGATCGTAACCCAGGAGCACGAGTAAGCCATGGCCTTCGAGGACGTGCCAATCCGGCGGAAGCTGATGACGATCATCCTGGGGACCAGCGGCGTCGTGCTGCTGATCGTCTGTTCCACGTTCCTGGGCTACGAATTCATCACCTTTCGCCAGGCCTCCGTCCAGCAGCTTTCCACGCTGGGCCAGATCATCGCCACCAACAGCACCGCCGCCCTGGCCTTCGACAATCGGGATGACGCGACGGACGTGCTCGCCGCCCTCATGGCCGAGCGGCATGTCGTGTCCGCCAGCCTGTACGACAAGCAGGGAAGGCTGTTCGCCCACTATCCCGCTGGCGCGGCCGAAGCGGCCTTTCCCGTCCGGCCGGGGGCGGACGGTTATCATTTCGAACCGGGAAGCCTGGTGGGCTTCGCGCCCGTGGTCCAGGTCAAGGGCCAGCGGCTGGGCACGCTCTATCTCAAGTCGGACATGGCCGCGCTGTACGACCGCCTGCGGCTGTACGGCGGCATCGCCGTCCTGGCGATCATCGCCGCGTCGCTGGTGGCGTACATCCTGTCCCGGAAGCTGCAGCAGCAGATCTCGCGGCCCATCCTCGCCCTGGCTGAGACCGCCAAGGCCGTGTCCGTCCACCGGGACTACTCGGTGCGGGCGCTCAAGTTCGGACAGGACGAGCTGGGCCTGCTCACGACCGCCTTCAACGACATGCTCGCGCAAATCGAGGAGCAGAATCTCGCCCTGCAGCGCGCCTACGACGACCTGCGGCAGACCCAGCAGGCCATTCTCCAGCAGGAGCGGCTGCGCGCCCTCGGCCAGATGGCGAGCGGAATCGCCCACGACATCAACAACACCCTGTCGCCGGCCTCGCTCTACGCCGAGTCGCTGCTGGAGCGGGAACCCAACCTCAGCGCCCGGACGCGGGCCTACCTGACCACGATCCAGCGGGTGATCAACGACGTGGCGCAGACCGTCAGCCGCCTGCGCGAGTTTTACCGCAAGCGCGAGCCGCAGCTGACGCTCACGCCCGTCGACCTGAACCTGCTGGTCGAACAGGTGACGGAGCTGACCCGCGCCCACTGGGTCGACATGGCGCAGCAGCTCGGGGTGGAAATTAGGATGAAATTGAACCTCGCGCCCGCCCTGCCCGCCGTGCTGGGCGTGGAGGCCGAGATCCGGGACGCCCTGACCAACATCATCTTCAATGCCGTCGATGCCATGCCCGAGGGCGGCACTATCACCGTGCGCACGAGCCTGGCCGTCGAGCGGGAGACCGAGGGGCCGGGGGCCCCGCGCGCCCGGGCCGCGGTCGAGGTCACGGACACGGGCATCGGCATGGACGAGGAGACCAAGCGGCGCTGCTTTGAGCCGTTCTTCACGACCAAGGGGGAACGGGGCACCGGCCTCGGTCTCGCCATGGTCTACGGCACGGTGCAGCGCCATGACGCCCGGATGGAAATCGACAGCGCGCCCGGCCACGGCACCACGATCCGGCTGCTCTTCCCCCTGCCCGCCACGGCCGTCGCCCTGCCGGCCGCCGCCCGGGCCGAGCCCGTGGCGGCGGCCCATCTGCGCGTGCTCGTCGTGGACGACGACCCCGTGCTCCTCAAATCGCTGGCGGACACGCTCGGCGACGAAGGCCATGAGGTGGTGGCGGCCAACGGCGGCCAGGCGGGAATCGACGCTTTCCTCGCCGCGCAGCAGGCCGGCCGGCCGTTTGCCGCCGTCCTCACGGATCTCGGCATGCCCAAGGTGGATGGCCGCCGGGTGGCCGCCACGGTCAAGGCCGCCGCGCCGGGCACACCCGTCTTTCTGCTGACCGGGTGGGGCCAGGGCCTGGCTGACGAAGGCAAGATCCCGCCCCACGTGGACCGCATGCTGACCAAGCCCCCGCACCTGCGCGAACTCCGCGAGGCCCTCGCCTCGGTCTAGTCCCGGGCCGGCCTCCCCTCCCCATGCCCAAGCCGCCCATTGGCCACCTGCTCATCGTGGACGACGAGCGCGCGTTGATGGTCGCCCTCCGCGATACCTTGCGGGACGAGGGCTACCGGGTGACCGGGGTGACATCGGGAGCCGAGGCGCTGGCGGCGATGCAGCAGGCGGAGTTCGACCTCGTGCTGACGGACCTGGTGATGCCCAAGCTGGACGGCATCGCGCTGCTGCACGCCATGCTCGCCATCGATCCGCACCTGGCCGCGATCATCATGACGGGCCACGGCTCAATTCCCACCGCGGTGGTGGCGATGCAGGCCGGGGCCATCGACTACGTGCTGAAGCCCATCCGGCTGAATGCGCTGGTGCCGGCCCTGGAGCGGGCGCTGACGGTGCGGCGATTGCGGGTCAAGAACGCCGAGTTGGAGAGGCGCGTGCGGGAGCGCACGGCGGAGTTGGAAGCCGCCAACAAGGAATTGGACGCGTTTACCTCCTCCGTCTCTCACGATCTGCGCACGCCTTTGCGGACCATCACCGGCTTTGCCGACATCCTGCTCCGTCGCCACGCCGGCACCCTGCCGCCGGAAGCGCGCCGCCACATCGAGCTGATCCATGCCGGGGCCGATGAGATGGCCCATCTGATCGAGGGGCTCCTCGAGTTTTCCCGCCTGGGCAAGCAGGCGCTCGCGCCGGAACCGGTGGACCTCGGGGCCCTCTGCCGCGAGGTATTCGCGTCCCTGGAGCGGGAGCGCCACGGTCGACGCATCGACCTGCGGCTTCAGCCCTTGCCGGCGGCTCACGGCGACCGGGTGCTGTTGCGCCAGGTGCTGATCAACCTGCTCTCGAACGCGATCAAGTTCACCCGCACGCGCGACCCCGCCGTCATCGAAGTTGGCGTGGTGGCCGGGAAAGGCGAAATCAACCCCGTCTTCTTCGTGCGGGACAATGGCGTCGGTTTCGACATGCGCGATGCGGAGAAGCTCTTTGGCGTGTTCCAGCGGCTCCATCATGCCCACGAGTTCGAGGGGACGGGAGTCGGCCTCGCCACCGTGCGGCGCATCATCGAGCGGCACGGCGGACGGATCTGGACCGAAGGCGCCACCGACGCCGGCGCTACATTTTTCTTCACGTTGCCGCTCAAGCCGTAGCAGGAGCCGGCCGGGCCCGCGGCGCGCCGCCGGTCGGCGGCGGGCAATCCTAGGCGATCTTTTCGACGGCCCAGTCCAAGGCCGGCCGGGAAGGAAGGTCGGCTTTGGCGAAGACGACAGTGACGTCCTGGTAGCCGTACCGGCCCCGCGTCGGCTGGAGTTCCACGATCAGCCCATCGCGCTCGATCCGTTGATCAGCGCGGGCGCCGCCCTGACGGACATCCGGCGCCGGGAGGGCGGAGAGAATGCACCGCACCGTTTTCCCCGCCGCCACCGGAGTTGAAAGCGAACCGCGGGCCATCACGGAATCCTCCTGGCTCGGCGTAGCGGCCGCATCGCGGGAGCGCGCTCGCGGCGCATCGGACAGCGATCGTGCCAGGGTGACCAAACCGGTCGCGCCTGCGATCAGGACAGCCGGGATGGAGGTGATGTGAGGGAATGCCACGCACGGAGCATACCCCAAATCCTTCAAGGCGTATGCAGGGTCCGAACGAAGGCCCGTGTAGGCAAATGACCTACACGCCCGGGGCAGCCTCGGGCGCCGTCCAGCCGCCGCCCAACGCCTTGAAGACGGCCACCCATGCTTCACGCACCACGGCCTCCTGCACGGCCAGGGCCCCCGCCGCATCAGCCTCCGCCTGCTCGGCGGTCACGATTTCCATCCGGTTTGAGACACCCAGCTCGGCCCGCCGGCGGGCAAAGTCCGCGGGCCTCGACGCCTCCTCCCGGGCCGACCGCAGCGCGGCGCGCCGGTCTCGTGCCGCCTGCAGGTTCGCAAGGGCGTTTTCAACCTCCTCGACGGCGGTCATCACCGTCTGCTGATAATGGGCAAACGCTGCGTCCGCCCGGGCGCTCGCCTGGTCGTGCCGTGCGTTGACGCGCCTGCGGTCAAACACGTCCCACGTCAGGTTCGGGCCCACTCCCCAGCCGAATGCGAAAAAGCTCAGCTGCCCGTTGAAGGTCAGGCGGGGCATCAGGTCGGCCTTCGCGGCATCCTCGGATGCCGAGCTGGCGACGAGCTCCTGCTCGGCCTCCCGGATATCGGGACGCCGGCGGAGCAATTCGGCGGGCGTGCCCGGGGCGATCGCGGCCGGCTCGTCGTCGGGACGAACCGAGGCGCCGGCGGCGGGATCGACGGCGTCGGCCGGCTGGGCCGTGAGCACGCCCAGCCGCTGGATCGCCCGGGTGATCGCCGTCTCGGCGTCGCCCAGGTCCGCCTTCGCGCGGGCGAGGTCCTGCCGGGCCGCCACGATATCCCGGAGATTCGCAACTCCCAGCGCCGCCCGGCGCCCGTCCAGGTCGACTTCGGTCGTCCGCAACTCGATCGAACGCCGCAAGCCCGCCTCGAGCTGCTGCCGTCCCCTCAGTTCGAAGTAGTTGCGCGCGACCTCCGCCGCCACGGTGATGGCCAGGTCGTTCCGGGCCGCCGTCTCCGCCTCGAGACTGGCGTGGGCCGCCGTGGCCAGACTCCGGATGCGCCCAAAGAGATCCGCCTCCCAGCTCGCGTCGAATCCGGAGACGACGAACTGGTCGACCAGGGCATCCTTGTTCTTTTCGTCGGGAGGCTGATGCTGGCGCCGATATTCGGCTCCGGCATGCACCGCCGGCCCCCGGTCCACATCGGCGGCGATCCAGAGGGCGCGGGCCTCGCGCACTTGGGCATCCGCGACCCGCAGGTCGCGATTGGCCTCGAGCGCCCGGAGGACGAGACCGCTGAGCGCGGGATCATGGAACAATTCCCACCAGCGCGGACCGATCGCCTGCGCCGCCGCGCCCCCGTCACCCGGCAGGCCGCCGTGAAAGCTGGCCGGCATCGAGCCGGCGGAGGGAGGGGGACGCGGTCGCGTGGACTGGCAACCGAGGAGGAGCGCAGCCGCACACCCCAGCGGCACGAACCACCGCCGCAGGTGAAAGGCTGGGAATCCGGTCTTCATCGCCTCGCCTGCCCCGTCCGCAGAAAGCGGACCAATACCCTCTGGCCGACCAGAACCGCAGGGTTCGCGTCCTCGAAGACCAGCGTGCAATCCACGACGCGCACATCCTGGCGCTCGGCGGGGTCGTCGGTCGGCGACCGCCGCGGCCCGAAGAAGAGCCCCACGGTCTGGACCCTCGCGTGCAAAACCATGCCTCCCGCCGACTCCGCCACGACTTCCGCGTGCTGGCCGGGCGCGACGAGGGAAACGGAATCCTCGTCCACTTGCGCACGGACCACCCGTGGCCCGTCCGGCGCCAGCCAAAAGAGAGGAGACACGGTCGCCGTGCTCGTGCCCTCGCCGGCCGACGCCAGGCGCCGGATGATCTGCCCATCCACCGGTGCGCGGATGACGCGGGCCTCGACCTCGGCCCGCGCGAGGTCGAGCCCGGCGCGAGCCGTCTCCTCGGCCGCGGTTCCCTGCGTGATATCGGCCTCCACTTCGGCAACACGGTCGCGGGCTTCGTCCAAGTCCTGCCCGTTGGCCAGCTGCTGGGCCACGAGCTGCTCGAGGCGGCCGACTTCCCTCACGGCGGCGGCCCGGCGGATCAGAAGGGGCCCGAGGGCCGCATGCGCCTGGGCCAGCTGCCTTTGCGCCAGCACGAGGCTGAGGCGCGCGCCATCGTCGTTCAGCGCGGCCAGGACGGCGCCCTTGGCGACCCTGTCGCCCTCGTTCACGCGCAACTCCTGGACGATGCCATCCCGGCCAGCCGCAACCTGGATCACCCCGCCAGGCGGCTCCACCCGGCCGCGGGCCAGCGCGACCCACGGGGCGGTTTCCGCTCCGGCCGCCTCGCCGGCCGGGGCCGCCGGCACGACCGGGCCCAGGAGGACGAGAACCGCGGCAAGGCGAAACAGGGGGGAGGAAGGTTTCATGACGGGGATTTGCTTGAATGTTCCAGGATGGCGCCGTCGTGCAGATGCAGCACGCGGTCGGCGTAACGGAGAAGCCTTTCGTCGTGCGTCACGCAAAGGATGGCGGAACCCTGGCGGTGCGCGAGCTGCTGAAAGAGGGCTATGATCCGCTCCGCGTTGGCGGAATCAAGGGCGCTCGTGGGCTCATCCGCGAAGAGGAGCCTCGGTTCCTTGGCGATTGCGCGGGCGATGGCGACCCGCTGCTTCTCGCCGCCCGAAAGTTCCGCCGTGCGGAGGTGCCCCTTGGCGCCCAGGCCCACCTCGGCCAGGGCGTCCTGCGCCGCCGCCCGGCAGTCCCGGCCGAAGTCCTTGACGTACTGCAGGGGCATCATGACCTGTTCCATGGCCGTCAGGGAGGAGAAGAGGTTGAATCCCTGGAAGACAAAGCCGCTGTGGCGGAGGCGGTACCGTTCCAGCGCCGGGGTGTCGAGCGACTCGAGGTTCGTCCCGAGGCACTGGACGCTTCCGCCATCCGGGGCGAGCAGGCCGCTCAACAGGCCGAGGAGGGTGGTTTTTCCGGATCCGGACGGACCGATGATGATCGTCAGCTCGCCGGGATGCGCCTCGAGCGAAACGCCGCGGACGACCTCCTGTCGCAAGGGGCCGGTGCCAAATCCCCGGTGAAGCCGGGTGGCGACGAGGGACGGTGGCCGGTCGCGGTTCATCAGCGCAGCAGCTCCGCCGGCTCGGTGCCGTACAGGGCGCGGAGGGCGACAAACCCCGAGATCAACGCGACGGCGAAGGTGAAGACGATCGTGGCGGCGATCACCCACCAGGGGAACGCGAGGCTGACGTTGGCCTGGTCGGCTACCAGGCCGAGGACGCACGCCACCGCTCCCGTGCAAGCGAGCCCGATGACCCCCATCCATACGGCCAGCTCAAGGACGATGCGGCGCAGCGCGGCGACCGGGACCCCCAGGGCGCGCAGGGTGGCGAATTCCCTCAGTGAATTCAGGATGACGGCCCGGAGCGTCTGGCTGGTGATCACGACCCCGACGACGACGCCGATCACCACGGAAAACAGCACGCCCACGCCCATGCCGGTCTCCAGGAGCCAGTAGAGCTGCGATTGGCGCGACAGTCCCTCGGTCGTCCAGGCGTCATAGGACCGGGATTCCGACCGGGGCTGGATCTCGTCGCGCACCTTTGGCGCCAGCGACGGGTCGGCCAGGCGCGCCGCGACGAATGTCGTCGAGTCGGGACCCAGGGCGCCCTCGCCGCCGAAAAACCTGGCACTCGCAAGGGAGGTGAAGACATAGACCCCGCCAACTCCGCGGAAATGACGGACCAGGCCGACAACGGGCGCCCGGAGTCCGTTGACCTCAAGGACCGTCCCGACGGTTGCCCCGAGCTTGGGCGCGTCCGCCTGATCCACCACGACGCCTCCGGGCAGCCGCAGGGCGTCGGCCAGAAACGGGCGGAAGGCCGCGGGCATCACGAACGATCCGGGGCGCAGGTCGTATCCAACGACCGTGGCGGCGATCATGGCGCCCTGGGGCGTCCGCACGTTGGCGTTGAGCATCTCGACCTCCTCGGTGGCGGCGACCTCCGGGCGCGCCTGCAGGGCGAGCCGCGCCCGCGCCGGTATGTCGACGGCCTGGTCAAAACTCGGCAGGCGCGGCGAGGTGAGCCAGATATGGGCGCCGGACCGGTCGACCACGCTCGTGACGGTCCTGAAAAGGCCGAGCAGCAACGCCATCTGGAGGAGCAGGAGCAGGCTGGCGAACGACACCGCCAGCCATGCGGGGACGTACCGGTGAAACTCACGGATCAGGCTGGAGCGGGCAAGTGACACCATGACAGGGATGTTCTGGGAGAACCGGCGCAAGAAAACGAGAACGCAATACGGTCGCCATAACCGGGCGCATCCACCCAGACTGTGACGCCCTTGGCTACCTTGCCTCCAGCTTCGCCCGGTGCGTCGCATACGATAGTCCCATCGGTCGATAAAATTTCGCCCCAGGATTGGCTCCGCCTGTTCGGCGACCTGCCCGAAGGCTACGCCTTCCACCAAACCCTGGAGGCCTCCCGCCTCGAGGGATTCCATTTCTGCCATGTCCTGGTTCGTGCGGAGGGCCGGCTGGAACTCATCGCTCCGCTTTTTTGGTCGGATCTGGACCTGGCGATGGACCTCGAAGGACTGGCGCAAAGGGCCCTCCGCGCCGGGCGCCGGCTCTTCCCACGGCTGCTCATCGCCCGGACGCTCTTTTGCGGCTCTCCCTTCGGGGAGACTGGATTGATCGGCATCGAGCGGGACAGCCAGGACCAGGGCGCCCTGATTGCAGAGCTCGTGCGGGCGATGGAGGGCTTGCGCCGGGAGCAGCGCCTCGCGCTGATCCTGTTCAAGGATTTTCCCGACGAGTCCGCCGGCTTGCTGCGAGCCCTGACCGGCCGGGGATTCTTCCGAGGCGGCAGCTATCCCAACGTGGAGGTGCCGCTGCCGTACGCCACGATGGAGGAGTACGTCACGAGCCTGAGCGCCAACGCCCGCAAGGACCTGCGGCGCAAGGTCAGGCAGGCATCCGCAGGCGGCCCGATCGAGGTCCGGGTGGCCGCCGACATCGCCGACCTGATCGAGCCGGTCTATCAGCTGTACCTGAATACCTACAACGCCGGCACGGTGCGATTCGAGAAGCTGACGCGGGAATATTTCCTGGAGGTGGGGAGGAAAATGCGGGACCGGGCCAGATTTTTCCTCTTCCTGATCGATGGCCGGCTGGTCTGCTTCAACCTGTGTTTCCTCCACGGCGACCGTCTGATCGACAAGTTTATCGGCATGGACTACGCCGTGGCAAGGCAGCTCAACCTCTATTTCTACACCTGGCATCACAACGTGGCCTGGTGCATCCGCAACGGCGTCCGCCGCTACCAGGTCGGCCAGACGGACCACGCGGCCAAAATCCGACTGGGCGGGCGGCTCGTGCCACTTTACTTCTACGCCCGGCATGGCAACGCTCTCATCAATCTTGCCCTGCGGGCCGCAGCCCGGTTCCTCGCTCCTCATCCCTGACCATCATGCCAAAACGAGGCGTGCCCTTGGCGATCCTGGCCGTGCTGTTCCTGAACGAGGCAGTCGATAGCTTCGCCCAATTCTGCTTCAAGCAGACCTCGCTGGCCCAGGGCGCTCCCGTGATCACCAGCCTGGCCACCGCGGGATCCTTTCTCTCGGGGGTCCTCAGCCAGGGATATCTGTGGGCGGGTGTCGCCGCCGTGGCGCTCGTCTTCGTGAGCTGGACCGCCGTCCTCTCCAAGGTCGACCTCAGCGCGGCCATGCCCGTCACCAGCCTGAGCTACCTCATGGTGGCGCTGATCGCGGTCCTCTTCCTGCACGAGCGGATTCCCGTCCTCGAGTGGTGCGGGATCATTCTCATCATGATCGGCGTCGCCATCGTGTCCTGGGAGCCCATGGAGAAAAGCAAGCGTCCGCCGCCATGACGGGTTCCCTGGCCTTCGTCATCTTCCTGATCGTCCTGACCAGCGTCTGCGACACGGTCAATCACCTGGGCCTCAAGGTCTGCGCCGATGCCGTGGACCTGGAGGTGGTGGGCGCCGGGACCGTGGTCCGCTTTGCCCTGCGGCTCATCCGGATGCCCCTCGCCTGGGTCAGCATCCTGTTCAGCTTTCTTTCGCTCTTCATCATGCTCTACGCGATGACGATGGCCAGCCTGAGCCTTGCCTTCTCGCTCGACAGCATGCACCATGTATTCATCGCGTTGGGCTCGCGATTCTTCCTCAAGGAGAAGGTCGGCGGGCGGCGCTGGCTGGGAACGGTTACCATCATGATCGGAATTGTCCTTGTCGCCTTGAGCGGAGCAACGCAGGTTAGGTGACTGGCGACACACGTGGGTCAAAAACGACGCAACTTATTATGAAACACTGACATGAGTAAACGTCGTGTAGTCGTAACCGGCCTGGGTGTCGTCGCCTGCAACGGCATCGGTGTGGACGATTTCTGGCGCGCCAACCGCGAGGGCCGGTCGGGAGTCTCACTGATCGATGCCTTCGAAACGACGGGGTTTCCCTCGCTGGTCGGCGGGCAGATCCGGGGATTCGAACCGGCCCGGTACATGCCGGAAAAGACCGCCAAGCAGGTGGATCGATTTGTGCATTTCGGTCTGGCCGGGGCGGAGATGGCGCTGGGCGCCAGCGCACTTGACCTGGCGGCCGAGGACCCCGACCGGATCGGCGTCATCCTCGGATCGTGCCTCGGCGGGATGCTCTTTCACGAGGCCCAGATCGTGGGCGCCTTTGATCGGGGCGTCCACCGCTTCAATCCGCTGGGGGTGCCCAGGGTCACCTCCAACGCGGTCGCCAGCCATATCGCCATCCGCTATGGCGTGCGGGGCCCCAATATCGTCATTTCCACCGCGTGCGCGTCCGGGGCCCACGCCGTCGGCGAGGGCCTGCGAAAAATCCAGCATGGGGAGATCGACGTGTGCTTCGCCGGCGGGGTGGAGGCTCCCCTCACCCAGTTCAATTTCGGCGCCTATTGCGCGCTGCGCGTCCTGGCCAAGCACAACGACAATCCCGCGGCGTCCTCGCGGCCGTTCGATCAGACGCGGGACGGCTTCGTCATGGGCGAAGGCGGGGCCATCCTGATCCTGGAGGAGCGGGAGCGCGCCCTGCGCCGCGGCGCGCCGATCCTGGCGGAGGTGGCCGGCTATGCCAGCAACTCGGGCGCGCATCACATGGTGATGCCCCAGCCGGATGGAAGCGATGCGGCGCGCGTGATGGCGTCGGCCCTGAAGGATGCCGGCGTGGCCCGGACCGACTACATCAACGCGCACGCGACCTCGACCAAGGTGGGCGACGCCGTGGAAACCAGGGCGATCAAGTCGGTCTTCGGCCCCGACGCCTACCGGATCCCGGTTTCCGCGACCAAATCGATGATTGGCCACACCCTCGGGGCGGCGGGGGCGATGGGGGCGATGATCTGCGTCCTCGCCCTGAAGGACCAGTTTGTGCCTCCCACCGCGAACCTCGACCGGCCGGACCCCGATTGTGACCTGGACTACGTTCCTCGCGAGGGACGGCCGGCAAGAATAGAAACTGCAATCTCCAATTCATTTGGCTTTGGTAGCTGCAACGTGACCCTGGTGTTCACCCGAGGAAAATGACCGCCCCCATGCCCAACTCCGAGATCGAGCGGAAGGTGAAGGATATCCTTGCCCGGAAGCTCGACCGGAAGCCGGAGGACATCCACGGCAACAGCCGGCTGACCGAGGACCTGGGGGTGGATTCGTTCGGGACGGTGGAGTTGATGTTCGAGATTGAGGAGGCCTTCGACCTGCAGATTGCCGACAGCGAGCTCGAGCAGGTGCGGACCGTCGACGATATCGTCCTCTATCTCCGGACCTGGCTGGACACGCACGCTAAGAAGTAAGCGCCTCGACGATCCGCTGGTTGGTGCGGCCGTTGACCCGGTCGATCTCCCCCGGCGGGTGGCCGCGGGCGCTGTAGTCCCGCGGGTGGTCGAAGCCCGAGCACCAGGCCTTCCAGCGGCCGGGGATCGGCCCGGTGGAATACTCGCCCGTGACGTCCAGCCCGACGATCTCGCATTTTTCCCGGAGCGTCCGGAGGAACGACAGCAGCAAGTCGAGCGTGAGCCGCCCCTCCTCCCAGTTGGTCAGCGCGAAGGGCGCCGCCAGGCAGTCCTTGTCGATGCTGACGTAGACCCGGCGGCAGGCGAGCCGCTCGACCATGTCGCCGAAGACCCGCGCCGGATCGCCCTGGAGCTCCTGCCAGGGAAGATCCGTCCATGGCCAGATCCCGCGGCGGGGCGCCGCGTACGGCAGTTGCAGGATACGCCCCGTGCGCACGGCCCGCCAGTCCCCGGTCAGGACGGAGGGGAACGCCAGGTCGGCCGACGCGTTGCCGACCAGCACGACCTGCGCGACATTCGGCTGCTCCAGAGCACGGCTGACCCAGGCGCCGCAGCCGTGCCGCGGGGGCAGCCGGTCCCAGTCCGGGTGGTGATCGAAGACCACGAGGGTTACCGGCTCCCGGAACTGCTCCAGGAGCAGCGCCGAGACATAGTGGTAGTCGCCGGAGCCGAGAAAGGTGATCGCTTCCCTCAGTTCCGGGGCGAGGGCACGGCGGATGGCCGCCGCCTGCTCCCGGTCGGCCCACAGGCGCGCCGCCGGGCCGATGGCGGTCAGATCGACGGTGGCGGCCCCGACGCGGGCGGGAAAATTCGGCTGCCGGGCGACGCTCCCGTCGAGATCCAGCAGGCGGACGCGGCGGGCAGGCATCCTCGGCGGCCGGATCGCCGGCTATTCCGTCTCCGCGATGCCCCGCTGCAGGGCCTCCTCGAACAGGTCCATCGCGGTGTCGATTTCCTTCTCCGTGATGTAAAGCGACGGGGCCATTGTGAACACATTCTTGTAGTAGCCGCCCACGTCGAGGATCAGGCCCTTGCTCCTGCCCCCGGTGGTGAGCGTGCCGCTCAGGCCGATGTTCATCATCGCGTCGACCAGCTCGCGGTTGGGCGTGTAGCCGTCGCGCTGGCACATCTCGACCCGCAGGGCCAGGCCGAGCCCGTCGACATCGCCCATCTGGGGATACTTCTTCGCGAGCGTCTTCAGGCGTCCCAGGAAATACGCCCCCCGCTTCGTCACGCGGGTCTCGAAGTCCTCCTCCTCCATCAGGTTGACCGCCTCGAGCGCCACGGTCGTGCCCAGGGTGTTGGAGGAAAAGGTCGAGTGCGTGGAGCCGGGCGGGAAGACCGCCGGGGAGATCAGCTCCTCCCGGGCCCAGATCGCGGAGATCGCGTTCATGCCGTTCGTCAGGGCCTTGCCCATGACCACGACGTCGGGCTTCACCCCGAAATTCTCGAGGGCCATGAATTTGCCCGTCCGATAGAAGCCCATCTGGATCTCGTCATCGACGAGGAGGATCTTGTGCTGCTCGAGGATCTGCTTGATGGCGGGAAAATAATCCGCGGGCGGGACGATGTAGCCCCCGGTGCCCTGCACCGCCTCGATGAAGAAGGCGCCGAACTCGGCGTCCCCCTTCTTGTTCACAACCCCGTAGTATTCGGTCTCGAACAGCCGCTCGAACTGCTTCACGCAGTGCATCCCGCAGGTCTCGCGCTTCTTCCCATAGGGGCAGCGGAAGCAGTAGGGATAGGGGATGAAATTCGCCCGGTCGCCGAAATGGCCGTACTGCTCGCGATAGCGGTAGCTCGAGGTGAGCGAGGTCGCCCCGAAGGTCCGGCCGTGGTACCCGCCCATGAAGGCGAAGGCCAGGTTCTTCTTCGTGTGGATGCGGACGATCTTCCAGGCGTCCTCGACCGCGCTGGCGCCGCCGACGTTGAAATGGACCCGCCCCTTCTCGCCGAAGATCTCCTCCATCTTCCGCGCCAGCTTGGTCGCCAGCAGGATCTTCTCCTTGTGCAGGTACTGGCAGGCGAGCTGCGGGAGGGTGTCCATCTGCCGCTTCAGCGCGTCGTTCAGCCGCTGGTTGCCGTAGCCGAAGTTCGCCGCCGAATACCACATCTGCAGGTCGAGGTACTGGGTGCCCTTCTCGTCATACAGGAAGCTGCCTTCCGAACGGCTGAAGATCGTCAGCTCCTTGGCATAGTGGACGGTGTCGCCCCAGGAGCAGTACTTCGCCTCGAGCTCGAGCAGATTCTCCGCCCCGTCGTCGGTGGCGGGCGCAGGGGGCCGCTTGGGTTTCATTTTAGGAGGTCCCGGAGACGGTCATGTACGGTGGCGAGATTCTCAAAGGGAATGCAGTCTGGCCGGATGGGAGCATAGTGCTGTAGCAGGCTGCCCTTCGCAAACAAGATCTCGCAGACATTCGCCGGGCAGATGTCCGACTGGCCGTCGCCCACATAGATCTTCCTCGTGCCGGCCGGCCGTGACCGTTTCAGGAGGTGGGAGCACTTGCAATTTCCGGAGCGGCTGCAGATGGCGTGAAAGAAGGGGAAGCTGAGGCGGGGCCGGTCCCCCTCCAGGACGAGCTCATTGCAATGGGTCGGGATCCCGGTGATGCCGTGGTGGCCGAGGATCGGCGTGATCAGGGCGGTGAAGCTGTCGCTGACGATCTCGGGCTCGATCCCCCGCGCGCGCAGCAGCTCGACGATCGGGCGAAACGCGGGATCGACCGGGACGGCGGCGACATAGGCCGCCAGGGCCGGCGCCGAGATCCGGACCTGGGCGAATTGCCGCTCCAGGCACTCGCGCGAGCCGATGCGCCCGGAGGCCCACGCCTCCTCGACGGCCTTCCAGTCGTCGTTGATCGAAAAGCGCTGGATGATGTCGTCCAGGACGTCGAACTCGGTGATGGTGTGGTCGAAGTCGAAATAGACTTCGAGGTTCGGCACGTGGGTCATAGGGTCGCGAGGAAGTCCCTCATCGCCTCGCCCAGTTTCTCCCGTTCCTGATCGGCGGTGATGACGTGAAACGAATCGCGCAGGATCACGAGCTTCTTGATGCGGGAGGATATCCTGTCGTAGATCAGCTGTGAATTCCGGATGCTGGCCGTATCGTCATCCTTGGGGTGAATCAGGAGCATGGGGGCGTTGATCCGGCCCAGCAGCGGGGTCACCTTGCGGGCCAGCCGGTGGAGCTGATAGAAAAGCGAAATCGGAAAGAAGGCGTAGCCGAATTTGGAGATGCTTTCGATATTCCCGAGGGTCGCGCGGCTGTAAAAGCGGTGGACCATCGCGCGCATCGCCTTGTTTTTCAAGCCGTAGGGCGGGCTCTCCTTGTAAAACATGATGTATTTCAGCGGCGTGTAGGAGGCGATGGGCATCAGCCGATGGTACCAGGGAACATTCCAGCCGTCGAAGAACAGCGTGGGCGCGAGGCAGATCCCTCCCGCCAGTTTCTCGCCAAACTCCTCCGCCAGCAGCAGCACCAGCAGGGCGCTCATGGACAGACCCCCCACGAACACTTTGTCGCTGGTTTCCAGCGCCTTCAAAAAAACATCCCGAACCGAGGCGTAGAGCTCCTCCCAGGTCGCGTGCTTGAGGACGTGCAGGGGTTCGCCGTGCCTGGCCAATCGCGGACAGATTACGTTGTAGCCGTGCCGGTTGAGGGAGTACGCGAGATGTCGCATCTCATTGGGCGTGCCGGTCAGCCCATGGACGAGAATGACCGTGCGGCGCGAGTCACCCAGCAGCACGATATCCGTGTCGGCAGCGACCTCGGTGGTGGGCGGCCTTTTCAGGCCGAGGGAAAAGACGATGGGCATGCGGGGAGCGGCGACGGCAACCCGGCCGCCGCCCCGCCTTGCCTAAATGCCCGGTGGAAAATGGCAATGCGGCGACGAAACCTGTCGGATGCCTAGCTTCGGTTGAAATCAGAAACCCGACGCATTTGCCGGATGCCTTTCAACCCAATTAGCCGTTTTTAGCTAAATCGCTAAATTATAGCGACTTAATTTGTAGGGCCGCGCCCTACAAGACCCGTAACGGGTTGCGCCGCCCAAGCGCTCAGCCCCGGGTGCCCAGCGAATAGACGATCGGAATCTGCATGCGCGTGTACACAGGCGCGCCATGCTTCCGGCCCGGCCGGAACCGCCACTTGCTGACGGCCTGGACCGCGCTCTTTTCAAACTCCGGTCGTGTGGAAGAAAGGGCAAAGGCACTCTGCACCACCCCGTTGGTGTCCAGGATGAATTCGACCACGACTTCACCGCTGTATCCGCTTTTCCTCATGTCATACGGATAGACGGGATGAGGTTGCTTGATCGGCACGGGCTGCCGGTCCAGGTCGGCCGGCTCGTAGATGGCGTCCGGCCCGCGCGCCGGAGCGGCCTGGCCCAGGCTCATGTCGGTTGGAGTCGGAACCGCGGCAACGGCGGCAGGCGCGCTGGCCGGCTCCGGCCGAAGCGCGCCCGCGTAGCCGCTGAAGGCGAGCAGGGTGACGCCGGCACCCAGGGTCGCCGCGCGAAGGAGACGCCGTTCCGGACGGCGGGCCGGGGAAAGGATCGCCCTGAGCCGCGACGTCACCGGCGGCATCGCCGCACTGGCCAAGCCGACATGGGGCAGCCCCAGTGAGAAACGCACCGTCTTCACGATCCCACTGGCATAGGACTCCGGATTGGCGGTGATCGCCAGCACCTGTTCATCGCAGGATTTCTCGGTCTCGATATTCAGGCGGCGCTGCAGCAGCCAGACCACCGGGTTGAACCAGAACGCGCTCACCAGCAGCATCTGCAGGAAATTCCACCAGGGATCGCGGCGGCACACATGGACAAACTCGTGGACCAGGATCGCCTCCAGCTCCTCCGGCAGGAGAAGGGACTCGAGGCCGCGAGGCAGCAGCACGACGGGAGCCCGCACCCCGAGCACGCCCGGGCCCTGGCCGGCTTCGACGCAGCGGCACGAGGGCGGTTCGGCCAGGCCCATCCGGCGGGCGGCGGACTCCACCCCCTTCTGCAGCGGGCCGTCGAGCGGCCCGGCGGTCGCGAGCAGCCGGCGGCCCAGCCGGCTGGCGCGAAACACCCAGTAACCCACGAGAAAGGCAAAACCCGCCGCCCAGACGCAGGCCGCGGCCGCCCAGAACCCGCCGGCCAAGAATCCCAGCGGCGAAGCGGCGGCCGTCCCCGGCGCCGCCGGGACCATCAGCGGGAGCAGCACCGCCGGCCATCGCAGCCAGTCGACGTTGACGCCGTGGCCAAAGAGGTTGGCCAGCGGTCCCGCGGGCGAAACCAGCGCGGAAACGGGCAGGGCGAACTTGGCCAGCGCCAGCCATGCCAGCGCCCGGCGCGTGCGCGCCGACAGGCGGCTGCCGAGGAGGAGCAGGCCGAGGACGAGGACGGCCACCACGGTCGACTGCCACAGGTGACTGATTAGCCCGGCGGTCAGCCCGGGTCGGGAGAGAAAGAAATCATTGAGCGTTTTCATGGGGTAAGGGGCAGCGGGCGTTTCAGGGAGCGCGGCGTTCCTTGATCATCTTTTCCAGTTCCTTGAGCTCACGGAGGGAGATCCGGCCGGATTCCGCCAGGTGGGTCACCAGCGGTTCGTGCGAGCCGCCCAGGATCCCGACCAGGTCGTCGATCAGGGCGCCCAGCGCCGATTTCCGGCTGACCAGCGGGCGGAAGATGTGGGCGTTCCCGATCTTCCTCACCCGCTCCACCGCCCCCTTCTCCTCCAGCCGGTACATGATCGTCTGCACGGTCGTGTATTCCGGCTGCCGGTCCTCCGGCAGGCTTTCCTGGATCTCGCGGATGGAGGCGGAGCCGAGCTTCCAGAGGGCCTCGAGCAATTCCATTTCAAAGCGGGTGGGCTTGAAGCTTTTCTTGGGATTCATTGGCGATGTGTAGTAGTATCTACTAACATTGTAGTAGCAAGCAAGCCTCTTTTGCATTTTTTGCCCCTGACCCGGGTTCTTGCCCTGGGCCGGCGGGTCGCAACCCAGCCGCGCTCCCCTCCCCCGGCTCAGCCCCGAAACGGCCAGAGCCTGAAAAAATCGAGGAAGAAGATTGCGGCGACCACGTAGCCGAGGGGCGGCAAGTCCCGCGGCCGGCGCCGCGCCAGCGCGAGGAGCGCGGCGGCGAGCAGCCCGAGGCCGAGGCCCTGCGCGATGCTGAAGGTGAGCGGAATGGCGAAGATCGTCAGGACGGCGGGCGCCGCCGCGGCAAAGTCGTCCATCGGGATCTCGACCACCGACTGCATCATGAAGATGCCGACGATCACCAGCGCCGGCGCGGTGGCCGCGGGGGGCACGGCCAGGATCAGCGGGGAAAGGAAGAGCGCGAGCAGCATCAGGACGGCCGTCGTCAGCGCGGTGAGCCCGGTCCGGCCGCCCGCGGCGACGCCCGAGGCCGACTCAATGTAGGTGACGACCGTGGACGTGCCGCAGAGGGCGCTCAGGATCGTCGCGCAGGAATCGGCGAGCAGCGCGCGCCCCGCCTTGGGCAGGCGCCCCTGCGCGTCCAGGAGTCCGGCGCGCTTGGTCACTGCGACCAGCGTCCCGATGTTGTCGAACATGTCCACCAGGAGGAGGGTCAGGATCAGCGGCAGCGCCGTCTCGAACGCCGCGGCCCGGGT
>CAZKAH010000015.1:26371-57432 GCA_964550715.1 uncultured Opitutaceae bacterium
ACCATGCCGAGCGCCTCCTGCCAGGGGACGTGCTTGCCGAGGCAGATCGTGAAGGTGAAAAACGCGTTGATGCCCATGCCCGGCGCCAGCGCCAGGGGATAGTTGGTCAGCAGGGCCATGAGGCCGGTGGCGACGGCGGCGGTCAGCGCGGTGACGGTGACCAGCGCGCCCTTGTCCATCCCGGTGTTGGCCAGGATGGCCGGATTGACCGCCAGGATGTACGCCATGGCCGCGAAGGTCGTCACGCCGGCCTGGACTTCGCGCCCGACGGTTGTGCCCTGTTCCTCGAGGTGAAAGAAGCGGCGCAGCATAGGGGGAGCGGAGCGGGGATGAGGTTTGCGGGTTGCGGGAAACCCGACAATCAGCGATTTTCATACCAGATGAAGCTGCCCGGCCTCCCCACCCTGCTTCCGCTGGCGGCCGCCACCCTGCTGACCGCCTGCGGCCGCCCGGCGCCCGCCGTCGCCGCAACCCCGGGCGGGCCCCCGGCGAAGATCACGGTCCAGCTGGACTGGGTGGCCGAGCCGGAGCACGGAGCGTTCTATACCGCCGAGGCGATGGGCTATTTCCGCGACGAGGGCCTCGATGTCACCCTGGTCCAGGGCGGGCCCAACACCTACGTCCTGAATAAGATCGCGGCCGGGCAGGTGCAGCTCGGCCAGTCGGATTCGACCACGGTGCTGGTCGCGATCCAGAACGGGGCGCCGCTGCTCAACGTCGCCGCCATTTTCCAGCACGACCCCAGTGTCTTCATGATGCAGGAGGCCTGTCCCGTGAAATCCTGGGCCGACCTGCAGGGCCGGAGCGTCATGGCCCGGCCCGAATGGGCGTTCCTCCCCTACCTGCGGAAAAAATACGCCATCGACTTCCAGGTCACGCCGCAGAACTTCAATTTCGCCCGGCTGGCGGTCGATGCCAACTTCATCCAGCAGGGCTACTATACCGCCGACCCCTACTACGTCGTGCGCCAGGGCGTGAAGCTGAAGTACCTCTATTGCTGGGACAGCGGCTTCGACGCCTACACCACCCTCGTGACGAGCCGGGCCTTCGCCCATGACCACGGCCCGGAGCTTCGCGGCGTCCTGCGGGCCCTGCATCGCGGCTGGCAATACTACCTCGAGCAGGACGCGGGGCCGGCCCATGCGGTCATGCTCAAGATCAATCCCAAGGTGACGGCCGACTATCTCGACTGGTCCCGCGGCCAGATCATCGCCGCCAAGCTCGCGCGCAATGCCGAGGCCGACTACCTGGCGATCACGCCCGAGCGCTACCAGCACCAGATCTCCCAGCTCGAGGACCTCGGCATCCTTGCGCCCAACCGCCTGAAGGTGGCCGACGTGATGGACGCGTCCTTCCTGCCCAAGCCCTGAACTTATGAAAATCCCACGCCTCCCGCTCCCCCTCGGCCTCGTGCTGGCCGCAGCCCTCGCCGCCCGTGCCCAGGCTCCCGCGACCGCCAAGCCGGTCCTGGCCCCCATGAAGGACTCCGCCGTTTTTGATGCGAAGGATTTCGTGGCCAAGGAATGGCCCAACGGCAGCAGGCGCCGGATGGTCTTCGACGGCCCGTCGGCCAAGATGGACGAACTGGAGTGCCATGTCACCACGCTCAAGTCCGGCCAGACCTCGGGCGCGCCCCATACCCACACCGACGAGGAGCTCACGGTCGTCAACTCCGGCACGGTCGAGGTCATCATCAACGGCCGCACCCAGGCGATCGGTGCGGGCTCCGTGTTCTACTTTGCCCCGCAGGACTCCGTCGGGATCCGCAATCCGGGCCCGGGCGACGCGACCTACACGGTTTTCAAGATGACCGTACACGCGGTCCCCGTCCCCACCAAGTAGGGCCCGCTCAGGGCAGCGGGTGCAGGCCCTCGGCCCGCACCTGCCAGCGGCCGTCCTTGGGAAAGCCCGGCGCGGGGCCCGCCGGGGCGCCGTCCCAGCCGCCGGCCATGAGGGCCACGGCGGACAGGAGCGAGCTGTTGGCCGGAAGATAGAGGACAAGGTCGCCGCGCTGCGGGCAGTGCCCGTTGGGCAGGTAGTGGTTGTTGGGGCCGTCCTTGAGCAGGAGGTCCACCGCCCGCTCCGGCTCCCCCAGCCGGGCCGCGGTCATCGCCATCATCGGATAGTCCCAGCCCCAGATCTTGGTCTCCCAGTCCCAGGATTTCATCACGGCGTCGAGCGTCCGGGCCATCGTCGGCCGGTCGACCCCGTCGCCCGGCAGCATGCCGAGGGCCAGGAGAAAGGAAGGATGGTCGTGCCGGCTGGCGACGTTGTCCCAGGTATCCGGGATCGATTCCATCGCCACATAGCGGCCGTCCTTCACCGGCAACGCGGAAAGCTTCGCCACCCGCAGGTCCCAATCGGCGTTCCGCGGCAGGCCGGAGCGCACCCGCCATTCCTGCGCCACCTTGAGCGCGAAGGCCCAGTAGCTGAGCTCGAAGGTGGGGTTCCGGCTCCTTTTCTGGTCGTAGATTTCCTGGGAGATCCAGAGCGGCGGCGCCAGGACGTAGCGGCCGCCGGCCGCGTCCCACGTCAGCATGGCGGACATGCAATCGGCCGTCTCCTGGACCAGGTCGCGCCAGGCGGCCAGGACCCCGGGCGAGGGATGGTTCCGGTAGAGGATCTCGGCGAGGTAGATGACGTGCGGCTGGTTCCAGATGATGAGGGGATTGCCGCCCGGACTCTCCCGGCCGGCGGGCCCGACCATCTTGGCCCAGCGCGCGCCCGGCAGGCCCCGCGACCCGGCCAGCGCCCGCGCTGCGGGCAGCGTGCGCCGGTACCAGTCGAGCGCGTTCTCGACGTAGTTGTCGTGGCCCCAGAAGCCGAAGTGCGCGACGTGCCACCAGACCATCTCGGTGTTGTGCTTGCCGTACCAGGAGCTGACGGTGAGGCCCGTCTCCGAGGGCGGCACTGCGCCCCCGAACTGGATCGCGGTCAGGTACTCCGAGAGGATGACCCGGCGCTCGAGCTCGGCCGCCCGGGGATCCGTGCTGCCGGAGAAGTCGACCGCGCCGCCGGCCCGCCAGAAATCCCCCCACGCGTTCGCGGTCGAGGACCGGGCGTGCGCCCAGGTGGGCAGCTCGGCCTTGACCGGCTCCTGGGCGAAGGCGAGGCGGAGCTCCAGGACGTCGTTGCCCGGCGCCCCGCGCAGGACGAAGGTGTGCGGCGCCGGGCCGTCGGCCAGCGCCCCGCCCTCCGACCAGGTCAGGCCCACATAGTAGCGGAGCGTGTCGCGGCTCCGTTCAAAGTCCGCGCGCACCGGCGTGCGCGCGATCACCCGCGTCTGGTGGGTCTCGGGCCGCGACCAGTCTAGCCGCGGGCTGTTCTTGGTCGCGATGTCGTGCCCGCGGGGAAAGGCCAGCCGCACCCGCAGCCGGCCGTCGGCGATCGCCCGGGAGCGCACCCTCACCGCGACCAGGTCCAGCACCGGATGGCAGAGGGTGCTCACCTCCACGGGCTCCCCCCGCCAGGTGAAGCGGCTGCGGATCTCGCCGCGCCAGAGGTCGAGGGTCTGCTCGACCCCGGCGATGTCGCCGGGAACGAGCGGCGCGCCGTCCGCGTCCACGAAGCCCAGCTGGCCCACTGGGAAGTCCTGCGGGTTCTTGCGCAGCCAGTCGCCCGCGGGCGTGGAGGATCGCGTCGGGTACGCCACGGGCCGGCCCTGGGTGGGGATGACCTCGCTGGCGTCGGCCAGGGTGTAGCCATGGGGATTGGGTTCCTCGTGCCAGGCCCACCGGGCCATGGTCTCGAGCGGAAAACCGCCCGCGTAGTAGGACGACTCGAGCGATTGCAGGCCCGTGACATCGGCGGTGAAGGCGAAGCCGCCGTTGCCGACCGAGAAGGCCGAGCGCGGGTCGATGGCCCGGGCCACCGGCGAATGGCGGCTGACCAGGGCCTCGCGATCGATCGCCGGCGCCGCCCGGGCCGCCGCGGCGAGCAGTGAGAGGAAGACCAGCCGCTTCAGCATGGCCGCGGGCACGCTATTTTCCGCGCACCACGCCCGCGCACTGGCGCAGGCCCGAGGTCACCGTGCCGCCATCGGAGCCGAAGGTGACCATGGTGTAGCCCTCGGCGCGCACCAGGGCGACCTGCTCGGGGAGCAGGGTCAGGATTCCGGCGGCCTTGCCGGCCTTCCGCGCCGCCGCGACCACGGCCTTCCGCGCGGCCACGAACCGCGGATCGTCAAACTTGCCAGGCACGCCGTAGTGCGTGGTCAGGTCGACAGGCCCGACAAAGAGGACGTCGACCCCGTCGACCGCCGCGATGGCCGCCGCCTGCTCGACCGCCTCCGGCGTCTCGATCTGGGCCATGGTGATGAGCCGCTCGTGGGCGTGGCCGTAGTAGGAGTCGAACTCCTGGCCAAAGAGGGCCGCGCGGGTCGACTTGGCGACGCCGCGGATGCCGTGGGGCGGGAAACGCACGGCGGCCACCGCCGCGCGGGCCTCCTCGACGGTGTTCACGTACGGCACCATCACCCCGGCGGCGCCGAGGTCGAGCGCGCGCTTGAAGCGGACCGTCTCGTTGTTCGCGATGCGCACGATCGGGACCGCCGGCGTGCTCGCGATCGCCTGGAGCTGGTGGAGCAGCGTCTCCTCGCCGCCGGGCCCGTGCTCGTGGTCGACCACCAGCCAGTCGAAGCCCGACCGGCCGGCGATTTCCGCGGTGAGGGACGAGCCGAGGTTGACGAAGGCGCCGCCCAGCCACTCGCCGGCCAGCACCCGCTGCCGGAAATTCCCGGGCCCGCTCATTGGGACACGTAGAGCTTGTACAGGGCCTGCGTGCCGTCTTCTTCCCAGCCCTTCGCGGCCACGCGGTCGTAGAGCTGTTTGGCCACCGCCAGCCCCGGAAGGTCGAGCTTCATCTCGGCGGCGGACTCGAGGGCGATCCGCATGTCCTTCAGGATGTGCTTCACATAGAAGCCGGGCGCGAAATTTCCCGAAAGGGCGCGCGGCGCCAGGTTGGTCATGGCCCAGCCGCCGGCCGCGCCGCCGCTGATGCTGGCGTGCACCTGCGTCGGGTCCAGTCCGGCCTTCTTCGCGTAGGCCAGGGCCTCGACCCAGGAGACCATGGCGACGGCGACCGCGATCTGGTTCGCCATCTTGCAGTGCTGGCCCGCCCCCGCCGGCCCCAGCCGCGCGATATTCTTGCCCATCAGGTCGAAGAGCGGCCGGGCGCGCGCGAACGCCGCCTCGTCGCCGCCGACCATGATGACCAGGCGGGCCTCCTTCGCCCCCACGTCGCCGCCCGAGACCGGGGCGTCAAGCGCGGCCTGGCCGCGCCCGGCCGCGGCCGCGGCGATGCGCCGGGCCAGGACGGGACTCGAGGTCGTCATGTCGATCAGGAGCGCGCCGGCCTTGGCGCGCTCGAGCACGCCGCCCTTCCCAAAATAGGTTTCCTCCACGTCGGTCGGGAAGCCCAGCATGGTGATGACCACCTCGGCCGCGGCGGCCGCGCTGCCGGCGGAGTCGTGCCAGGTCGCTCCGGCTTCAAGCAGCGCCTCGGCCTTGGCCCGGGTGCGGTTGTGGACGTGGACCGCGTGGCCCGCCTTCTGCAGATGGCCGGCCATGCTCCGGCCCATCACGCCGGTGCCGATGAATGCGATGCTGGGCATCTACCCCTTCTTGGCGAATTCCGCGGGCACTTCCAGTCCGAAGTAGTCCCGGGCGTTGCCGAAGCAGATGTTCCTCACCATCCCGCCGACCAGCTTGAGGTCGTTGGGAATCTTGCCCGCGGCCATGTCGGCGCCGAGGAGGTTGCAGAGCGTCCGCCGGAAATACTCGTGTCGGGGATAGCTGAGGAAGCTGCGCGAGTCGGTGATCATGCCGACAAAGCGGCTGAGGAGCCCGAGGTTGGACAGGGCGTTCATCTGCCACTCCATGCCCTCCTGCTGGTCGAGGAACCACCAGCCGCTGCCGAACTGCAGCTTGCCGGCGATGCTGCCGTCCTGGAAGTTGCCGATCATCGTGCCGAAGACGTAATTGTCCACCGGGTTGACGTTGTAGATGATCATCCGCGGCAGCTGGTTGGTGGAATCAAGCGCATCGAGGTAGCGGGACAGCGCCCGGGCCTGGGGAAAGTCGCCGATCGAATCCAGCCCCGTGTCCGGGCCGAGCTTGCCCAGCAGGCGGCTGCTGTTGTTGCGGATTGCGCCCAGGTGGAGCTGCTTGGTCCAGCCGCGCGCGGCATCCCAGCGCCCGAATTCGAGCATGAGATAGGAGCCGTAGCGCGCCGCGTCCTCGGGCGAGGGCGTCCGTCCGGAACGGGCGGCGTCGAAGATCATGCGGGCCTGCGCGTGGGTGCATGGTTCGGACAGCGCCGTCTCCAGGCCGTGGTCGGACAGCCGTCCGCCGGCGGCATGAAAGGCGTCGTGGCGCTTCTTCAGCGCGCCGAGGAGGTCGTCGAAGGTGCGGACCGTCGTGCCCGCGGTGCCCGCCAGCTTCTCCAGCCAGGCATTGAACGCCGCCGGCTGGCCGACGGCCAAGGCCTTGTCGGGCCGGAAGGCGGGGTAGACGCGGGTCTTCAACTTGCTCGCCTTGATCTTGGCGTGCAGGTCGAGCGGATCGGCCGGGTCGTCGGTCGTGCACACCACGGCGACCTTCGACTGCGTCAGGAGGTCGTGGACCCGCAGCTTGGCCAGGCGGGCGTTGGCCTGCTTCCAGACCTTTTCCGCCGTCTTCCCGTTGAGGAGGAAATCGATCCCGAAGTACCGCTTCAGCTCCAGGTGGGTCCAGTGATAGAGCGGATTGCGCAGGGTGTGGGGCACGGTCTCCGCCCAGAGCTGGAACTTCTCCCGCGGCGGGGCGTCACCGGTGCAAAAGCGCTCGGAGACGCCGTTGGTCCGCATCGCGCGCCACTTGTAGTGGTCGCCCCCGAGCCAGACCTCCGCCAGGTCGGCGAAGCGGTGGTTCGAGGCGATCAGCTCCGGCGGCAGGTGGCAGTGGTAGTCGAGGATCGGCTCGTTCTTCGCATATGTCTGGTACAGTTCCCGCGCCTGGCGGGTGGTGAGCAGGAAGTTCTCGGTGATGAACGAGGGCATGGGGCGGGGATCCTTAGCCGGCAATATCGGCTAGCAGGCGGTCGAGTGAGGTGTAGGCGTCGAGGCGCTGGTCGGCCGCCGCGCAGGCGGCCGCCGGGGCGAGGCCGGTGTTCTGGGCCAGGAACACGATGTAGCGCGCCACGTTGCGCGCGTAGTTCAGCCGGCCCTCGTCGCTGATGGAGTAGAAGCGGGCGCGCTGGGCATAGCCCGCGGGCGTGTGGTCGCCCAGGGCGGCCTTCTCGGCGCGGCCGCCGCCGGCGAGCACAAAGAGGAAGTTGTATTCGAACCAGAACATGTGCTCGGGGCTGGCCGGCAGCGCCTCCAGCGCCGCGCGGCAGGAGGTCGGCGAGGCGAAGACGTCCGTGGGCCGCCGGCTCTTCTCGAGCGCATCGACGACGAAGATCCGGGCCATCTTGCGCTCGGTCGCGTCGGGGCTGAAGGAGCCGAGCAGCGCCAGCTCCAGGGTAAACCGGTACCAGTCGCGCCAGAGCGCCTGGTCGGTGGCGTTCTTGGAGGCGGCGAGCGCCCGGCCCATCTCGTAGGTGTAGCGGCCGCTGGTCTTGATCTCCAGCCGGCTCCCCGTCACCTCGCCCATCACCTGGTAGTTCTCGGCCGACTTGCCCGAGCCGGAATGGAAGCCGATGCTGGCGCCGAACTTGGCGCATACCGCCCATTGCTTGGCGATGAGCTCCTTCAGCGCGGCATTGTCCGGATACGGCATGTTCTTCTGGAAGCCGAAGGCCGGCGCCACGAAATGGATCTTCATCCCCAGCGCCTCGCAGAGGGCGAGCATGATGGCCGTGGTCGCGGCCGTGGTCAGGCCGGGCAGCTCGTCGATCGAGAGCTCGCGGAGGTATTCGCGGCCCGCCGGCTCGGTGAAGAGCTTCTCGCGGGCGGCGCGGTACTTCTCCTCCCGGCGCTGCATCTTCTTCATGGAGGGCCAGACGTAGGCCAGGAGCTTGGCGAACTCGGCCTCGTCGATCGCGACGCCCGCCGCGGCCACGCGCGCCTTGACGGTCGCGACCAGCTTGCCGTCCACATTGGCGCCGACCCAGCCCGCCGCGTCGGCCGGCACCGTGGTCTGGGCCAGCTCGGGGGACAGGTCGAAGGTGATGTAGCTCGCGAAGACACAGCCGGCGACCAGCGCGTCCTCGCGGGAATCGAACTTCCCGCCGATCGGCTGGTGGTCCGCGTTGAAGCTCCAGGCGATGCCGCGGCGATGGAAGCCGGTCCGCAGCTTGGAGAGGATGCAGCCGTGGCTCATGCCCTCGACGCTCTGGCCCTGATGCCCCTCGGGCACGTTGGCGCCGATGAAGGGAAAGGGCACCGTGTCCAGCCGGCCGTCCAGCATGGCGTTCACGTCGTAGACGAGCTCGCGCGGGATGGAATTCTGGTTGGCGGTCATGCCGAGCTTGAGCTGGGCCATCGCCCATTCCACCGCCGGCCAATGCAGCGTGGTGAACCGCGCGCCGATGCCGAGGGTGCTGCGCCCGAGGCGGTCGCCCGCCGTGGGAAAAATCGTGCACTTCGGGTTGTGCTTCTGGGCGAGGTTCTTGATCCGGACCAGATTGTCGAAGCTCGCCGGGAAAACGGCCGAGCCGTCGGCCAGCCTGGTCCCCTCGCCCAGCGCGGTCTCCGCCGCCGCGCCCGGCTTCGGCTCAAGCCGCCATGCGCAATCCCCTGTCGTCGGATCCTCCAGCAGCGTCCAGGCGCCGGCCGCGGTCTCGAAGCGGCTCGCCGCGTGCGCGGGAATCTTGTCCCCGCGCTCCAACCGGGACCGCAGGGCGGGCCAGTCCAGGCAGAAATCCGGGCTGACGCATGGATTGGCTGCGATGCGCAGGTTGTTCTTCAGCAGGAAGTCATTGATGGCAGGCATAAGAGGCGGCTCGGTATTTTTCGAGGGTCAGTTCGAACGTGCGGGGAGAGGGGTTGATGGGCGGAATGAGCGCCTCCGAAATTAGACCTGTGGGGTCACGGCGATCACATTCCGATAGCTTACGGACACTTGCAACCGGAGCCACGCATATTCCATCTCGCGTGACAATCCCGGATACACGTGTCCGATTATTTGTCTTCGGATTCGGTTTTTGACTTCACCCCCACGCCCTCCAAACCCCTTCCTGTGTTCTCGAGCGTTCCCTCGTCCGCCTGGTTGCTTCCGCTGCTGCTGGTGGCCGCCTACGGCCTCGGCGGCATCTCGCCCGGCTGGCTGCTCGTCCGGCAGGCGGGCGGTGGGGACATAAGGCAGCGCGGGAGCGGCGCGACCGGGGCCACCAATGTCGGCCGAATCCTCGGCACGAAGGGGTTCCTGTTCGTTCTCTTTCTAGACGCCTGCAAGGGAGCGATCGCCGTGATGGCGGTTCGAGCCCTGGGTGCGGGCAACCCGTGGGCGTCGCTGGCGCTGCCGGCGGTCATCGCCGGCCACATCTGGCCGGTGTGGCTGGGATTTCGAGGGGGCCGAGGGGGCGGCCCGCTCTTGGGAGGGACACTCGCGCTCCGCTGGGAACTGGCGGTCTTCCCCGCGCTGCTGGGCATCGCGATCGGGCTCTTGGGCCGGAACCGATTCCTCGCCGGGGCGTCCGCCTTCACCATCAGCATGATAGCCATGGCGTGGCTCCTTCCCACGTTTCCCGACCGTGTCGCCTATTTATCTGCTGCAGTGCTTGTTCTGCTTGCACACCGCAGCTATTTCACCAAGTATTTCAAGTCCTGACTCCGCTATAACCCTGCCCCGCATGGAGCCGACTACCGTATTTAAAATCGCCACGACTCTGGATGAGTTCGAGCAAATCCACCGGCTCAACTACCAGACGTTCGTGGGTGAGATTCCCCAGCACGCACCCAATCCCGAGGGTCGGCTGGTCGACAAGTTCCATGCGGAGAACGTCTACCTGATCGGCCTGCGCGAAGGCAAGGTGATCGCCATGATGGCGGTGCGCCGCCGCCGGCCCTTCTCGCTGGACGCCAAGCTGCCGGACCTGGACCGCTGGCTGCCGGCCGGCCTCCGCCCGGTCGAAATCCGGCTTTTTGCCGTGCTCCCGGCCTACCGGAATGGGCCCGTCCCGGCCCAATTGCTGCATTTTATCGCCCGGTACTGCCTGGCCCGGGGCGACGATCTTGGCATCATCTCCGGTGCGGTCCGGCGGATGTCCCTCTATCGGGCCCTCGGTTTCGAGTCGTTTGGTCCCCGGGTCGGCACGCCGGAGGCTCCCTACCAGCCGATGATGCAGACGCTGGAGAGCTTTCTCCAGGTCGTGGATGCCCGCCGCGGCATGCAACGGGTCGCCAGCGGCCCGGCCCCCGTCACGATCAACCTCCTCCCAGGGCCCGTTTCCGTGAGCGCGGCGGTGCTGGCGGCCTTCAGCCGGCCCACCGTCTCCCATCGCGACCCCGAATTCGTGGACCAGATAGCCACGGTTCGCCGCCGCTTGGCGGCACTGACCTCGGCGACCGACGTGCAGGTCATGGTCGGCAGCGGTTCCCTGGCCAATGACGTCGTCGCCGGCCAGCTAGCCACGCTCGGCCGGCCCGGTATCGTGGTCTCAACCGGGGAGTTCGGCGAGCGGCTGGCGGACCATGCCCGCCGCGCCGGCCTGGAATTTCATTGGGCCCGCCTCCCCTGGGGTGCCGTCCCGTCCGTCTCCGATTACCGGGAGGCGTTTGCCCAGGTGAAATCTCCCGCCTGGCTTTGGATGGTGCATCATGAGACCTCGACCGGCGTTCTGCACGATATCGCAGCCCTGAAAAAGCTGGCGCAGGAGCACCGCTGCAAGCTCTGCCTCGATTGCATCAGCTCGATCGGCGCCGTGCCGGTCGACCTGAGCGGCGTCCACATGGCCACCGGATCAAGCGGCAAGGCGATCGCCGGGTTCCCCGGGCTTGGGCTCGTGTTTCATCAGGAGGCCCCGGCGGCCCGTCCCGACCTTCCGCGTTACCTGGACCTCGGCCTCTGGGCCGCGTCCGACGGCGTGCCGTTCACGCATTCATCCAATCTCATCATGGCCCTGGACGTGGCCCTGGCCGAGGTCGAGCGCCTGCCGGCCGGCCGTTGCGGCGACGGCAGCCTGGCCGCCTGGTTTCGCGGTGAGCTGCGTTCGGCCGGCCTCACGCTCAAGGCGGACGAGGCGCACGCCTCGCCGATCATCGTCACGGTTGTCCTCCCTGCCACCACGCGAGCTTCCGACGTGGGCGCGGCCCTGGAGCAGCGCGGATTCCTCACCAGCCACCGCAGCGGTTACCTCGCCGCCCGGAATTGGATCCAGTTCAGCCTGATGACCCATCCTTCGCGGGAGTCGCTCTCGGACTTGATCGGGCATCTGCGCAATCTGGCGGTGACGACGGGGAGCCAGGCCAAGGCGATAGCCTAAGGACGGTTTCGTTGGGCGGGAGGACCCGTCTTCGCTCGCTGAACGCGAGCTTCGCCGTGGTTTTTTTTGGGGCGGCCGCGGCGCGGCGCCCCAAAAACAAAAAGGCCGCCGCGGGCTGCTGACCGCGGCGGCACACACCAACCCCTGACAAGTGTTTAGTTCGCCGGCGGAGGCGGCGGGCGGCGGCCCGGTCCCATCATCGGCGGCATGGCATCGAAAATCTTCTGTTGATCGGCCGTCAGCATGGCGCGGATCTTGTCGTGGACGGATTTCATGAGCGCCTGGCCCTTGGCCCGTCGGTCATCGTCCGAAAGGGAGGTGTCCTGGCGCAGCGCCTGTCCCTGCGTCCGCAGGTCCTGCATGATGTCGCCCAGCTGCTTGGCCTGGTCGTCGCTCAGGCTGAGGCGGTCCTTCAGCTGCTGCATCATCTGCCCGGGATTCCGCCGGGCACCACCGCCGGCGGCGGGGGGCGGGGGCGAGCCGGCCGGAGCCGTGTCCTGCGCGTGGGCGGGCATCTTGGAAAGGCCCAAACCGAGGGCGAGCAGGAAGAAGGGGCGAAGCGGGCGTTTCATGGGGCTGAAAACGGGGACAACGGTGATGACGCCCGGTCCAATGTCCGGTTACAGAAATAACAATAAGTTCCGAAAAAATTTTCGATCTCAGCCTTCTACCGGAGAAATCCGGCCGCCATTTTCATGTTATCGTTTGACCATAAATGTCTTACAAATATGATTATCTTCAATCAAACCGTCATGAAGTTCTCCCGACTAGAAACCATCGCGGTCGAAATCGTGGCCGCCGTGCAGCATAAGCTTCCGCCGCAGCTCCGTGGGCTCGCCGAGGGCCTTCCGGTCCATTGTCAGCGCACGCCCGGCCCGGAGATCCTGCCCGACGCATATTCCCCCGACCTTCTCGGTCTCTTCGACGGGCCGGCGCACGGGGAGGATCCCGGGGAGAACCCCGTGCCGCCACAAATTTTTCTCTATCTGGACAACCTCTGGGATTATGCGGACCGGGAGGCGGCGGCCTTCCGCGAGGAAGTGCGCCTCACCTATCTCCACGAACTCGGCCACTACCTCGGCTGGGACGAGGATGAGGTCGCCGCGCGCGGCCTGGAATAACCGCGGAACCGCCCGTATTCCGCCCTTTCCAAGTCGTCCGCGCCGTGCCATTCTCCCCCTCAATCATGAAGCACTTTCTCGCGTTTGCCCTTGCGGGCGCCCTCGCCACCGCCGGAGCCAAGGCTGCGGACCAGCGGTCCGACCTGGTCAGCCACGTCGAATCCTGCGAAGCCATCCTGCAGGAATTCATGAGCGATCCGGCCCTGGCCATCCCTGCCTCGGTCTGGCACCAGGCCCATGCGGTGATGATCGTGAACCAGTTCAAGGCCGGCTTCCTGATCGGCATCAAGGACGGCTACGGGGTGATTATGGTGAAGAAGGCCTCGGGCCAGTGGAGCCTGCCCGTCCTGATTTCAGCCAGCGAGGCGAGCCTCGGCCTCCAGCTCGGCGCCAAGTCCGTCGAGACGATCTACGTCATCACCGACGACCGCACGCCCCGCCTCCTCTTCAACCAGCGCTTCAACATCGGCGTGGACGCCAAGGCGGTCGCCGGCCCGAGCGGCGCCGGCGTCGAGAGGGACAACGGGGCGATCGCCGCGGCCCCCATCCTGGTCTACACCAAGGCCACGGGCCTGTTTGCCGGCGCCACGGTCAAGGCCGGTTACGTCGTGCGCAATGACCCGGCGAACTTCACCCTCTATAACACCACGTACACCCTGCCCGAGCTGCTCTACAGCGACTGGGTCCAGGCGCCGGCGGAAGTCCTGCCGCTGATGCACTACGTGCAGCGCCTGGCTCCCTGAGGCCGGCGCGGCGCGTCAGCGCCCGCGAATCTCCCTCAGCCAGGCCAGTAGCGCGGCCAGGGCGGCCTCGGCCACCCGCTCCTGCACTTCGGTCCGCGCCAGGCCTGGGCAGTCAATCCGGCCGCTGCGGATGCGGCCCGGTCCCCCGGCCACGGCCCACCAGGCAAACGGCGCGGCGACGGACTTGGCCGGCGCCGCCTCGGCATAGCCCGTGGTCGCGACGGCGACATCGGCGCCGAACAGGACGCGAGCCCCGGCGGCCATCTGCTCGGCCACGGCCGCCGACACGGAGTCCACCGGTTCCGCCAGCTCGCGGTTCACGCCCAGGTGCCGCACCTTCTGCGCGAGGGAATAGGCGGTGATGCCGCCGAGAAAGAATTCGGACGCCCCGGATATGGCGCCGATCCGCGCCTGGATGCGCCCGGTGGTCAGGCTTTCCGCGGCCGCCAGCGTCAACCGGGGCGGCCCGAGCATGAGTTCCTTGAGCGGGTCCATGGGCGGGTCCTAGGCGATCTCCAGCCCGACCGGACAATGGTCGCTGCCCATGACCTCGGGGCTGATCCAGGCGCGCTTGAGGGCCGGCCGGAGCTTCTCGCTCGCGATGAAATAGTCGACGCGCCACCCCACATTGCGGGCGCGGCAGTCGCCCATCTGGCTCCACCAGGTGTAGTGCCCCGGTCCCGGCTGGAACACCCGGAAGGTGTCGATGAAGCCCCGGTCCAGGAGAAGGCTGAAGTTGGTCCGTTCCTCGTCGGTGAAGCCCGCGTTGCGGCGGTTCGACTTCGGATTCGCGAGGTCGATTTCCGTGTGCGCCACGTTCAGGTCGCCGCAGAAGAGGACCGGCTTGCCCTTCTTCTCGAGCCGGCGGAGAAAGGCCACGAAAGCCGGGTCCCATTCGCCCGTGCGATAGGCGAGCCGCGTGAGGCCGCGCTGCGAGTTGGGCTGGTAGACGTCGACCAGCCAGAAGTCGGGAAACTCCGCCGCCAGGACGCGGCCCTCGCGGTCGTGCGCGACCGCGCCGATCCCCCGCGCGACGTTTTTCGGCTTCGTGCGCACGAGCATGGCCGTGCCGCTGTAGCCCTTTTTTTCCGCGCTGTTCCAGAGCGCCTCGTAGCCCGGCCACGCGACGTGCTGGACATCCCCCGGCTGGGCCTTCGTCTCCTGCAGGCAGATGATATCGGCATCCATGGCCGCCATGGTGTCGAGCAGGCCTTTTTTCAGCGCCGCCCGCACCCCGTTGACGTTCCACGAGACGATCTTCATTCGCGTCCCAGCTTCGCGGACGGCGGCGGACGAGGCGACGCTTTTTCCGCCAGTCCGGCTAGGGGAGCCAGTGGGCAAGGATCGCGCCCTGGATCGCAAACATCAGCACTTCATGGCCGACGTTGATCGCGATGAGTTTGCAGGATTTCCGTTCCCAGACCGCATTGTTGGCATAGCGGGCGCCGACCAGGAGCAGCCCCAGGCCCGCACCGAGGGCGGCGCCGTGTCGCATGCCCATGGTGCCGGCAAGGGCGATGACCCAGGCGAGCGCCACGGTCGAGACGAACGTGCAGATGAAACCCTTGATCATGCCCGGCACCATGCTGGGCTCTTCTCCGGACGGGCCCGGGGGCATCTTCATTTCCGCCTGCCACGCCTTGCCGAACAGGAGGGAGTACCAGACGGCGCCGAAGAGGAAGCCGGCGATCGTGGCGCCGAGCACCGCTGGAAAATAGTTCAGCTGATGAAAAGCGGATAACATGTTTTTTTGGGAGTCTGCGCCGGAGAGGAAAGCCCGCCGGCACCGACTGACTTTTAGCGCCCGGTTCGCATCAGGTAAAGAGGGTTCTGCCGCGGGGCGAGGGCGGACGCCGGATGACACATGTTCCGGTTGCCAAGGCTCGCGGCCGGCCAAGAATGTCTCCGCCCGCATGTCCTCGTTCGCCCCTATCCCCCTCGGCCAGCCCATTCCGGCCCTCCCCCATGCCGTCTCGTGCAGCCTGCCGACGATGCGGGCGGTGCGCGGCTACGAGGAGAAGGATCCGGCCGTCACCCGGCACCTGACCTCGGGGTATCCGCGGTTCGTGGTGCACCCGTTCGCGCGGCGGCTCGCCGCCCATTATGCCCCGGCCGGGCAGGTCCTGTGGCTCACCTCCTCCGGGCGGATGGCGGCCGAGCTGGCCCGGCACCTCGGCGCGGCCGCCGGCGCGACGCTCTTCGCCCGCGACGGGCTGCACGGCGTGTCCCATCCCGAATCGGCGGAAGCCGCGGGCCAGGCGAAGGTGTACCTCCAGCATCTCGGCGGTTTCCTCTCCTCGCGCGAGGCCGAGGACCGGCTGGTGGGCCTCGGCCTGCTCGCGGCGGTTCATCCTGAGGAAACGTTCACGGGTGACGCCGCCGCGGAGGTGCGCCGGCAGCTCCGGCCCGCCTTTGCCGGCACCGGCGACGGCGACATCCTCCTGGCCAATTCCGGGGCAAACGCGGTCTACGCCGGCTTCCGCGCCGTCGCGGCGGTCCAGGCGGCCCGGGGCCGCACGCGCTGGGTCCAGCTCGGCTGGCTCTACCTCGACACGATCGCCGTCCTGAAGAAATTCACCCCCGGGCCGGCCGATTACCTCTACGTGCGCGATGTCTTTGACTGGCCCGCGCTCGAACGGCTCTTCACCGAGCAGGGTCCGCGCCTGGCCGGCCTCCTCACCGAGATCCCGACGAACCCGCTGATTCAGACCCCCGAGGTCGCGAGGCTCGCCGCGCTCTGCCGCCGCCACGGCGTCGCCCTGGTCCTCGATCCCTCGGTCAGCTCGCCCTTCAGCGTCGAGGTGCTGCCCCACGCCGACCTCGTCGTGGCGAGCCTCACCAAGTACACCGCAAGCGAGGGCGACGTGATCGCCGGCGTGGTCGCGATCAACCCGGCCCGCCCGGATGCCGACGCGCTCCGGCGCGGCGCGGCCGAGTGGCTCGAGCCCGTGTATCCGCGCGACCTCGCCCGTCTGGCCGCGCAGGTCGGCCGGACCGGCGAGGTCCTGGCCCGCATCCAGGCCAGCGTGCCCCGCGTGGCGGCCTTCCTCGCCGCCCATCCCGGGGTCAAGGAGGTCTTCTGGGCATTGCAGCCCTCGTCGCGCGAGAACTACCGCCGCATCGCGCGGAGCCCGGATGCGACCGGGGGAATGATTTCGTTCACGCTGCGCGGATCGCTGCAAGCGTTCTACGACCGCCTGCGGCTGGCCAAGGGCCCGAGCTTCGGGACCAAGACGACCCTGATCTGCCCCTTCATGTATCTCGCCCACTACGACCTGGTCACGACGCCGGGAGGCCGGGCGGAACTCGCCGCCAATGGGCTCGATCCCGACCTCCTGCGCCTCTGCGTGGGCGTCGAGCCGGTGGACGACATCATCGCCGCGCTGGCCGAGGCGCTGTAGCCCTGCCTGAATTCCGGCAACGCCGCCGGCCGACGGGCGTCTTTCCCTAGCCCATTCGTACGAACCTGTCCCTTATTTCAGTACGAGCCTGTCCCTTATGGCGGCAGGCAACCGGTGCCGGTTGAATAGCGTCTCCCCTAACTCCATGCGCTCAAACCAGTTCCTTATTACCGCCCTCCCTTCGGCTCTTCGTACGAACCTGTCCCTTATTGCCGCTCTCTTGGTCGCGGCCCTGCCGGTCTCCGGCGCCATTGTCGGCAGCACCCCTCCCGCCCTCTCCGTGACCGCCGAGCGCGTGAAGGCGATCGTGCCGGCCGATCAGCAGGCGGCCTGGCTCGACTACCTCGCCCGCTCCGACCGGGCCCGGGCGGCCGATCACGCCTACGTCGCGGCGGAATTGCAGGCCGCGGGAATGGCGAAACCCCTCATGCCCAGCGAGGGACGCGGCGGGATCTCCCTGAACCAGCCCGATGCCTGGTACGGGACGGCCGAGGCTGTGCACAGCGCCGACGTGGTTGTGTCCTACCAGATGCCCAACGGCGCCTGGGGCAAGAACCTCAACATGCGCGACAACCTGCGCACCTGGGGCGGCAGCTTCGTCGGCAACAACCTGTCGCAATACCTCGCGCCCGGCGACTACGACACGCCCAAGGACCCGTATTGGAATTACTTTGGCACCCTGGACAACAACGCCACCACCACCCAGCTGCGCTTCCTCGCGAAGGTCGTGACGGCGCTCGGGCCCCAGCGCGGAGCCCCCTATCGCGCCGCCTTCCTGCGCGGGATCGAATACCTCTTCAAGGCGCAGTATCCCAACGGCGGCTGGCCGCAGGTGTGGCCCCTGGAGGGCGGGTATCATGACGCCATCACCTTCAACGACGACGCCGTGACCCAGGCCATCGAGGTGCTGCAGGGCGTCGTCGGGGGCAAGGGCATGTATGCCTTCACCTCCGCGGAACTCCGCCGCCGCGCCGCGCCGCGCGTCGCCCTGGGCTACGCCTGCATTCTCGCCTGCCAGATCCAGGTCGGCGGCCACCGCACGGCCTGGTGCCAGCAGCACGACGCCCTGACGCTGCAGCCGACGTCCGCGCGCAATTTCGAGCCGGTGGCGGCCTGCGGGGATGAAAGCTCCAACGTCGTGAAATTCCTGATGACCGTGCCGAATCCGAGCCCGGAGATCATCGCCTCCGTGAACGCCGCCGCCGCCTGGTTCAAGCAGGTGGCGATCCACGACCAGGTCTGGAGCCGAGGCCGGGGCGGTTTCGGCTTCGGGGGTGGCGGCCGGCCGCCCGGGGCACCCGGGACCGGTCCCTCGGCTCCCCGTGCCGCCAATCCGACCGGGGTTGCCGCCGCGCCGGCCCCCCGGGCACGCCCCGCCCCCACGCCCACCCGTCTTGTCCCCACCCCGGGAGCCCCGCTGCTCTGGGCGCGCTACTACGAGATCGGCTCCAACCGACCCATCTTCGGCGACCGCGACAAGACCGTGCATGACCAGGTCGAGGAGCTCTCGCTCGAGCGCCAGCGCGGCTACAACTGGTACAACAGCGGCCCCCAGGAGATGCTGGACACCTACGCCGCCTGGAGCGTGACGCACCCCCTCACGCCGCCCGGAGTGGACGGCGGCATCGCGCGTTGAATCCGGGGGATGGTTCGGCCTAGGCTGCCCGTCATGCCGACGCGCGCCTGGTTTCCCACCCTCATCTACCGCGAGCCGCTGCAACCCCGCGGCCTCGCCCGGTTCAACGAGGACCTCGCCGAGGAATGCCGCCGGCTGCGCGCCTACGACGCGGCGGGCCGCCGCTGGTCCAAGGCGAACTATCCCGGCGGCTACACGAGCTACGCCTCGATGAACGAGCTGCACCGCTTTTCCAGCACGTTTGCCCAGCTGGAGAAACGACTCCTCCGCCATGTCCGCATCTTTGCGCAGCAGCTCGAGTTGGACTTGCGCGGCCGGAAGATCCGGCTGACCGACTGCTGGGTGAACATCATGCCGCCATCGGCGGCGCACTCGCTGCACCTGCATCCCCTCTCCTTCATCAGCGGCACCTACTACGTTGCGACGCCGCGCGGCTGCCCGGGGCTGAAGTTCGAGGACCCGCGCCTGGACCGCTTCATGGCGGCCCCGCCCAGGCTGCCGGGCGCCCGCCCCGCCAACCGCATCCACGTCACCTACCCCGCCGAGGCCGGGCAGGTGATCCTCTTCGAGAGCTGGCTGCGCCACGAGGTCGCGGCCAACCGGGTGGACGCCGAGCGGATCAGCATCAGCTTCAACTACAACTGGGCCTAGCGCAGGCGCACAATCAGCCAGGCCGCCAGGGCGGCGATGCCGAGGTTCGGCAGCCAGGCGGCGGTGACCGGGTCCACGAGCTGCTTGATGGCGAGCGAGGCGGCGATCTGGGTGAAAAGATAGTAGAGGCAGAAGAGCCCGATCGACTTGGAAACGCCCACGGCCGCGTTCACGCGGACGCCGGTCACGGCGAAGGGAATCGCGATCGCGATGGCGACGAGCGGCCCGAGCGTGTCGGCGATCAGGCCGTAGTAGCGGACGGCGAAACGGATGCCCTGCGGGTTCTTCTGCGCGGCGTAGTATTGCACCACCCGGCGCAGCTCGAAGAACGACAGGTCGATCTCGCGGCGCTCGGTCAGCAGCATGAGCTGGGGATCCTCGCCGAAGTTCTCCCGCTTCTCGGCAAAGGGCGTGTCCGGCAGCTCCTCGCCCGTGTCGACATTGAAGTGCAGTTCCCGGCCCCGCAGGAAGATCCAGCCGCCGTGGGCGGGATCCGGGTAGGCCTCGGCCGCGACCAGCCGCACCATTTCCCGCCGCTGCGGGTCGAGCTCGGAAACGGAAAGCCCGTAGGCCCGGCCCGTGTACCGGCTGTAGCGGTTGATCATCCAGATCCGGCCGTCGACCGGATTCTCAAAGGCCACGGCATAGACCGCGCCGACCCCGTCGGCCGACAGCGTGCGGGCTTGCTGGCGAAACTGGACCGCATCGAGCATGGCCTCCGACTTCTGCACGGACCAGGGCACCACCGTGGAGCCGAGCCACCAGGCCAGGCCGCAGGCGAGGAGGCCGATCAGCCAGACCGGGGCGGTGATCCGCATCAGGCCGACCCCGGCCGCCCGCATGGCGGTCAGCTCGTTGGCCCGGTGCAGCTTGGTCAGGACGAAGAGAAGCGAGACCAGGAGGGCGATGGGGAGCACGACCGAGAGGAACCGCGGCATCGTGATGAAGAAGTACGTCCAGAGCTCGCCGCCGTGGGCACCCGCCTCCCGGAGCGTCCGCAGGTCGTCATAGCAGACCTGGACCAGCAGGAGCCCGCAGGTCCCCGCCACCACGATGGCGAGGATTTGCAGCCATTCGCGCAGCAGGTGGCGGTCAAAGGTGTTCAACCGGCATATCCAATGCTTCCTCCCGCCCGACGGAAAGCCGAAACCGGGGTTGAAACCCGGGCGGCCCTGACGTTGTCTCCTGCCATGCCTTTCGCCCCCTCCCGGTACCTCTGGCCCCTCGCCGCCCTGCTCACGCTCGCCGGCCCGGTCGCCGCCCAGGACGTCATCAAGGTCGGCGAGGTCGCCTCGATGACCGGCAAGGACGCGGCCTTCGGGCAGTCGTCCCACAAGGGCACGATCTTCGCCATCGAGGAGCTCAACGCCGGCGGCGGGGTGCTCGGCCGGCAGCTGGACCTCGTGACCGAGGACAACCAGTGCAAGCAGGGCGAGTCGGCCACCGCGGCCCGCAAGCTGATCTCGCGGGACAAGGTCGTCGCCCTGCTCGGCGAGATCGCGTCCAGCCGCTCGCTGGAAATGGCCCCGATCGCGCAGGCCTCCCATATCCCGATGATCTCGCCGGGCTCGACCAATCCCCGGGTGACCACGATCGGCAACTATGTCTTCCGGGTCTGCTTCATCGACCCTTTCCAGGGCACGGTCATGGCGAAGTTCGCCCGCAACACGCTCAAGCTCCAGCGCGTGGCGCTGCTGACCTCGGTCTCGAGCGCCTACAGCGTCGGGCTGGCCAAGTACTTCAAGGAGGTCTTCGTGCGGGGCGGCGGCGCGATCGCCCTGCAACAGACCTACGCCGAGGGCGAAAAGGACTTCAAGGCGCAGCTGACCGTGATCAAGGCCGCGGGCGTGGACGGAATCTTCGTTCCCGGCTACTACACGGAGGCGGCGCTGATCTGCCTCCAGGCGCGCGAGCTGGGCCTTGCCGTGCCGATCTTCGGCGGCGACGGCTGGGACAGCCCGCCGCTGATCGAGATCGGCGGGCAGGCCGTGGAGGGCACCTATTATTCGGATCACTATTCGGCGACCAATACCGCGCCCGTGGTGCAGGATTTCGTCAGAAAATTCCGCGTGCGCTGGGGCGGCGAAACGCCCGATGCGATGGCCGCGCTCGGCTATGATTCGGCCATGGTCCTGGCCGACGCCCTCCGGCGGGCCGGCACGACGGCGGCGCCGCAGCTCCGCGATGCTATCGCGGCCACGAAGGACTATCCCGGGGTGACCGGCACCACCACGATCGACGCCGAACGCAATGCCTCCAAGGCCGCGACCATCTTCGAGGTCAAGGGCGGCCAGTCGGTGTTCGTGGAGAGCATCGCGCCGTAGGGTACCTGAGGTTCCCTTGTCCGAATTCCTCCAACAGACGCTGAACGGCCTGTCCCTGGGGGCAATCTATGCGCTGATCGCGCTGGGCTACACGATGGTCTATGGCGTGCTGCGCTTCATCAATTTCGCGCACTCCGACGTCTTCATGGTCGGCGCCTTCCTCGGCTACTACCTCGCCAAGCTGGTGCCCGCCGCCACGGTCGGGGGCGGCCTCCTGGTGCTGGCGGGGTCGATGATCGGCTGCGCCCTGCTCGGGATCGTGATCGAGCGGCTGGCCTACCGGCCCCTGCGGCGGGGCCCGACGCTGAACGTGCTCATCACCGCCATCGGGGTCTCGCTCCTGCTGGAGTACAGCGGCCAGTTCGGCTTCGGGGCGGCGCCCCGCACCTTCCCCGTCCTCTTCCCGCAACGCGACCTGCACCTCGGCGGCCTCGTGATTTCCAGCACCCAGGTGATCGTGATCGTGGTGGCCGCCGGCCTGCTGGCCGCCCTCCAGGTCATCGTGCACCGCACCCGGATCGGCACCGCCATGCGCGCCCTTTCGCTCAATGCGACCGCCGCCCAGCTCGTCGGGATCAACACCGATGTCGTGATCTCCTTCACCTTCGGCCTCGGCTCGGCCCTGGCAGCTGCGGGCGGGATCCTCTACGCCATGAATTATCCCTCCATCGATCCGCTGATGGGGGTGATGCCGGGGCTGAAGGCCTTCGTCGCCGCGGTCCTGGGCGGGATCGGCAACATTCCCGGGGCCGCCCTCGGCGGCCTGATCCTCGGGCTGGTCGAGACCTTCGTGGCGGGCAGCCCCTGGTCCACCTACAAGGACGCGATCGCCTTCGGGGTCCTCATCGTGATCCTGCTCTGCCGGCCGGCCGGCCTCCTCGGAAAATTCCGGGTCGAGAAGGTCTGAAGCCGCCATGCCGAAGCCGCACCTCGCCCTGCTGGCCGCCGTGGCCGCCGCGGCGCTCGTCGCCCGCGGCTCGGGCCTCATCGACCCCTACTATCTCGATGTCCTGACGATCATCGGGATCAACGTGATCCTGGCCGTTTCGCTCAATCTGGTGAACGGCTACACCGGGCAGTTTTCCCTGGGGCACGCGGGCTTCATGTCGGTGGGGGCCTACCTTTCCGCCGCGGTCTCTTTGCAGGCCGGGCCGGCCGTGCTGGGGTCTGATCCCTCCGCGCTCGCGCAGGGCCTGTTCTTCCTGGGCGCCCTGCTGGTCGGCGGCCTCGCGGCGGCCGTCGCGGGCCTGCTCGTCGGGATCCCCTCGCTCCGGCTCCGGGGCGACTACCTCGCGATCGTCACCCTCGCCTTCGGCGAGATCATCCGGGTCACCTTCCAGAACATCGACGCGCTCGGGGGCGCCCTCGGGCTGAACGGCATCCCCCCCTACACCACGATTTTCTGGGTGCTGGCCTTCGCCGCCCTCACGGTCTTCACGGTCAGCTGCCTCGTGAACTCGACCTACGGGCGCGGCTTCCTCGCCGTGCATGACGACGAGATCGCCGCCGCCGCCGTCGGGCTCAACCCGACGCGCTACAAGATCGTCGCCTTTGTCGTCAGCGCCTTCTTCGCCGGCATAGCCGGCGGGCTCTACGGGCACTTCCGGCTGACCATCACGCCCGGCGGCTTCGACTTCACCAAGAGCATCGAAATCGTCGTCATGGTGATCCTCGGCGGCATGGGCAACATGCTCGGGGTCATCCTGGCCGCGATCCTCCTCACCCTGCTGCCGGAGGTCCTGCGGCCCGTGGCGGAGTACCGGATGATCATCTACTCCTTCCTCCTCATCGTGCTGATGATCCTGCGGCCGCAGGGGCTGTTCAACCTGAAGCTCCGCCGGGCCAAGCGGGCCGGCCCCTGACCATGGCGCTGCTCCAGCTCACCGGCGTCACCGTTCGGTTCGGCGGGCTCACCGCGGTCAACGCAGTCGACCTGGCGGTGGGAGAGGATGAGTTGGTCGGGCTGATCGGGCCGAACGGCGCGGGCAAGACGACCCTCTTCAACCTGATCACCGGCATCTACCCGGCGGACGCGGGCGCCGCGGCCTTCCAGGGCCGCGACCTCGCGGGCCGGAGCGCCTCGGCCATCGTGGCCCTCGGGGTGGCCCGGACCTTCCAGAACATCCGGCTCTTCGGCCGGCTCTCGGTCTTCGACAACGTGCGCGTCGCCGGCAATCTCCACCGGCAGGCGGCGCCGGGGCAGGCGCTCGTTCGCCTGCGGTCGTTTCGCAAGGACGAGGCGGCGGTGGCGCGGCGGACGGACGAACTCCTGGAGATCTTCAACCTGAGCCGCTTCCGGGATGCGCCGGCCGGCAGCCTCCCCTACGGGGAGCAGCGCCGCCTCGAGATCGCCCGCGCGCTTGCGACCCAGCCGAAGCTGCTCCTCCTCGACGAGCCGGCGGCAGGGATGAACCCGACCGAGAAGACCGAGCTCGGCCGGCTGATCCAGCGGGTGCAGAAGCAGTTCAGCCTCTCCATCCTCCTCGTCGAGCACTCGATGAAGGTCGTGATGGGCGTCTGCCAGCGGGTGGTCGTCCTCGACTATGGCATCAAGATCGCCGAGGGCCCGCCGGCCGAGATCCAGAACAATCCCAAGGTGATCGAGGCCTACCTGGGCGCGGACCGGCGATTCTAATGGCCGACCTGCTCCAGGTAACCGACCTCGCCGTCTCCTACGGCGCCATCACCGCCCTCGACGGCGTCACGCTGCGGGTCGCGCCCGGCGCCATCGTCACCCTCATCGGCGGCAACGGGGCGGGCAAGACCACGACCTTGCGCACGCTCTCCGGACTGCTCCGCCCGCGCCGCGGGAAGATCGTCTTCGCCGGCGAGGACATCACCGCCCTCCCGGCCCACCGGATCGTTGGCCGGGGCCTCTGCCACGTGCCGGAGGGACGCATGATCTTCGCCAACCTCACCGTGGCCGAGAACCTCGAGATGGGCGCCTACCTGCAGCGCGACCGCGCCGCCATCGCCCAGGGCCGCGAGATGGTCTTCGGCCTCTTTCCCCGGCTGAAGGAGCGGCTCACCCAATCCGCCGGCACGCTCTCGGGCGGCGAGCAGCAGATGCTGGCGATCGGCCGGGCGCTGATGGGGGCGCCCAAGTTCCTGATGCTCGACGAGCCCTCGCTCGGCATCGCCCCGCGCCTCGTGGCCACGCTGTTCGAGAAGATCGTCGAGATCAACCGCCGCCAGGGCATCGCCATCCTCCTCGTCGAGCAGAACGCCCACCTCGCGCTGGAGGTGGCGAGCTATGCGTATGTCCTCGAGACCGGGCGCATCGCCCTGGAGGGACCGAGCCAGGATCTCCGCGATCATCCCCTGCTCAAGGCCGCCTACCTCGGCGGCTAGCGCTCGCAAGGACTGTCCGACTGCGCGGGTGATTGGCTGGCCAAGGAGGCGGGACGACGATAGATTTCAGCCCCCTTACCCCATGCGCCTCCCCGTCCTCCTCCGGTGCTGCCTTTTCCTTTCCGTTGCCAGCCTCGCCTTCGGCGCGATGCCGGCCCGCGCCGCCGACGACCTGGCCTGGCCGAAGGTCGGCCGCGAGCAGAAGCCCTGGACCCGCTGGTGGTGGCTCGGCAACGCCGTGGACCGGGAGAACCTCTCCCGCGAGCTGAAGGATTTCGAGGCCCATGGGCTGGGCGGCGTCGAGGTCACTCCCGTCTACGGCGCCAAGGGGTACGAGAAGCGTTTCATCAAGTATCTTTCGCCGGACTATATGTCGGTGCTGGCCTATACCGCGTCCGAGGCGCACCGGCTGGGCCTCGGCGTCGACATGGCGACGACCACGGGCTGGCCCTTCGGCGGGCCGTGGGTCGGGCCCGCCGACGCCGAGCAGCGGGTCGTCCTCAAGGACGGCAAGCTCTCCAGCGCGCCCACGGGCTTCAAGGTGAAGCGGTCCGCCCCGGGCGGCGAGGGGCCGGTCGTCAATCCCTTCTCCCCCGGCGCGGTCGCGCGCTACCTGCAGCCCTTCACCGAGGCGCTGGCCACCGTGCCCAAGGGGACGATCAGCGCCCAGTTCCAGGACTCCTATGAATTCACGGCGAGCTGGGCGGCGGAGGTGCCGGAAAAGTTCAAGGCCATGCACGGCTACGACCTGATGGATCATCTGGCCGAGCTGGCCGGCCAGGGCGAGGCCGACACGGTGGCGCGGATCAAAGGCGACTACCGCGAGACGCTCGCGGAGCTGCACCTGGAATTCGTCCAGACCTGGGTGGACTGGTCGCATCGCATGGGGAGTTTGGCGCGGGAGCAGGCCCATGGGGCTCCGGGCAACCTGCTCGACATCTACGGGGCCTCCGACGTCCCGGAGACGGAGATCTTCGGCTCGTCCCCGTTCCCCATTCCGCTCTACCGCAACCTGCCCGCGGAGATCGGCATCAACGTCCCCTATCCCCTCGTCAACCGGATGGCCTCGTCGGCGGCGCATGTCGCCGGCCGGCCCCTGGCCTCCGCGGAGACCTTCACCTGGGTACGCGAGCATTTCCATGAGGCGCCCTCGGAGATGAAGCCGGAGCTCGATCAGCTCTTCCTCACCGGCATCAACCGCATCTACTACCAGGGCAACGCCTACTCCCCGAGCGATGCACCCTGGCCGGGCTGGCTCTTCTACGCTTCCGTCCAGGAGAACTCCCGCAACTCGCTCTGGGACCAGTTCGGCTGGCTCAATGCCTACATCGGCCGGAGCTCGGCGCTCCTGCAGGCGGGAGTGCCCGACAACGACCTCCTGGTCTACTGGCCCGTCTACGATCTCTGGCATGACGCCGCGGGCACGCCGCAGCAGCATCCGGATGGCCTGGTGAAGCAGTTCGCGGTGCACAATGGCCAGAAGTGGATGGTCGACACGCCCTGCGGCCGGGTGGCGGGCCAGATGGTCGCCGGCGGCTACGCCTTTGATTATATCTCCGATGCCCAGCTCGGGCAGACTCAGGTGGAAAATGGCGCCCTCCGGGTCCCGGGCGGCAGCTACCGGGCCGTGATCGTCCCGCCCACGGCCCATCTGCCGGTCGCCACGCTGCAGCGCCTGCTCGCCCTCGCGGCGGGCGGTGCGACGGTGGTCTTCGTCGACTCGCTGCCGGGCGACGTGCCCGGTTTCGGCCAGTTGGAGGAGCGCCGCGCCCAGTTCAAGGCCGAGCTCGCCAAGCTGAACCTCCAGGACACCACCACCGTCGGGCTCCGGTCCGCCACGGTCGGAAGCGGCAAGGTGCTCGTGGGCCCCTACGCCAGCGTTATCGCGCAGGTCGGCGCCGCCCGCGAGCCCATCGCGGATGCGGGTCTGGGCGTTCTGCGCCGCCGCACCGCCGACGGCGAGATCTACTTCCTCGCCAATCTCACCGGCAAGGCCCTCGACGACTGGGTGCCGCTCGGGCGTGCGGCCACCGGCGCCGTCTTGCTCGATGCCCGCAGCGGAAAGGCCGGCGTGGCCGCCCTCAGGGAAGCAGGCGGATCGACCCAGGTTTACCTCCAACTGCAGCCCGGCGATTCCATCTTCGTGAAGACCTTGCGGGGCCGGAGCGCCGAAGGCACGGCCTGGCCGTATGCGCAGGAAGCCGGCCCGGCAGTCGCCATCGATGGCAGCTGGCGCGTGACGTTCGTTACCGGCGGCCCCGCGCTGCCGCCCGCGTTTACCGAAGCCTCCCTTAAGTCCTGGACGGCCCAAGGCGGCGAAGCCGAGCGATTTGCCGGCACCGCGCGTTACGAAACCGAGTTCACGCTCCCCGGCGGCGCTGCGGCCGATGACTGGGTCCTCGACCTCGGAGACCTGCGCGAGACGGCGACGGTCTGGCTGAATGGCACCAAGGTCGACGACATCTGGGCCCTCCCCTTCCGCACCCGGGTCGGCGCCCAGCTGCACGCCGGCCGCAACACCCTCGCCCTTGAGGTCACCAATCTTTCCGCCAACCGGGTCCGCGACCTGGAGATCCGCAAGGTGCCGTGGAAGAACTTCTACGAAATCAACTTCGTGAACATCAACTACCGGCGCTTCGACGGCGCCTCCTGGCCGCTGCAGCCCTCCGGGCTGCTCGGGCCCGTGCAGTTGATTCCGCTGAAGACGCTGGCGCCCTGACGGGCGCCAGCCGTCACTCGGCGCGCCGGATCCGGAGCGCCATGTAGGGGCGGCCCGGCAGCGGGACGGATTTTCCCTCCTGATCCACGAAGCTGTAGCTGTCCTTTTTCTTCGTCACGAAGACCCCGGGGACCGGAGTGATGGTCATGTTCCAGGTGTCGATGACCTCGACCTTGAAGGACATGCCGTCCTGGAGGCCCGTCTTGTAGAGCTCGAACTTCCAGGAGGTCGGCGCCTGCTTGCCGAGATAGCCCAGGTAGAACCGGCCCGGCTTGCCCGCGAATGGGTCGTCCTGCCAGCGGTCGATCGGGTCGATGCCCTCGGGGGGGTCCTCATCCATGATCTTGCGGAGGAATGCGAGGCGCGCGGGACTCTGGCCGTGCAGGATTCCGCCCTTGGCCCACCAGATGACGTCGTTCGGGTCCATGTAGGTCTCGCCGTGCCCGACGTAGGTGCCCGCCACCAGGCCCTCCCAGAACCGGAAGACCATTTCCTCGGGCGAGAGCGTTCCCCAGCGCTGCGGAATGTTGCCCTCGTATTTCACCTCGTCGTAGACGACGGGCTTGCGGTACACCTCGCGGTAGAGCTCGGCCCGGCCGTAATCCTCGACCGCCGAGCCGTTCTGGATGCTCGAGTGCGTGACCCAGGGCTTGTTGTTGTCGTAGATCCGGGCGCCGTTGTGGACGGAGCGCAGGTGCTGGTAGGGATCGCGGGCCTGGACGATCTGGAAGAAGCGGTCCCAGTCGCCCGGCACCTTTTCCCGCATGAAATCGAACTCGTTGGCCATCGACCACCAGACGTTCCGGTAGGCGGCGAAGCGCGCGACGACGTAGCGAAGGTAGCGGTCGTCGTTGGCCGCCCCCATCCGGTCGAAACCCCAGTGCCCGCCGTCATAGGGATGGAAGAGGATGAGGTCGGCCTCGATCCCCAGGTCCCGCAGCTGTCGGATTCGATTCTCGAAATGCCGGAAATACTCCGGGTTGAAGTGCGTGAAATCCCACTGGTTCGGGGGCGTCCCCTCGAAGGGATAGAGCAGCGGCTCGACGTGGTTCCACTCATACCACTTCGGGAAGACGCAGAACCGGATCTTGTTGAAGGGCGAGGCGGCGAGGGTCTGCAGCGTCTCCTCCTGCAGCGCCTCGCTCTGGTGGACCCAGGCGTAGCAGGTGGTGCCGAGTTCGCGGTAGGGCGTCCCGTCGGCGTACCCGAAATGGTACGTGTTGCGCACCCGCACCGGGCCGTGGCTGCCGGCCGTCGGAGCTGTCGCTGTCAGCGTGCCCGTTTTGCCCGCAAGCTCGGGGCGATTGCTGGAGGTGACATAGCTCCACTCACCCGTCGTCTCCGGCATGAACCGGACCTTGTAGACGCCGGCGCCGTCGTAGAAGCCGTCCGTCTTCACCGAGTGGCTGCCCTGCGTGAAGGTCGCGGCCAACTCGACCTCGGTGAACGGGTTGCCGCTGGCGGGACCGGCCAGGGTAAGCTCGAAGACTCCCCATTGCTCGGCGGTGGCCGGAGGGGCCGCGGCCGCGCGGAGGTCCAGCGGGGCGAGCCAGGTACCAATCAGGGCAAAAAGGAGGGCAACAGAGCGCAGCTGGCGGGGGTAGCTCATAAAATCGATCAAGGCAGGGCACTTCGCCGGGGCGAAACAATTTTGCCGCTGTCCAAGGCAGGGCCGCATCCCAGCCGCCGGGGTTGATTTTTTCCGAAGGCTGGTATGATAGCAGACCCTCCCTTTCCCAACCATGTCCACCGCCGCCCCCCAGACCTTCGAATTCCAAGCCGAGATCAAGCAGCTGCTCGATATCGTCATCCACTCGCTCTACACGGAGAAGGAGATCTTCGTCCGCGAGCTGGTCTCCAACGGCTCCGACGCCCTGGAGAAGCTCCGCCACCTCCAGCTGACCGAGAAGGAGATCTACGACGACAAGCTCGACCTCGAGATCAACATCACGACCGACGACAAGGCGAAGACCTTCACCATCCAGGACTTCGGCGTCGGCATGACCCGGGCCGAGCTGGTGGAGAACCTCGGCACGATCGCCCATTCCGGCTCCAAGGCCTTCCTCAAGGCCCTGGGCGAGGGCGGCCAGAAGAATTCCGGGCTGATCGGCCAGTTCGGCGTCGGCTTCTACTCCGCCTTCATGGTGGCAAAGAGTGTGAAGGTCTACAGCCACTCCTGGCGGAAGGACGAGGCCGGCCAGCTCTGGACCAGCGACGGCTCCGGCTACGCGATCGAGGAATCCGAGGGCCAGCGCCGCGGCTCGAAGATCGTGGTCGAACTGAAGGACGAGTGCTCCGAGTTCAGCCAGGAATGGCGGATCAAGGAGGTGCTGGAACGCTACAGCTCCTTTGTTTCCGTCCCGGTCAACCTGAACGGCAAGCGGATCAACACCGTCCAGGCACTGTGGCTCCGCGGCAAGAACGAGATCAAGGACGAGGAGTACACCGAGTTCTACAAGTTCCAGTCCCACGCCTTCGACGAGCCGCGCCTGCGGCTGCATTTCAGCGCCGACGCGCCGATAGCGATTCATGCCCTCCTCTTCGTCCCGAAGGAGAACACCGAGAAGATCGGCTTCGCCCGCTCCGAGCCGGCCGTCGCGCTCTACTGCCGGAAGGTCCTGATCGATGCCCGGCCCAAGGACCTCCTCCCCGAGTGGCTGCGCTTCCTCAAGGGCGTCGTCGACAGCGAGGATCTGCCCCTGAACATCTCGCGCGAGACGATGCAGGACCGGTCCCTGATCGAGAAGCTCAACCGCGTCATCACCAAGCGGTTCCTCAAGTTCCTCGAGGAGGAGGCGGAGAAACGCCCGGACGCCTACGCCGACTTCTACCGCGAGTTCGGGATCTTCCTCAAGGAGGGCGCGGCGCTCGACTTCGCCCACAAGGACCAGCTGGTGAAGCTGCTGCGCTTCGAGTCCTCGCTCACGGAAAAAGGGAAGACGACCTCCCTCGCCGACTATGTCTCCCGCCTGGGGGCCGACCAGAAGGAGATCTATTATCTCATCGGCCCGAACCGCGAGGCGATCGAGGCCGGCCCGTACCTGGAGGGCTTCAAGGCCCGGAACCTCGAGGTCCTGTTCTGCTACGAGTCCGTGGACGAGTACGTGATGAACAACGTGCGCGAGTTCGACGGCAAGAAGCTGACCGCGGCCGACCAGGCCGACGTCAAGCTGGCCGACCTCCCGCAATCGACCGAGGGCGCCCTGGGCGAGGACGCGGTCAAGAGTCTCTCCAGCTGGATGAAGGAGACGCTGGGCGATCGCGTGGCCGAGGTGAAGGCGAGCGACCGGCTGGTCGATTCGCCGGCCCTGGCGCTCAACGCCGACAAGTCGATGTCCCCGCACCTGCGGCGGATGATGAAGGCGATGCAGAAGGACGGCGCCGACAGCCCCCTGCGCGTCAACCTCCAGATCAATCCCCGCCACGCCGTGATCAAGCGCCTGAGCGAGCTGCAGTCGGCCAATCCCGACAAGGCCCGCCTCGTCGCCGAGCAGATCCTCGACAACGCCCTGATCTCCGCCGGCCTCCTGGAGGACACCAACAAGATGGTGCAGCGGCTCTACAAGATCCTCGAGACGGCGTGAGGCCCTCGCATGCCCTTTGTTTGCATCAACCCCACCACCGGCCGGCGCCTGCGCTCCTACCGGACGCACACCGCCCGGGAAACCGACCGAATTCTGGGACGCGCTGACGCCGCCTTTCGCCGCTGGCG
>CAZKAH010000016.1:0-11856 GCA_964550715.1 uncultured Opitutaceae bacterium
GCCTCAATGGCATTGAGGAGGTCGTCAGTTCGATCCTGATCGGGTCCACCAATCTCGCAGTCAGCTCAAGATCGTACTGCTGATGGCCTTGTGACCAAACACCGCCTTGCTAAGCCAGCGATGTCCCGGTCGTTGCTCAAGACTGGACGCAGACTGCCGAAACAATCAGCCCGGGATCGCGTTGCGGTTGCGACCGCGATCAGGGATGTGCGGTTATCGCGACGATCGTGATCACCGCCATGCGTCTCCCTTTCACCACCTCATCCGGACCGTAGTGCCAAAAGACCGGGTGGGCTCCAGGGGTGTTATTTTGCGCATAGGCTTCAAAAATCTTTTCACCGTTCACTCCCCTAAGTGACGAATACTCGTGGGTTCGTAAGCCTGGATGTTTCGGATTCGTTTCGAGATAGCCGAGGGCTTTCTTGACCGCCTTGCAAGCTGCCTGGGCGCTTGCGCTCTCCTCCAAAGCGGTCAGCTGCCCATCCGCCGTCGGCGTGAACAGGATTTTTCGGTCCATGACCTATTATCTCGAGTATTTGGCAAATGACCCGCGGTGGATCCGCTTCCCTTCGGCAGATTCCTTCAGGCCCCGCTTGATGCTGGCGAGCGCTGCGGGGCTTTCGTAGAGCCAAGTCTCGTGCAGCGGAACCGCCTTGACTGGATCGAGCACGATTTGCCCGAGAGCGTTGCGATAGATATTATAGGCGGCGGCGGATTCCTCCAGCGCCAAGCCGAGAGAAAGGCGCTTCTTCGCGTCCGGCTTTTGGATCTCCGTCACCAGCTCAAATCGGGAGTCCTTGATCAGGTCATCCATAGGCCCTGCATCATGCCCCTTAGCCCACCGGGGGTCAAGTGGGATTGTCCCACTGGCGCCATCCGGTGGCTGCCTGGGTGCGCCGCCGCGAGGACGCTGCAAGTCACCGCATCGTCACCGGCCCGCGACGACCGCGGCACCTGGCCGCGGTATCATGGGGGTGTGAAAACAAACCATCTTCCCCGTCTCGACCGCCGGCTCGCCGGCGTCCTGCGCTCCGCGGTCAAGGAACTGAATCTCTCGGCGCGGGCCTACACCCGCATCCTCATCATGGCGCGGCGGATCGCCGACTGGTCGCAGGCGGAGAGAATCGAGGCGCCCCACCTCTTCGAGGCCATCCAGTTCTGCACCCTCGCCGGCGTCACCTAGGATCCCGGACCGATTTTCGTTTTGCGCCGGGCGGCGATGTGCCCCTATTTCGGGTACCGTGCGTCCCGTCCCCGGCCCATGCCTGTTCCTGCTGCTGGCGCTCGGCTTGGCCGCCGGACTGCGCGCGGGGCCGCCCTTCCTCACCGACGATCCGGAACCGGTGGACCTGAATCATTGGGAGGCCTACGTGTTCGGCCAGGGCGACCGCACGGCGGATTCCAACGCCATCGCGGCGCCCGCCCTCGAGTTCAACTACGGCGTCGCCCCCAACACCCAGCTGCACGTGGTGGCTCCCGTCGCCAACGTCTCCGGCGGCAGCGGCGGCTGGACCTCCGGGTATGGGGATACCGAGGCCGGGATCAAGTACCGGTTCCTCGAGGAAACGGACTCGCGGCCGCAGGTCGGCGTGTTCCCGCTCGCGGAACTGGCGACCGGCAGCAGCGCCCGCGGCCTGGGCAACGGGCGGACGTGGTACCGCCTTCCGGTTTGGGCCCAAAAAAGCTGGGGTCCCTGGACGATCGACGCTGGAGGCGGGGCCGCCCTGAATTCCGCGCCGGGCCAGCGCGACTATGGGTTTGCCGGCTGGCTGGTCCAGCGGGACTTCGGAAAGCACCTGACCTTGGGCGCCGAACTCTTCCGCCAGGGAGCCGACACGACGGACGACCGCGGGTTCACCCTCGCCAACCTCGGCGGCTACCTCAAGTTCACGGACGACTTCAACCTGCTCTTCAGCGCGGGCCGCTCCATTTCCGGCGAGCGCCACACGGTCTGGTACCTCGGCCTCTACTGGACCGGCGGGCCCAGCGAAGCGGCCAAGAAATGAGCCCGGCTGCCGACGGCGGAAACCGGAGCAGCCCGGCCGAGGTCTTCGGGGCGTTTCTCAAGCTCGGCTGCAGCGCTTTCGGCGGCCCCATCGCCCACCTCGGCTACTTTGAGCGCGAGTTTGTCGGCCGTCGGAAGTGGCTCGACGCGGCGGCCTATGCGGACCTCGTCGCGCTCTGCCAGTTCCTGCCCGGCCCGGCCAGCAGCCAGGTGGGCATGGCCCTGGGCTGGAAGCGCGCCGGATGGAAGGGTGGCACGGCGGCCTGGCTCGGCTTCACCCTGCCGTCGGCAGTCCTGATGACGGCGCTGGCCTTCGGGCTCGGCTCCGTCGGCAACCTCGCCCACGCGGGCTGGGTCCAGGGCCTGAAGGTGGCGGCGGCCGCGGTGGTAGCCCAAGCCGTCGTGGCGATGGCCCGGCGTCTCTGTCCCGACGTGCCGCGCGCGGCGATCGCCGCCGCCGCGGCTGCGACCCTGATCCTGGCGCCCGCTGCGTGGATGCAGGTCGCCGTGATCGCGGCCGGCGCGGGCGCCGGCCTCCTGGGCCGGCGGTGGCTCGCGCGGGAGCCCTCGTCCCCCACCCGGGCGCCGATGGGCAGCCGAACCCTCGGCCTCGGGTGCCTGGGCTTTTTTCTCGCCCTGCTGGCGCTGCTGCCGTGGCTGGCGCAAGTCCGCCCGAGTCCCGCCCTCAGGGTCGCGGACGCCTTCTATCGCTCGGGTGCGCTCGTCTTCGGCGGAGGCCATGTCGTCCTGCCGCTCCTGCAGCAGGCCACCGTCGCGCGGGGCTGGCTCAGCCCGGACACCTTCCTCGCGGGCTACGGGGCCGCCCAGGCCCTCCCCGGCCCGCTCTTTGCTTTTTCCGCCTATCTCGGGGCCCTCGTCGCCCCGGGAGGCATTGCCGGGGCGCTGCTGGCCCTCGGGTCGATCTACCTGCCGGCGGTGCTGATCCTGTTCGCGGCGCTGCCCTTTTGGGAGAGGCTGCGCGGACAGCCGCGGGCCCGGCAGCTCCTGGCCGGCGCGAATGCCGCCGTGGTCGGCCTGCTGGCTTCCGCCCTCTATTCCCCGATCGGCACCTCGACCCTGACCACGCCTCTCCGGTGCACCCTCGCGGCCGCGGCGTTTGCCGCCCTGCAATTCCGCCGCGTGCCGCCCTGGCTCGTCGTCGGCGCCTGCGCGGGGCTGGGCGCGATTCTCCTGGGGTAGCGAAGAGATTCGAAGCCGGCCTTTAGGTGCTGACTCCCCCGCGCCGGTTCGCTTCGATGACACCTTGGCCGCGGCGCGCGGTCTGACCGGTCGGTCCACCGCTTGAACCTCTCCCGATTTATCCTGGCCTGCCTCGTGCGGGCACTCGTCCTGGTCGCCGTCCTGGTGGGCGTGGCGTTTGCTCCGCTCGTGCAGACCTGGGCGGCGAAGCACAAGCTCTTCGGCCGGCCCGGGGTCCACGGTTCGCTCGGTTTCCTGTCCGCCCGGTTCGGGCAGCTGGAAATCCAGGACCTGCATCTCGAACAGGGCGGCGTGGCCCTGACACTGCCCACGCTCGAGGCCTCGCTGCCCCTCACCGCCGCCCTGCTGCGCCACCAGGTCGGAGTGCGCAGCCTCGTCGCCCATGGCTGGACCCTCGACCTCAGCCATGCCGCGAGAGCGCCGGGGACGCAGGCCGGTTCCCCGCCGGAAGGCGGCGGCGACGCGGAAACCGCAGCCGGCCCCGAGGCCACCCCGGCGCAAAATACGGTCGCCGCGTTCAGCGAACTTCTCCGCGGGTGGCAGCTGCCCTGCGACCTGTCGGTCGACGCCGTCGACCTCGAGGGCGACATCCTGGTGCCCCGCCACCTCGAGCATACGCCCGTGAAGATCCACGTCATCGCCCGGGGCGGCGGCCTGGCCGCGGGCCGCGAGGGCGCGTTCACCATCGAGGCGGCGGTCGCCGATTCCCGGCTGCCGGTCAGCACCGTCGCGGCCCGCGGGCGGCTCGCGCTCGCGATGAACTCACCCCGGACCTTCAGCCGGATCGAGACCACCGCGGACCTGTCCGCCCAGGGAGGCTCGCTGCCGAAGGCGGCCACCCTGGCCGTCGACCTCGCGGCGGCCCGCGGGACCGGGGAGGAAACCTACCGGCTCGACCTGAGCCAGGCGGGCCGGCACCTCGCCACCTTCGACGCCCGTTATCCCGCCGCCACCCACCGCCTGTCCGGAGAATGGAAACTCGACCTGCGCGACTCGGACTTGGCCCCGTTCGCCCTCGACCTGCCCCTGCCCACCTTTGACGGGGCGGGCCAGGGCCAGTTCGAGACCGACGTCGGGCTGACCCGCACGCAGGCGCGCGGGGAACTTCGGGCGAGCGCGAGCCGGCTGGAAGCCGTGGCGCCGGCGCTCGAGCGGCTCGGCGCGGTGAAGATCGCCGCCCGCTTCGACCTGACCCACGCCGGCCCGTCCTTCCGGGTGGACCAACTCGATCTCACGGTTGCCGGCAGCAAGCTCGCCGCCTCGATCCGGGCCCTGCAGCCCTTCGACTTCGACGCGGCCGCCCGCGCGCTCAAGGTGGCCGATCCCGCCGCCGACTGGCTCGGAGTCTCCTTCCGGGGGCTCCCGCTGGCATGGTTCTGCGACCCGGCGAGCGCCTTTGCCTTCGCCGGCGAGGCCGGCGGTGCCTTCACCGCCCGGGCTGCGGCCGGCGGATTCAGCCTCCGCGCCCAGGCGCCGCTGACCGCGACCGGCATCTCCCTCCTGGCCGGAGAACGCGTCCTCGCGCAGGGATTGGACCTTTCGCTGCCCTTGCAGGCCGACTACAATCCGAAGGGCTGGGAAATCCGGATTTCCCCGCTGCAGGTCAGCCGAAACGGCCAGGGCCTGGGCACCATCGACGCCAAGGCAAACCAGACCACGGGCCCGGACGCCCAGCTGACGATCGCCGGAAAATGGCAGGCCAACCTGGCGGCCCTGACCGCCTCGCCCGAGGGCAGCTGGATCGGCGGCCGCTCGGCCTCGGGTGATTTCTCCGTGAAGGCGGGCGCCACGACGGAGTTCGAGGGCAAGCTGGCGATGACCGGGCGCAGCCCGGGCCACGCGCTCGCGGCCAGCCTGGGCGCGGAGCTCGACGCGAACGGGGGCGTCTCGTTCGTCGCCCCGCTCAAGATCACGACGGGCTCGGGGACTTCCGAGCTGTCCGCCGACGGGACCTGGAGCGGCCCCGGCCCCGACAGCCGGTTCGATTTCAAGCTGACGAGCGAAAGCGTCGCCCTGGACCATCTGCGGCTCCTCGCCGGCCCGCTGGCCGCGGCGGGCGGCGTCGGGCCCGCAGTCGGCGCAGGCGGGGAGCCGGCCGAAGCCAAGGACCGCGTGCCGTTCTGGAGCCGCTGGATTGGACGGGTCACGGTGGCGTTTGACCACCTCACGATGCCCGGGCACGTGCTCGACGACGTCGGCGGCGCGATCGAGCTCGACCGCACGTCCCTGCGCCTCGAAGGCGGGCGGGCGCAGCTCCCCCGCAAGCGCACGCTGGCCGGGGAAGGCTCGGTGAGCTTCGACCCGGCCGCGGCCCTGCCCTACAGCCTCAAGGCGGCCGGGACCCTCGACCGGGTCGAGACCGATTCGTTCTTCGGCACCCCGCCGGCCGGCGAGCAGCCCGTGCTTCAGGGGAGCTTTGCGCTCGCGGGCGCGTTCGCCGGGCAGGGCCGAAACCTGCCGGATTTGCTGGGGCGCACCCAGGAGGAATTCCACCTGACCGGCAAGGACGGGATCCTCCGGCTCCTCAAGACCAGCGTCGCCGAGGTGATCCCGCAGGCGAACACCCCGGTCAAGGACGCACTGGGCTCGGTCGGCCATGCCGTCGGTTCCTTCCTGGAGATGAAGCGCACGGCCAATGCCGACAAGAATCCCATCAGCCCCAGCGCCGAGGCGGTGCTGGATTTCACGACCGAGATCGCGGAAATCGGCTACGACCAGATCAGGGTCACCGCCCGGCGCGACGCCCGCGGCACCCTGCAGCTCTCCGACCTCGCGCTGACCGCGCCCGATGCCCGGCTGACGGGATCGGGGCGGATCGACGCGGCAGCGGGGAGCCCGATCTGGAGCCGGCCCCTCAGCCTCGACCTGCAGTTCGGCGCCCGCGACCAGACCGCCGAGCTCCTGGCCCATGCGGGTCTCCTCTCCGGCCGCAAGGACGACCTGGGATATTCCCTCCTGGCCGAGCCCGTGCATTTCGGGGGGACACTCGCGCAGATCGACATCCGGGCCTGGCACGACCTCCTGGCCAAGGCCGCCACCCGCGAGCCGCCGCCAAAAAAGTAGCCCCTACCTGACGGCGGCCCAGACCCGCTGGACGTCGTCGTGGTCCTCAAGCGCCTGCAGGAATTCGCCGACCTTCTCGCGGGTCGCCTCGTCCAATTCGGGATAGCTCTTGGCCAGGTGGCCCAGCTCGCTCGTCACAACCGTCCAGCCGTGGGCGGCCAGCCAGGTCGAGACCGCATGCACGGCCGTCCGCTCGGTGATGAAACGGGCGCCGGCCCGGCCGGCCGGGATGTCGTCGTTCTTCTCGTGTGTCAGCGGCTCGAAATCGTTCGCGCCGGCCTCGATCGCGGCGGCCTCCAAGTCGATCCCGGGGTCGGCATGATGGGCCTCGACCACGCCGACGTGGTCGAAGAGGAACTTGTTGCTGCCGCCCTGCCCGAGGATCCCGTTGCGGAAAAGCAGCCGCAACTCCGGGGCCGTCCGCTGGTGATTGTCGGTGTAGACCTCGACGATGACCGGGACCTTCCCCGGGGCGTACCCCTCGAAGACGATGTGCTCGAGGACCAGCTTGTCCTCGCCGATCCCGGCGCCCTTCTTGATCGCCCGCTCGATCACGTCGCGGGTGACGCTGGCCTTGCGGGCCTTCTCCAGGGCGGCGAAGAGCCGGGCATTGGCGCCCGGATCGGCCCCGCCCAGCTTGGCCGCCACCGTGATTTCCTTCACGAGCTTGCCGACCGTCTGGCCCTTCTTCTGGTTAACGATCGCGCGTTTCGCGTGTAGCCACTGGCGTCCCATGGGACCATCCAGCGTGGACCGGTTCGGCCGCGAGGCAACCGGGAATTCCGTCCCGAATTGGGGATCAACCCGCCACCGACATGGGCCAGCCCAGCGGGGCGGCCCTGTTCCGCGCCGGGAGGTCGGCCGAAGCGTGGACGCCCGAATGGCAGATGTCGCGGGCCCGGAGGGAGGCGAAGATTTCCTCCGCGCGCGCGATCTCCTCGTCGGTCGACGCATGGAGCGAGAGGAGGAAGTTGCCGTCCTCCAGCGCGCTCTGGCAGCGCCGCGCCTGGGATTCGGCCACCCCCAGGGCCATGAGGCCGGCGGCGATGCCCGCCGTGTCGTCGCGGCTCGCGCCGCGCAGGGACATGAGGATGGGCCCGGCGGCGATGTAGGCGCCGATCCCCGGCAGGTTCAGCGCGCCCTGGTTCGGGAACACGACCGAGATATTCTCGACCGGAAACTTATCCGCCTCGAGGCGGTGCATGAGCGCCTCGGCCTGGGGCCGGGAAGAGGCGACGCAGAAGACGAGCTTTTCCACCAGGCGTTCGAAAGCGAGAAATTGGTTCACGCATATTGGACTGCACAAACCGGGCCCAGTCTGGGCAAAATTTTTAAATCGTTGGCCACAAATGTTAAAAAAAATCAGGCGCCGGAAGGCGGCCCGACCGGCTAATTGCACAAAGCAAATCCGGCCCGTGTGATCGGGCTATTTGCAAGCCCGCCTTCGCCTCTTGTCGACACGGCCCGCCCGGCCTGCTAGCCCCTTTCGCGCCCCATGCCCTCCCGCCCCGCCGGGATCCCCGCCCTCAAATCCCGGATTGTCTGGTCGACGACGCTGCTCCTCGTCGCATCGGTCATCATCAACTACGCCGACCGCGGCAATCTTTCCGTCGCTGCGCCCGTCCTCAAGACGGAGCTGAAGCTCTCGCCGGCGCAGCTGGGCTTCCTGCTGTCGGCCTTCTTCTGGACGTACGCGCCGTTCCAGCTCGTCTCGGGCTGGCTGGTCGACCGCTATGACGCCAACTGGATCCTGGCGGCCGGATTCTTCCTGTGGTCGGCCGCGACCGGCGCCACCGGCCTCGTGTATGGCTTCGGCGGCCTGCTGACGCTCCGCCTGGTGGTCGGCGTGGCCGAATCCACCGCCTATCCCGCCTATTCGAAGATTTTCGCCACCTATTTTGGAGAGAACCACCGCGGGATCGCCAATGCGCTGATCGACGCAGGCAGCAAGGTCGGGCCGACCTTCGGCCTGCTGACCGGCGGCTATCTGATCTCCCATTTCGGCTGGCGGCCGTTCTTCTTCGCCCTGGGCCTGGGCGCCCTGCCCTGGCTGCCCTGCTGGATTCGCTGGCGGCCGCGGGGCGAGGCGGCAGCGGCCTACCATGCCCGGGATCGCCCGCCTTTCCATCAGATCCTGCGCCGACGCTCCGCCTGGGTGACCTTCCTCGGCATCTTCGCGGCCAATTATTTCTGGTACTTCCAGCTGACCTGGCTGCCCTCCTATCTCGTGCAGGAGCGGCACTATTCGATCGGGACGATGTCGCTCGTCGCCTCCCTCCCCCTGATCCTGACGGCCCTCACGACCACCGCCGTGGGCGTCCTGTCCTTCCGGGCCCTGGCGCGGGGCGCCTCGCCCACCCGTGTCCGCACGCTGTGCCTCTCCACCGGCCTGGCCCTGGCCACCATCATCGTCGCCGTGCCCGTGATCGCCAATCCCCGCCTGTCCCTCGTCGTCCTCTGCCTCGCGAGCATGGGCTACGGGGTCTACACCTCGAGCCACTGGGCCACGACCCAGACGCTGGCCGGGCCGGCCGCGGCGGGCCGGTGGACCGGGATGCAAAACTTCATGGGCAACCTGGCCGGCGTCGTGGCGCCCATGGTCACCGGCGCGGTCGTCCAGTCCACCGGCCACTACTTCTGGGCCTTCGCCGCGACGGGCGCGGTGGTGCTGACCGGCTCCCTCCTCCTGGGGTTCGGCCTGGGCCCGGTCGAGCCGGTGAAATGGGCGCTCCCGGACGGCCCTATAGACTGACCCGGTTGTTCAGCTTAGTGATCTCTTCGAGGGCGTGGCCCGGATCGATCTCGACCGACCCGCCCTCGGCCGAGACGCCGCCGGGCAGCGTCAGGATCACGTCGGCCGTCCTGGGGAAGAGGTCGAGCGGCGCCGGCAGGGCCGGGATCCCGGCGGTGGCCACGATCCGCCCGGAAGCGTCGCGGAAGGCCAGCTGCGAGGCGGGCGCGTCGACCGAGCCCAGGCTGTGCACGCGGACCTTCACGGCGCCGCCCTCGACCGCGATGTCCTCGCGGCTGAGGCCGAGGTCGGGCCGCTGCCAGTAGGGCGTGCCCGGGGTCTTGAGCTTGAAGGTCAGCACGGTCGCGGCCCGCGGCGCGAAGGTCAGCTCGACCGACTGCGAGCGCTCGAAGGAGGCGGTCCAGCTCCGGATCTCCCGGTCCGCGGTGTCCCGGCCCCGGCTGTCGATGCCCTGGGTGATCTCCCAGGTGCCGGGCGCAACGTTCCAGCCGGTCATCGCCGCGCGGACGGGCAGCGTCTCCAGGTTGTAGGCGATGACCTTGAAGGCCGTCGGGGTGGCGTCGGGCAGGAGGATCGCCACGCTCTGGTCGTTGGCCGGCGCACGGAAGCGCCAGCTCACGGTGTGGCCCGGCAGGAACCCGTTGCGGACCAGGGCGATCCCGCCCAGGCGCGCGCGCTGGAGGTCGGCGTGAAACACCCCGACCCGGTCGATCCAGAGGCTGCCCTCGGTGTTGATGAATTTCGTCAGGTCGGCGTCGGCGATCTGCAGGGCGTAGAGGCGCTCGAGGTACGACTTGTCGCCCGTCACCTGCCACGCGAGGACGCTCGTGGCGGGATTGCGGTATTCGGAGGCGCGGGACTTCTCGAGGTACGCCTCGGCCCCTGCCGGGTCCGACAATTTTTCCGCCCCGGCCACCAGGCGGGGGCCCCACTTGGCCCGCAGGTTCAGCGCATCGAGCATGTTGGCGTTGACGTTGGTGATCCCGTCCACGCCCTGGTCGTAGATCGGGTCAAGGTAGCGCTCCTGCCCGGTCCACTGGTAGGCGGCCCAGAACAGGGGCCACGGGAACCAGGTGTGGCCGGCGAAGGCCTCGCGGTCGGTGGAGTATTCGATCGCGATCGGGAGCACAAACTTCCCCTTGGCGTCCATCTTCCGGTGGGCCAGCTGGCCGTCGGCCAGCTCGGTCACGATCTTGCGGAAGGTCGGGTTGCCGTTGAATTCCACCAGCAGGACCCCCGGCTGCAGCACGAGGTTGGAGTAGCCCCGCGACCAGCCCCAGACGCCCTCCGTCGCCATTTTCCTGCCGTTGAAGTACGCCGTCATGAAATGCCGGTGGCCGGCGGCGTTGATCCCGGTGAGGCCCATCACCCCGCGGGCCGTCGCCATGGCCCGCTCGAAGAGCACGGGATTCCCGTAGTCCAGGATCATGTTTTGGCCCAGGCAATTGATGCCCTCCTCGAAGCTGTGCAGGTAGTCGGCCTGGATGGTGGGCAGCCCGTTGGTGAACATTCCGTTCTTGAAGGCGGCCTCGATCAGGGCCCGGTCCGAGCGCCGGATCTTGTCCGGGTCGGAGCCCATCAGGGCCGTGCCCGGCCACGAGTTGAGCAGGTCGACGTCGTCGGAGATGCCTCCGCCGAAGTCGCCGAAGGCGGACTGGCGGTGGTCGATGTACCAGTTGACGAAGCGCTTCATCTCCCCGAGCAGGGCCACCTGGCGCGAAGCCCAGAGCGGGATGCCCGCCGGGTCGGTCCGCTGGTAGGCCGGCGGCTCGTGGGAAAGGTTCAGCATGTAATAGGAGCGGCCCGGATCCATGTCGGGCGCCACCTTGTGGAGGTCCTCGAGGTCGCCCTTGAAGCGGTTCCAGATGTTGAGCCGGTCGTTGCCCTGGGGGTGCTCCTCCACGAGCATGGCGTAGCTGTCGCGGGCCTGGGTGAAGCGGTCGAGCGCGTGCTCGGGGACGGCCTGGGCGCGGGGCTTGAAGATGAGGCGCAGGCGGGCGCCGTCGACGGTGCCGAGGTTGAACTCTCCGCTGGCGCAGGCCAGGGTGAGATAGAGGGGCTTGCCCGCGGGCAGGATCCGGTCGCGCAGGTCGAGCCAGAGCGTCTTGGCCTCCCCCGGCTTCACGCTGAAGGAGACGTCGAGCATGTCGCGCCCGGGCCAGAGCGGATCCTTGACCTGGAGATTGAGGGGGATCAGCCCGCCGTGGGTGGGCTGGAACTTGAGCGCCGGCAGGTCGAGGGCGATGCCGTCGAGGCCGTCCGAGCGGTCGTCCCAGGTGTCCGGCACCAGGATATGCACGATCGGGAGGGCCGCGGGCACGGGAATGTCATGCCCGTGCAACGAGGAATCATCCGGCAGGGCGAAGAGGGTGCTCCGTTCATCCGCCGGGTACCGGCCGGCGATGAACCCCTCCAGGGAGTCCAGGCGGGCCTGATCGCCGCCGGCGGGAACTGCCGAAAGTCGGAAAGCCAGCTTCGCTCCGCCCGCCGGTTCCGTTCCCGCCGTCACGTTGTATGCGGAGAGTTCGCCGATCGGCTCCTCCTGCTCGACGTTGGTGAAGCGAATCTTGTGGCCGACAATCGGCTGCGCCAGCCGGTGGAAGGTGCGCTCCTGGCCCTGGGGCCGCTCGAAGAGCTGCGCCCGCGCCGGCGCATCATTGGCATCGCCCGCGTCGAGCAGGCTCATCGCCCCCCAGGCCGCCCCGGAAATCTCCAGCTGGTTCCAGGGTTCGTCCGGCAGCGAGAAGGTGACGGATTTGCCCGAGCCCACGTAGCAGTCCCAGTCGGGCAGCTGAAAGTAGTCGTTGCGGCCCGG
>CAZKAH010000016.1:11956-56705 GCA_964550715.1 uncultured Opitutaceae bacterium
CCGAGCCCACGTAGCAGTCCCAGTCGGGCAGCTGAAAGTAGTCGTTGCGGCCCGGCAGGCGGGAGCGGTTGTACACGCCCGGCCAGGTGGTCTCGCGGATGCCGTCGGTGGCCTTCCAGTACCACCGGCCGCCGTCGAAGGCGTCGTGGATCTCGACCTTGCGGATGGTCACGGCCGCTCCGGGCAGTTCCGGCGGGGGATCGCCGGCACGGTTCCAGCCGTAGCGCTGGTACCATTCCTCGCGCGAGCGGGAATCGTCCAGGCGGCGGGCGGCCAGCGGATCGATCGTCGGCGCCCCGCCCGTGGCCAGGACGGCGACCGCGTCGTCGGACAGCATCCGGTCGTAGGTGCGGACCTCGTCGATGTCGCCGCCGCGGGTGAAGTTGTAATCGCTCTGGACGTTGTAGGGACTGATGATGCGCGAGTGCGGGCCGAACTGGTCCAGGCCACTGTCGTACCTGGCCTGCGCCTCCTTCGCCGCCGCGAGCTTGCCGTTCACATAAAAGCGGATCCCCCGGGTCTCGTCCCAGGAAAGCGCCATGTGGGTCCATTGCTGCGGGCCGGGAAAGGCCGGCAGGGCCACCGAGACGCGCGTCCGGGCCAAGCTGGCGTCGGTCACGAACGCGTCGAAGCCGTGGCCGTTGTAGTCGATCCGCAGCCAGACCATGTCCCAGCTCGAGTGATCGGCGTAGCCGACGCGGAAGATCGGGAACTGGGTCGGCCCGACGGGATACCGGGAACGCCAGAAGAACGAGAGCGTGCCCCGCTGCGCATAGACGTTGCCCGGCGCCCAATAGGAAAGGAGCTGGTCATCGGTGCAGCTCAGCGCCCCGGCCTTGGCGCCGTCGGCGATGGGCGTCACCCCGGAGATAAAATTCGGCTTCGCCGTGTTGCCCGCGGAATAATCCGCGTTCGGTCCATGGTCGCCGGACAGATAAAAGAGCAGGCCGGGTTCGGGCGCGGCCGACAGGCCGGCCGAGAAAACGAAGAGCAGGGGCAACGCGGCGCGGACGGTCAGGGGGGACACGTGTCTCAAGGGGGTTGGAGACAAGACATGCCTCCCGCCCGCCGGGGTCAATCCTGCTTGCCGGAGGGAAAGTGAAAGGAGACCGGAGGAATGGCGGAGCCGCGCACGGTCAGGCCCTGGAGGGTCCCATCAAAGCCTTCCCCGGTCCTCAGCCACTCGGCGTGCCCCTGGAAAAGCGAAGTGTTGCCGACGGTTTCGCCGGTGGCGGTATTGGCCACCGCGGCCAGGACGAGCGAACGGTCCTCGCCGCCGACCCGCGCGATGAGGCTGAGGGAGGGAGCGGGAATGCGGATGAACTCCTCCATCTCGTCGTCGAGGAGATAGGCGGAAAGCGTGCCCGCGACCGCGTCCCGGACGAGCTCCAGCCGATAGTCGTCCCCCAGGGCAATCGGCGTGCCCCCGTGGGGCGGAACGCTCTGGTGGAGCTGCGCTCCCGCCGGCACGGACGCATCGGGCTTGCGCCCGCAACCCGCCGCCGCCGCCAGCAGGGCGCCCATCAGGATCGCGCGAGGCAGGACCTTCATCGCTCTCCGCCTCAGGACGAGGGCGCCAGGTTGGACGCGATGTCGGTCCGGTAGGCCACCCAGGCCGGCACCAGCCCGCCCGCGGCGCACAGGGCGATCATCGCGGCCGGCGCCCACAGCATGATCGGATCGAAGACCCAGGGATCCAGCAGGACGCCCGTCTGGGCCCGGATCACCGCCGCCACCCCGCTGGCGATCGCAACGTAGACGCCGAAGGAGGCGATCATGCCCAGGAGCCCGATGGCCGCGGCCTCGAGCACGATGGCGCCGAAAACGGTGCGCCGCCGCGCGCCGAGCGAGCGGAGGATGGCGATGTCCCGCCGACGGGCCGACATCGAGTTGTAGATCGCCACCAGGACGCCGGCGGCCGAGACGAGGGCGACGAGATAGGCGATGAGCGTCAGGACCTGGTCGAACCAGCCGATCTTGTTGAAGAGATCGGCGATGATCGCCCCGATCGGATAGGCGAAGGTGAGCCGGTTGCCCTGCTTGTTGTAGAGGAGATCGAGGCGGAACCCGGCCGACGGCGCCCGCAGCTGGATCAGGACGGCGCTCACGTCGGTCGCCGCCCGCGGATCGTGGCCGCTCATGGTCTGCAGCCCGTGGAGCGGGATCCAGACGACCTTGTCGGCGGGGGTGTTCGAGGGGGCCAGGATGCCCGTCACCGCATAGGTGTCGGCGTGCTGCTCGGCCGGATTGAAGGTCAGGCCGTGAAACGGGTGGAAGGTGTCGCCGACCCGGAGGCCCAGCTTCCCGGCGGCGAAGCTCCCGATGACCGCCTCCTTGGCGGCCGGGTCAAAGCCGTGGCCCGCCGCAAAGGCGAACTTCAGGCCGGGCGCGTATTCCACGCCGCTGAAGAACTCCGGGATCGTGCCGACGATCCGGAAGCCGCGGAGGTTGTCGCCGACCGCGATCGGGATCGCCAGCTTCACCGCGGGCTGCCGCTTGATGAACTCGTAGTCGGCCTCGGCCATGTTGCCCGGCGAGGCCTCGAGGTGGAAGATGGAGTTGAGCACCAGCTCCAGCTTGGAGCCGCGGGCGCCCAGCACGGCGTCGAAGCCGATGTTGACCCGCGTGAAGGTCGCCTGGGACTGTTCCTTGATCGTCCATACCGACAGGAGCAGGCCTCCGGCCAGGGCGATCGAGAGCGCCGTGATGACAGTCGACAGGAGGTGCTGGCGCAGGCTGCGGAAGACGATGAGAAGGAGCGTCATGGAGCTGCCTCCCCGGCGCGGTTGAGCGCGCTGAAATCGCTGACCCCCTCGAAGGCAGCCAGGACATGGGCATCGTGGGTCACGAGGAGGAGGGCGGCGCCCGTCTCCCGGCAGGATTCCCGGATCAGGGCCAGCGCCTCGACGGCATTCTTCCGGTCGAGGTTGCCGGTCGGCTCGTCGGCCAGGACGAGCCGGGGCCGGTTGGCCATGGCCCGCGCCACCGCCACCCGCTGCTGCTGGCCGGTCGAAAGCTGCCGGGGATAGTGGTGGAGCCGGTCCGCGAGGCCGACCCGCTGCAGGATGGCCGTGGCCCGCGCTCGGTCCGCCCCGGGCCCGAAGGACATGCCCAGGAGGACGTTCTCGAGGCATGTGTAGCCCTGCAGGAGGTTGAAGGTCTGGAAGACATAGCCGATGGTCCGCGCCCGGAGCCGGTCGCGGGCCGGCTCGCCCAGGCGGGCCATGTCATCGGATCCCAGCTGGATCGATCCGCGGTCGGCCGCGAGGATCCCGGCGATCAGGTGGAGGAAGGTGGTCTTGCCGGAGCCGCTCTCACCCCGGAGCGCCAGCTGCTGGCCCTCCGCCAGGGCGAACGCCGGGACGTCCACGATCAGCTTCTTTCCGCCCTCCGGCAGGACGAAGGACTTCTGCAGGGACTGGATTGCGAGGAGCGCCATGGCGGAAAGGCGGAAGATATGAGCAAAGTCCGCGCCGTAAACAGGACAATTAGCGGCGGACCGTTCCCTCACTCCTCGACCCGGGCGGCCGGCCGGGCCAGCGCGGGATTGGACCGGTAGAAGAGCGCCGTGTGACCGATGGAGCCGAGCGAGAAGCACCGTCCCTCCGCGGCGATCCGGTCGCACAGGGGCTCCTTGGCGTCGCGCTCGACCCCGAGAAGGCGGAGCTTCACGAGCTCGGCGCCGCGGAACTGCCGCTGGAGCTCGGCCAGGAAGGCGGGGGTCAGCCCGGCCTTGCCGATCTTGAGCGAGGGGGAAAGCTTCTGGCCGAGCCCGCGCAGGCGGGTCTTCTCGCGGCCGGTCAGGGTCGATGCATCCATGCCCCACCCTCGCCCAAAGTCCTCCCAACGCCAAGCGCAAGGTTCAGGCCCGGGGGTGCAGGGCCCCGGGCCGTCCTTTTGCTTTGTAGGCGGGCGTCCGGTGCGCTTGGCTGGTGGCGCATGCCGTCCCTTTCCTTCCGATGAAGAACGACGAACTCCGCATCTGCGGGCTGACCGCCGTCCGGGCCCGGTTCGACCGGGACCCGGGCTCGATCATCCGGCTCTTTTTCGACGCCCCGATGGCGCGGCGGATCGGCCCGATGTGCAGCGCGCTCGCCGCCGCGAAGAAGATCTACCGCTGCGTCGAGCCGGCCGAGCTGGAGAAGATCGCCGAGACCGTCCACCACGGCAGCATCGTCGCCATCGTCGCCGGGACCCCCGACCGGATCGCGACCGCCGCGGAGGCCGCCGCCTGGGCCGCGAAGAGGGAATCCGTGGTCATCCTCGACGGGATCGGCAACGCCCACAACCTCGGCGCCATCGCCCGGACCGCGGCCTTCTTCGGCGTCCCCCGGCTGGCGATCGCCAGCGACCAGGGCTCGGCCCGGCCGGGCGAGTCCGCTTACCGCGTGGCCGAGGGCGGCCTGGAACACGTGGAGGTCTGGACGATCGTCTACGTCCCCGCCTTCCTGCGGGCGCTGGCCGAGGCCGGCTTCGACGTCGTGGGAGCCGCAACGATCGGGGGCAAGTCCCTCTCGGGCAAGGGCCGCCCCGGCGTCCGCGATCCCGCCGCTCCCTGGGCCCTCGTCCTGGGCAACGAGGAGAAGGGCCTCTCGGCCGAGACGGCCGCGGCCTGCACCCGGCTCGTGACCATCCCCGGCAGCGGGAAGATCGAGTCCCTCAATGTGGCGGCCGCCGCCGCCGTGCTGCTCTTCGACCTCGTCAGCGCCCGGCGCGGGCGGTGAGGGCCTAGGGAAGCTTGGCCTGGACGAGCTTGCTCGCCTGGCTGAAGTCGATCAGGCCGGCCTCCGGCAGCTGCTTGAGGGCGCCGATGACCTTGCCCATTTCCTTCCGGGACAGGGCCCCGGTGGAGGCGATCGCCGCGGTGATCAGGGCGTCGAGCCGCGCGGCATCGAGGCCCGCCGGCAGGTATTTCTCGAGGAGGGCGATCTCGGCCGTGTTGGCCGCGACCAGGTCGGTCCGGCCGCCCTTCTCGAATTCCGCCCGGGCGTCGCCCAGGTTCTTCACCGCCTTGCGCAGTGTGGCCGTGGCCAGGGCGTCGTCGACGGGCTTGCCCTGGTCCATGGCCGCGCGCTGGATCGCCGCGTCCATCGTGCGCAGGGCCAGGAGCGTGGCCGTGTCCCGGGCCTTCATCGCGGTCACGACGTCGGCGCGGATGCGCTCGTAAAGGGGGGCGGACATGCTCAGGTCAGCTTGGCATCGAGCGTGATGTCGGCCTTGAGGAGCCGGGAGATCGGGCAGCCGGCCTTGGCGCCCGCCGCGATGGCCGCGAACTTCTCCGGGGTGATGCCGGGAACCTTCGAGGTGTTCCGCAGGAGGATCTTCGTCACCGTCCAGCTGGTCTGCGGATGGTTCTCCAGCGTGACGTCCGCGGTGGTGTTCAGGGTGTCCGCGGTGAAGCCGGCCTTCTCGAGCTCGGCGGAGAGCGCCATCGTGAAGCAGCCCGCGTGCGCCGCGGCGATCAGCTCCTCGGGATTGGTGCCCGCGCCGTTCTCGAAGCGGGTGCCGAAGGAATAGGGGGTCTGCTTGAGGACGGTGCTGTCGGTGGACAGCGAGCCCTTGCCGTTCTTGAGGTTGCCGTGCCAGGTGGCGGATGCGCTTCGTTTCATAGGGGCTCAAGTAAACGAAGTAATTCCAGCTTCGCAAGGAAGCGTCTTGCCCCTACATCCTGGGGCATGAGCTCCGACTCCCACGCCGCGCCCCGCCCCGTCCTCGTCCGCGAGGTCCCGATCGAGCTCTGCCAGTTCCTCAAGTTCGGGGGGCTGGCCGAGAGCGGCGGCGCGGCCAAGCACGCGATCGGCGGCGGCCTCGTTTCGGTGAACGGCGCAGTGGAGACGCGGAAGCGCAAGCAGCTCGCGGCCGGCGACCAGGTCACCCTGGGCGGCCGGACGCTGGTCGTGCAGGTGCGCTAACGCAGTTGCTTCCTTCCGGGCCCGGTGGCAGGCTCTCCGGTCCGGGAGGCCGCAGCCCCCGTTCCCATGTCTTCCTCCCGTCTCCAGCGCCTGACGATCGGCGCCTTTTCCCTCTTCCGCCGCCTCCTGGGGCGGGCCGAGGCCTGGGTCCGGGCCCGGCCCGCCCTGCAGCCCTGGCTCTACGGGCAGGAGGAGTACCGCGAGTTCAACGGCTGGTATTTCGGGCACTACGGCGAGCACGAGAAGATGCTGGCGGACCGGCCCCGGATGGACTTCTACCACGCCGCTATCGCGCGGCACATCCAGCCCGGCGACCGGGTCATCGACCTCGGGACCGGCACGGGCATCCTGGCCGCCTTCGCCTCCCGCCGCGGCGCCGGGCAGGTCTACGCCCTCGACCATTCCGCGATCATCCAGGACGCCCGGAACCTGGCGGCGCAGAACGGCATCGAGCGGGTGGAATTCATCGCGACCCACAGCACCGAGTTCACGCTGCCCGAGCCCGTCGACGTGATCCTCCACGAGCAGATGGGAGACTGGCTCTTCGACGAGGAGATGATCGTCAATGTGTGCGACCTGCGAGACCGGCTGCTCAAGCCCGGCGGGACGATCCTGCCGAGCCGCTTCGAGCTCTATTGCGAGCCGGCCAAGGTGCGGGACGAGCGCCATGTCCCCTTCGTCTGGGAACTCGAGGTTCACGGGTTCGACTACTCGAGCCTCGAGGCGAACCGCCCGCAGGAGCCGGGCTACTACCACGTGCGCGGGGGCGACTTGGGCGCGATTGACTATTTTCTCGGCGTGCCGGAGCCCGTCCTGACCGTCGATCTCCTCACCCTGCGCGAGGCCGACCTGCCGAAGGAGGTCAGCTTCACCCGCACCGTCACCCGGGCCGGCCGGCTGGACGGGTACGCCGTCTATTTCCGCACCTGGACCGACGCCGATCTCAGCCTGACGACGAGCCCGGTGGACCCGGGCCGGGCCCCGCACTGGGGCTTCCGGGTCCTCCGCACCGATCGCGAGGACTTCAAGGTCGGGGACGTGATCGAGGCCAGGCTGACGGTCGGCCGTTGGTCGCGGCCCGACACCTGGCGCTGGACCCAGCTGAAGCGCCCCGTCCCCGCCGGCGAGCCGGCGGCTTCCGGGAAATCGTACGGGAGCTGACGCGGAGGTCCGCGGCCTTTCTCACGTAACATTTTCTGGCGTAAGGCCGTAACGAAACGGCCGCCTCGCTGTCTCCCTATAGGCACAGCGTGGATAAAGTACCCAATCCAGTCCCAGCCATCGCCGAGGGCCCGGCGCCCGGCGTGCTCTTCACGATCGAGCAACTGACCCAGCATGCCCGCATGCTGGCCGGGGAGCACCGCGCGGTCACGGGCCGCGGCGCCAACACCCTCCTGCCGCAGCTGGATGAAAATGAAGCGCTCCTGCGGGCCTACAATGCGGCGACCTACGCCGCGGACCAGGCCCGGCGGATCACCCCCGCCGCGGAGTGGATCCTGGACAATTTCTACCTGATCGAGGAGCAGATCCACCTGGCCCGGCGGCACCTGCCCCGGCCCTACAGCCGGGAGCTGCCGCGCCTGACCGGCGGCCGGTCGGTCGGCCTCCCCCGGGTCTATGACATCGTGCTGGAGTATGTCTCGCGCATGGACGCCCAGCTGGAGCTCGAGTCACTGACGGCCTTTCTCGCCGCCTACGAGGCGGTCACGCCGCTGAAGCTCGGCGAACTTTGGGCCGTGCCGATCATGATCCGCCTCGCCCTGATCGAGAACCTGCGGCGGCTCACCGACCGGCTCACCGTGGCGCGCCGGGACCGCGACCGCGCCGACGCGTGGGCGGGCCGGCTGGAGGCGATGGCCGAGCACCAGCCCTCGCTCCTCGTGATGGTCGTGGCCGACCTGGCGCGGGCGAACCTGCCGACCTCGAGCTCCTTCGTCGCGGAATTCTACCAGCGCCTGTCCCGCCCGGGCGCCGGCGTGCCCATGGCCCGGACCTGGCTGGAGCAGCGCCTGGCGGAGCAGAGCCTGTCGATCGAGCAGCTGGTCCGGGAGGAAAGCCAGACCCAGGCGGCGGAGCAGGTTTCCGTCAGCCACACCATCGCCGCGCTGCGCCTGCTCAGCGCCTGGGACTGGCGCGGCTTCGTCGAGGGCGCCAGCGGCGTCAACCGGATCCTGCTGACCGATCCCGCCGACGTGTACCGGCGGATGGACTTCGCCACGCGCGACCGCTACCGCCACGGGGTCGAGGCCCTCGCCCGCCACAGCCGCCTGACCGAGGCGGAGGTCGCGGAAAAGGCGGTCCGGCTGGCCGAGACGGCCGCCCGCGCCCAGGGGCGCGAGGATCGGACGGCCCACGTGGGCTACTACCTGATCGGCGCCGGCCGCCCCGCCCTCCAGGCCGGCACCGGCGTCCGCTGGCCGCTGCGCCAGCGGCTGGAGCACGCGGTCCTGCGGTTCCCCGTCTTCACCTACCTAGGCTCGATCCTCTTCCTGACCGGGCTCAGCCTGACCGCGATCCTGGCCGAGGGGCACGCCCGGGGAGTTTCGCCGCGCCTGCTGGCCGGCTTCGTCCCGGTTCTGCTGGTCTGCTGCAGCCAGCTCGCCATTGCCCTGGTGAACTGGGGCTCGGCGGTGGTGACCGCGCCGCGGCTTCTCCCCCGGCTCGACTACAGCAGGGGGATCGCCCCCGAATCCCGCACGATGGTGGTGGTGCCGACCCTGGTCCCGCATGCCGCCGCTGTCGCGCACCTCCTCGAGACCCTCGAGATCCACTATCTCGCCAACCGCGACGCGCACCTGCACTTCGCCCTCCTCACCGACTTTCCCGACGCGGCGACGGAGGTCCTGCCGGAGGACGCCGGGCTCCGCGCGGAGCTCCGGGCGGGCGTCGCCGGGCTGAACCGCAAATACGGCGCGGCCCGCGACGAGCGCTTCTTTCTGTTTCACCGGCCGCGCCGCCGCAACGAGGCCGAGGACCGCTGGATGGGCTACGAGCGCAAGCGGGGCAAGATCGCCGAATTCAACGCGCTCCTGCGCGGCGGGGACCCGGGCGTCTTCCAGGACCTCGTCGGCGACCTGTCGATCCTGCCCGCGGTCAAGTATGTCATCACCCTGGACACCGACACCCAGCTGCCGCCCAACGCCGCCCGCCTGCTGGTCGGCACCATGGCCCATCCCCTGAACCGGCCGCGCTTCGATGCCGCGCGGGGCGTGGTGGTCGACGGCTACAGCATCCTCCAGCCGCGCGTCGGCGTCAGCCTGCCCAGCGCCGGGCGGTCCTGGTTCGTCCGGCTCTTCGCCGGGGACGTCGGCATCGATCCCTACACCCGGGCGGTCTCCGACGTGTACCAGGACCTCTTCCACGAGGGCTCCTTCATCGGCAAGGGCATCTACGACGTCGACGCCTTCGAGCAGGCGGTCGGGGGCAAGTTTCCCGAGAACCGGGTCCTGAGCCATGACCTGATCGAGTCCTGCTTCGCCCGCTCGGCGCTGGTCACCGATGTCGAGCTCTATGAGGAATATCCCTCCCGCTACGACGCCGACGTCAATCGGCGCCACCGCTGGATCCGCGGCGACTGGCAGATCGCGCCCTGGCTGCTGCCCCGGGTGCCGGGCGGCGACGTCCGGCGGATCGCCAACCCGCTTTCGGCCCTCTCGCGCTGGAAGATTTTCGACAACCTGCGGCGGAGCCTGGTCCCGCTCGCGCTCCTCTTCCTCCTCCTGGGCACCTGGGCGTTCCTGCCCCAGCTGGCCGCGCAGGGGCTGCTCCTCCTGCTGGCGATCGTTGCCGCACCCACGCTGCTCGCCCTGGCCGGCGACGTCTCCCAGAAGCCGGAGGAGCTGCCGCTGGCGGTGCATGTCGCGAGCCTGGCCGCCGCCCTCGGGCGGCAGCTGGGCCAGATCCTGCTCACGCTCACCTTCCTGCCCTACGACGCCTTCGTCAGCGCGGACGCGATCCTGCGCACGCTGCAGCGGGTCCTGTTCACCCACGAGCGCCTCCTGGAGTGGGTCTCCGCCGCGGAAATCGCCCGCAAGGCGGGGAACAGCCTGGCGCATTTCTTCCGGACAATGGCGTTCGCCCCCGCGCTCGGCCTCGCGGCGGCGGCGTTCCTCGGCTGGCGGCATCCCCTCCAATTGACCCTGGCCTGGCCGCTGCTGGCGCTCTGGGCGGGCGCGCCGTGGATCGCCTGGCGGATCAGCCAGCCGATCGAGGCCGCCCCGCCGGGCCTCAGCCGCACGCAGGACCTCTTCCTCCGCGCCACCGCCCGCCGCACCTGGCATTTCTTCGACACCTTCGTGACGGCGGAGGATCATCACCTGCCGCCGGACAATTTCCAGGAGGAGCCGGTCCGCCGGCTGGCCTCGCGCACCTCGCCGACCAATCTGGGACTCGCGCTGCTGGGCAACCTGGCGGCCCGGGATTTCGGCTACCTGCCGGTCGGCCGGCTCCTGCAGCGCACGGGGGACACCCTGGCGACGATGGAGCAACTGGAGCGGCACGAGGGGCACTTCTACAACTGGTACGACACCCGGACGCTGCGGCCGATGCCGCCGCTCTACGTCTCGACCGTCGACAGCGGCAATCTCTCCGGCCACCTGCTGACGCTGGAACCGGGGCTGCGCGAGCTCGCCGACCAGGAGATCCTGCCCCCCGCCGTCTTCACCGGCCTGCGCGATGCCTGCCAGATCCTCGGCGAGGCGTGGGGCGCGGGCGGCGAGGCGGAAAAGCTCGCCCGCCGGCTGGGGGAGAAGCCACCGGGGACCCTCCGGGAGAAATTCGCGCTGCTCCAGGAGGCCGCCGCGGGCGCCGCGCGGCTCCGGGCGCTGGTGGGGGACGCGGCATCGGAAAAGGCCCGGACCTGGGCGCAAAAGCTGGACGAGGGCTGCCGCGCCGAGCGCGACGACGTCCTGGCGCTGGCGCCCTGGCTCGCGCAGCCGGGGGATCCACCCGAAGCCCGGGTCTTCTCCCGCCTGGCGCGGGGACCCACCCTGCGCGAGCTAGGGGCCGCGGCCCCGGGGCTTCCCGGGACGGACGCCGCGCGCGCGCGGCTGCAGGCCATCGAGGCGCTGGCCGGGCGCGCGGCGGCGCTGGCCCGGATGGACTTCACCTTCCTCTACGACGCCGACCGCAAGCTCTTCGCGATCGGCTACAACGTCGCCACCCGGCGCCGGGACAACAGCTACTATGACCTCCTCGCGTCCGAGGCCCGGCTGGCGAGCTATGTCGCCATCGCCCAGGGCCAGGTCGGCCAGGAGCACTGGTTCGCGCTCAGCCGCCTCCTCGTCGCGGGCTCCGGAGAGCCGGTCCTGGCGTCCTGGAGCGGCTCGATGTTCGAGTACCTGATGCCGCTGCTGGTGATGCCGAACTTCGACAACACGCTCCTGGACGAGACCTGCCGGGGGGCGGTGCAGCGCCAGATCGACTACGGGCGGGCCCGCCACGTGCCGTGGGGCATCTCGGAGTCGGGCTACAACCTCACCGACGCCCACCTCAACTACCAGTACCGGGCCTTCGGCGTGCCCGGCCTGGGGCTGAAGCGGGGGCTGGCGGAGGACCTCGTCGTCGCCCCGTACGCCTCCGTCATGGCGCTCATGGTCGCCCCGCGGGCCGCCTGCGAGAATCTCCAGCGCTTCGAGGACGAGTCCCGCTGCAGTCCCTACGGATTCTACGAGGCCGTCGACTACACGCCCTCGCGGGTTCCGCCGGGCCAGGCCGGCGTCACCGTGCGCTCGTACATGGCCCACCACCAGGGGATGAGCCTGCTGGCCCTCGCCTACCTGGTCCTCGACCGGCCGATGCAGCGGCGCTTCATGGCCTGCCCCATCTTCAAGGCGGCCGACCTCCTCCTGCAGGAGCGCGTGCCCCACGCCACGGCCAAGATCCTGTCGAAGGAGCTCGAGGTCGAGGAGGCGCGCAAGCTCCTGGCCCGCGACGGGGAGAGCGCGATGCGCGTCTTCACCGAGGGGGTAGCCCAGCCGCCCGAGGTCCACCTCCTCTCCAACGGCTCCTACCACGTGGTCGTCAGCCACACGGGCGGCGGCTATAGCCGCTGGCGCGACCTCGCCGTCACCCGCTGGCGCGAGGATCCCACCCGCGACTGCTGGGGCACCTTCCTTTACCTGCGCGATGCCGCCACGGGGGAGTTCTGGTCCGCCGCGCCGCAGCCGGTGCTGGCGGCGGTCAAGCGCCCGGAGACCATCTTCGCCCAGGGGCGGGCCGAGTTCCGCCACCACCACCTGGGCCTGGACGTGCACACCGAGATCAGCGTCTCGCCCGAGGACGACGTCGAGCTGCGCCGGATCACCCTGACCAATCCCGGCCACAGCCGGCGCCTGATCGAGGTCACGGGCTACCTCGAGGCGGTCCTGGCGCCGCCGGGAGCGGAGGCCGCCCACCCGGCGTTCAGCAACCTGTTCGTGCAGACCGAATTCCTGCCCGCGCAGTCGGCCGTCCTCTGCACGCGCCGCCCCCGCTCGGCGGAAGAACACCCGCCCTGGCTCTTCAGCCTCCTGCCCGCCCCGGCCGGCGACACCGGTTCCGCCAGCTGCGAAACCGACCGCGGCGCCTTCCTCGGCCGCGGCCGCTCCGCGGGAGCGCCCGCGGCGCTGCAGCGCCCGGGCCCGCTCTCGAACAGCGCGGGCTCGGTCCTGGATCCCGCGGTGGCCCTGCGGCGCACCGTGGCCGTCCCGGCGAACGGGGAGGTCCGGCTCGACTTTGTCCTGGGTGTGGCGGAAACGCGCGCCGCCGCCGAGGCCCTGGTCGAGAAGTACCAGTTCGCGCGCGTCGCCGACCGGACCTTCGAGCTGGCCTGGACGCACAGCCAGGTGACGCTCCGTCAATTGAATGTGTCGGAGGCGGAGGCCCAGCTCTATGCCCGGCTGGGCAGCGCGCTCGTCTACGCCCAGCCCGACCGCCGGGCCAACGCCTCGACGCTCCTCGCCAACCGCCGGGGGCAGGACGGCCTGTGGCGGCACGCAATTTCCGGCGACCTGCCGATCGTCCTCCTGCTCATCGCGGACGCCTCCAAGATGCCGCTCGTCCAGCAGCTCGTGCAGGCGCACGCCTACTGGCGCCTGAAGGGCCTGGCGGCGGACCTCGTGATCCTGGACGACGACGATTCGGTCTACCGGAAGCCCCTGCACGACGAAATCATCGCCCTGGTCAACGCCGGCACCGAGGCCCCGCTCCTCGACAAGCCGGGTGGGATCTTCGTCCGGCGGCTCGACCAGATCCCAACGGAGGACCGCGTCCTCCTGCAGGCGGTCGCCCGGATCGTGCTGGGCGCGGATGCCACCTCCCTCGCCGACCAGCTCGACCGGAAGTCCGGGAAGCCCGCCCTCCCGCCCGCCCTGCGGGCCGTCCGGCCCGCCGGGCGCGAGCCGGCGCCGCCCGCGGCAGCGCGCGATCTCATCTTCCAGAACGGCCTGGGGGGCTTCACGCGCGACGGCCGGGAATACATCATCACCCTGGCGCCCGGACAGACAACGCCGGCGCCGTGGATCAACGTCCTCGCGAACGCCGGTTTCGGCACCATCGTCTCGGAGAGCGGCAGCTCGTATTCCTGGGCGGAAAACTGCCACGAGTTCCGGCTGACGCCGTGGCACAACGACCCGGTCGGCGATCCGTCCGGGGAGGCCTTCTACCTGCGGGACGAGGAGACCGGCCAGTACTGGTCGCCCACGCCCCTGCCCGCGCGCGGGGCCACGCCGTATACCGTCCGCCACGGCTTCGGCTATAGCGTGTTCGAGCATGTCGAGAACGGGCTCGCCTCGGAACTCTGGCTTTACGTCGCCACCGACGCCCCGGTGAAATTCGCCGTCTGCAAGGTGCGGAACCTTTCCCACCGGCCGCGGAAGCTCTCCGTCACCGGCTACTGGGAATGGGTACTCGGCGACCTCCGCGCGAACTCCCTGCTGCACGTGCAGACCGAGCTCGACGCGCCGAGTGGCGCCCTCCTCGCGCGCAACCGCCATCGCGCGGACTTCGCCGACCGGATCGCCTTCGTCGACGCGGGCACGCCCAGCCGCTCGGTCTCCGGCGACCGCCTGGAATTCATCGGCCGCGGCGGCACGCTCGCGCGGCCCGCGGCGCTCCGGCGCGCGAAGCTCTCCGGCCGCGTGGGCGCGGGGCTGGATCCGGCGGGCGCCGTGCAGGTGGCCCTCGACCTCGCGGCCGGCCAGGAGGGCGAGGTGGTCTTCCGGATCGGGGCCGGGCGCGGCCTGGCGGAGGTGCAGGGCCTGATCCAGCGGTACCGGCCCGCCGGCGCCCCGCGCGCCGCCCTCGAGCAGACCTGGGAATATTGGGGCCGGACGCTCGGCGCGGTGAACCTCGATACGCCGGACCCGGCGGTCAACGTCCTCGCGAACGGCTGGCTCCTCTACCAGACGCTGTGCTGCCGGCTCTGGGCCCGCACGGGCTTCTACCAGTCCGGCGGCGCCTTCGGCTTCCGCGACCAGCTGCAGGACGTCATGGCGCTGGTCCACGCCGAGCCGGCGCTCACGCGGGCGCACCTGCTGCGCGCCGCGGCGCGCCAGTTCCGGGAGGGTGATGTCCAGCATTGGTGGCACCCGCCGGAGGGGCAGGGCGTGCGGACCCGCTTCTCCGACGACTACCTCTGGCTGCCCTACGCCGCCTGCCGCTATGCCGCCTGCGTCGCGGACACCGGCGTCTGGGACGAGGTCGTCCCCTTCCTGGAGGGCCGGCCGCTCAAGCCCGACGAGGAAAGCTACTATGACCTCCCGCTCCGCTCGGGGGAGTCCGCCACGCTCTATGAGCATTGCGTGCGGGCGATCGACTTCGGCCTGAAATTCGGGGAGCACGGGCTGCCCCTGATGGGCTGCGGCGACTGGAACGACGGCATGAACCTCGTGGGCGCGAAGGGCCGGGGCGAGAGCGTCTGGCTGGCCTTCTTCCTGTGCGACGTCCTGCGGCAGTTTGCGCTCGTCGCGCGCGCCCGCGGCGACCATCCGACCGCCGAGCGCTGCGAGGAGAACCGGTCCCGGCTGCAGGCCAGCATCGAGCGGGAGGCCTGGGACGGCGCCTGGTACCGCCGCGCGTACTTCGACGACGGCCGGCCCCTCGGCTCGAGCGCCAACCCGGAGTGCCAGATCGACAGCCTGCCGCAGAGCTGGGCGGTGATCAGCGCGGCCGGCGACCCGGCGCGGGCGCGCCAGGCGATGGCGGCCGCCTCCGCCCGGCTCGTCCGGCCGGAGGCGGGGCTGATCCAGCTCTTTGATCCGCCCTTCGACCGCTCCGACCTGGATCCGGGCTACATCAAGGGCTATATTCCCGGCGTGCGGGAAAACGGCGGGCAGTACACGCATGGCGCCGTGTGGGCCGTGATGGCCACCGCGCTCCTGGGGGAGCACGACCGCGCCTGGGAGCTCTTCCGCCTGCTCAATCCGGTGCGGCACGGCGGGGACGCCGCCCACCTCGCCACGTACAAGGTCGAGCCCTACGTCCTCGCGGCCGACGTCTATGCGGTCGCGCCCCACGCGGGCCGGGGCGGCTGGACCTGGTATACCGGGTCCGCGGGCTGGATGTACCGGCTGATCACCGAGACGCTGGTCGGCCTCAGCCTCTCCGGCGCCTCGCTCCGCCTCTCGCCGCGCCTGCCCCGCGACTGGAACACCCTGAAGGTCCACTACCGGTTCCACCAGACGGTTTTTCATATCACCCTCACGCGCTGGACGGAGGCTCCCGCGGACCTCCCGGTCCCCACCCTCGACGGCCAGCCCCAGCCCTCCGGCGCCATCCCCCTGGAGAACGACCGGCGCGAGCACTGGGTCGAGGCCCGGTTCGCCTAGGGACGGGCGTCTACCGCGCGGTCGCCGCGACGCGCCGACGCAACTGCCCGCAGGCCGCGTCGATATCACGGCCCCGCGGGCGCCGAAAGTGGGCCACGACGCCGCCGGCGCGCAGCTCGGCCGAGAAAGCCTCCGCCCTCGCCTCCGACGCGGCCGCGTAGACTTCTCCCCGCAGGCTGAGGCCGGTGGGATTGTAACGCAGCAGATTCACATGCATCCGCCGGCCCGCGAGCAGGCCGGCCAGCTGCCGCGCCTGCGCCGGCGAATCATTCACGTCCTGGAGGAGGCAATACTGGATGATCACGGGGCGGCCGGTGGCGGCCTGGTACCGGTCGGCCGCCGCAAGAATCTCGTCGACCTGAAAACGCCGGCCCATCGGGAGCAGCCGGGCCCGCGTGGCGTCGTCGGGCGCATGCAGCGACACGGCCACGGCGACCCCCAGGCCGGAAGCCGCGAGGGCGTCGATGCCCGGCACGATGCCCACCGTGGAAACCGTGACCTGCCGCCAGCCCAGGCCGCCCAGGGTGTTGCCGGCGATCCGCTCCACCGCGGTCAGCACCGCGTCGAGGTTCAGCATCGGCTCCCCCATCCCCATGAACACGACGGTCTGCAGGCGCCGGCCCGCGGCCAGCGCCTCGGCGCGGAGGGCCAGGAATTGCTCCACGATCTCGCCGGCGCTCAGGTTGCGCTCGAAGCCCGTTTGCGTGGTCGCGCAGAAATCGCAGCCCATGGCGCAGCCCACCTGGGAGGACAGGCAGCCCGCGGCGCGGTCCGGCCGGTAGTCCGGCATGAGGACCGATTCGACGGTCCGGCCGTCCGCCAGCCGCAGGAGCAGCTTGGCCGTGCCGTCCGCCGCCACCTGCCGGGCCGCCAGCGCGGACAGGGGCGCGTGCGCCGCCAGCAGCTTTTCCCGCAGGCCCACGGGCCACGGCTGCTGGCCGGCGGCGCTCACGCCGCCCGTCGCGTAGAAATTCCGGAGGACGCGGCCGGCGTGCGCGGGCTTGAAGCCCCAGCCCGCCAGCAACGCCTCGAACTCCGGGAGGCCATAGGTCGAGAGCGCGGCCATGGGGCTACGGCGCCGTGTCGTCGTGCATCGAGAACTGCACCGAATTCTCGTCCCCGCGGTGATCCGGACGGGGACCGATCGACCGGGTATGGCGGACCGCCTCCAGCGCCGCGGCGTCAAACTCGTCGTTCCCGGAGCTGTGCAGGATCTTGATGTTGCCGATCGATCCATCGGTGCCCACATAGAACGCCACCGTCGCCGTCAGCTTGTCGCTCACGTCCGTCGGCTTCACGCTCTCGAAGTTCTCCTTGAGGCGGCTGATCAGCAGGGCGAAGTAGCCGTCGAGCAGGCTGCTCTCCTCGCGGGTCAGCGCCTTGCCGCCGGCGCCCCCGGCCTTGTTCTCGATCGAGCCGCCGACCACCCCACCCTTGATCCCCACGCCGCCGACCCTGGCCGCCCCGTGCTCCTTGCGAAATTCCTCCTCGGTCATCTGCTTGCGCTTCTCGGCCTCGGCGGCCTTCCGGTCCTTCGCCTCCTGACGCAGCGTCGCCCGCATTTCCGCGCGTTTCATCGCGGCCGTGATGCTGGCCTTGTCGACCGGCTTGGCGGGAGCCTTCGCGGGGGCCTTGACCGGGACCGGGGCGGGAGCCGGGATCGCCTCGGCCGGCGCCGGAGGCGTGGGCTCGAGGGGCACCGCGGCCGGCGGCACCGGCGCCGCCACCTTGATCCCCTCCGGCGAGCCGAGGGCGGGGGCGGCCGTGGCCGCGTAGTTGTCGCCCTCGCCGGCCACGAGCTCGAAGGTCTTCGGCACCTCCGGCCGCATCGAATTGAACGTGTAGGCCAGCAGCACGATGACCGCCACGAACACGGCGTGCAGGAACACCGAGGTGAAAAAGGCCGATGACGAGCGGTCGGTCATGGGCGGGCGGGGCGTCAGTTCTCCGTCTGGGTGTCGAAGGTGATCTGGGTAAGGTCCGCCTTCTTCAATTCATCCATCAGCTGGATCGCCTTTTCAAAATGCGCGGCGGCGTCCCCCCGGATCCGGATCACCGTCTTCTTGGCGTTGGGCGCATACTCCTGCAGTCTCGCCCGCAGCTGCCGTACGCTGAGCGGCGTGTTGTCGGCGTTCAGGTAGAAAGTCCCGTCCGACTTGATGGTGACGGAGACGTACTTGCTCCCGTCGGATTTTTTCTGCGGGCTCCGCGATTCGATCGGGAGATTCACCGGGATCGTCTGCTCCTGCTTGCTCGCCGAGGTCGTGAGCATGAAGATGATCAGGAGCATGAACCCGAGGTCGATCAGGTTCGTGACGTTCAGCTCCGCGATCGGATGCGTCTGGCGCTTGCTGCGAAAGGTCCGGGCCATGCGGCGTGCTCCAGCGAGACTCCGGTTCAGCCGCCCAGCGGCGCGGTCTCGCTGCTGGACTCGAGCTCGATGCGGTCGGCCAGCGAGCTCGCGAAGTTCTCCAGCTCGGTGGTCATCATGCGGGTGCGGCCGAGGAGGTAGTTGTAGCCGAAGACGGAGGGAATCGCGACGAAGAGGCCCATGATCGTCGCCAGCAGGGCGCCCGAGACGCCCGGGGCCAGCGTCTGGATGCTCGCCGTCTGCTGCAGCGCCACGGAGCTGAAGGATTCCATGACGCCCCAGACCGTGCCGAGCAGCCCGACGAAGGGCGCGCCGGAGACGATGCTGGCGAGGAAGATCATGCTCGATTCATAATGCAGCGTCTGGCGGGCGAGCGCGCGCTGGAGCGCGTTTTCCGCGTGCTCGAGCCGGAAGCGCGCGGCGTCATGGCCCTGGCCGCGGCCGAGCGCGCCGGCCCGCCGGTACCCCTCCTCCGCCTCCGCCAGCAGGTCGGCGTAGGGGATGCCGCGGCGGCTCCGGAGCGATTCCGGCAGGTCGAGCAGGGTGCGCTCGTCGCGGAGCCGCTGCTCGAAGGCGTGGTTCAGCCGGCGGAGGGCGGCGAGCTCGCTCCGCTTGCCGATCATCACCGCCCAGGCGATGATGCTGGCCACGCCGAGGCCGAGGATGATGGCCTGGTCCACCAGGTCGCAGCGCAGGAAGACGGTGACGGGATTGGCGGTGATGTCGGCGAGGAGCGGTGCGAGCATGGCGATCGTCTCTGATTCTTCGCGCCGCGCGGAAGGACAGTCCAGCACATATGCGCGGCGCCCGTTTTGGTTCTTGAACCGGCGCCCGCCCCGGAGGCTACTGGATTCCCCGATGGATCCGAAAGCCCGCCTGCTCCCAGCGCTGGCCGCGCGCCCCGCGGCCCTGGCCGGACGGACCTGCCTCGTGGGGTTCGACGGCTTCGTCGACACCATCGTGACGCCGGTCGCCCGGCGTTCCGGCCCCGGGGAGGACTTCGCCGCCTTCGGCGGCATCGCCGAGTTCGGCCGCCAGGTGCTGGCCGCGGCCGGCAAGAGCACGAACTTCGAGCTCTATCCCCGCATGGAGAAGCCGGGCGGCAACGGCCCGATCATGGCCGGGGCCCTGGCGGCGATCGGCGCGGGCGTCACCTGCGTCGGGACTCTCGGCCGGCCCGGCCTCCATCCCGTCTTTGCCGGCCTCGCCGCCCGCGCCCGCCTGGTCTCGCTGGCGGAGCCCGCCCGGACAAGCGCCCTCGAATTCCCGGATGGCAAGGTCATGCTCGGGATCATGCGGAGCCTCGACGAGGTCACGCCGGCCGCGCTCGCCGCCGCCTTCGGCGAACCGGGCTACCGGGAGACCGTGGGCGCCGCCGACCTGGTCGTCCTGGGCAACTGGACAATGCTCCCGCACATGACAGAGATCTACCGGGACCTGACCGGCCGCCTCCTGCCCGCGCTGCCAGACCGCCCGGACCGGATTTTCTTCTTCGACCTCGCCGACCCGGAAAAACGCGCCCCCGGCGATCTGGCCGCCGCCCTGGAGGCCATCGCCCAATTCTCCCGCTTCGGCCGGGCCATCCTCGGACTGAACCTGAAGGAGGCCCAGCAAGTCCTCACCGCCCTCGCCCTGGGTTCCGAGCCGGAAACACCGGAGGGCTTCCGCTCCGCCGCCACGAAGATCCGCGCCCGCCTCGACCTGGACACCGTCGTGGTGCACCCCAAGGAATCCGCCGCCTGCGCGACCCGCGCGGGAGCCTGGTGGCTGGCCGGTCGCTACACTCCCACCCCCCTCCTCAGCACCGGCGGCGGCGACCACTTCAACGCCGGCTTCGCCGCCGCCCAGCTCCTGGGCCTCGACCCCGAATCCTCCCTCCTCCTGGGAGTCAGCACCAGCGGCCACTACGTCCGCACCGGCCACTCTCCATCCACCTCAGATCTCCTCTCCTTTCTGGCCTAAGCCAACCCGCGAGAAGTACCGAATTACCGGAAGGACCCCCGCAGCGGCCCCCCTGGGCCTCATCGCTTTTCTATCCTGAGCCCACCCCAATGAAGTGCCGATTGGCCGGATGGGTCCTCGCAGCGGCCTTTTGGCCTCATCGTCGCCTCTGGGCCGCCGCTCGGGGCGGCCGGCTCGGCGACGACTCCGGGTCTTGGCCAAAACAAGACGCGGAGAGGACCCATCCGGCCAATCGGCACGCCTACGAAGCTTCCCATTTTTGTTGAAGCCACCTCCCCCGCCCCGCCACACTCTCCTCCTCATGCCTCTCAAACAAACGCCTCCCGGCAAGATGGTCTCCTTCGAGGGTTCCGAGGGAAGTGGGAAATCCACCCAAATCGCCCGGCTGGCCAGCCGGCTACAGAAGCTGGGCCACGATGTGGTTTCCGTGCGCGAGCCTGGGGGCACCGAGATCGGCGAGCAGATCCGGAACATCATCGTCCATAATTCGAAGGGCGACGAGATGTGCGCCGAGACCGAGCTCCTCCTCTTCACCGCGGCGCGGGCGCAGCTTGTCCGCGAGGTCATCGCGCCGGCGCTGAGCCGCGGCGCCCTGGTCCTCTCCGACCGTTTCCTCGACTCTTCCACCGTCTACCAGGGCATTGGCCGCAACCTCGCCGCCGATCCCGTGCAGCAGATCAACCGCTTTGCCGTCGGCAACGTCATGCCGGACCTGACCATCGTTATCGACGTCCCGATGGAGGTGAGCCTGGCCCGCATCCGCCAGCGCGCGAGCGACATCCCCGACCGGATGGAGCGCGAGAACATCGGCTTCTATAAGAAGATCCGCGAGGGCTACCTTCTCCTGGCCAAGAGCATGCCCGAGCGCCTCGCCGTCATCGACGGCTCCAAGACCGAGGACGTGATCGACAAGAAGATCTGGGAAGTGGTGCAGAAGCTGATCAAGTGAGCTGGCCGCCCGCGCTCGCCGGCTCCCCTGCGGTGGCGGTCATCGAGCGGGCCATCGCCCGGAAGCGCCTGGCGCACAGCCTCCTCCTGCACGGCGACGATCTCGACACGCTGGCGGCGGTCGCCCAGGCGATCGCGGACCGGCTGCTGCATCCCGGCGGCTCCGCGGCGGATTTCCGGCCCAGCGCGGCCCTGGGGTCCCATCCCGACCTCTTCCAGCTCCGGCCCGCGGGCAAGTCCCGGCAGATCACGGCGGAAGCCACCCGGGACCTGATCGCCAACGTGCAGATGTCGCCCCGGCTGGCGCCCTGCAAGGTCGCCATCGTGCACGAGGCCGACCGGATGAACACGACTTCCGCGAACATCTTCCTCAAGACCCTGGAGGAGCCGCCGGAGCGGACCGTCCTCCTCCTGCTGACGACGCACCCCTACATCCTCCTGCCGACGATCCGCAGCCGCTGCCTCCACTTCCGCTTCCCCATGGCCGCGGGGGCGGGCAGCGCGGGCGCGGAGGGCTGGGCGGCGTGGCTCGACGACTACCGCGCGTGGCTGGGACGACTTGCCGACGGCGCCATCGGCAAGGGCACCGTGGCGGACCATGTGATGACACTCTACGGCCTCGTCGCGCGGTTCGGCACCGTCCTCGACCGGGCGACCGCCCAGTCCTGGGAAGCGCAGAAGGCCTCCCTCCCCCCCGACCTGGAGGAGGACGAGCAGGTGGCGATCGAGACCGGCCTGGCCAACGGCTGGCGCGCCCGGCTCTTCGCCGGGATCGAGCACGCGACCCGCGCCTTCGCCCGCCCGCGCTTCATCGCCGGCGACGCCGCCAGCCACCGGGCCTTCGCCGCGGCCATCGAAAGGCTCGAGCACGATGCGCGGCTCCTCCGGCTTAATCTCAATGAATCCGCCGTCCTCGAGGACTTCCTGCTCTGCTCGCTGCGCCTCTGGGCCCGTCCGGGCCGAAAGCAGGCTTAGGTAACCTCCCGGAGACGGTGAGCCGGGATATCCGGCCGGCTGGCTCGCCATTTGCTATTCAAGGCGCGGGCATCTGTTCCGATGTAGGGGGGCCCCATGCATGATTCCGGATTCATCCGCACCGCCCGCTGAGGCCGCCGCGCCGATCGTCCAGGCCCACCCGGAACGGGAGGACCTGGAAGCGGAGCTGAACCGGATGCAGCGGAATTTCGCGGTCCGGGTCGCCGCGCGCACCGCCGCCCTCCGCACGACGAACGAGCAGCTCTACAACGAGATCCTCGAGCGCAAGAAGGCCGAGCGGGCCCTGCGGGCGACCGAGCGGAAGTACCGCGGCTTCTTCGAGCACTCGATCGAGGGCGCCTACCAGAGCACGGCGGAAGGTCAGTACCTGAGCGTGAATCCCGCCCTCGCCCGGCTCTACGGCTACGCCAACCCGGCGGAAATGATGGCCGCGGTTGGCAACATCGCCCGCGACGTCTACGTCGACCCGGGGATGCGGCGCCGCTTCCAGGAGATGATCGAGCGGGACGGCGAGGTGCGGAACCTCGAATACCAGGTGCGCCAGCGCGGCGGCGAGGTTCTCTGGATCTCGGAAAGCGCGCGGGTCGCCCGCAACCGGCACGGCCGGGCCCTCTACTATGAGGGGACGATCCGCAACATCTCCTCCCGGAAGCAGGCCGAGGCGGAGGCGGCCCGGCTGGAACAGCAACTGCTCCAGCTGCAGAAGATGGAAGCCATCGGCACCCTCGCCAGCGGGATCGCCCACGATTTCAACAACATCCTCGGCGGGATCACCGGCTACGTCGAGTTGGTCCAGGACGACCTGCCGGCCGGCTCGGCCGCCGCCTCCCATCTCCACGAGGTCATGAGCGCCCTGCAGCGGGCGAAGCAGGTGGTGCGGCAGATCCTAACTTTCAGCCGCCAGGCCCCGCCGCAACGCCAGCGCATCCGGCTGGGGGCCATCGTGGAGGAGGTGGTCAACCTCCTGCAGGCCACCCTGCCCTCCACCATCGTCATCCGCCGGGAGATCACCGCCGACCAGGACGAGACGATCGCCGACCCCGCCCAGATCCACCAGGTCCTGCTCAACCTCGGCACCAACGCGAGCCACGCCATGGCGGTCCGGGGGGGAGTCCTCCTCGTGCGCCTGGAGAGCGTGTTCCTCGGGGACCCGGGACCGGCCCCGGTCCTCACCCTGCCGAGCGGCCGCTATCTCAAGCTCACGGTCAGGGACACCGGCCACGGGATCCGCCCCGAGGTCCTGCGGCGGATCTTCGAGCCGTTTTTCACCACCAAGCCTGTCGGCGAAGGCACCGGCCTCGGGCTTTCCGTCGTCCACGGGATCGTCAAGGGCCACGGCGGCGACATCCAGGTGGAAAGCATCCCGGGCGCCGGGACCACCTTCTCCGTCTTCCTGCCCATGGCTCACCACGGGCCGGGCGAAGCCTGAACCTCCCATGGCCCACATCCTGATCATCGACGACGACGCGAGCATGCGCGGCTCGCTCTCCCATACCCTCGAGCGGCTCGGACACCGGGTCTCGGCGTCCCCCGACGGCAAGGCCGGAGTGGCCCGCGCCGCCGAGAATCCGCCCGACCTCGTGATCACCGACCTCATCATGCCCGAGAAGGAGGGCCTGGAGACCATCATGGAGCTGCGCCAGCAGCATCCGAAAATCCGGATCATCGCCATGTCGGGCGGCGGCCGGCTCAGCAACGAGGACTATCTCCACCTGGCCAAAAGGTTCGGCGCCGCCACCACCCTCGCCAAGCCCTTCACCCGCGAGGAGCTGAAGGACGCGCTGGCGCAGGCCCTCGCTCCCTGAATCACTCCGCCCGGACCAGCCGGACAAACTCCGCCCGGGCCTGCATGTGCGGGTCGTGGCCGGATTCCCGGATGGTCTCGATCCGGGCGGCCGGGAAGTGCCGCAGGATCGCCCCCTCATCGCCGGGCTGCACATAGGCCGACTTCCCGCCGACGATGAAGAGCGCCGGCCCAGCGAAACGGTCCGCCGGCGCCAGGGAATTCTTCTCCAGCACCGGCAGCGCCTCGGTCAGGGCGGGCAGGTTGATGCTCCAGCGCCAGCCCTCGCCCTCGCGCTCCAGATTCGTCAGCAGGAACTTTCGCAGCGCCCAATCGGGAACGGCAGCCTCCAGCCGCGCCTCGGCCTCGGCCCGCGAGCGCAGCCCCGCCGGCTCCAGCCCGTTCATCGCCGCGAATTCCTTCCGCTGCTTTCCCCCGAACGAATAGTCCCGCGGCGCGATGTCGACGACCACCAGCCGCTCGACCCGCTCCGGATGCCGGCAGGCCAGCCGCATAGCCACCTTCCCGCCCATGCTGTGCCCCAGCAGCGTCACCCGCCCCAGCCCCCGCGCATCCAGCCAAGCCAGGACATCACCCACCATCACATCATAGTTCATCTCCTGCGCATGCGGAGACCCACCGTGGTTCCGCAAATCCAATGCCCACACGTGATACCGCACCGCCAAATCCCTCCCCGCCGTCTGCCAATTCCGCGACGACCCAAGAATGCCGTGGAGGATAACAAGCGGCGGCAAACCGGCTCCGCCAAGGTCGCGATGAAAGAGCTCCATTCAGCTTCCTGCTAGATTGCATCCGATTCTACCGCAATCCCGAGCTGGAACTCAATTTTGCAGGAGGGGGCCTTCGCGGCGTTTGCGGAGCTCATCGGTCGCCTCTTGGCCGACCTCCGCTTTTCGGGAGGCCGGATTGGCGACCGGATTGGGTTTGCGCAGCTCCGCCGCGAAGGCCCCCTCCTGCAAAATTGAGTCACCACCCCAGTCCCGTCTTCCCGACTCCTGACTTGATCCTCCGGACTGCCGGCTCCTGACTCCTGCTTCCCGTATGGCCGAAGCGACCCTCACCCCGATGATGCAGCAGTACTTCGAGGTGAAGCGCGGCCTGCCAAAGGACGCCCTGCTGCTCTTCCGCCTCGGCGACTTCTACGAGCTCTTCTTCGAGGACGCCGAGATCGCCTCCCGGCTGATCGGGCTCACCCTGACCCAGCGCCATGGCCAGCCGATGGCCGGCCTGCCCTACCATGCCGTCGACAACTACGTGCAGAAGCTGCTCGCCGCCGGCAAGAAGGTCGCCCTCTGCGACCAGCAGGAGGCGGCCAGGCCCGGCAAGCTGGTCAGGCGCCAGCTGACCCGGATCCTGAGCCCCGGCACCCTCCTTGCCTCCAGCCAGCTCGAGGCCGGCCGGAACCAGTACCTCGCCGCCCTCACCCTCGACGCCCGGGGCCTCCACGCCGCCTGGCTCGACCTCTCGACCGGCGAATTCAAGGTGGCGACGGACGCCCGGATCGAGAATCTGCTGCCGATCCTGGCCGCGCTCAATCCCGCGGAGCTCCTCGTCCCCGAGGGCGAGCTAGCCCGCTGGCAGGCCGCACCCCATGAGGATACGGCCCGGCACGCGCTCCACGGCTTCTGCGCGCGGCCGACCACCTCCGAGCTCGCGGCCTATCATTTTGAGACGGCGACGGGCGCGAGAACGGTCATCGACGCCCTCGGGGTCCTGAACCTCCAGGGCTTCGGTCTGGCGCACGACCATCCCGGCCTCGGGCCCGCCGGCGCCCTCGTGCACTACGCCGCCGAGAACCTCTGCGCCAAGCCGGAGAACCTCCGCGGCCTGCAGGAGTACCGCAGCGCCCGGACCCTCCTCCTCGACCCGGCCACCCTGCGCAACCTGGAGATCTTCGCCTCCAGCCGCGGCGCCCGCGAGGGCTCGCTCCTCGCCGCCGTCGACCGCACGGCCTCGGCCGCCGGCCGGCGTCTCCTCGAGCGCTGGATGGCGGCGCCCGTCCTGGACCTGCCCGAGATCCGCCGCCGCCAGGCCCTGGTCGGCGAGCTTGCCGCCCAGCCCACCCGGCTCGCGGCGGCCCGCGAGCGGCTGGGCCAGGTCCGCGACATCCCCCGCATCCTCGGCCGGCTGCAGAACCGCCTGCGCAATCCCCGCGAACTCGGCGGGATCCGCGACACCCTCGCCCAGCTGCCCGAGATCCGCGCCGAGCTCGGCGCCTTTGGCGCCGGCTCGCTCGTCGCGGCGCTCGCCGGCCGCCTGGGGGAGTTCCCCGCGCTGAAGGACCTCCTCGCCACGGCCCTGGCCGACGAGCTCCCAACCGACGTCGCGGAGGGCGGGCTGATCCGGGCGGGCCACGACGCCGAGCTCGACCGGCTCCGCGGCCTCACCTCCGGCAACAAGACCTGGCTCTCCGAGCTCGAACGCGCCGAGCAGGAGCGGACCGGCATCCGCAGCCTCAAGGTCAAGTTCACGGGCAATTTCGGCTATTACCTCGAGGTCACCAAGGCCAACCTCCATCTCGTGCCCGCCGACTACATCCGCCGGCAGACCACGGTCGGCGGCGAGCGCTACATCACCGAGGCGCTCCGGCTGAAGGAAAAGGAGATCTTCCACGCCGAGGAGAACGCGCTGGCCCGCGAGCGGGACCTCTTCCAGGAACTGGTGGCGGCGGCGCTGGCGGAGGCCGGCGGCCTGGCCGCGGCGGCCGAGGCCCTGGCCGAGCTCGACGTCCTGGCGGGCTGGGCGGCCCTCGCGCGGGAAAGCAACTATTGCCGGCCGGACCTGGACGAGGGCGACGGCCTCGAGATCACCGACGGCCGCCACCCCGTCGTCGAGCAGATGCTGCAGGCCCCCGAGGCCCGGCTCGGCGGCGCCCAGGCCTTCGTCCCGAACGATGTCCAGCTCGCCTCCGACGACGCCCAGATCGCGCTCATCACCGGGCCCAACATGGCGGGCAAGTCCACCTACATCCGCCAGGTCGCGCTCATCACGCTCCTCGCGCAGATCGGCTGCTGGGTGCCGGCGCGGGCGTGCCGGATCGGCCTCGTCGACCGGATCTTTTCCCGCGTCGGCGCGAGCGACGACCTCGCGCGCGGGAACTCGACTTTCATGGTCGAGATGAACGAGACCGCCAATATCCTCAACAACGCCACCGACCGCTCGCTCATCATCCTCGACGAGATCGGCCGCGGCACCTCGACCTATGACGGGCTGAGCATCGCCTGGGCGGTCGTCGAGCACCTGCACCGCGGCCCGGAGCGCGGGCCGCGCACGCTCTTCGCCACCCACTACCAGGAATTGACGCAGCTCTCGAGGCACCTGCCGCGCCTGCGCAACTTCTCGGTCAGCGTGAAGGAGTGGAACGAGGAGATCGTCTTCGTCCGCCGGGTCGTCCCCGGCGCCGCCGACCGCAGCTACGGGATCCAGGTGGCGCGGCTGGCGGGGCTCCCGCTCTCCGTGATCGACCGGGCGCGGACGATTCTCGCGCAGCTCGAGGGCGAGGAGGCCGCCGTCGCCGTGCCCGCGCCCCAGGCCCGGCCAAAGAAAAAGATCACCGTGCTACCGCCGTCGGACGACGCGCAGCTGGACCTCCTATAGGAAAGCCTCGAACTCGGGCGGCAGCGGCGCCGTGGCGCTGAACTCGCGGGAGACCCCGGCGTGGGTGTAGGAAAAGGTCGTCTCCAGCGAATGGAGGAAAAGCCGCTTCGTCCGGGCGTGCTTCGCGAACTCGCGGTTCCTCCGGAATTCCCCATAGGTCTGGTCGCCCACGATCGGCAGCCCCCGCTTGGCGCACTGCACGCGCAGCTGGTGGCTCCGGCCGGTCCGCGGCTCGAGCCGCAGGAGCGACAGCCGCGGCTCGCCCCTCCCCGACCGCACGAGCTTCATCCGGCTTTCCGCGAGGACGTTCCCCCCGGCGGAGCTCCGGATCTGGCCGTGCCGCTTTTCGATCGCCAGGCGGTCGCGCCACTCCTGCACCGGCTCCCGTGGGACGCCGAAGACCAGCGCCTGGTAGACCTTGCGCACCTCCTTCTTCTTGAACTCGGCCTTGACCGCCGCGGCCACCGCGCCGTCCGCCGCCACGAGGACGAGCCCGGAGGTCGCCGAATCCAGCCGGTTGAGGAGCCAGAGTCTCCGGGCGTCGCCCACGCCCGCGAACCACTCGTAGAATTCCCCGTCCAGGTCGTAGCGCGCCCGGAGCAGCGCGCGGGGCGCGTCCCCCGCCACGTTGGGATGGGACAGGACGCCGGCCGGCTTGGAGAGCGCGGCCACCCCGTCGGCGTCACGCGTGAGGACCGTCACACCGTTTCCGAGCGGAAGCGCCGCCCAGAAACTGTCGCCCGGGCCGCTCACTGATAGTAAAAGGTGAACGTCATGTCCTGGGAGTCGCCCAGGAGGGCGATCATGTCCGGCGTCCACTCCCCATAGGGCGAGCGGTTGGTGATGGCGCTCACGCAGGCGGCACGGCCCTGCTCGGAGGAGGTGCTGTTGACGTCGAGGATCTCGGAGACCTTGCCCTTCGAATCCAGCCGAAACTTGACCGAGACGGTGCTCCCCTGCGGCGGCCAGGTCCGGCCGCTTTCCAGGATCCGGTCCCACTCGATCTGGACGCTTTCGATCAGCCGCTGGAGATACTCGCCATAGTTGCTCCAGCGCGCGTCCACCGCGGTCGGGCCGATGTTGGCCGTCCCAAACTTGTTCTCGGTGAAGATCGCCGGTCGGGAATGGATCGCCAGGACCTTGCGGGGCTGCGGATGGCGGGGATCGATCTGGGTGGTCGTGCCCGTCGCGTTCTCGTTCGCGGCGACGTCCTTGGCGCCCTCGACCTTCTCCATGATGGGTTTCGCGCTGTTGTCCTGCTTCGCCCGGGCCGTGCCATAGGCGTCAGGATTCGTGCCCTGCGCCTTGTCGGTGCCCGCGAGTGGCAGCTGCTCCTGCTTGGGCGGGCTCGCCGCCGCCTTCGGCGGCGCGACCTTGGACGGCGCCACCTGCGGCTGGGCCTGCTGCTTCTCCAGCGTCCCGCTGACGATCTGGGTCGTCTTGATGTCCTTCTGGCCCTCCAGGGCCGGCATGTCGCTCTTCCCATTGGGCGTCGGCTTCTCCTGGGCGACCTGCTGGTTCTGGGCGGCGAAGTTGGTCGTGCGGTCCGGGGTGTTGTTGTTTGCGTTCGGATTGGCCTCGACGAACTTCATCGGCGGCTTGGGCGCCGGCGGCTTCTTGAACAGGTCCTGCGCGATCTCGATGTTGAAGGGGCGCGGCGGTGCCTTCCGGCGGACCACGGGGGGGCCGGAGTGGCTTTTCATCAGCGCCGGGACGACGAAGAGGAGGATCAGCAGGTGGACGAGGATCGTCCCCGCCGCGCCGACCTCGATCGAGCGCTTCTCCGGGTCGTCGAAAAGCGTCGGGATGAGGGTCCGCCGCCGAGCCTCCGGCTTCCCGGTGGAGGGAGGCGGCGGCAGGTAGGTTTGGCTCATGCGGGGGCGTCCATGGACGGTTGAAGCGGGGACACTACTCCAGCAGACCGCACTCGGTCAAAATTTGTTTCGTCGTTTCGAGGGGAAGGCCCATGATGTTGCTGAAGGAGCCCCGGTAGCCCGCAACCACGAGGTGTCCCCGGTCCTGGATCGAGTAGCCGCCCGCCTTGTCCAGGGTGTGCACCTGGGCCAGGTAGGCCTCGATGCCGGCCTCGTCCAGCGGCAGAAAGGTCACCTCGCTCGTCGCCTCCGCCTCCCGGCGGAGGCCGTCCCGGGCCCGGCGAACCGCGAGGCCGGTGAATACCGTATGCGTGCGACCCGAAAGCCGCCGCAGCATGGCCCGGGCCTCGGCCGCGTCCCGGGGCTTGTTGAGCACCTCCCCGCCGAGAAAGACCGTCGTGTCGGCCCCCAGGACGATCGCCTCCGGGTGGCGCTGCGAAACCCAGTCGGCCTTGAGGGCGGCATTGTGGGCCACGAGGCTCCTCGGGTCGGCCGACCCGTCCTCGTATTCGGTTACCGCCGCCGTCACCACGGAGAACGGCACGCCGAGCTGCGCCAGGAGCTCATGACGCCGCGGCGAGGCCGAGGCCAGGATCAGGGGGGCCAAAGGCCTACCCGGAGGCGGAGCGGAAGCCTGGCTCACGGTAAGGGACAGGTTGTTAACGAAAAACGGCTCATCAGGGACAGGCTATTGGCGAAAGACCGGCTTCGGCCCTCCGGAAGGGACAGGCTCATAACGAAAACAGCTCATTGGGGACAGGCTCCTACCGAGAGGGACAGGCTCTGGCAAGGCGGCCGAACCGGCCCCAAAAGATCCCGACCCGCCGGGCGTGACAAATCGGCGCGGATACCTACCCTGCCTCTTCCCTCAGCCCATGCGCCTCGGACTTGCCCAGCTCAACTCCACGGTCGGCGACCTGCCCGGCAACCGCCGGAAGATCCTCGACGCCTACCAGGCCCTGGTCGCGCAGGGCGCCGAGCTTGTCATCTTCCCCGAGCTCATCACCAGCGGCTACCCGCCCCGCGACCTCCTCTTCAAGCGCCATTTCGTCCGGGACATCGCCGAGTCACTGAAGGAGATCGCCGCGGCTGTCGGGGAGGTGCCCGCCGTGGTCGGCACCGTCGAGGCCAACGCCACCGGCGAGGGCCGGCCGTTCTACAACGCCGCCGCCTTCTGCCACCGCGGGGCCGTCGCGGCCGTCGCCCGCAAGTGCCTCCTCCCCACCTACGACGTCTTCGACGAGGACCGCTACTTCGAGCCGGCCGCCCAGCCGACCGTGATCACCCATGCCGGCCGGCGGATCGGGCTCACGATCTGCGAGGACATCTGGACCCATCCGATGATCGGCACCCGCCAGCTCTACCACGGCCTCAGCCCCGTGCGGCAGCTGGCCGCCCAGCGCTGCGACCTCATGGTGAACATCTCGGCCAGCCCCTGGCACCACGAGAAGGGCGGCGTGCGCCAGACGCTCGTCACCGACGCGGCCTTCGAGCTCGACTGCCCCGTCGCCTACGTCAACGCGGTCGGCGGGAACGACGAGCTGGTCTTCGACGGCCGCTCGCTCGTCAGCGACCCGGCGGGCCACGTCTTCGCCGGGCTGGCCGCTTTCGCCGAGGAGCTGCGGGTGGTGGACGTGCCGCTCGGCGCGGCCGAGAACGCCGGGCACGCCCCGGAGCTGGCCGCATCCTTCGCCCAGGCCGAGCTGGCCGACATCTACGCGGCGCTCGCCCTGGGCCTGCGCGACTACGCCGTGAAGAGCGGCTTCCGGCGCGGCCTCGTGGCCATCTCGGGCGGCATCGACTCGGCGGTCGTCGCCGCGCTGGCCGCGGAGGCCTTCGGCCCCGAGAACGTCACCGGCGTCTCGCTGCCCTCCCCCATCTCCTCCCAGCACTCGCGGGACGACGCCCTGCAGCTGGCGAGGAACCTGGGGATCCGCTGCGAGACGATCCCGATCGCCGGGCTGGTGGCCGCGGCCGAGGGCGCGCTCGCGCCCGTCTTCGCCGGCCGGCCGGCCGACGTCACCGAGGAGAACATCCAGGCGCGGGTCCGCGGCGTCCTCATGATGGCGCTCTCGAACAAGTTCGGCTCGCTTCTCCTTTCCACCGGCAACAAGAGCGAGATGGCCGTCGGCTACTGCACCCTCTACGGGGACATGTGCGGCGGGCTCGCCGTCATCTCGGACGTCTACAAGACGCAGGTGTACGCCCTGGCGAACTGGATCAACGCCGACGCCCGCCGGGCCGGGCGCACCCCCCCCATCCCGCAGTCGACGATCGACAAGGTGCCGAGCGCCGAGCTCCGGCCCAACCAGACCGACCAGGACAGCCTGCCGCCCTACGACGTCCTCGACGCGGTGCTCAAGGGCTACATCGAGCAGGGGCTCTCCCGCTCCGACCTCGTGGCCCAGGGCTTCGCCGAGGCCGTCGTGAACGACGTCATCCGCAAGGTCGACCTCAACGAGTACAAGCGGAAGCAGGCCGCCCCCGGCCTGAAGATCACCCCGCTCGCCTTCGGGGTCGGCCGCCGGATTCCCATCGTCCAGCGGTACGTCGGCTGACTCTCCGCATGTCCGTCTCCGACGATCTTTTCGCCCGCGCGCTGCGCCTCATCCCCGGCGGGGTCAATTCCCCCGTGCGGGCCTTCCGCTCGGTCGGCGGCGCGCCGTTCTTCGTCACCCGCGCGCAAGGCGCCACGCTCGTGACCGCGGACGGCCGGGAGCTGACGGACTTTGTCTGCACCTGGGGCCCCGCCCTCCACGGGCACAACCATCCCCGGATCAGGGCGGCGATCGCCGCCGCGCTCGAAAACGGCACGAGTTTCGGGACTCCGAACCCTTTCGAGGTCGAGATGGCCGAGCTGATTGTCCGCTTCGTGCCCTCGATCGCGAAGGTGCGGATGTGCAACAGCGGCACGGAGGCCACGATGTCCGCGGTCCGGCTCGCCCGCGGGTTCACCGGCCGCGACAAGATCATCAAGTTCTCGGGCTGCTACCACGGCCATTCCGACTCGCTGCTGGTCAAGGCGGGCTCGGGCGCCCTGACCCACGGCCATCCCGACAGCGCCGGCGTGCCCGCCGCCTTCGCGCGGGAGACGATCGTCGTCCCGTTCAACGACCCGGCGGCGCTCGACGCCGCGTTCGCGGCGAACCCGGGGGCCGTCGCGGGCGTCATCCTCGAGCCCTATATGGGCAACATCGGGCTGGTTCGGGCCGCGCCGGGCTGGCTGCGCCAGGTGCGGGCCGCCTGCACCGCCGCCGGCGCCCTGCTCATCTTCGACGAGGTCATGACCGGCTTCCGGCTCGCCCGGGGCGGCGTGCAGGAGCTGGAGCAGATCACCCCCGATCTCACCTGCCTCGGCAAGGTGATCGGCGGCGGCCTCCCGGTCGGTGCCTTCGGCGGCCGGGCCGACGTGATGGACCGCCTGGCGCCGCTGGGGCCGGTCTACCAGGCCGGCACGCTGAGCGGGAACCCGCTCGCCCTCGCCGCGGGCATCGCCGCCCTCCGGCTGATCGAGGAGACCGATCCCTACGCGCGGCTCGACGCCATGGGCGCGAGGATCCGCGACGCCGTGCTGGCGGCGGCCCGCGCCAAGGGCCTGCCCCTGCAGGTGCCCCAGGTCGGCTCGATGTTCTCCCTCTTCTTCAGCGCAACGCCCGTCCGGGACTATGCCGGGGCGCTCGCCTCGGACGCCGCGCTCTTTCCCCGGCTCTTCCGGGCCTGCCTGGAAAAGGGCGTGTACCTCCCGCCCAGCGCGTATGAAACCGCTTTCCTCAGCACGGCCCACGAGGGCGCGGCGGTGGACCGCGCCTGCGAGGTGATCGCGGCGTCGATCCGGGTGCTGTAGGATTCAGAGGCCGTAGGCGGGCCCCGCCAGGTCCTCGACCAATCCGAGCTGGACGGCGTAGCGCGAAAGCTGCGCCACCCCGCGCAGGCCCGTCTTCTTCATCAGCCGCGTGCGGTGGTTGACCACGGTGTGGACGCTCAGGCCGAGCTCGACGGAGATCTCCTTCGAGCTCAGGCCCCGCGCCACCGCCTGCAGCACGGTCTTCTCCCGCTCCGTCACCCGGACCGCGCGGCTGGCGCGCGCCGGCTTGAGGTTGACCAGCCCGCGCACCGTCTCGCTGGCGGCCCGCGAGAAGTAGACCCGGCCCGCGCCCACCGCATGCAGCGCCGCGCGGAATTCGCCGAGCGGGGCCGTCTTCTCGACCAGGCCGTGGGCCCCGGACATGAGGGCGCGCTGGATCGCGGCCGCCGAGAGGTTGCCGGAGAAAATCATGATCCGCGAGCGCCCGCAGGCCGTCCGCAGCTCGATCAGCAGGGCGAGCCCCGAGGCCGGGGGCATCGCGAGGTCGAGGATGATCAGGTCGGGCTGCTCCCGCCGGCAAAGCTCGAGCGCGGCCCCGACCTCGGCGGCCACGCCCACGACCTGGAAGCCCGCCGACTCGACGACCTGCCGGATCATCTCCACGACGGCGACGTGGTCATCGATGATCACGACCCGGCACCGGGGGTTCGGGCGCGGCAGGGCGGAAGGGGGCATGCGCGGAGAAGGTGGCAACTTTTCATGCGGGGTTTTCGTCAGGAAGCTATGCAATACGCGCCGGATGTGAAAAATGAGGAGAAGGCCCCGGCCTGCCGGCAGGGCCTTTGCGAGATGGGCTAGGTAATAATACCCAGGGTTTCCGGCGCGATCCGGCGGTTAACCAGTTGACCTGCCCGCGCCGGCCCGGCGAATCTTTTAGAATGCAAGCGGCGGCCCAGACCCCCCCGGCGCCCCGCGCGGCGACCTCGGCCTATTTCGTCAATCCGGCGGTCGATTTCGCGCTCGCGGGCGGACTTTCGATCATCGTCTTCCTGCTCGTCGTCGTCTTCCGCCGGCCCCAGCGGACCGATGCCATCATCCTGGCCGCAGCCCAGCTCTCCTGGGTCGTCAACTGGCCGCATTTCTCGGCCACCAATTTCCGCCTCTACCGCAGCTGGGAAAACATCCGCCAATACCCCCTGACGGCGCTCTTCATCCCGTGGGTCATCCTGGCCGTGGTCGCGGCCGCGCTCTGGTCCCCCCAGGTGCTCGCGCCCTACTTCATCAAGCTCTTCCTCATCTGGTCGCCCTACCATTTCTGCGCGCAGACGATCGGGGTCACGCTGATCTATCTCCGGCGCTCGGGAGTCCAGGTCCGGCCGTGGGAGCGCCGCGTGCTGGTTTCCATGGTGTACAGCACGCTCTTCACCCTCCTCGTCCGCTCGGAGGTCAAGCCCGAGACGCTGGAGTACTACGGGATCCACTACATGAGCTTCGGCCTGCCCGCGTGGTTCCTGCCGGTGGCCGGGGTCCTGACGGTCGCGACCTCCGCCGGGCTCGTGGCCTGCTTCGTCCTCTGGTGCCGGCGGGCCGGGCGCCTCCTTCCCGTCGTGCTCCTCGTCCCCGCCGCCGCCCAGTACCTCTGGTTCGCCGGCGGCTGGCTCTGGCCCTCCTTCATCGAGTTCGTGCCCTTCTTCCACAGCCTGCAATATCTCCTCATCGCCTGGTCGCTCCAATTGAAGGAGCAGCGCGACCGCCACGACATCACGCCCTCCCGGCGCTTCGTGCTCGTGGAGAGCACCCGCTGGTACGTGCTCAACATCGCCGGGGGCGCCCTGCTCTTCTTCTTCCTCCCGCAGTGGCTCTCGAAGGGGATGCGCCTGCCCCTCCCGTTCACGACCGGGGTCTTCATCGCCGGCGTGCAGATCCACCACTTCTTCGTCGACGGGGTCATCTGGAAGCTCAAGCGCACCACGGTTTCCTCCCCGCTCATGGGCAACCTCCACGAGCTGCTCCATCCGCCCGCCGCGCCCGCGCCGGCCCGAGGCTCCTCGTGACGCTCCGGGCCGCCCTTCCTCCGCGCCGACGCCGGCTGGCGCTCCTCGCCGCCTGCGCGCTGCTGCCGGCCGCGGCCCGCGCCGAGCCCGCGCCGGCGCCGGGCCCTCCGCCGCGGGTCGTCACCGTCGTCCCCCGGCCCACGGACCGCCTCGCCACCGAGCGGATCGTGCTGCGGACGATCTGCGGCGACATCGTCATCGCCCTCTACCCGGACGTCGCCCCGCAGACCGTCCGGCAGATTATCCTCCTGGCGGGCTCCGGCGTCTACGACACGACCCACTTCTTCCACGTCGATCCCTCGGGCTACTACCTGCAGCTGGCCGACGCCCGGAACCGGATCCTGCCCCTGACCTTCATCCAGCAGTCGCTCATCCATCCCCTCCGCGCCGAATGGGGCCCCCTGCGGCATGTCCGCGGCGCGCTGAGCCTCGCGCGCGAGCCGGGCCGGCCGGACACGGCCCTCACCTCCTTCCTCATCCTCCGCAAGGACGCCCCGTTCCTGGACAAGCCGGGCGACACCTACACGATCTTTGGCCGGGTCGAGCAGGGCATGGACGTCGTCGAGGCCCTCTCGGCCGGGCGCCACTCCGCCGACGGCACCCCGGAGGTCCGGCTGACGGTCCTCCAGGCCCTGGTCGCCGGGCCGCAGCAGCTGCCGGCCCTGGGCCTGCGCGGGCCCCAGTCCCCGGACTGGTGGCTCTACAACGCGCAGGTCGCCCCCGTCACCGCGGCGAACGAGCGGCTGGACTGGATCGCCGCCGGCGGCTTCCTCTCGTCGCTCGTCCTGGCCGTCGCGGCCTTCTTTCTCGCCCGCCGCCTGCCCGGCAGCCGCGGCGCCTGCTCGCTCTGCCTCCTCGTCGTATCCCTCTGCGGATACATGCTCCTCGTCCTCCTGACGCCGGCTTCCTGGACCCACGCCTGGATCGGCGTCGGCCTGCTGGCCCTCACGCTCGCCGTCATCCGGCTCCTGGCCTTCTTCGACAGCTGACCCCGGCCGGGCGGCCGTTCAGGCGCGCGGGTGGGCGCGGTCGTAGACGTCCTTCAGCCGCGCCACGCTCACGTGGGTGTAGACCTGCGTCGTGGAAAGCTGGGCATGCCCCAGGAGTTCCTGGACCAGCCGCAGGTCGGCCCCGGCGTTCAGGAGGTGCGTCGCGTAGGCGTGCCGCAGCTTGTGCGGCGTCAGGTCGTGCGGCAGCCCGGCCAGGGCGAGGTAGCGCTTGAGCATCAGCTGCACGCTGCGGGGCCCCAGCGGCCGGCCCGCCGGCGTGGCCAGGACCGGATCGCCGGGCCCGGTCCCCGGCGCGAACTCGCCGCTGAACTTCGCGAGGACCGCGGTGGCCACCCGGCCCAGCGGGCACAGGCGCTCCTTGCCGCCCTTGCCCTTGACCCGCGCCACCCCGGACGCCCGGTCGATCGCACCGTAGGTAAGCCCGGTCAGCTCGCTGACGCGCAGCCCGCCGCCGTAGAGGAGCTCGAGCGCCAGCCGGTCGCGCCATGCGGTGAAGGCGTCGAGGGTCCGGTTCTCCAGCAGCCGCTGCGGGCCGGTGAGGAGGAGCTTCATCTGCTCCTCGGTCAGGAATTTTGGCAGCCGGCGCTCCAGCTTCGGCAGGGCCAGGCCTGCCAGGGGGTTGCCGTGGATCCGTCCCTTGCGCCGCCAGAACTTGCAGAAGGTCCGCAGGCCCGAAACCCGGTTGTGCAACGTCCGCCGGTCGTAGCGGCGCTGCGCCTCGATCGCGAAGTCCCGCGCGTCCCGCGGCCCCAAGGCGTCGAGCCCGCCCTCCCAGCGGCCCGCCGCGGCCAGCCAGATGTAAAAATCCACGAAGGCCTGCCGGTAGTTGCGCACCGTGTAGGCGGAGCAGCGCCGCTCCAGGGCGAGGTAGGCGGCGAACGGCTCCCACCAGTCGGCCAGCACGGTCGCGGGGACCCCGGCATCGGCGTCGGCGGGCGGGGCGCGCACGGGGGATATCCTAGGCCGCGCCGGGCGCGGCCGCCTTCTCCGCCACGGCCTGGCGGACGGCCTCGGCATGCCGCCGCAGCGCACCCTCCGGGTCCAGGCCCTGGGCGCGGGCCGCCGCCGCCAGCTCGAAGAGCATCCGCCCCAGGGAGGCGTCGGTGAGCCGGGGCCCGAGCGCGCGGACCTGCGCCACGTCCACCGCGCCCTCGGCCGGCAGCCCCTTCTTCTCGATCTGCCTCCAGATCGCCTCCGCAAACATCAGGGCCGGCAGCCGCGGCGGCAGGTCCTTGAAGAGGGCCGGGGCGGCGGGCGCGCCGGCGCGGGCCTTCTCGGCCGCCTTGATCTGGTCCCACTGCGCCAGAACCTGCTCGGTCGTGGCCGCCCGGGAGGCGCCGAAAACGTGCGGGTGGCGCCGGATCAGCTTCTCGTTGATGTCCCGCGCCACGTCGTCGAAGTCGAATTTCCCGGCCTCCTGGGCGAGGAGGGCGTGGAAGACGACCTGGATCAGGACGTCGCCCAGTTCCTCGCGCATGTGCGGCAGGTCGAGCCGGTCGATCGTCTCCAGGAGCTCGCTGCACTCGTCGATCAGGCAGCGGGCCAGGCTCTGGTGGGTCTGCTCCCGGTCCCAGGGGCATTCGGCGCGCAGCCGGACCATGGTGGCTCGCAGGTCGTCGATGGCGCTCATTCCCCCGAGCACAGAGGGGGGGGCGGGGACCGGCAACATTATACATTTTGCGCCGCCCCCAATTTTGCTTTCCGCTGCCCGCTTTCGGCTTTTCCATGGTGGCATGGACAAGCTGACCGAGATCATGGCCTGGAAGCGGCGCGAGATCGCCCCGCGCCTGCGGGCCGTGTCCGAGGCCGAGCTGGCCCGGCTCGCCGCCGCGCTGCCGCGCCCGCCCTCCTTCGCCGCCGCGCTGCGCCGGCCGGACGGCCGCCTCGCCGTGATCGCCGAGATCAAGCGCCGCTCGCCCTCCGCCGGGGAGATCCGGCCCGGGGCCTCCGCCCCCGAGCAGGCCCGCCGCTACCGGGCCGCCGGCGCGGACGCGCTTTCGGTCCTCACGGATGCGAAGTACTTTGGCGGCGAGCTCGCCGATCTCGAGGGCGCAGTGGCCGGGGTCGCCGGCGCGATTCCCTGCCTGCGCAAGGATTTCATGGTCCACCCGGTCCAGGTCGCCGAGGCGCGCGCGGCGGGAGCCGGCGCCATCCTGATCATCGTCCGGGCGCTCCCCGACGACGAGGAGATCCGCGCGCTCCACGGCGCGGCCCGGGCCGCCGGCCTCGACGCCCTCTTCGAAATCCATGACGAGGCCGACTTGGAGAGGGCGGTCGCCCACGGAGCCCTGCTGATCGGCGTCAACAACCGCGACCTGGCGATCTTCCAGACCGACCTCGCGCTCAGCGAGCGGCTGATCCCGCGCCTGCCCGCCGGCACGACCGCAGTCGGCGAGAGCGGGATTCGCACCGGGGCCGACGCCGCGCGCCTCCGCGCCGCCGGCGCCCACGCGATCCTGGTGGGTGAAACCCTGATGAAGGCCGCCGACCCGGCAGCGCTCATCCGGGATTTCAGGGGCTGACCCCTGGCAATCCGGAGCGCCCAGGCACTCGCCTTTCGCCCTTCGCCTTTCACCGTGCCTCTCTCCCCCACGGCCACCCGCGAGCTCCTGGCCCGGCTGGGGCACCAGCCGGTGCACCGCCTCGGGCAGAATTTTCTCGTCGACGGCAACATCGTCCGCAAGTCGCTCGCCCTCGCCGCAGTGGCCGCGGGCGACACGGTCGTCGAGGTGGGACCGGGCCTGGGCACGCTCACCTCGGCCCTGCTGGAGGCCGGCGCCGCCGTCTGGGCCGTCGAGATGGACCGGATCCTCCACGACCACCTCGCCGCCACCCTCGGCGCCCAGTTCCCCTCGGCCCTGCATCTGCTGCTCGGCGACGCGGTCGAGCATCCGCTGGCGGGGCTGTCCCCGGCGGGTGATTTCAAGGTCGTCGCCAACCTGCCCTACGCGATCGCCACCCCCTGGCTCGACGCCGTCCTCTCGGGCCCCCTCCCCGCCCGGCTCGTCCTCATGCTGCAGCAGGAGGCGGCCGAGCGCTACGCCGCCGAGCCCGGCGGCAAGTCCTTCGGGGGGATCTCCATCTTCCTCCAGGCAGCGTACGACGTCGCCCCCGGGCACAAGGTCGCGGCAGCCTGCTTCCACCCCCGGCCCGATATCGAATCGCGGCTGTTGCACCTCGTGCGCAAGCCCCGGCCCTTCGTTTTCACGCCGGCCCAGCGGCTCCTGATCCGCGGCTGCTTCCAGCAGCGGCGCAAGCAGATCGGGGCGCTCCTGCGGGAACGCCTGCCGGACCAGGGGGCCGCGTTCCTGGAACATCTGCGCGCAGGGGGCTACTCATCCCAGACGCGGCCCGAGGCCATCCCCGTCCGGCTCTGGCAGCAGATCTGAAGGCCGCATCCGCGGCTTGAAAGGCGGCCGCCGCTCCCTCTTCATTTCCCCCTTTCCCATGCCGCGTTCCGCCCCCCTGCTCCTCGTCCTCCTGGCGACCCTGGCCGCGGGCCGGGCCCAGCCGGCGGGGCGAAGCCTCGTCGGGCACCTCGAGGGCAGCACCTATTTTGCGCCGACGGGCGCCTACAAGGTCGAGGTTCCCGTCCGGCCGGAGACCGGCGGCATCGTCTCGGACACGGACAACGTCGTCACCTTCCAGGACGACTACAACATCCTCTACATCATAGCGGCCTTCCGGATGGACACCTCGCAGCGCTGGGAAGCCTCGATCCACCCGCCCAAGGAATACCTGCAGGGCTTCTTCAGCCAGTACGTGCTGCCGGATTTCCGCCGGGCGTTCCCGGGGGTCCGGGTGGAAAGCACGGGGATCTTCTATCCCAACCTCCTGGACGGCGCGCTGGTCGTCTACACCCTGCTGCCGGGCGGCTCGATGTTCGCCGGCAAGGTGGCCGCGATCGATCCCGCCCGGAAGCCGCCCGCGGCGAAGCGGGGCAACATGATCTTCGTGAAGAACGGCTTCGTCTACGTGATCAGCACGGAGCTCGCCGAACGCATCACCGAGGGCACCGCCTACACGCTGACCCAGGCGGAGGAGGATGTCCGCCTCCGCGAGAAGCTGCAGGAGATGGTCGCCAAGATCCATTTCCTGGCCCCGGCGCCCGCCCCATGAGCCCCGGCGCCGTCGTCACTTATCTCCTGCTCGGCGCCCTGGCCGGCTGGATCTGCGGTCTCCTGACCAAGGGGACCGGCTTTGGGGCGGTCGGCAACGTCATCGTCGGCATCATCGGGGCGTTCCTCGGGGGCTGGCTCTTCCGGCTCCTCGGCTTCGGCGCCTACGGCCTCCCGGCGCAGCTGATCGTCGCCGTCGTCGGCGCCCTGATCTTCGTCTGGTTGCTGAAGTTCATCAAGCGATAGGGAGCGGCCGGCCTTAGTTGACTGTCAGGCAGAGATAACCCGTGACGCCGGACCCTCGGCACGCGTCAGACTCGTTCTACCCCCTTCGCCCCCCCTTATGCGCCCTTCCCTTGCCCTTCCGCTCTGTCTTCTGACCTCGTCCCTCCTGGCCGCCGGCGCCCTGGCGCAGCCCGCCCCTCCCGGAACCCCCTCGGGCCTGACCGGCGCGCCGGCCTCGGCCGACCCCGCCTACGTTCCGATCGCCCACCAGCCCACCTCCGCGGAGATCACCGCGGTCCTGGAGCGGGTGCGCGCCTACGTCGACTCCGCCACCCCTGCGCGGCTGGTCGACCGCCAGACCCAGCAGGAGATCACTGACTTCAGCACGCCCAACCCGAACGCCGGCCTGGAGCGCGACCCCGGCCATCCCTTCCAGATCGCGAGCTATGAGTGGGGCGTCGCCTATGCCGGCATGCTCTCGGCCGCCGAGGCGACCGGCGACGCGCGCTTCAGCGACTTTGTCGCGAGGCGGTTCGCCCTCATCGGCCGCGCCCTCCCCCTATTCCGGGCGCTGCCCGCGGGCAGCGGCCCGCCGTTTCGCAACCCCCTGCGCGGGCTGCTCGCCCCCCAGCGGCTTGACGACATCGGCGCCATGGACGCCGCCCTGATCAAGGCGCGCCGCGCCGGCGTCGGCCCGGACCTGCAGGCCGTCATCGACACGGCCGCGGCCTACCTTGGCAGCGGCCAGTTCCGGCTGCCCGACGGCACGCTGGCCCGGCACTGGCCGGTGCCGGAATCCGTCTGGGCCGACGACATGTACATGAGCGTCCCGGCCCTGGCCCAGATGGGGAAACTGACGGGCGACCGCCGGTACACCGACGATGCCGTCCGGCAGGTCCTGCAGATTTCCCAGCGGCTCTTCGAGCCGGCCAAGGGCATCTTCCGCCACGGCTGGATCTCCAGCAATCCCGACAGCCTGGATGTCCACTGGGCGCGGGCCAACGGGTGGTGCATGATGGCGCTGTGCGAGCTGCTCGACGTCCTGCCCGCCGACCACCCGGGCCGCGGGCCCGTCCTCGCCCTCCTGCGCGCCCATATCCGCGGCGTCGCCTCGCTGCAGTCGGGGGCCGGCCTCTGGCACCAGCTCCTCGACCGCCCCGACTCCTATCTCGAGACCTCCGCCTCCGCGATGTTCGTCTACAGCATCGCCCACGCGATCGACCAGGGCTGGATCAGCCCGGCCCTCGGGACCATCGCCCAGACCGGCTGGAATGCCGTCGCCGGCAAGGTCAACGCCCAGGGCCAGGTGGAGGGAACCTGCGTCGGGTCGAACTTCGCGCTCGACCTGCCGTACTACTATTTCCGGCCCACGAGCCCCCTCGCGGCCCACGGCTACGGCCCCACGCTCCTCGCGGGCGCGGAGATGCTCCGGCTCCTCCAGAGCGGCCACCTCGCGGCCAATCCCGAGGTCGGCAGCATCTACTTCATGGAGAAGTCCGACGTGGGGAAGATCCAGCGCTAGGTCTCCGGCCGGTCACGGGGCCGGCGTCGTTATCGCGCGATACATCTGGCTGATTTGCTGCCTGGCCTGCGTTGTCTGCCGCATGACGGACAGGGTCATGAGCTGGGAGGGCGACAGGATCGCCTGGGCCCGGACGATGGCCTGGTCCCAGTTGAGCGTGTCCTCCAGGACCTTGCCCGACGGCTTTTTCTGGCTGCTGTCCGCCAGCGCCCGCGTGAGATTCAGGGCCTGGTCGGCCGTGAGGGGCTCGTCGGCGCTGGACACCCTGCCCGCCAGCTCGTCCACGAGGGGAATGACCGCCTGCGCGTGCATGAAGTCGCGGAACTCCGCATAGGCGGGCTTGCCCAGGAGGGCGCGGATCGCCGCGGAATTCTCCGAGGAGAGCCGGTCGTCCAGGGCCTGGATGGCGGGGTCGGATTCCGGGACGCCGCGGGCGTTGGCCGCCGCCACCACCGTGATGTCGTTGTCCTCGCGGCGAACCAGGAGATCCTTGAGCTGCTCCACCTGGTCCGCCGACAGGTTCAGGGCGTGGAAGAGCAGACCCCAGCTCGTGCCCAGTCCCTCGCGATAGGCCTTGAGATAACGGCCGCGGATTTCCGGATGGGCCGCGAACCAGCCCTGGCGACTTTGCGTGGCAGCCGCCGGCGAGGCCGCCGCGGCCGCCAGCTGGGACAGGCCCGGAGCGTCGGCCGCCCGCTGCAGATCCGATCGGCTGCGTTGGGCCTGCTGCAGGTCGCGCTGCGCCGCCCGGAACCGCGCCTCCAGGTCGGTGCGCCGCACCTCGATCGCGTGCTCCGCCGCCCGCTCGGTCGCCGCCTCGCGCCGTTCGCGCGCCGCAAAGTCCAGCGCCGCGAGCAGGGCCGCGGCCGCCAAGCCGATCTGCCACGCGGGCCGGATCATGGCTCGTCCCCCTTCCCGGCCCGCGCGGCGTCGGCCAGGCGCCGAAGGTCCAGCTGCGCGCGCACGGCGCGCAGCGCCGCCACCTGGCCGGGCGGCAGGACGCCCGCGGCCTGCGCCAGGGCGCCATCCCAGTCGACGGTGTCCAGATCGGCCTCTCCACCCCGCTGAAAGGTGGGATTGCTGCTGGCCAGCAGCCGGGTGAGCACGTCGGCCTGGCCGGAGGTCAGCGGCGTCGTGCTGTAAAAGGTCGCGGCGGCCACCTGGTTGGCGATGTCGCGGACGGCATAGGAGCGGTCGTATTCCTGAAATTGCCGCATGCCGTCCTCCCCGATCATGGCGCGAACGGCCTCCGTATGCGCATCCCGGACCCGCTGTTCCAGCCCGCCGAGACTGCCGTTGGTGGCGGGATCCAGGCCCATCAGTCGCGCCGCCTGCTCCAGGTCGAAGAGATCCGCGCGCATCCTGAGATCACCCACCGACAACTGCCCCAATTGCGCGTCGGAGAGCCCCATCGCCTTGGCCAGCGGGGCATATTTCAGCCGATATCGCGCCAAAAAATCCTGCCCCAGCGCCTGCCGCAGCTTCGGGTTCTCGGCGATCTCCCGGTTGAGCGCATCCGCGGCCACCGGGGCCGGCTTCTCGGGCGGCTCCTCCGGCCGCGGCACCGGCGGACGTTCCCGCGCGGCCTTCATGGCGGCAATCCGCTCCTCCTCGCCCGCCTGCCGGGCGGGAAGGGCCCGCAGCCCGGCCTCAAACTGGGCCGCTTCGCGGCCCAGCAATTGGCCCGACTGCCGCGCGGCGCGCGCCTGCGCCTCGTAATACACGCCCGAGCCCAGCGCGAGCAGGCTGGAGGCGGCCACGACCCCGATTGTTAGTTTGCTTGCCATAAGCTGCACGGCGGCCCCCGCTCCGGCCGCTCCGGCCGCCGCCAGGGCGGCGACCTCCACCAGGGAACTCCCCGCCACGGCGGCGCTCAATCCGGCCGGGGACGCCATCACCGCGTTGCCGGCCAGGGCCGCGCCCAGCGCCGCGGCGGTCGAGGTGACGCCGTGACGGGCCAGGCGCCGGCGCAGCTTCGCCAGGGCCCGGTCCACCCGCATCCGGGCGGCGTTCTCGCTCAAGCCCAGCTGGGACCCCACCTCGGCCAGGGGCCTCTGTTCAAAATACCGCAGGAGGATCGCCGTCCGGTCCGCCGAGCCGAGCGCGAGCATCTCGGCATCGAGCAAGGGGCGAAGGTCCGCCCAGGCCGGGGCCGGATCCGGGGAGGAGGAAATGCTCTGCATGGCGTGGGCGGCTTCTTCCCGGATTTGGCGCCGGGACTCGGACCGGATCAGTTTTTGGGCGGCGAAATGGGTGCTGGTGTAGAGCCAGCCGACCAGCGAGGGATGGCGGCACAGGCTCCCGGCCTTGCGCGCCGCGTCCACAAAGACCATCTGCGCGACGTCGCGGGCCCGGTGATGATCGCCCCACAGGCGGCGCAGCGCCGCGGAATAGACCAGGTCGAAATGCCGCTGCACCCAGGCGGTGAAGGCCGCCTCGGAGCGGTCTTCCGCGTAACGTCGCAGCAGGTCGGCGTCATCATTCATGGGGGATTCCGCCCTATAACACCCAACCCCGGCGGAAAGCGCACACTAAAGTGCGCCCCGCCGGCCCCGCCCGCCTACTGCCCGGGCGTGCGCGTGTCGCCGGCCGACCCACCAGGCCGGCGGACCCGCATCCGGTCGGCCGGGCCCGGGACCGCCTTCGGCACCTCGCTGGGCAGCTGGTCGGAGCACATCGCCACGACCTCGATCGCCTCGAGCGAGATCTGGGCGACGCTGTTCGTCCCCATCCGGGGCGCCTCGT
>CAZKAH010000017.1:0-55918 GCA_964550715.1 uncultured Opitutaceae bacterium
CCCGGGAAACCGACCGAATTCTGGGACGCGCTGACGCCGCCTTTCGCCGCTGGCGGGACTGGTCTCTCGAGGAACGCGCCGGCTATCTCCGAATCGTGGCCCGCCTCTTGCGCCGGCGCGCCCCGGCGCTCGCCCGGCTGATCACGGAGGAAATGGGCAAGCCGCTGGCGCAGGCCCGGGCGGAGATCGAGAAAAGCGCGGTGACCTGCGAATACTACGCCCGCTATGGCGCGCGCTACCTCTCGCCCGAAATCCCGCTGAACGCGCCCAAGGGCGCGCGGGTTCTCTTTCAGCCGCTCGGGACCGTCCTCGCCATCATGCCCTGGAATTTCCCCGTCTGGCAGGCCGTCCGCTCGGCGGCGCCGGTCCTGATGGCGGGCAATACCTTCGTCCTCAAGCATGCGGCCAATGTCACCGGCTGCGCGCACGCCGTCGCCAAGCTCTTTGCCGACGCCGGCGGCCGGCACGGGCCGGGAGCCGTCTTCCAAATTTCGCTCCTGCCCAATGAGGCGATCGCCGCGGTCATCGCCGATCCGCGGGTGCACGCGGTCACCCTCACCGGCAGCACGGGCGCCGGCCGGAAGGTCGCCGCCACCGCCGGCAGCGTGATGAAGAAGGGCGTGTTCGAGCTCGGCGGCAGCGACGCCTACCTGATCCTCGCGGACGCCAACCTCGACGTGGCCGCCGAGGTCTGCGCCGCCTCCCGGCTGATCAATAGCGGCCAGAGCTGCGTCTGCGCGAAGCGCTTCATCGTCGTCGCCTCCGTCCGGCGCGAGTTCGAGCGGAAGTTCGCCACCCGCCTGGCGGCGCGCCGCGTGGGCGACCCGCTCGATCCCAGGACCGACGTGGGGCCCGTGGCCCGCCGCGACCTCCGCGACAAGCTGCATGCCCAGGTGCGCGCCAGCGTGAAGGCCGGCGCCCGCCTGGTCATGGGCGGCCATCCCCTCCCCGGGCGTGGCTTCTTCTACGCCCCGACCCTCCTTACCGGCGTCAAGCCGGGCATGCCCGCCTACGACGAGGAGCTGTTCGGGCCGGTTGCTGCCCTGATCTCGGTCCCGCACGAAGCCGCCGCCATCCGGATCGCCAACGACTCGATCTACGGACTTGGCGCGGCCGTCTTTTCCCGCAACCGGACCCGCGCCCGGGCCGTCGCGGCCCGGCTCGAGGCCGGCGCGGTCTTCATCAACGATTTCGTCCGCTCCGACGCCGCCCTCCCCTTCGGCGGCATCAAGCAAAGCGGCCACGGCCGGGAGCTCGGTTCCTTTGGCATCCGGGAGTTCGTGAACATCAAAACTGTCCTAGGCTAACATACCGGCGATTGCCTAATTTGACGGGGGGATACTCTCCCGAGGAGGTTGCTGCCTCCTCCGCCGCCTCTTGGCCGCCAATCCGTGCCGGCCGAATGGCCGGCGGCCTTTGGCGGCCGGTTTGGCGGCGGATCCGGGCCTTGGCAGCCCACGACGAGGGAGGGTATCCCCCCGTCAAATTAGGCGAGCCCACCCACATGTTACATTTTCGCCCAAAACCATAAATGGCTCGTTTTGCGCGTTTAATGCACCCATTTTCCCCGGCCCGCTGTCTGAGGGGGTCCGCCTGGTCCGCCACCACTCCCCCTCTTCCCGATGCCCGCCCGTCCCCGGAAAAAATCCGCCGCCCCCCGTCCGCCCGCGGCGGCATCCAAGGCCGCCTATTTCAACCGCGAGCTGAGCTGGCTGGCCTTTGACCGGCGGGTTCTGGAGCAGGCCCAGAGCCCGCGGCACCCGCTGCTGGAACGGGTGCGCTTCCTGGCGATCGTCAGCTCCAACCTGGATGAGTTCTTCGAGATCCGCGTCGCCGGCCTGATGCAGCAGATGGACTCGGGCGTGACCGAGCCGGGCCCGGACGGGCTCGCGCCCCAGGAGCAGCTGCGGCGCATCCATTCGGTCGTGGCCTCGCTGATCGACGAGCAGTACCGCTGCTGGCAGGGATCCCTCCTGCCCGCGCTGGCCACCGAGGGCATCGAGTTCCGGTCCGCCAGTGACCTCTCCGATTCCGAGCTGAACTGGGTGCGCTCGTATTTCCGGGAGCAGGTCCATCCGGTGCTGACACCCCTGGCGCTCGACCAGTCGCATCCCTTTCCCCAGCTGGGCAACAAGACCCTCAATGTCATCGTCGCGCTCGACGATCCCGAGGCGCCCGAGGCGGACCACCTCGTCGCCATCCTGCCGGTGCCGCGGATCCTGCCGCGGCTGGTGCCGATCGAGCCATCCCGCACGGGCCCGCAGCGGTTCATCTTCCTCAGCGAGATCATCAAGCTCTGCGCGGGCGAGCTCTTCCCCGGCTACCGGCTCGTCTCGGCCCATGCCTTCCGCATCACCCGCAACAGCGACCTCTACATCGACGAGGAGGAGGCGGAGAACCTGCTCAAGAAGATCGAGGAGGAGCTGCGCAACCTGCGCCGAAACGAGGCCGTGCGCCTCGAGATCGAGGAGGGCGTGGACGACGGCATCTTCAACACCCTCTGCAACCACCTTCGGCTCTCGCACGAGTACGTCTTCCGCTTCAACGGCCCGCTCAACCTCCTCCGCCTGCAGAGCCTGGCGGACATCGACCGGCCGGACCTCAAGTATCCCATCTTCGACCCGGCCAACGTCTCGCCGCTGCGCGATCCCGCCCGGATCTTCGCGGTGCTGCGGGAGCAGGATGTGATGCTGCACCACCCCTACGACGCCTTCACCCCGGTGGTGAACTTCGTCGAGGAGGCCGCCCGGGACCCGCAGGTCTTCGCCATCAAGCAGACCCTCTACCGCACCAGCGGCGACTCCTCGATCGTGCGCGCCCTGATGGAGGCCTCGCGGAACGGCAAGCAGGTGACCGCGCTGGTGGAGCTCAAGGCGCGCTTCGACGAGGCCAACAACATCCAGTGGGCCAAGCAGCTGGAAGAGGCCGGCGTCCACGTGGTCTACGGGCTCGTCGGCATCAAGATCCACTGCAAGCTCTGCCTCGTGGTCCGCCGCGAAGGCTCGAGGCTGCGGCACTACGCCCACCTCGGCACCGGCAACTACCATCCCCGGACCGCCCGCCTTTACACCGACCTGAGCTACTTCACGACCCGGACGGCGATCACCCGCGACGTCGCGCAGGTTTTCAACAGCCTGACCGGCTTCGGCCAGTCCCTCACCTTCCGCGAGCTCCTGGTCGCGCCGTACAACTACCAGCAGCGGATCAATGAGCTGATCGCCCGCGAGGCGGCCAGCGCCCGGGCGGGCCGCCCGGCGCGGATCCTGGCCAAGATGAACGCGCTGGTGGACAAGACCACGATCGACTCCCTCTACGCCGCCTCCCAGGCCGGCGTGAAGATCGACCTCATCGTCCGCGGCATCTGCTGCCTGGTTCCCGGGGTCCCGGGCCTGAGCGAGAACATCCGGGTGCGCAGCCTGGTCGGCCGGTTTCTCGAGCACGCCCGGGTGTTCTGCTTCGGGAACGCCGGCGGCGAGCCGATCGTCCTCGCCGGCAGCGGCGACTGGATGCCCCGCAACTTCCTTCGGCGGGTCGAGGTCATCTTTCCCGTGGCGGATCCGGCGCTCCGGCGCTGGATCCTCGCCGAGTTCTTCCCGACCGAGCTGCGCGACACCGAGAACTCCACGGTCCTGCACGGCAGCGGCGCCTACCTGCCGGCGCCGCGGAAGCGGGGGGCGCGCGGGTTCTCCGCCCAGGGCCACTTCATAGCCCACGCGATCGCCCGGGCGCGCCGCGACCCCTGACCGCCTACTTGTCCATGTCGGCCATCTTGCGGATGATCGACTTGAGGACGATCGGATACATCGCTGGCTGCTTCAGGACCACCTGGCTGCCGTCCCCGAGCGTGACGGTGAAGCGAAAGACGCGGATCGTGTCGTCGAGCTGGATGATCCACTCGGTCCCGGGCTGCTTGGGATCCAGGGCCGGGGTCGTGAATTTCCAATGGCCGTTGGCCAGGCGCGGGGCGGGATCGTCCACCAGCACCCGCACGGGGTCCTCGGTCATGTCCTCGATTGTGATGTGCTTGGGGACGAGGCCCTCCTTCACCGCGATCTCGAAGACAAAGGCGACATGCTTCTTGTCGGCCATCGGGTTCAGCTCGTTCTGCACGATGTGAATCCCGCCGGCGCTCAATTTGCCAATGCCCCCGTTCACGACGGACATCTGCATCTTCTCGCCGTTGGCGAGAGGCACCTCGTAGGTGTTCGAGCTGGTCATCGGCACGGCGCAGCCGGCCAGCGACGCCACCAGGGCGATCATGGCCAACCGGGAAAAACGGGGTTGCAGCTGCATAACCGTCCACGCTCCGCCGGTCGGGCCGGGATTTCAACCTAGAAATCCCCGCACAAAAAAACCGCCGCGAGCGAACTCGCGGCGGTTTCGAAAAAAAGCGGGGCCTTACTTGGAGGAGACGTGGCCCGAGACGAGCTTCGTCATCTCGAACATGCTGACCTTGCCACGGCCGCCGAAGACAACCTTCAGCGCGGCATCGGCATTGATCATCTTGCGGTCCTTCTTGTCCTGCAGGCCGTTCTTCTTGATGTAGTCCCAGAGCTTCTTCGTCAGCTCGGTGCGCGGCAGCGGCTTGGAGCCGACGACGGCGGAAAGAGCGGCGTCCGGGGTGACCGGGGCCATGAATGCAGCGTTGGGTTTGCGGGCGGATTTTTTAGCCATAATCGTATTTGGGTTTAGAACTCTATTCCTGAAAACACCCCAAACCTAGAGGAGAAAACGGGGGTTTCCGAGTAAAAAATGAGCTTTTTTAGCCCTCCTCCATCCGCACAAACTGCCGGTAAAGGGCCGCGTAATGTCCGCCGGCCGCGAGCAGGTCGGGATGGGTCCCGCGCTCAATGATGCGGCCCTGGTCGAGCACCAGCACCTGGTCGGCCTGGCGGATGGTGCTCAGCCGGTGGGCGACGATGAAGCTGGTCCGGCCGCTGAGGAGGAGGGCCAGCGCCCGCTGCAGGCGGTCCTCCGTCAGCGCGTCCACGGAGCTCGTGGCCTCGTCGAGGATCACGATGCGGGGATTGGCCAGCAGCGCCCGCGCGAAGCAGACCAGCTGCCGCTGGCCCAGCGAGAGGCCGGCGCCGCGCTCCCCCACCTCCGTGCGCAGGCCGTGCGGCAGGGCGTCGAGGAGGTCGAGGCAGTCGAGCTGCCCGGCCGCCGCCCGGACCTCCGCCTCGGTCGCCTCCGGGCGGCTGAGCCGGATGTTGTCGAGGATCGTGCCGCCAAAGAGGAAATTCTGCTGCGGCACGATGCCCATCTGCCGGTGCAGTGAGGAGCTGGTCAGGGTCCGGATCTCGCGGCCGTCGACGAGCACCTCGCCCCGGTTCGGCAGGTAGAACTTGGTGACAAGGTTGATGATGGAGCTCTTGCCGCTGCCGGTGTGGCCGACCAGGGCGACCGACTGGCCGGGGGCCACGGCGAAATCCAGGTCGTGCAGGACCGGCTGGGCGGGGTCGTAGCCGAAGGAGACCCCGCGAAACTCGACCCGGGCCCCGCGGGACTCGGCCGCGCCGGCGCCGGGCCGACGCGGGTCCGGCAGGTCCGTGGCGTCGGCCGCGTCCTCCCAGTCCGGCTCGGTGTCGATCAGCCGGAAGACGCGCTCGGCCCCGGCCATCGCGATCAGGGCCTGGTTGTACTGGTTGCCGATGATCGCGAACGGGGCGAAGAACACGTTGGCGAGGAGGAAGAACACGATCAGGTCCCCCACCGCCATCGCGCCGTGGAAGACGCGCCAGCCGCCGACCATCAGCAGGACCGCCACGAAGAACTGGCTGTTGAGCTCGAGCAGCGGGCTGAGGATCGCGGAGGCGCGGCCCAGCGCGACATTGTACTCCGAGTGGTCGGCGAGCAGGCGGCGGAAGAGCCCGGCGTTGGTGTCCTGCCGCACGAAGCCCTGCGTGACGCGGATGCCGTTGACGGACTCGGCGAGCGTGGCGGTCACCCGGCTGAAGCTCTCCTGCGAGGCGCGGGAGAGCACGCTCAGCTTCATCCGGAAATGGTTGTTCACCAGCGCGAGCACCGGCGCCATGGCCAGGACCACGAGGAACATGACCCAGTCGCACCAGAGCATGACCGCCGCGGTGAAGAGCATCTGGCCGAACTGGACCACGCTGATGAAGAGCACGTCCTGCATCGCGGCGCGCAGGGCCTCCACGTCGCTCGTCACCCGGCTGATGATGCGGCCGAGCTTCATCCGGTGGAAGAAGCTCATCGGCTGCCGCTGCATCTTCGCGAAGATGTCGGCGCGCAGGCCGTTGACCACGGTCTCGCCGATCTCGAGCGCGTAGCGCTGGCGGAAATGGAAGAGGCCGTCGGTCGACAGCGCCAGGGCGACATAGCCCAGGACGCCGAGGAGCAGTCCGGCCTGGTTGTGGCCCGCGATCGGCCCCCGGATGACGAAGGCGACCACGGCCGTCAGCCCGGGCAGCTGCATCGAGCGGATGACGGTCAGGACCGTGAGCCGGCGCACCTTGGCCCGCACCGGGGTGCTGTACGTGAACAGGCGCCGGATCAGGCCCCAGGCCAGCGGCTGGAACTGCTCCTCGTCCTCGTCGTCCGCCGGGCGGTGCACCAGGACCATCGGGTCGGGCGCGCTCATGCGGAGGCCTCCCCCGGCGGCTGCAGGGCGCGGCCGTCCACCAGCTGGAGCCGGGCGACGTGCAGGTAGGGCCCCGGCACCCGCATCAGCTCGGCATGGGTGCCCTGCTGGACGATGCGACCCTGGGCCAGGACGATGATCCGGTCGGCGCGGCGCAGCGTGCTCAGCCGGTGCGCGACGATGAACGTCGTCCGGCCGGCGATCGCGCGGTCGAGCGCCTCGAAGATCTCGTGCTCGGTCTCGCTGTCGATGGCGGCCGTGGGATCGTCCAGCAGGAGGATCGCCGGCTCGAGCAGGACCGCCCGGGCGATGGCCAGGCGCTGGCGCTGCCCGCCCGAGAGGCTGTTGCCGCTCTCGCCCAGGATCGTGTCATAGCCCTTGGGCAGCCGCATGATGAAGTCGTGGGCGGCGGCGACGTGCGCGGCGCGCTCGACCTGCGCCCGCGTCGCCGCGGGGTGGCCGAAGGCGATGTTGGCCGCCACCGTGTTGGAGAAGAGGAAGCTCTCCTGGAAGACGAGCCCGATGTTGCGGCGCAGGTCGTCGAGGTGCAGGCGGCGGACGTCGATGCCGTCGATGAGCAGCCGCCCGCCGGTCACGTCGTAGAACCGCGGGATGAGGCCCATCAGGACGCTCTTGCCCGCGCCGGTCGCGCCGAGGATGGCGACGCACTGGCCCGGCTTCACCTCGAGCTCGATGTCGCGGAGCACCCGGTCCTCGGCCTGCGCCGCCGTCACGGCGGAAAGCTCCGCCGGGGCCTCCGCCAGCCCGGCGAACCGGCCGCGGTAGGTGAAGGAGACGTTCTCGAAGCGCACCGCCCCCTCCAGCTGCGGGCGGCGGATGGCGTCGGGCGCGCTCCGCACCTCCACCGGCGCGTCGAGGATCTCGAAGACCCGGCGCGCGCCGATCAGGGACTGCTGCACGGAGTTGACGATGTTGGCCACGTTGTTCACCTGCCCGGAGAACTGGTCGAGCAGCCCGGCGAAGACCACCAGGCCGGCGCCCAGTGGCAGGCGCCCGTGGATCACCAGCCAGCCGCCGTAGGCCAGCAGGACCATCATGTTGATCCGGGTGAGGAACTGGACGGCCGGGGAGAAGAGGCTGACCCGCCAGAAGATGCTGCGCTGCTGGGTGAGGACCGTGTCGTTTGCCGCGTCGAACTGCGCCCGGTTCTCGGCCTCGCGGCCGAACCCCTTGGTCACCGCCATGCCCTGGATGCTCTCGCTCAGGATCTGCACCATCTTCTCCACAAGCGTCCGGTTGCGCGCGTACTCCGGCTGGATCCGCCGCGAGAAGGCCGCCGCCATGGTCCAGAGAACGGGCGTCGTTGCCAGGCAGGCGACCGTGAGGCCGGGGCTCAGGCTCGCCATGTAGATCACGTAGACGGTGAGCGAGATGACCATGATCAGGCTCTGGATCAGCACCTGGTCGACGAACATGCGCACGTTCTGCACATCGCTGGTCACGCGGGTGATGATCGAGCCCGTGGTGTTGGCGTCGTAGAAGCGGAAGCTCAGCCGCTGCAGCTTCTCGTAGACCTCGCCGCGGAGGTCCACGACGATATGCCGCTGGACCAGGAGGTTCACCTGCACGCCATAGACGTAGTTCAGGACCGCCCGACAGAGGGCCAGCGCCAGGATGAACCCGGCGAGCATTCCCAGCACATGCATGGGCGGCCACTCGTCCGGCAGCCGAAGGTGGAGCTTGTTCGGTGCCAGGGGGGTGCCGTGGAGCTTGTGGAGGATGTAGTCGAGACCGATGCCGGTGAAGCTGAGCCCCAGGATGCCCATGGTCAGGAGGACGAGCTGGATGCCCAGGACGCCCAGGCACCGCAGCCGGTACCGCCAGGCCAGCCCGACCAGGCGCCGGATCAGGGCCCCATTGGAGGGGCCGGCGGCGGCGGCGGGCATAGGTTCGGACATGGGAGGCCGCAGCCTACCGAGACCTCCCGGTCCCGCAAAATAATTTACGGGCCCGGGTTCGAAAAGGCCCGCAGGGCGATTCCCGCCGCGGCCAGGTCCTCCCGCAGCCGGCGGGCGAAATCCACCGCCGCGGGCCCGTCGCCGTGCAGGCAGAGGGTGTCGGCCCGCACCGGCACGTCGGACCCGTCGACCGCCCGGACCCGTCCCTCGCGCGCCAGCCGCAGGCCCTGCGCCGACGCCACCGCCGCGTCCGCGATCACCGCCCCCGCGTGCGACCGGGGAACCAGCGCGCCGCCCGGCGCGTAGGCCCGGTCCGCAAAGGCCTCGCTGGCCACCGCGAGGCCGCGCCCCCGGCCCGCGGCCAGCAGCTCGCTCCCCGCCAGGCCGACCAGGATCAGCCGCGGATCCGCCTCCCAGACCGCCTGCGCAATCTCGTCGGCGACCCGCCGCTCCCGGGCCGCCAGGTTGTAGAGGCCGCCGTGCGGCTTCACGTGGGCGAGCCGCTGGCCCCCGGCCCGGACCGCGTCGGCCAGCGCGCTCACCTGCCGGGTGACAAGGAGGTAGACCTCCCCCGACGCGAGCCGGAGTTCGGTCCGCCCGAAACTCTTCCGGTCCTCAAAGCCGGGATGCGCGCCGACCGCCACGCCATGGCGCGCGGCCAGGCCCGCCGCCTCGCGCATGGTGCCGGCATCGCCCGCGTGCCCGCCGCAGGCGATGTTCGCCGAGGTGATCAGGGCCATGAGCTCGGCGTCGTGCCCGGCGCCCTCCCCCAGGTCGCAGTTGAGGTCGATCGTCGTCACGCCTGGAGCCCCGCGCGCAAGTGGGCGAGTTCGCGTTCCCGCGCCCGCGCGAGGGCGTGCGCCTCCTCCAGCGGAATCTCCCGGAAACGGACGCGGTCGCCCGGCCGCAGTTGCGCGGCGAGGGGAAGGTCCGGGCCGATGACATGCGCCGCCTGGGGATAGCCGCCGATCGTCTGCGCGTCCGCCATCAGCAGGATGGGCTGGCCATCCGCCGGCACCTGGAGGGTGCCGGGCGCCACGGCCGTCGAGGCCAGCTCTCCCTCCCCCTGGCGCACCAGGACCGGCCCGGCGAGGCGGAGTCCCATGCGGTCCGAACGGGGCGACACCTGGAATTCCGCCTCGATCAGGCGGGTCCCAAAGTCGCCTGCCTGCGCGCCCCGGACCACCCGCAGCGTGACCGCGGCCGCATAGGCCGGGAGAATGGCCGGGGAGATCCGCCAGGAGCCCTCGTGGGCCGAGGCATGGACGCCCGGACCCGGAGCCGCCGAGCGCAGGCCGAGGCGGTCTCCCGTGCGCAGTGCGCGGCCCTCGAACCCGCCCAGCGCCGCCCGCAGATAGGTGCTCCTGCTCCCGAGGACGGCCGGCACGTCGAGGCCGCCGGCGACCGCGAGATAGGCCCGGCAGCCGCGGCGGCATTCGCCAAACTTGATCCGCTCGCCCGCGGCGACCCGCACCGGCTTCCAGGCCGCCACCCCCTCGAACTCGGCCCCGCAGACCGCAATCACCGTTCCGGCCGGAAAGACCAGCTCGGGCCCGATCAGGGTGATCTCAAGCGCCGCCTCGTCCTCGGCGTTGCCGACCAGCAGATTGGCCACCCTCAGCGCAAAGGCGTCCATGGCTCCATTGAGCGGAAGGCCGGCGGCGCGGTACCCGCGCCGGCCGAGGTCCTGCACCGTGGTCAGAAGGCCGGGCCGGACCACCTCCACCGCGGAGGCAGTGTCACGCAATACGTGACGCTTGGCCGCGGACCCCGGGGGCGCGGGGGCGCGGAATTCCCGCTCGAGCCGGTGAAATTCCTGCGGATCGATTGGCCGAAATTGCAGGTGGTCGCCCACGTGCAGCAACCCGGGCGATTCCGCCTCGGGGCGAAACAACGGCACCGGAGTGCGGCCGATGAGCTGCCAGCCGCCCGGGCTCTCCAGCGGATAAACCCCCGTCTGGGCGCCGCCGATGCCCACCGATCCGGCGGGCACGGCCGCGCGCGGCGTCGGCCGCCGCGGCGTTTGCAGTGAATCCGGCAAGCCCGCCAGGTAGGGAAACCCGGGCGCGAAACCGATCGCCTGCACGCGGTAGTCGCCGCCGCTGTGCCGGGCCACCACTTCCGCCTCGCTGATCCCGCCATGGGCCGCGACGCCCGCGAGATCCGGTCCGAAGTCCCCGCCGTAGCAGACGGGAACGACGACGCGCTCCGCCGCGGGCGGCGCAGGCCGGCGGCCATCCCCGATTCCCGCGGTCTCCGCCCAAGCCGCCAGGACCCGGCAGACGCCCGCATAGGCGGACTGATCCCCGGCCGCAAAGTGGGCCGGGTCGTAGAATACCGCCACGGTCGCGTAGGCGGGGACGACGTCGATGATTCCGGGCAGGCTCGCCCGTCCCAGGCCCTCCGCCAGCAGCCGGACCTGTTCCAGCACCGCTTCGCTCGCGGCCTCCCCGAGGGTCGCCACCACGGCCGAGTCGCCCAGCGCGGCAAACGTCATTCTCCGAGGCATATTATACCGCCCCAAAGGAGCCAGAATAAACCGGGCGGCCCCACCCTTTGGATTGAGTTTCCCGGGCGGATCGGCGATGAAGTCCGGTTCCATGCCCGGTCGCCGTCTCCTGCCCGCGCTGCTCGCGCTGCCCCTCCTCCTGGCGGCCTGCCGAAAGGCCGAGGTGACGTCCTACCAGATCCCGAAGGAGCAGGACCCGGTGATGCCCATGGCCAGCGCCGCCGCTCCGGGAGCCGCCACACCCGGGCCGCTGCCCAGCGCCAACGCGGGCACCATGGCCGCCACGGCCGTTCCCACCGCCGAGGGGCCAGGGCTCGCCTGGACGGCGCCCGCCCGCTGGACCACCGGCGCCCCCAATCCGATGCGCAAGGCCACCTACGAGGTCCCGGCCGCGGGCGGCAATGCCGAGCTTACGATCACCGCCTTCCCCAGCGACGTCGGGGGCGAGCTCGCCAACGTGAATCGCTGGCGGGGTCAGGTGCAGCTTCCGCCGATCACCGAGGCCGACCTGCCGGGCGCCGTCACCCGCCGGGAGCAGGACGGGCTGCAGCTGGCCATCGTGGATTGCGGCGGCCCGGGCGCCAAGGCCCAGCGCATCCTCGGGGCGATCGTGCCCTTCGGCGGGGGCACCTGGTTCTTCAAGCTCACGGGGACCGACGCCCTCGTGGCCGCGGCCAAGCCGGAATTCCTCGCGTTCCTGCAGACCGTCCATCCCGCCCAGCCATGAACGAGTTCAGCCGCCAGTTCCGGGATTTCTTCGTCTCGCTGAAGCTCACCGTCGTGCTGCTGGCCCTCGGCATCGTCCTGATCTTCTGGGCCACGCTGGACCAGACCGACCTCGGCGTCTGGGGCGTGCAGCAGAAGTTTTTCCACAGCTTCTTCGTCCTCGAGAAGATCCCGGGCACGGAGATCCCCGCCCCCGTCTTCCCCGGCGGTTATTTCATCGGCGGGCTGCTGTTCCTCAACCTCATCTTCGCGCATGTCTACCGCTTCCGCTACTCGTGGCGCAAGACCGGCATCTGGCTCACGCACGTCGGCCTGATGCTCCTCCTGGTGGGCGAGCTGCTCAGCGGGCTCTGGCAGCAGGACTTCCAGATGACCTTCAAGGTGGGCGAGTCGAAGAACTACTCCGAGAGCTTCCGGGACAATGAGCTGGCCGTCACGGATGTGACCGATCCAAAGACGGACGCCGTCGTCGCAATCCCCGAACAGCTGCTCGCCCGCGGCGAGACGGTCCAGCATCCCCGGCTGCCGTTCCGGGTCGTGCCGCGGCTCTACTACCCGAATGCCGACATCCAGCCTCCGGGGACGAATCCCAATGCGCCGCCGTCGCTGGCGACCCAGGGGCCGCCGATGGTCCGGCAATACACCCCGGTGCCGCTGCCTCTCACCTACAAGGAGGACGAGCGCAACGTGCCCGTGGCCTACGTGGAGCTGGTCGGGCCCAACGGCCCGCTGGGCACCTGGCTCGTCTATCCGGACCTTCCGCCGCAGCATTTCGATTTCGGCGGCCGCTCCTGGAAGATCGCCCTGCGCGTCGCCCGGCACTATGAACCCTATTCGCTCACGCTGCTGAAGGTCACCAACGACATCTTCCCGGGCTCCGACATCCCGAAGAACTTCGCCAGCCGGGTCCGGCTGCAGAGCGCCGACGGCCGCGACAACCATGAGGTCGTGATCTACATGAACAACCCGCTGCGGTACCGCGGCCTGACCTACTTCCAGTACCAGATGGATTCCGCCAAGGAGGAGAGCGTCCTGCAGGTCGTGAAGAATCCGAGCTGGACGCTGCCCTACGTCGCCTGCGTCACCATGGGGCTGGGCCTCGTGTTCCAATTCTGCCTGCACCTCTTCGGCTTCGCCCGCCGGCGGGCCGCCGCCGGCCTCAAGCCCGCCCAAGCATGAAGCGCTGGCTGCCCCTCCTCACCCTGCTCCTCGGCCTCGGCTACGTGGGCTGGACGCTGCGGCCGCCGCGCAGCGCAGCCGGTGAGTTCGACCTGGTCGGCTTCGGCCGGCTCCCGGTCCTGGCCAATGGGCGCATCAAGCCGATGGACACCCTGGCGCGAAGTTCGCTGCTCCAGATCCAGAACAACCAGGTCGTGATCATCGACCAGGTCAATCCGGACGGCCGCGTGGTGCCGGACGTGCAGGAGCTCGGCCCGACCGAGTGGCTGCTTGATGTCTTCTACCGGCCGGACAAGGCCAACGGCTATCGCGTCTTCGTCATCGACAACCCCGACCTGCTCACGCTGCTCGGAAAAAGCGAATCCGATCTCGCCATCCGCTATGCCAACCCCGTCTTCTCGGCCATGGCCGCGGCAGACATGCTGCCCGGCCACTACCGCCGGGTGACGTACGCCGAGATCACGGCGCATCTGCCGGAGATCGAAAGCCAGGCCAAGCTCGCGCAGCCGATCGACGACAAGGCCCGGACGCCCTTCCAGAGCGCCGTCCTGCAGCTCTACGGGAACCTGGTCCTGTACCAGAGCCTGGAGCGGGCGCTGGTTCCAGCCGGCAGCGACGACTTCATCGGCGAGCTGCAGCGCTTCGAGAAGGCCCTGCCGGAGGGCGTCGCCGCCGTGCGCGCCAAGGCCGCCGGGCAGCCCCACGACGAGGATCTCGCCCAGACCATGGTCGCGCTCGGCCAGCGCTACATGGGCATGGCGGAGTCGACAAGCCTGCTCGCGATCCCCCCGGCCGCCGGCAACGCCGACGCCAACGCCTGGCGGACGGCGGGCCAGGCCCTGCTCGAGACCTTCCAGACCGGCGCCGTGGACTCGAGCGTCTTCGCCTACGCCGGACTCGCCATGACGTGGCGGACCGGCCGGCCCGACCAGTTCAACACCCTGGTCGGCCTCTATCGCAAGGAACTGGCCCAGCGCTTCGCCCCGCAACTGGCGAAGAGCGACGCGGAGGCGCGGTTCAACGCCGCGGAGCCGTTCTATCACAGCATGCTGCTCTATGCCGCGGCCTTCTTCGTCGCCGTGGCCTCCTGGCTCAAGTGGCCGGAGGCGCTGAGCCGGGCCGGGTTGATCCTCGTGGCCCTGGCGTGGGCGCTCGCCACCGGGGGCATCATCACGCGCATGTGCCTGGAAGGCCGGCCGCCGGTGACCAACCTCTATTCGTCCGCCCTCTTCGTCGGCTGGGGCGCCGTGACGCTCTGCCTGGTCCTCGAATTCATCTATCGCAACGCGATTGGAAGCGTGGCCGCGGGCATGATCGGATTCTGCACGCTGCTCATCGCGCACCACCTGGCCCTCGGCGGCGACACGATGGAGATGATGCGCGCGGTCCTGGATTCCAACTTCTGGCTCGCGACCCACGTCGTCGTGGTGACCACCGGCTACGCCTCCACTTTCCTCGCCGGCTTCCTCGCGCTGATCTACGTCTTCCGGGGGGTCTTCACCCGCTCGCTGGACAAGGCCACGGCCGACGCCCTCGCGCGGATGGTCTACGGGATCATCTGCTTCGCCACCCTCTTCAGCTTTATCGGCACCATGCTCGGCGGCATCTGGGCCGACCAGTCCTGGGGCCGGTTCTGGGGCTGGGACCCCAAGGAGAACGGCGCCCTGATCATCGTGATCTGGAACGCCCTCATCCTCCACGCGCGCTGGGGCGGCCTGGTCAAGACCCGCGGCCTGATGTGCCTGGCGATCTTCGGCAACGTCGTCACCAGCTGGAGCTGGTTCGGCGTCAACATGCTGGGCATCGGCCTCCACAGCTACGGCTTCACCGCCGCCGCCTTCCAGTGGCTCTCGATCTTCGTCGCCAGCCAGCTGATCCTCATCGCCGTCGCCAATCTCCCGCTGGAGAAGTGGCGGAGCTTTAAATCGGCCTGAAGCCGATTTATCCGCCGAAGCCCCGTCGGCGCGAAAACAGACCTTCCTTATGTCGAAATTCCCCCTCCGATTCCTGCTGACTCTCGAGCTCCTCGGTTTGGCTGCCTGCACCACCGGCCCGACGAAGCCTTCCGCCGCGATCCCGCCGGCCGCCCCGGCTGCCCGCCTCTTTCCCATCACCGAGCATGGCGCCGTCGGTGACGGCGCGACGATCGCCACCAAGGCCATCCAAGGCGCCATCGATGCCTGCGCGGCCGCCGGCGGGGGCACCGTCGTCGTGCCCTCCGGCGTCTTCCTGAGCGGCGCCCTCTACTTCAAGCCGGGGGTCAGCCTCGAGGTGAAGCAGGGCGGCGTCCTCAAGAGCACGAATGCGATGGCGGATTTCCCGCCGCTCTACACCAGCTGGGAGGGCGTCGAGCGGTACTGGACCTCCGCCTTCCTGAACTTCGTCGGGATCGACGGCGTCCAGGTGACCGGCGAAGGCACCATCGACGGCTCGGGACTGGGCTGGGGTTCCGCCCGCCGGCCCGGAGGCTCGGGCGCCGGCCGGCCCCGACCCCCGGCGGCCGTGCCGACCGCCCCCGCCCCACCGCTGCCGCAGGTCGCCGAGGTCTATGGATCGCCGCTGCCGACCACCGCGGCGGTGGCCTTCGCCCCCGATCCGGCGCACCTCCCGCCGATCAACGCCGCGGGCGTTCCCCTGCCGGGCGGCGGCGGCCGTGTCTCCCCGCCCCGCGCCGTCGTCTTCCAAAACTGCACGAACGTGCGTCTCGCGGGCCTCCACCTCGTGAACCCCGGCCGCTGGGGCTTCGTCTTCATCTACTGCGAGCACGTCGTGGCGGAAAACCTCACGGTCCGCACCGAAAGCTACATCCCGAGCTCCGACGGCATCGACGTCTGCTCCACCCGGGACGTCCGGATCACCGGCTGCGACATCGCCTGCAACGACGACAACATCTCGATCAAGTCCGGCAAGGATGCGGACGGGATGCGGGTGAACCGGCCCTCGGAGAACATCACGATCAGCGACTGCACATTCGGCACGGGCGGCGGCGTCGCGATGGGCTCGGAAATCACCGGCTCCATCCGCCATGTCCTCGTCGAGCGCTGCACCTTCACCGGAAGCGGGACGGCAGCGCGGATCAAGTCCCAGCCGAGCCGCGGCGGCGTGGTCGAGGACATCGTCTTTCGCGACATCCAGCTGAAGAACGTCAGCCGCGCTTTCGACTTCGATCTCGAATGGCGGATGGTGCCGCCTCTTGCGCCCCGGGCCAAGGTGCTGAGCGCCATCCGGGACGTCCGGCTGATCGACTATCGCGGCACCGCCCAGTCCGGCGGCGTCATCCGCGGATACCCGGAAAGCCCCATCGAGCGCCTCGCCTTTGTCCGCTGCCAAGTCACCGCCCAGCGCGGCCTGGTCCTGGCCAATGCCCGGGATCCCGACCTTTCCGGCCTCCAGCTCACCGTGGCGGAGGGGGAAGCCATCAGCCGTCCGCCCGCCGCGAAGGAATAGGCCGTCCTAGCGGCCGAGCAGTTCCTCGGCGTGGGCGACGGCGCTCTTGGCCGTCCGGTCGCCGAGCATGCGGGCGAGTTCGCCCACCCTGGCCTTCCGGCTGGCCTGGATGGGCGAGATGGTGACGACGGCGCGGTCCTTGGACTGGTCCTTGGTCACCACGAGGTGGCAGGTGGCCTGGGCCGCGACCTGTGGGAGGTGGGTGACGCAGAGCACCTGGTGGGTGCGGCCGATCGCGGCCATCTTTTCTCCCACCACGCACCCGATCTCGCCGCCGACGTTGGCGTCGACCTCGTCGAAGACGAGGAGCGGGACCGCGTCGAGGTCGGCCAGGACGGTCTTGAGGGCCAGCATCACCCGCGCGAGTTCGCCGCTGGAGGCGATGCGGTGGAGCGGCAGCGGCGCCTCGCCCACGTTCGGGGAAAAGAGGAATTCACAGCCGGCGTCGCCGGCGGGGCCGGGCTCGGCCAGGGGGACAAGCCGGATGGAAAAATCAGCCTTCTGGAATCCCAGCTGCGCGATGCCCTTCGCCGCCGTTTTTGCAAGGTCCTTGGCGGCCTTTTCCCGGCGGCCGCGGAGCGTCCGGGCCTCGGAGCGGACCTCCTTCTCGGCGTCGGCGATTTGCCGGTCGAAGCGGGCCAGGGTGCCGGTGCGGTCCGCCTGGCCCTCCAGGCTCTGTCGCATGTCTTCGGCGGCCGCCAGGACGGAGGCAACGTCTCCCCCGTGCCGGCGCTTGAGCTCCAGCCAGTTGTTCATCCGCGTCCCGAGCTCCTCGGCCTGCTCCGAGTCCGATTGCAGCTGCTGGCCGAGCGAGCTGAATTCCGCACCGAGGTCGTTCAGTTCGATCGCCGCCGCGTTGAGCCGGGCCGCCAGCGCCTGGCTGGAGGGATCCAGGCCCTCGAGTCGCCGGGCCTCACGGAGCAGGCCCGCGAGCCGCCCCTGCAGGCCGTCCTCGCCCGTCAGTCCACCCGCCAGCGTCTCCGCCAGGCCGATCAGCTCCTGGGCGCGGCTCAGCCGCCGGAAATCGCGCTCCAGCGCCTCGATCCCCTCCGCGGTGGGCGCGAGCGCGTCGATCTTCGCCAGCTGCTGGCGCAGGAATTCCACCTGGTCGGCAGAAAGCTGGCTGGCGCCGACAATCCGCTCGCGCTCGGCCCGCAGCGCCCGCCAGGCCTCGTACCTGGCCCGGTACGCCTCCAGCGCGGCGTCATTCCGGGCAAAGAGGTCGAGCAGCTCGAGCTGGCAGGCCTCCTTGAGCAGCCGGCGCGGCTCGCTCGGCCCGTGGAAGTCCACCCAGTGCTCGCCCAGCCGCTGCAGCGCCGCGAGGGTGGCCAGGCTGCCGTTGACCGTGATCTTGGGCGGCTTGTCCCGGGGGACGGTGCGCTTGAGGAGGAGGACCCCCTCCTCCGTCGCGGGCAATTCGAGACCGGCGAGCAGGCCGTCGATTTCCTTCGGCTCGGCGAAGAAAAGGGAACCCTCGACCTCGCAGGCCGCCGCGCCCTGCCGGATGATGGTCTTGTCGGCCCGCTCTCCCGCCAGGAGGCTGAGCGCCCCGAGGAGGATGCTCTTCCCCGCCCCGGTCTCGCCGGTGACCGCCGTGAAGCCCGCTTCGAAGTCCAGCGCCACCTCCTCGAGCAGGGCCAGGTTGCGGATGCGGAGCGATTGGAGCACGGGAAAAGAGAAAGGCGGAAGGCGAAGGGCGAAAGGCGAAAGTGATACCCCTAAATCGCGGGCATACAATCCCGACCTCGGCCTCGATCGAGGATTGGCGCCCATTCCCGCCGAAAGCCCCCCTCGAAGGACCGGTGCTTGTCACGTAATCCGTGACAAGCACCCGGGGATTGGGCTAGCTGCCAGCTTCCCCATGAAACCCCAGATCCTCTTCCTACCCCTCGCCCTGCTGGCCTGCTCCCTGGTCGCGCAAACCGACAACGGCGTCCGGCAGGCCACGCTCGTCCTCCATGCCGACCAGCCGGGCCCGGTCATCAACAAGAACATCTACGGCCAATTCACCGAGCACCTCGGCCACTGCATCTACGGCGGCATCTGGGTCGGGGAGGACTCGCCCATCCCCAACACCCGCGGGATCCGCAACGACGTCGTCGCCGCCCTGAAGCAGGCCAGGGTGCCGATCGCCCGCTGGCCGGGCGGCTGCTTCGCGGACGAGTACCACTGGAAGGACGGCATCGGCCCGAAGGAGCAGCGGCCGAAGATGATCAATACCCACTGGGGCGGCGTGGTGGAGAACAACCACTTTGGGACGCACGAGTTCATGGATTTCTGCGGGCAGGTCGGCTGCGAGCCGTACATCACCGGGAACCTCGGCAGCGGCACTGTCCAGGAGATGATGGAATGGGTCGAGTACATGACCTCGGACGCCGACTCGCCGCTGGCCAACCTCCGGCGCCAGAACGGTCGCGCCGAACCCTGGAAGGTGAAGTATTTCGCGATCGGGAACGAGGCCTGGGGCTGCGGCGGCGACATGCGCCCCGAGTTCTACGCCGACAACTTCCGCCGGTATAACACCTTCCTCAAGAACTACCCGGGCAACCGGCTGTACCGCGTCGCCTGCGGGCCGAGCGACGACGACTACAAGTGGACCGACACCGTGATGTCGATCGCCGGCAGCAAGATGAACGGCCTGTCGATGCACTACTACACGCTGCCGACCGGCAACTGGAAGGACAAGGGGTCGGCCACCCAGTTCGACGAGGCCGAGTGGTTCTCCACCCTGAAGCGCACGCTGCGGATGGACGAACTGATCACCAAGCACTCGGCGATCATGGACAAGTACGACCCGCAGAAGAAGGTCGGCCTGATCGTCGACGAATGGGGCACGTGGTACAACGTCGAGCCGGGGACCAACCCGGGCTTCCTTTTCCAGCAGAACACCCTCCGCGACGCCATCGTCGCCAGCCTGAACTTCCACATCTTCCAGCGCCACGCGGACCGGGTGGTGATGGCCAATATCGCCCAGCTGGTGAACGTCCTCCAGTCGCTCGTCCTGACGGACGGCCCCAAGATGACCGTCACCCCCACCTATCACGTCTTCGAGATGTTCAAGGTTCACCAGGATGCCACGTCGCTCCCGGTCGACCTCCAGACTCCCGCCTATGCCTTCGGGGGCGACAGCATCCCGGCCGTCAGTGCCTCGGCGTCGCGGGACGCGGCCGGCCAGGTCCATCTCTCACTGGTGAACGCCGACCCGCACCGCGCCACCCGTCTCGCCTGCGCGCTGGGCCGGGCCGCCGGGTCCGTCACCGGGCGAATCCTCACCGCGGAGACCATGCAGGCGCACAACACCTTCGACCAACCGGAGGCCGTCAAGCCGGCTCCTTTCACCGCCTTCACCGCGGCCGGCGGCTCCCTGACCGTCGACCTGCCCGCCAAGTCGGTGGTGGTCCTGGAGATCAGGTAGGGCCCCTCACGCCCGTTCCGGCAGCGCGGCCGGGGCGGGAACGGTGGCCGGGCCGCGCCGGCGCAGGGAGACCCGGTGGCGGAGCTTGTCCAGCGCCACGTAGACGACCGGCGTCGTGAAAAGCGTCAGCATCTGCGAGAGGATCAGCCCGCCGACGATGGAGATGCCGAGCGGCTTGTGCAGCTCGGCGCCCACCCCGCCCTCCAGGGCGAGCGGCAGCGCGCCGAACATCGCGGCCATCGTGGTCATCATGATCGGGCGGAAGCGGACGATGCAGGCGCGGAAGATGGCGTCCTCCGGGCTCAGGCCGTCCTTGCGCTCGGCCTGGATGGCGAAATCGATCATCAGGATCGCGTTCTTCTTCACCAGGCCGATCAGCAGGATGATGCCGATGATGGCGATGATGGAGAGGTCGTAGCCGGTCACCAGCAGGGCCAGCAGCGCGCCGACTCCCGCCGACGGCAGGGTCGAGAGGATCGTGAGGGGATGGATCAGGCTCTCATAGAGCATCCCCAGGACGATGTAGACGGCGAGCAGGGCGGCGCCGATCAGCAGGGGCTCGCTCGAGAGCGATTCCTGGAAGACCTTGAGCGTGCCCTGGAAGCTCGCGTGGATGTCCCCGGGGATGTGCAGGCGGGCGGCGATGGCCGAGATCGTGGCCGTGGCGTCGCTCGTCGAATAGCCGGGATCGACGTTGAAGGAGATCGTGTCGGCCGGGAACTGGCCCTGGTGGTTGACCGAGAGGGAGGTGTTCGTGCGGTCGTAGTGCGCCAGGGAGCTCAGCGGCACCATCCGGCCCGTGCTCGCCTTCACATAGATCTTGTCGAGCGAGGACGGATCCAGCTGGTACTTCGGCAGCGCCTCCAGGATGACATGGTGCTGGGTCAGCGTCGTGTAGATCGTCGAGACCTGCCGCTGCCCAAAGGCGTCGTAGAGCGTATTGTCGATCGCGCTGAGGGTGATGCCGAGGCGAGCCGCGGCGGCCCGGTCGACGACCACGCTGGCCTGCAGTCCGCTGGTCTGGAGGTCGGTGGAGACATCCTGGAAATGCGGCTCCTGCTTCAGCTCGGCCAGCAGCGTGTTGGACCAGTGATGGAGCGCGGTGAGGTCGGTCCCGGTCAGCGTGTACTGGTAGGTGCCCTTGGACATGCGGCCGCCCACGCGGAGGTCCTGGGAGGCCTGGAGGAAGAGCCCGACCCCCTTGACCTTGGCCAGCGTGCGGCGCAGCCGGGCGATGACCACCTGGATGTCGACCTTGCGCTCCTCCAGCGGCTTCAGCTGGATGAACATGCGGCCCTGGTTGCTGCCCCCGTTCATGAAGGACACCATGGCCTCGATCGCCGGATCCTGCAGCACGAGGTCCGCCACCTGCTGCTGCTTGTCCCGCAGGGAAACAAAGGAAATGTCCTGGGCGCCCTCGATGGCGGCCATCATCTGGCCGGTGTCCTCGATCGGGAAGAAGCCCTTGGGCACGATGATGTACAGGATGACGGTGGCGACCATCGTGCCGATGGTCACGGTGAGCATCAGTTTCTCGTGGCGCAGCACCCAGGTCAGGCGCCGCTCGTAGGCCCGGTGCAGCGCGTTGAAGCTGGTCTCCAGCCAGCGGAAGAACGCGTTGGGCCTGTTCGCGGAGGACTCGTGCCGCAGGAACCGGCTGCACATCATCGGCGTAAAGGTGAGCGAGACGACGGCCGAGACGAGGATCGCGCTCGTCAGCGTGACGGCGAACTCGTGCAGGAGGCGCCCGACCAGCCCGGTCATGAAGATCAGCGGGATGAAGACCGCCACCAGGGAGATGCTGATCGAAACCACGGTGAAACCGATCTGACTCGCTCCCTTGAGCGCGGCCTGCAGGGGCGTCTCGCCGGCTTCCAGGAAGCGAACGATGTTCTCGATCACGACGATGGCATCGTCGACCACGAAACCGACGGCGACCGCCATGGCCATGAGCGAAAGGTTGTCGAGGGTATAGCCGACGAGGTACATGACGCCGAAGGTCCCGGCCAGGGAGAGCGGCACGCTGACGCTGGGGATGACGGTGGCCCAGAACCGCCGCAGGAACACGAACACCACCATGACGACCAGCGCCACGGAGACGAGCAGGGTGGCCTCGATGTGGTTGACCGAGGACCGGATCGTGCCGGTGCGGTCGATGGCCACGTGCAGCTTGATCGACGGCGGCATCCATTTGGTCATCAGCGGGATCAGGACGCGGATGCGGTCCACCGTCTCGATCACGTTGGCCCCCGCCTGCTTGAAGACCATCAGGCTGACGGCGGGCTGGCCATTGTACCATCCGGCCGAACGCGCGTTTTCCGTCGCGTCGATCACGGTGCCCAGGTCGCCGAGCCGGACCGCGCTGCCGTTCCGCTGCAGGGCGACCAGCGAGCGGTACTGCTCGGCCTCCGGCAGCTGGTCGTTGACCTTGATCACGTACGAATTGGCCGGGCCGTCGAAGCTGCCCTTGGGCAGGTTCGCGTTGGAGGAGCCGACGAAGCTGCGGACGTTCTCCAGGCTCAGGCCCATCGTCGCCAGGAAGGCGGGATCGACCTGGACCCGGACGGCGGACTTTTGCGCCCCGCTGACGTTGACCTGGCTGACGCCGTCGACCTGGCTCAGCTGCTGGGCAATGACGTCATTCGCATAATTGTAGACGTCGCCGAGCGCCATCGTGTCGGAACTGAGCGCCATGATGATGATCGGCGAATCCGAGGGATTGAACTTCCGGTAGCTCGGGGGGGAAGGCAGGTTGGCCGGCAGGTCGCTGGCGGCGGCGTTGATCGCCGCCTGCACGTCGCGGGCCGCGCTGTCGATGTCGCGGCTGAGGTCGAACTGGATCGTGATCTGGGTGCCGCCCAGCCCGCTGGAGGAGGTGAGCTCGCTCACGCCCGAGATCTGGGCGAAGCGCCGCTCCAGCGGGGCGGCTATCGAGGTGGCCACCGTGATGGGATCGGCCCCCGGCAGGTTGCCCGAGACCTGGAGGGTCGGCGACTCGATCTGGGGCAGCGGGGCGACCGGGAGCGCCTGGAACGCCACGACCCCGGCCAGCAGCAGGCCCAGCGCCAGCAGGGACGTGGCGATCGGCCGCCGGATGAAGGGGCCGGAGATGTTCATTTGCCCACGGGCAGCGCTCCCGGCGCCCCGCCGGCCTCGGGGGCCGCCGTCCGGCCCCGCGTCAGCCAACGGCTCAGCCGGTCCATGTAGAGATAGATGACGGGCGTGGTGTAGAGGGTGAGCATCTGCGAGAGCAGCAGCCCGCCGACCATGGTGATGCCCAGGGGGCGCCGCAGCTCCGAGCCGGTCCCGTTCTCCAGCGCCAGCGGGACGGCGCCGAGCAGCGCCGCCATCGTCGTCATCATGATCGGGCGGAAGCGCAGCTTGCAGGCCTGGAAGATGGACTCCTCCGGCGGCAGGCCCTGGTTCCGCTCCGCATCGAGCGCGAAGTCGATCATCATGATGGCGTTCTTCTGCACGATGCCGATCAGCAGCACGATGCCGATCAGCGCCACCATCGAGAAGTCGATCCGGCAGATGTTCAGGGCCAGCAGGGCCCCCACCCCGGCCGAGGGCAGCGAGGACAGGATCGTGATCGGGTGGATGTAGCTTTCGTACAGCACGCCCAGGACGATGTAGACGACGACGATGGCGGCGAGGATCAGCCAGGGCTCGCTCGCGAGGGAGCTCTGGAACTCCGCGGCGCTGCCCGTGAACGCGGTCTGGATCGTCTCCGGCAGGCCGATCTCCTGCTGCGAGCGCTGGACCGCGGCCACCGCGTCGCTCAGGAAATAGCCCTTGCGCAGGTTGAAGGAAATCACCGCCGCGGGGAACTGCCCCTGGTGGGTGATCACCAGCGGGGCGGTCGTGGTCGAGATGGTGGCGAAGGCGCTCAGGGGCACCAGCCTGGCCGGGCTGCCGGCCGCGGCCGGCGCACCCGTGTTCATGGCCCCGGTGGCGGCATTGGCCGGAACGTAGATCTTGCTGAGGGAGGCGGGATCCTGCTGGTACTCCGGCATCACCTCCATGATCACGCGGTATTGATTGAGCTGCGTGAAGATGGTCGAGATGATGCGCTGGCCCAGGGCGTCATAGAGCGTGTTGTCGATGTCCGCCGGCAGGACGTTGAGCCGCGAGGCCTTGTCGCGGTCGACCGTGATGTTGACCTGGTAGCCGTCCGTCTGCTGGTCGCTGGCGACCGAGCTCAGCCCCGGCACCGCGGAGAGCTTCGCCACCAGCCTCGGCGTCCATTCGGCCAGCTCGGCCCCGTCCGAATCCTCCAGGATGTACTGGTACTGCGTCCGGCTGACGCGGCTGTCGATCTGCAGGTCCTGCACCGCCTGCAGGTAGAGCGCGATGCCCTCGACATTCCTCGTCCGGTCGCGCAGCCGCGTGATGATCTCGGCGGCGGAGGCCTTGCGGTCTTCCCGGGGCTTGAGGTTGATCGAGAGCCGCCCGGTGTTGAGCGTGGCGTTGATCGTGCCCGTGCCGACGAACGAGGTCACGCTCGCGACGTCCGGATCCTGCAGGACCAGGTCGGCGATCTCGCGCTGGTGGGACACCATCGAGCGGAAGGAGATGTTCTGGGCGGCGTCGGTCACGCCAATGATCAGGCCGGTGTCCTGCGCCGGCAGCAGGCCCTTCGGGGTGACCACATAGAGGAGGAGCGTGGCCCCGAGGGTGATGACGGCCACGGTGAGGGTCAGCGGCTGGTGCGCGAGCACCCACCGCACGCCCCGCAGGTAGAAGGCGAGCAGATCGTCGAAAAACTTCTCCGTGGCGGCGTAAAACCGGCCGTGGTGCTCCTCGCTCTCGGGCGTGAGCAGCCGCGAGCACATCATCGGCGTGAGGGTGAGCGAGACGAACGCCGACACGATGACCGCGACGCTCAGGGTGATGGCGAACTCCCGAAAGAGCCGTCCCACGACCCCGGTCATGAAGAGCAGCGGGATGAAGACCGCGATCAGCGAAAAGGAGAGGGAGATGACCGTGAAGCCGATCTGCTTCGAGCCCTTCAGGGCGGCCTCGAAGGGCTTGTCGCCCGCCTCGATGTAGCGGACGATGTTCTCGATCATCACGATGGCGTCGTCCACCACGAAGCCGGTCGCGATGGTCAGCGCCATCAGGGAAAGGTTGTCGAGGCTGAAGCCGGCGAGGTCCATGACGCCAAACGTGCCGATGATCGCGAGCGGCAGGGCGATGCTGGGGATGACCGTGGCCCAGAGCTTGCGCAGGAAAAGGAAGATCACGAGGACCACCAGGATGACCGTGAGCACGAGGGTGAACTGCACGTCGGCCACCGAGGCGCGGATGGTGGTCGTGCGGTCCGTCAGGATGGTGACGTGGACCGAGGGGGGGATGGCGGTCAGCAGCTGCGGGAGAATCTTTTTGATCCGATCGACCGTCTGGATGATGTTGGCCCCCGGCTGCCGCTGGATGTCGAGGATCACGGCCGGCTTGTCGCCGTACCAGCCGGCGAGCTTGGTGTTCTCCACGCTGTCGACCACGCGGCCGACGTCCTTCAGCCGGATCGGCGCGCCGCCCCGGTAGGCGATGATGATGTTGCGGTAGTCGACCGCCGACAGCAGCTGGTCGTTGTCATTGATCGCGTAGGCCTGGTGGGCGCCGTCGAAGCTGCCCTTCGGCGCGTCGACGTTCGCGGCGGCGATGGCGGTGCGGATGTTCTCGAGGCTCAGCCCCTGCGCGGCCGTGGCGGCAGGATCGATCTGGACCCGGACGGCGGGCTTCTGGTTGCCCTCGATCGTCACCAGGCCGACGCCGGTGACTTCGCTGAGTTTCTGGGCCAGCAGCGTATCGGCGTAGTCGTTCACCTTGTCGATCGGGATCGTCTCCGAGTAAATCGCGACGGTGAGGATGGCGCTGTCGGCCGGGTTCACCTTGTTGTAGACCGGCGGATTGGGCAGGTTCGCGGGCAGGACGCCGGAGGCATCGTTGATCGCGGCCTGGACGTCCTGGGACGCGCTGTCGATGTTCCGCTCCAGGCCGAATTGCAGGGTGATGGTGCTGACGCCCAGGGAGCTGACGGAGTTCATCGACGTCAGCCCGCTGATCTGGCCGAAGTGCTGCTCCAGCGGCGTGGTGACCGACGAGCACATCACGTCGGGCGCGGCGCCCGGCAGCTGGGTCGTGATCTGGATCGTCGGGAAGTCGACGTTGGGGAGCGCCGAGATGGGCAGGAGCGCGTAGCCCAGCAGGCCCAGCAGGATCACGCCCGCCATCAGCAGCGACGTGGCGATCGGCCGGCGGATGAAGATCTCGGAAACGTTCACTCCGGGGAGTCGCCGGAGGGCTTGCCGCCGGCCCGGCGGCCGCCCCGGGCGGGGCCGGGAACGGAGACGCCGACCTTGCTGCCATCCTCCAGCTTGTACTGGCCGTCGACCACGACCTGCTGGCCCACGGTCAGGCCCTTGTCGATCAGGGCCACGCCGGAATCGATCTGGGCGACCTGGACCGGCACGGCCTTCACGGTCGAGTCGTCCCCGATCACGAAGGCGTAGGCGCCCTGCGGGCCGCGCTGGATGACGCTGGCGGGGACGACGATGCCGTCCTTGCGCGTTTCCACGAGCAGCCGGACGTTGATGAACTGCCCGGGCCACAGCGCGAGGTGCTCGTTGGGAAACGAGGCCTTGGCCTTGATCGTGCCGGTGGTGCTGTCGATCTGGTTGTCGACCACCGCCAGCGTGCCCGTGTCGAGCGGCGCCGGGCCGTCGCCCATCGCCAGGACGCTCAGCTTCGTCCCGGCCGCGATCAGCCGCTGGATCGTGGGCCAGTTCTGCTGCGGCAGCGTGAAGACCACGGAGATCGGCTTCAGCTGGGTGATGACGACGATGCCGGCGGGGTCGGTCGCCTGCACGACGTTGCCCTGGTCCACCATCCGGATCCCGGTCCGGCCGTCGATCGGGGAGGTGACGCGGGTGTAGCCCAGCATCACCTGCGCCTGCTCGGCGGCGGCCTCGTCGGCCTGCACGGCGGCGCTGAACTGGGCCATGCTCGACTTCTCGGTGTCCACCGTCTGCTGGTCGATCAGGCCCTTGGCGAGCAGCGTGGAATTGCGCTGGTAGGTCGTGCGGGCGTTGTCCAGCTGGGCGTCGTCCTCGGCCTTCTTGGCCCGGGCCTGATCGAACTGGGCCTGGTAAGTGCGCGGGTCGACCACGGCGAGCAGGTCTCCGGCCCGCACGTCCTGGCCCTCGGTGAAGGCGATCCGCTGGAGCACCCCGCCGACCTGTGGATGCACCGTCACGGTGTTAAAGGCCTGGACCGTGCCGATGCCATCGAGATAGATCGGGGTGTCCTTTTGCGCCACGCGGCCAGCCTCCACCAGGACGGCCGGCCCAGCGCCGCCCCGACCCCGGCCGGCGGCCGCCTGCCGATTGCAGCCGCCCAGCAGGCCTCCGGCCGCCAGGACCATGGCTAGATGAACCCAGGTTATTTTACGCATGCAGAGTGTGAGTGTAGGGCCGGAGCCCGTGAGGATGTAGGGAGAAAACCGACAAAATGGGGCCGCGTCCGGCCGTCGCAAGCCTAACGGTCCAAAGGACAGGACGTTGCTCGATTTCGATGCTTTTTACGCAAACTTACACGCCTCGTTAGCAGGCGCTATGCCCCGTTGCGGGACTTCTCCTCGAGGGCATCAACCCGCTTGAAGAGCTCGGGCAGCTTCTGGCGTAGCAGAAATAGCCTCTGCTCAAGGATGTAGGGAAGGGCTGGCGTCCCCCAGAGGGCGGCACCCGGAGGCACGTCGCGCCCGATCCCTGTTTGGGCCCCGATCTTGGCTCCCTGGCCCAGCGTGATGTGGCCAATGATGCCTGCCTGGCCGCCCAGGACCACGTAGTCCTCCAGGGTGGTGCTGCCGGCGATGCCCGCCTGCGCGCAGATCATGCAGTGGCGGCCGATGACGACGTTGTGTCCCACCTGCACCAGATTGTCGATCTTCGTGCCCTCCCCCACCCGGGTCTGGCTGAAGCGGGCGCGGTCGAGCGTGCTGTTGGCGCCGATCTCGACGTCGTCGTCGACGACGACATTGCCCACCTGCGGCACCTTCTCATGGCGGCCCGCGGCAAACTTGTAGCCGAAGCCGTCCGCGCCGACGACGACGCCGGCATGCAGCCGGACCCGGTTCCCGAGGACGCATTCGGCCGTCACTACCACGCCCGGCATCAGCCAGCAGGCCTCGCCGACGGCGGCGCCGCGGCCGAGGAAGACCTGGGCCTGAAGGTGCGAGCCGGCCCCGACGCGGGCCCCCGCCTCGATCACGCAGAGCGGACCCACGGTGGCGGTGGGCGCGACCACCGCGCCCGGCGCCACGCTGGCGGACGGATGCACCCCCGGAGCCGGTTTCGGCCAGAGCGCCTGCTCGAGCCGGTCGCACACGCGGGCCAGCGCCACGGAGGGGTCGTCGACGAAGAAGAAGACCTGCCCCGCCTGCGGCTCGCCCGCATAGTCGGCCGGCAAGAGGACCGCGGAGGCCCGGCTACCCGGGACTTCCGGGCGGAATTTCGCGCTCTCCAGGAAGGACAGGTCGCCGGGTCCCGCGGCGGCGAGGCTCGCAATGCCCCGGATCGCCTTCGGGCCCGTGCCGGCCGTCCGCCGGGGTCGCACGATCGCGGCGATTTCCTCGAGCGTGAACGCAATCTGCATGGTGCCGGACAATGGATGATTTTCCCGCCCGGGCGCAATAACAAGGGAGGAGGATCCTCCTTCGCTCGCTGAACGCGAGCTATGGCGGGATTGTTTTCATTTCGGCGCTACGCGCGAAATGAAAACAAAAAGGCCCCGCTCGGGGAGAGCGGGGCCTCGATAAAGGCGGGACTACTTCGCCGCGGGCGGCGTGATGGGCGGCAGCGTGATGCCGCCGGGGGACGCCGGGGCCGTCGTGGCGGTGGCGGGCTTGTCCTTGGCGATCGCGGCGGCCACCTCTTCGGTGACGTCGTAGGCCGGATCGGAGTAGAGGATGGCCTTGGCCCCCAGGACGGTGATGCCGGACTTGTCGAGCAGAAGGGTGGCGCCGTGGCTCTTGGCCGCGTCGACCGCCTTCTGGCCGATCTCCTCCATCATCAGCTCGTGGAAGTTCTGGTTGCGCTGCTGGAATTCGCGCTGGACCGTCTGCTGGAACGTGTTGCGATCGTTCGCCCGGGCCTGCAGGGCCTCGTACTTCGCATTGGCGTCGTCCTGGAGCTTCTTGATGGCATCGGGCGTCGCGGTGGGGTTCTTGGTCTGCTCGACCACCTCGTCCAGCTGGGCCTTCATGGCCGTGAGGTCCTTGGTCAGCTGGTCGTACTGCGCCTGGGCGGCGGTCGTGTCCGCCTTCAGTTTCGCCATCATGTCCTGGGTCTTCCAATGGCCGTCGTAAAGCTTGGCCATGTCGACGACCGCGATCTTCGGCGCCGGCTGGGCCTGCGCCATTAACGCGGCCGAGGCAAAGGCGCCGACAGCGAGGAGGTACTGAATGGATTTCATCATGGAGTCTGTTTTAGGGATTAAATTTCGATTAGAGCGGAATCAGAACCGGGTGCCAAAGGAAAAATTGAACTGGTTGCCGGTCTTGTTGGCGGGGAACAGGCTGTCACCGCGAATGGGGAAGGCGTAGTCGAGGCTGAGGGGGGCCCCCAGGACGAAAAGCCGGATGCCGACGCCGAAGTCGTCCTGGTAGTTGAAGGGGTTGAAGTCGAAGGTCCCGGCATTGACGTAGCCCGCGTCGTAGAAGACCGCGAAGCGCACCGGGCTGACGATGTCCAGGGAGTACTCGGCCGTGAACTGCGTCAGGGTCTTGCCGCCGATCGGCTCGCCGAACGGGTCGCGCGGGCTGACCATATGGAACTCGAAGCCGCGGAGGTCGTCCGGGCCGCCCAGGTAGTAGGCGTCGTAGTAGGGCAGGGTCTTGGTCCGGCCGTAGTCGACGGCGACGTTGGCGTGGGCGATCAGCGCCAGCGTCTGCTGCTGGAGCTCGAAGAGCTGGAAGAACTGTGAGCCGTGGAACTCGAACTTGAGGTAGTCCGTGCCGCCCCCGAGCGGGCCGCCCGCGACCGTCGTGGTGAAGTCCACGTAGTTGCCCGAGGTCGTGCTGATGATCTTGTCGCGGGTGTCGCGCGTCAGGGAGAGGGAGACGCGGGACTCGTCGTTGTTGCCGGCCGCCGCCGCGATGATCGCCGAGGCGGTGGGCGCGACGTTCTGGATCTCCGTGACCTGGTAGGTGTAGGCCAGGGTACCGTCCACCAGCTCGAAGAGGCGCTTGCGCAGGGAGATCGTGGCGCCGAGGTCGACCTCGTCGTAGAAGGTGCTGTTGTAGTCCGAGCTCGTGCGGTAGAGGCTGACGCCGAGCGCCAGCTGCTTCTGGAAGAGGTAGGGCTCCTCGAAGGAGATGATCGCCTGGCTGGAGAGCTCGCCCAGCTCGAGGCGGATGCGGAACTTCTCGCCGTCGCCCTGGAAGAGCGAGCGGGGGTTGAAGAGGTCGAAGTTCGACTGGGAGATCTCGGCGAAGACCGAGGCGCGCTCCAGCGTGCTGTAGCCCGCGCCGAAGGTCAGGTTGCCCGTCCGGCCCTCCTTGACCGCGACGCGCAGGTTGCGCCGGCCGGGGATGTTCGTCTCCTGGGGCGAGGTCTCGACGTCGTCAAAGAAGCGGGTGTTGTCCAGCTTGAGCTTGCTGATCTTCATCCGGACCGTGTCGAAGACGTCGCCCGGGCCCAGGATCAGCTCGCGGATGATCACGGTGCTCTTGGTCTTCACGTTGCCCTCGACCACGATCGACTCGACGTTGAACTTGTCGCTCTCCTCGATGTGGTAGGTGATGTCGATGTTGCCCGTGACGATGTTCGGGTTCCGCTGCAGGCGCGCCCGGGTGTCCAGGTAGCCGTCCTTGCTGTAGAAGTCCTCGAGGCGCTCGGTGTCCTTGTCGAGCTTGGAGGGCGCAAAGAGCATGCCGCTCCGCTGGCGGAGCACGCGGCGCAGCAGGGCCGAGGAGTGGAGCTTGTTGCCCTCGAAGGTGATGGTGCCGATGTGGTACTGTCGGCCCTCGTTGACGCGGATCCGCAGGATCAGCCTGGTCGGCCGCGGGTATTCGAAGACCACCTTGTCCTCGGCGATGTCGACGTCGAGGAAGCCGCCCTCGCGGTAGTAGTCGCGCAGCTTGTCGAGGTCGTCCTCGAACTGCTCGTCCTTGAACCGGCCGTGGCCCGTGATCCAGGAGAACATCCACCAGCGCCGGGTATCCATCAGGCCGCGGAGGGTCTTGGCCTTGACGTGGGCGTTGCCGACGAAGCGGACATCGGCGATCTTCACGCGGTTGCCCTCCTTGATCAGGAAGACGACCGTGGCGAAGCCCGTGGTCCTGTCGCGGTCCACCCGGTAGGTGATCGAGACCTGGTTGTAGCCGACCTTCTGGTAGTAGTCGCGGATCTTCTCCGAGTCCTCCTTCACCTGGCGGTCGTCCAGGGCCGTGTTCGGCTTGGTTTTGACCTCTTTTTCCAGCCGGGCGACCTTGATCTTTCTGGGGCCCTCGTAGTGCACCGCGAGCACCCGGAACTTGGGCGTCACCTCCACCACGAGGTTGTAGGTCTTGTCGTCGACCTTCTGCCACTTGGTCTCGATGAACTCGAAAAGGCCGGTCTTGTAGAGGCTGCGGATGTCGCGGTCGAGGATGGTGTCGTCGATGTCGCCGCCCTCGGTCACCTGCATGTTGGCCCGCACGATCTGCGCGTTGACGTTGGCCGTGCCGACAAACTTGACCGTGATCGTCCCCACCTTGTGGCCCGCTCCGGCCGCCTGGTCGGGCGCGGGGGCCCCCGCCTGGTCGGGCGCGGGCGCGGGCGCCGCCCCCTGGGCCCACAGGGCCGCCCGGCCCGCGCTGCAGAACAGCAGGCCGGCAACCAGGAGACGGACCATCCCCCGCCCGGGGTTACTGGGTGTAGTTTTCAAAGCGGGTGATGTCTTTCAGGAAAGTGAGCTTCTTTTCTCCTACCGGTCCATTTCGTTGCTTGGCAACGATTAAGTCCGCGGAATCCGCGGCCACTTGGAATTTTTCATCGGAGTCCTTGGGGCGGGCAAGCATGATCACAACGTCGGCGTCCTGCTCGATCGATCCGGATTCGCGCAAATCAGCGAGTTTGGGGGCGCGGTTCTCCTTTTCGGACGAGCGGTTGAGCTGGGATAATACAAGGACGGGAAGATCAAGTTCCTTCGCCAGGGCTTTTAAACCGCGGGAAGCCTCCGCCACCTGCTGCTCCCGGGGAGCCTGGCTGTCGACCGGGCTGAGCAGCTGGAGGTAATCAACAATGATGAAACCGAGCTTGCGGCGGGCATGGACCCGCCGCGCCTTGGCGCGCAGCTCCATGATCGAAAGGTGGCTGGAATCATCGAGGAAGATCGGCGCCTTGCTCAGCTCGTCCGCCGCGTCCAGCAGCCGCTGCTGCTCCTCGCCGTTCTTCGGCAGCAGGCCCTCGCGCAGGAGGCGCATATTCACCCGCGCCCGGGAGCAAAGCATGCGCAGGGCGAGCTGGGAGGAGCTCATCTCGAGCGAAAAGATCAGGACGCCCACCGGCTCGCCCGACTTGGGCAGGGCGGCGGCCTCGGCAAAGTTGAGGGCGAGGGAGGTCTTGCCGATCGAGGGGCGGGCCGCCAGGACGATCATTTCCTGCCTCTGGAAGCCCCAGGTCAGCGCGTCGAGGTCCTTGAAGCCGGAGGTCACGCCGGTCAGCTCCCCCTTCTTCATCATCATCTTGGTGATGACGTTCATCGCCTCGTGGGTCGGCTCCTTCATCTGCTTGGCCGAGTCGGAGATGCGGTCCTGGGTGACGCGGAAGATGTCCTGCTCGACCTTGTCGATGAACTCCTCGAGGCCGCCCGAGAAGTTCAGGCAGTTCTCGACCGCCCCCGTCGCCACCTTGATCAGCTCGCGCAGGAGGTGCAGCTCGCGGACCTTGTCGATGAAGTACTGCGCCTGCGCCGTCGTCGGGATGCGCCCGCTGATCTGGGCCAGGTACGCGTAGCCGCCGACGGCGTCGAGCTGCCGCGCGGTCTTCAGCTCCTCGGCCAGGACGGCGACGTCCACCGGGGGCTTGCGCGAGTAGATCTCGCAGAGCGTCTCGAAGATGACCTGGTTCGCCGGGACGAAGAAGGCGGCGGGCGGCAGCTTGGCCTCGAGACAGCGGGCGATCGTCTCCGACCCGTCGAGCAGGCAGCAGGAGAGCAGGTATTCCTCCGCCTCGACGCTGTGCGGCATCCCGCGGGCGCCGGACGGCGCCGCCGGCGCGGCCACGCCCCCCGGGCGGCGGGCGGACGGGGAAAGGGAAGCGTCGTCGACCATGCGGCTGCGACCGAAAATGCGAGTGTCGGGGGTGGAGGAACGCAATGCGGACTTATTCTTTGTTGTTCACAGCGGCCGCGGGCCGGACGGCGGGCGCCGCCGGGTCCCTCGTGCGGTCGCAGCGCCCCCGCGGGGCTACCTGGCCCCCTTGGCTTCGGTCTTCCGGGCCGGCTCCGGCTTCTTCTCCTCCACCGGCGCCTCGATCGGGTTCTCGGAGACCACGTCGAAGGGGACCTCGACCGTGACGTCGGCGTGCAGCTTCACCTTCACGGTATGGTGTCCCAGGGTCTTGACCGGGCTGAAGAGATGGATGCGCTTGCGGTCGACGGCGAAACCGGCGGCGGTCAGCTTGTCGTGCAGGTCGGCCGCGGTGATCGCGCCGAACATCTTGCCGCCCTCGCCCGTCTTGACCACAAAGGCGTCCAGGTGGGCCTTCTCGAGCTTCTGGCCGAGCGCCTGCGCGCCGGACAGCTCGTGGGCCTCGCGCTCGCCGCGGCGCTTCTTCAAAGCCTCGACCTGCTTGCGGTTGGACTGGGTGAGCGGGACCGCCAGGCCCCCGGGCAGCAGGAAGTTGCGGGCGTAGCCGGCGCGGACCTTGACCTGGTCGCCTTCGCCGCCGAGACCTTCGACGGGCTTGAGGAGGAGGATTTCGTTATAAGCCATGGGATGCGGATGAGGATGCTTTCGGGCGCAAATTGACTGCGGAAAGGGGCCAAAATTCTCAGGGGGCTTTCCCTCTGTCAACGCCCAATCCGGCGGGCCGCCCGCCGGTGCCGTTTTCATCCCGCAGGCGGGGCCGGCGGCCTTCCGACCGAAGGGGGCGCGGCCTACCGGCCCGGCCGGGGACACCCGCGGCGACAGATCTGTAAAGGGTCGCCTGTAAGCCAGTTCGGCTAGCGCGGAACCCGTCAGGCGATGTCGCAGGCCCCGCCGGCGCAGGCCGCCGTCTGCTTGAGCTCGGTGATGTCCTCCGATTCCTCGAGCGCCGTGTAGTCCACGGGAACGTAGCCGAGTGAGTTCCACTTCTCGACATCGGCGATCGTGGTCAGGGCCTCGCGCGGCGCCTGCACATACGCCTTGTCCCCGCACTCGGCCAGCAGCGCGATCCCGGTGAAATGCTGGCGGTGGTTCCAGATGAAATCCGCCACGGCTGGCCATTCGTCCGCCCGAACGGTGACGGTGCAGGACACGTTGTGGTGCAGCCCGGGCGAGCACCGCTCGTGCCGGCGGCCGGCCTGCACCCAGTGCTCCTGCACCAGCCGGATGTACTCGAGGTGGGTGACGGCCGATACCTCCTCCCGAAAAATCCCGAAATCCGGACCCTCGACGGGAAAGGCGATGACCTCCGTGCGGCCGTTGGGATCGTAGACGCTCGGCTCGACCATGTGCGGATTGGACTTCCGGAAGTGCTGGTACACCGGATCCTGGACGTTCGCCTGCACCCGGCGGAAGTACCGGCGGGCATGATGCGGATGAAGCCCGCTGCTCGTGCCCAGCAGCAGGCTGGCGGTGCCCTCGGGCTTCACGCAGGTCGTGCGCGCCGCCGGCGCAATGCCAAGGGCGCGCGCCACGACGGCGTTGACCGCCTTGACCGTCGACGCGCCGGCCCGGAGCACCGCCGGGTCGAGCAGCACGCTGGGCCGGTCGAGGATTCCACAGATCGAGACTCCGAGCAGCGCCTCGCGCTCCGTGATGACCCGGGAAACGGCGGAGAGGTAGCTGAAATCCGTGTAACCGGCCTGGAGGGTGCCGATCACGGCGGCATGGGCGCACAGCCGGGCGAAGTCCGCCGGCGTCTCGACCGCGGCCGCGGAGATCGTCGTCAGGTTGCAGAATTGCACGCCGCTCAACGTGTCCCCCCGCCGCAGCCCGCCGGCGTAGCCAAGCTCGCGCAGCCGCTCCGCCGATGCGGAATCGACGACCAGCCGCGGGTGCAGGCCGATCTCCACGCAGGGGTTCGCGCCGTATTCAGTGTCCTCGGTGAAGTAGAATCCGGGCTCGCCAAACTGCTTTTGGGCCTCGAACAACGCGTTGAACTGCGCGCGGGTCGCCGCCTCGCGGAGGATCACCGCGGAATTGTTGCTCGCCGCCCGCTGCGGATGGTCGGCAAACCAGTTGCCGGTCTTCGCCGCCGCCATTTCCGCGTCCTCCGCGGAGAACAGGCAGATGGTCGCGGAGCGGCGGACACCGCCGGAGAGCACGGCCTTGGCCGCCCACATGAGGATGTCGTAGACTTCGATCGGCCGGAGCCGCCGGCCGGCGGCCGCGCCCACGATCACCTCGATCCGGGCCAGCGAATGGAAAAGCGGCTGGGCCCCCGGAGCGGTGCCGCCGGAGGTGCGCAGGGGGGCGCCCGCCCGGCGGATCAGGGAATAGTCGAACTGAACCTGGCGGCCGGCGACGGCCTCGGTCATCAGGAAACCAAGGGCATCCGCCCAGCCCTCGATCGTGTCCGGGACGACAAAGGTGATCCGGGGCGCGCCGGTCTGCCGCGCCCCGAGCGCCGGCAGCCGGGCCACGTGGTGGCCCTGCACCGAGAAGCCCACGCCGCAGCCGCAAAGCAGGAGGTAGAGCGCCTCGCGAAATGCCTCGATCCGGTCCAGGTAGGTGAAGCAGCAATTGTAGATGCGGGCGTGCTTGCCCAGCACCGCCTCGCCGCCGAACTGCAGCGAGCGCATGGAAGGGAGCACCTCCCGGCGCTCGACCGCCGCGAAAGCGCCGCGGATGGCCTCATGCAGGCCGCCCCCCAGGCTGAGCGCGGCCAGATCGGCGCCCGTCAGCTCTCCCGCCGCCACCGCGGCCCGGCCCGCTTCGGCGAGCGAACGCTCCGCATAGTGCCCGAGGTGCATGGCGCGCACGCGGCCGACCGCCTCGCCCCACGTCTCGCGCCGGCGCTTTTCGGGGAGATACCGCGCATAGCGGGACACCGCGATGAAATCCTCCAGGCCGTTGGCGGCATGGGAAACGGGAGCGAGTGGTTGGGACATGGGGCGAGGGCGCGCCGCCGGGGTAGCGCGGAAATCGGTGGGGTCGCCACGCCGAAAGGGACGCCGGGACCACTACGGATGGTGGCCTCGCGCCGGTCAAACGCTACCCGCTGGGGATGATCGGTTATAATGGCCGGTCATCACGCCGGCGGCGGAGGAGGCGGTTCGGGCCCCGGATTCGCTCCGGAAACCGAAATGGTCCGGTCAAGGCCGCAGCAAGAAATGCGCGCCAAGAAATGCGGAGTGCGCCCGTTGATCCCACCGCAATCTTTCGGCTTTCCGCGAAATGAGCCCGGCCGCAGTCTCCCCTTTCCCATGTGCGCCACGAGCCCGCCGGCCCCAGCCCCCGGTGCGCCCGACGAACCGCCGGCGGAGCCTCCGCGCCGGCTCGTCGCGGCCATGGCCGGGGTTCTCGCCCTGGCGGCCCTGGCCGCATACGCCGACAGCCTTTCCGGGGCTTTCGTCTTCGACGATTTTCCCGCCATTGTCGACAATCCCAGTCTGCGCCACCTTTGGCCGCTGGGACGGGTGCTGACGCCCCCGCACGGCGGGGTCACCGTGGAGGGCCGTCCCATCCTGAACCTCTCGTTCGCCATCAACTGGGCGCTCGGTGGAAGCGAGGTGGCGGGATATCACGCGGCCAACCTGCTCATTCACGTCCTCGCGGGCCTCGCCTTGTTCGGCGTCGTGCGCCGCACCCTGGGGCAACCCCGGTGGCGCGAGCGCTTCGGTGCGGATGCCCTGGGGCTGGCGTTTGTCACGGCCGCCTGGTGGATGTTGCACCCGCTGCAGACCGAGGCGGTGACGTACGTGGTGCAGCGCGCGGAGTCCCTGATGGGGCTCCTCTACCTGCTGACGCTGTACTGCTTCATTCGCGGGGCGGAGCGTGAAAAGCCGTTCCCCGGCTGGTGGGCGGCCGCCTGCGGCGCCTGCCTGCTCGGCATGGGAACGAAGGAGGTGATGGTTTCGGCGCCGGTGATGGTCCTCCTCTATGATCGCACGTTCCTGGCCGGATCGTTTCACGAGGCCTGGCGGCGGCGGCGCGGGATCCATCTGGCCCTGGCGGCGACGTGGATCCCGCTCGGGTTGCTCGTGGCGGGCACGGGCGGAAACCGCGGGGGCACCTCGGGGCCCGGCGCCGGCGCGGGCTTCTGGGCCTACGGGCTGACCCAGTTTCACGCCGTCGCCCGCTACCTCGGGCTGTCGGTCTGGCCGCATCCCCTCGTCTTCGAATACGGACCCAGCTGGGTCAGCCGGGCCAGCGAGGTCGCGCCCGATGCGCTGGTCGTGTTGCCGCTGGCCGCCGGCACCCTCTATGCCCTGTGGAAGCGCCCGGTGCTCGGCTTTCTCGGCTTTTGGTTTTTCGGCATCCTGGCTCCCACCTCGCTGGTGCCGGGCCCCCTGCAAATGATCGTCGAGCATCGGATGTACCTGCCGCTCGCTGCGATCCTGGCCCTCGTGGCCGCGAGCGCCTACCGCCTGGGGGGGCGCCGGGCTCTCGCCGGCCTTATGGTCGGGGTGGTCGGGTTCGGCTTCCTGACGGCCCGGCGCAATCTCGCCTATCGCAGCGAGCTGTCGCTCTGGGAGGATACTGCGACCAAGCGGCCCCTGAACCCGGCCGCGCATTCGGGCCTCGGCATGGCCCTGGCCGCGGCCGGCCGCCGGCCCGAGGCCATCGGCGAATTCGAGGAGGTCCTGCGCCTGCTGCCCGATGACGTGGCCGCCCATGTGGCGCTGGGCAATCTCCTCTCCGAGGCCGGGCGGCCGGCGGAGGGGCTGGAACACCTCGCCACCGCGCTGCGACTCCGGCCGGACGATCCCGAAGCGCACCAGAACCGCGGTGCGGTCCTGGACCGGATGGGCCAGACCGAAGCAGCCGTCCGCGAATACGAACTGGCGCTCAGGCTCAAGCCGCGATTTCCCGAGGCGCACAATGACCTCAGCGACGCCCTGCGCCGGCTCGGCCGGACTCCGGCCGCAATCCAGGAGGCGGAGACCGCGCTGGCCCTGCGGCCGGCCTACGCCGAGGCCCGCTACAACCTCGCCAACGCCCTGGCGCAGGCGGGCCGGCTGCCGGAAGCGGAGGCCTGCTTTGCCGAGGGCGCGGCGCTCAAGCCCAACGATGCCGCCGCCCTCCATGCCTGGGGCAACGTGCTGGCGGGCGCCGGCCATGTCCCTGAATCGCTGGCCGCTTATCAAGCGGCGATCGGGGTGGACCCCGGCGATTCCACCCTCCGCTACGATTTCGCCAATGCCCTCGCCGCGGCCGCCCGGTTCGGCGAGGCCGCCCGCCAATACGAGGAAGCGGTGCGCCTCCGGCCCGGCTATGCGGAGGCGGAGGACAACCTGGGCAACGCGCTGGTCCTCCTCCAGCGCGATGCGGAGGCGGTCGCGCACTACCGGCGATCCCTGCGGCTCAACCCCGGCAATCCCCGCGCCCACAACAATCTCGGGCTCGCCCTGGCCCGCCTCGGCCAGCTTCCCGCGGCGGCCGTGGAATTCGCCGCCGCGGTCGGCCTCGACCCCGGCTATGGGGAAGCGCGCGCCAACCTGGCCCGGGCGCAGGCGGAGTTGCGGCCGACGGCACCCTGACCCATCCCACCGCCCCCGCAGGTCCCCCTGCTTGCACGAGCCCATGAAAAAGCCATTCCCCATGGGAATGGCTTCAAAAGTTTACATCAAAATAAACCCGGCGCTAGAAGGGAACGTCCTCGTCCGCGCCTTCCGGGGCGGCGGGCGGGCGGGCGGCACGAGGGGCGGGCGCACCCGGGCTGGAGCCCTCGGCCTCGCCGCCGGGCGCGGCCTGGCCGCCGCCGGCTCCGCTGGCCCGCGAGGACAGAAATTGGACGTTGTCGAGGACCACCTTGAGCTTGCTCCGCTTCTGGCCGCTCGTCTTGTCCTCCCACTGGTCGAATTTCAGGCGGCCTTCCACCATCGCGAGGCTGCCCTTGCTGAGGTACTTGGAAACGAGCTCGCCCTGCTTGCCCCAGGCCTCGATGTCCACGAAGGTCGTCTCGTCGCGGGTGGCGCCGGACTCGTCCTTGAACTGGCGGTTGACCGCGATGCCGAACTGGCAGATGGCCGTGCCCTTGGGCGTGACCCGCAGCTCGGGATCCCGCGTCAGGTTGCCGATCAGGAAGACTTTGTTGAGGTAAGCCATGGGGGTAGGGGTGACGCTGAAGCAGGAAGGGGGCCGGACCGGGGCGGAAGTCCGCTTAGACGGACTCGACGAAGGTGCGGTAGACGCTGTGGTTGAGCCGCAGGCGCTCGCGCAGCTGAGCCGGGCCCTCGAGCGGGGCCGAGAAGGCGATCTGGACGTAGGTGCCGCCCGGGAAGGCGCGGTCCGTCACGCGGACGAAGTCCTTGCGGCCAAGGTTCTCGACGGCGGTCACGTCGCCCTGCACCGCGGCGATCTCCTTTTTCACGCCGTCGATGATCTGCTCGACGGTTTCCTCCTTGCCGCGGTTGTCGAGGATGAAGGTGGCGCGGTAGTTGCGTTTGGTCGGATTCATGGGTCTTTGCGATTGAGCTGGTTCATGGCCTGGTCGGCGCCGCGGGCTAGCAGCAGTTCGAGGCCCTGCACGTAATGGTCTAGTTTCTGTTCGATGATAACAAGTTGTTCGGGAGTAAATTTGCTGAGGACGTAGTCTTTCAGGTCCATCTCGGGCGGCTGCTTCGGTCCGATCCCCAGGCGGTAGCGGACAAAGCCGTCGCCCAGGTGCTCGAGCAGGCTGGCGACGCCGTTGTGGCCGCCGGCGCTGCCGGTCACCGTGATCTTCAGCCGGCCGCAATCGATGGCGCAGTCGTCGTAGACCGCGGCGATGGCGGGGGCCGGGACCCGGTAGAACCGGGCCAGGGCGCCGATTGCCCGGCCGCTCTCGTTCATGAAGGTCAGCGGCTTGGCCAGCCAGCAGGTCTGGCCGGGGGCCAGGTCCCAACGGGCAACCTCCGCCTCGAAAGCCGGCTGCAGCCGCCAGGCCAGCCCATGCTTCCGGGCAAGGGCCTCGAGGACGATCCAGCCGAGATTGTGGCGGGTCGGCGCGTACTCGCGGCCCGGATTTCCCAGGCCGGCGACAAGCGCGATGGACATGACAAAGAACGGTCGGCCGCGGGTCCGCCCCGGGGGCGGATCGCGGCGAAAAGCTTACTTCTTGGCGGGCGCCGCGGGCTTCGCGGAGGCGGCCATGCCCTTGGCGGGGGCGGCACCCGGCTTGGCGCCGGCAGCGGGCGCGGCACCCGGCTTGGCATCGGCCGCCGGAGCGGCGGCCTTGCCGTCGGCGGCGGGGGCGGGCTTGCCGTCCGCGGTCGGAGCGGCGGCGACGGCACCCTCCACGGGAGCGGCGGCGACCACAGGGGCCTCGACGACGATCTCGGCCACGGGTTCGACGCAGGCGACCACGACCTGGCCCTTGGTATCGAGGAATTCGACGCCGGGGATGGGCTTGAGTTCGCCGAGCTTGATCGTTTCGCCGACCTTCAGCGGGGTCACGTCGACCTCGATGACGGAGGGCAGGTCCTTGGGCAGGGTCCGGATGCGGAGCGTATGCGTGTTGACCTCGAGCACGCCGCTCTGGTTCTTCACGCCGAACGCCTCGCCCGCGAGGTAGATCGGCACGCGGATCTCGAACTTCTCGTCCGGCATCACCTCGTGGAGATCCACGTGAAGGAAGCGGTCGGTCATCGGGTCGCGCTGGATCTCCTGGAGGAAGGAAAGGGCCTTGCCGCCCTCGCCGGCGCCCTGGAGTTCAATGAGGACGGCCCTGCCGCCCACGGACTTGAGCAGGCGGACAAATTCCGGCCCCTCGATGGAGAGCTTCTCCGGGTCGGCCCGCTTGCCGTACAGGATGGCGGGGATGCGATTGCCCTTGCGGAGGCGACGGGAGGCGCTGCGGCCGGTCTGGGCGCGCGACGTTACGGTGAGCGTGAGCTGATTTTTCATGGTTTCGTTCCCCCTGAGACCCCGAGAACCGAGGGCAGGCGTAGTTGAAAGAGGAGCCATCACAGAGCATCGGGCCGCCCAATGCAACCAAATCTTGCCCGGGCTCCCCCGCCCCTGAATTTCATGGAAAAAGGGCGCCTTCAGTTCCTAGTGTCTGGCAGTGACCTCCCCTCCCAGCCCCCCGCCCTCCCAGGCGCGTCCGGCGCCGAAGGCGTACCTGGCTCTCGGGGCGGTGGCGGTGCTGGTCATCGGCATTTTCTGGGCCAGCACCCAGTCCGGCCTGCTCGAGCTGCTGGGTGGCAAGGCCGCCAACTCCTACTATAACCTGCTGGTGGAGGGATTTCAAGCGGGCCACGTCAGCCTGAACAAGCCGGTCCCACCCGGGCTGGCCGAGCTGGCTGACCCCTATGACCCCGATGCCAACCACCCCTTTCGCTATTCCCCCTATGTCCTGCACGACCTCAGCTACTATAGAGGCAAGCTGTACCTGTATTTTGGAGTCACGCCCGCGCTGGTGCTCTTCTGGCCGGTGGCGGCGCTGAGCGGCGCCTATCTCCTGCATCGCGAGGCCGTGGCCGTCTTTTGCTCCGCGGGGGTCCTGGCCAGCCTCGGCCTGCTCCTGGGCATCTGGCGCCGCTACTTTCCGGATGTTCCCGCCTGGGTCGCGATGGCGGCCGCCCTGGCCCTGGGCCTGGCCACGAGCGCGCCGATTGTGCTGCAGCCGGGGGAGGTCTATGAGGTCGCGATCAGCTGCGCGTATGCCTTCACGATGCTCGCGCTCGGCGCCATCTGGCTGGCGCTGCATCGTCCCGCCGAGCGGATCCGCTGGCTGGCCGCCGCGAGCGTGGCCATGGGGCTCGCCGTGGGCTCGCGGCCGACCGCGCTGCTGAGTTCCGTGATCCTGCTCCTCCCTGTTTTGGCGGAGGCGGAGGAGGCTCGCACCGGTCCGCCGGGGGCCGGGCGATCGCCCGCGCGCCTGCTCCTGGCCGCCGGCCTCCCCCTGGTCCTCTGCGGGATCGGCCTGATGGCCTACAATGCCCAGCGGTTCGGCAGCCCCCTGGAGTTCGGGCAGCGTTACCAGGTGTCCAGCCTTCGGCAGGATACGCCGCATTTCCGGCTCTCCTACCTCTGGTTCAATTTCCGCCTCTATTTCCTCGAGCCCCGGCCGCTCCATGCGGGCTTCCCCTTCATGGTGGAAGATCCCCCGCGCGCCCTGCCGGCCGGCTACGGCCTCGTCGAGCAGCCTTTCGGCATCCTGCCCAACATTCCGTTCGTCCTTTGCGCCCTCGCGGCGCCGCTGGCCTGCGCAGGCCGGAGTCGCCGGCTCCTGGGGTGGTTCCTCGCCGGGCCGGCGGTCCTCTTCGTGGTGCCCGCCACCCTGTTCTGCCTCTATTTCGCCGTCTGTCCCCGCTATGAGATGGAATTCGTGCCGCCGCTCGTCCTGCTGGCCGTCGTCGGCGTCTTCGGGCTCGAGGGCGCGCTGGCGGGGCGGCCCGGAAAGCGGCGGCTGGTCCGCGCGGGCTGGGGGCTCCTGCTCGCCTGGTCCCTGGTCCTCAACCTGCTGGCCGGCTTCGAGCGCCATGCGGAGGAACGCTGGCTGTACGCGGACTCACTCCTCGCCCAGGGCCACGTCCCGGAATCAATCGCGGAATTCCGCGGGGCCCTGCGACTGAAACCCACCTACGCCAAGGCCCACGTCGGGCTGGGCCTGGCGCTCGCCAAGTCCGGTCGGCCGGCGGAGGCGGTCGCGGAATTCCAGGCTTCCCTGCAGGGCGACCTGGACCAGGCGGAGGCCCGGGCCAATCTCGGCAACGCCCTCGTCCAGCTCGGCCGGATCCCCGAGGCCGTCGTCCAGTTCGAGCAGGTGGCGCGGCTCCAGCCCAACTCGGCGAAAGCCCAGTTCAACGATGCGTTTGGCCTGCAGCAGACCGGCCGGCTCCCCGAGGCCATCACCCACTACGAGGCGGCTGTTCGTCTCCAGCCGGATTCCGGCACCATGCACTTCGGCCTCGCCCTGGCGCTGCGGCAGGCCGGGAGAGAAGCCGAGGCCGCCGCCCAGCTGCAGCAGGCCGTCGCCCTGGATCCCAACCTGCTCCGCCGCCTGCAGTGAATACCCCGCCGCCCGTGGCCTCCCTCCCGCGCGCGCGCCGCGCCGCCCTCGGCGCCGTGTGCGCCCTCGTGGTCGGCGTCTTCTTCGCCAGCGCCCACTCGGGGCTCCTCGAGCTCTTGGGCGGCGGAGCCCCGCACTCCTACTACAACCTCCTGGTCGAGGGCTTCCAGGCCGGCCAGCTCAGCCTCCACCAGGAGGCGCCGCCCGCGCTCGCCCGGCTCCCCGACCCTTATGATCCGGCGGCCAATCATCCCTATCGGATCCCGCCCACGCTGGCGGACGACCTCAGCTACTATCACGGAAAATTCTATCTCTATTTCGGGATCACCCCCGCCCTGCTGCTCTTTTGGCCCTGGGCGGCCGTAACCGGTCGCTACCTGTCGCACGTCACGGCGGTGGCGGGGTTCTGCTCGGCCGGTTTCCTGGTGTCAGCCTGGCTGCTGGCCGCCGCCTGGCGGCGCTATTTTCCCGCGGTCCCGGCCTGGGTCGCGGCGGCCGGCGTGCTGGCCCTCGGCCTCGCCACCGGCCTGCCCGTCCTCCTGCAGCGCTCCGACGTCTACGAAGTCTCAATCAGCTGCGCCTACCTGCTCGTCGCGCTGGCGCTGGCCGCCCTCTGGCAAGCCTGGCACGCGCCCGTCCGCCGCGCCGCCTGGCTGGCCGCGGCCAGCCTCAGCCTGGGCCTCGCCGTGGGCGCCCGTCCGCCGGTCCTCTTTTGCGCGGTCATCCTGCTCCTGCCCGTGGCCTCCGCGTGGCCGGCCGCCACCGGGACCACCCGCCGGCGGCTGCTGCTCGCCGCCGCCCTGCCCCTCCTCGGCTGCGGCCTCGGCCTCATGGCCTACAACGCAGCCCGCTTCGGCAGCGTCCTCGAATTTGGGCAGCACTACCAGCTTTCGGGCATCCGGCAGGACACCGTTCGCCATTTCAGCCCGTCCTATCTCTGGTTCAATTTCCGGGTCTATTTCCTCGAGCCCATGCGCTGGCAGCCGCGCTTCCCGTTTGTCGGCAATATCACGCCCCCGCCCCTGCCGGCGGGCCATGGCATCGTCGAAAAACCCTTCTCCCCGTTCGGCGTGCTTGCCGGCATCCCCCTCGCCGGTTTCGCCCTGGCGGCGCCGCTCGCCCTGCGCCGCGCCGCGGAACCGGCCGAACGGCGGCGACTGGGAGGCTGGCTGGCGGCAGCGGCGGTTCTCTTCGCCGTGCCGGCGGCCGTCGCCTGCCTCTTCTTCGGGACCTGCAGCCGCTATGAGGTGGAGTTCCTCCCGGCCCTGGTCCTGCTCGCGGTGATCGGCGTCCTGGCGCTCGAAAGCGCCCCCGGGCGCTGCCACCGGCTGATCCGCGGCGCCTGGATCGCCGCCCTGGCCTTCTCCGTTGCCTTCAACCTTTGCGCCAGCCTCGAGCGCTATCGCCTGGAACATGTCTACGCCGGCAGCGCCTTGGCCGACCTCGGGCGTTTCCCGGAGGCGATCACCCAGTTCGGCGCCGCGCTGCGGCTGCAGCCGCGCGACCCCGATGCCCGGGTCGACCTGGGGGTGGCCCTCGCGCGCTCCGGCCGCCTGCCCGAGGCCGCGGCGGAATTCACGGCGGCGATCGCGGCCGACCCCCGGCGGGCCGACGCGCATGACAACCTCGGGACCGCGCTCGCCCAGCTGGGCCGGACGGACGAGGCGATCGCGCAATACCGGGCGGCGCTGCGGCTCCGGCCCGACTCGGCCAATGCCCACTACAATCTCGCGGTGGCGCTGGCGCAGGCGGGGCGGCGCGCCGAGGCCATGGCCGAGTACCAGCAGGCGGTCCGGCTGAACCCGGGCCTCGCGCGGCCATGACCGCCGCCACCCTGCCCCGCGGGATCCTGTGCGGGCTGGCCGCCGTGCTTGTCCTCGCGGTCCTCGGGCGCGGCACCGATCCCGGCCTGCTCGAGCTGATGGACGGGAACCCGGCGGACGCCGCCTACAACGAGCTCGCCGCTGGGTTCCGGGCGGGGCAGCTCAGCCTGAAGAGGGAGGTGCCGCCCGGGCTCGCCCGGCTGGCCGATCCCTACGATCCCGCCGCCTCCGCTCCGTATCGGATTGCCCCCTACGGGGTGCACGACCTCAGCTACCACGGAGGCCGCCTCTACCTGTATCTCGGCGCCACCCCCGCCCTGCTGCTGTTCGGGCCCGCGGCGGCCCTCGGCCATCCCCTGTTCCACGCGACGGCGGTGCTCCTCTTCTGCGCGGCGGGATTCCTCGCCGCCGCCGCCCTCCTCGCCGCGTGCTGGCGGCGCTATTTCCCCGAAGTGCCGGAATGGATCGCCGCGGGCGGAGTCGCGGCGCTGGGCCTCGCCACGGGCGCGCCCCTCCTCCTGCGGCGCGCCGACGTCTGGGAGGTGCCCGTGAGCTGCGCCTACGCGCTGGGCATGCTCGCCCTCGGCGCCGTGTGGCTGGCGCTGCATCATCCGGCCCGGCGCGGCCGGTGGCTGGCCGCCGGCAGCCTGGCCGGCGGGCTCGCGGTCGGCGCGCGCCCCGAACTGCTCCTGGGTGCGGCGATCCTGCTTCTGCCGCTTTGGGCCGAGTGGCGGGAGGCGGGACCGGGCCGGATGGCTGGACTGCTCGCCGCCGCGGCGCTTCCCCTCCTCGCCTGCGGGATCGGGCTGGCCGCGTACAACACTCTGCGCTTTCAAAGCCCCCTCGAGTTCGGCCAGCGTTACCAGCTGGCGAGCGACCGCCAGGACACCTTGCAGCATTTCAGCGCGCGCTATCTTTGGTTCAATTTCCGGGTCTACTTCCTCGAGCCGGTCCGGTGGAGCCGCGCCTTCCCCTTCGCCGGCGGAATGGTCTCCCCGCCGGTGCCCGCGGGGCACGCGCCGATCGAGGACCCCTACGGCGTCCTGGCCAACGTTCCGTTCGCCTGGCTGGCCCTGGCCGCGCCGCTCGCCTGGCGCGGGCGGCCCGCCCTCCGCGGCTTCGGCGTGGCCGTGGCGCTGCTCTTCGCCGCCGGGGCCGCGCCGTTCCTGTTCTTCTACGGCAATTGCAGCCGCTACGAGATGGAGTTCCTGCCCGCGCTGCTCCTGCTGGCCGGATTCGGGATCCTTGGGTGCGAGCGGGCGCTGGCGGCCCGCCCGGGCTGGCGCCGCGCGGTCCGCGGCGGCTGGCTCGCCCTCCTCGCCGGCTCCCTCGCCTTCAACCTGCTGGCCGCGGTCCAGCGCCGGGCCGCCGAGCGCTACGTCGCCGCCAACACCCTGGTGCATTTCGGGCGGCTACCGGAGGCCGTCGCGCAGTTCGAGACGGCCCTCCGGGCGCGGCCCGGGTTCGCCGACGCCCACAACAACCTGGCCAACGCCCTCCTCCGCCTGGACCGGGTGCCCGAGGCCGCCGCCCACTACCAGCGGGCCGCCGAACTCGATCCCGCCTCGCCCGAAATCCACTGCAATTTCGGCAACCTCCTGGCCTCGCTCCAGCGGTGGCCCGAGGCGATTGCCCAATACCGCGAGGCGCTCCGGCTGCGGCCGGACTACGCGGCGGCGCAGCGCAATCTCGCGCGGGCCCTCGCCGCCGCCGGAGGGGGCGCCGTCCCATGAGCATCCGCACCCGCGGACCTCAGTCCGCCGGCCCCGTCGCCCTGGGGCTGGCGGCAGCCGTGGTCCTCGCCCTCTACGCCTGGATCATCGCGACCAGCGTCGGCGAATGGGGCCGGGCCCCAGCCGACTATGCCTACAACCTGCAGGTCGCGGGCTTCCGCTCCGGCCACCTCAGCCTCCCCCGCGAAGTCCCCCCCGGCCTGGCTCGCCTGCCCGACCCCTACGACCCGGCGGCCAACCTTGTGTATCGGATGGCCCCCTACAGCCTGCACGACCTCAGCTATTACGGCGGCCGGCTCTACCTCTACTTCGGGGTCACGCCGGCGCTGCTCATTTTCTGGCCCTGGGTCGCCCTGACGGGGCAGTTCCTCACCCACAAGTACGCCGCGCTTCTGTGCTGCTCCGCCGGCTTCCTGGCAGCCGCGGCCTGGCTGCTGGCCGTGTGGCGCCGCTATTTCCCCGGGGTCGGCGCCGGCGTCGCCGCCGCCGGGGTCCTGGCCGTCGGGCTGGCGACTGGCGCGCCGATCCTGCTGCAGCGGGCCGACGTCTGCGAAGTGCCGATCAGCTGCGCCTCGGCGCTTGTCCTGGCGGCCCTCGGCGCCATCGGCCTGGCCGTGCATCGGCCCGCCGAGCGCGGTCGCTGGACCGCCGTGGCCAGCCTGGCCTACGGCTTCGCGATCGGCGCCCGCCCTTCCGCGTTGTTCGGCGCCCCGATCCTGCTCCTGCCGCTGGCGGCCTGCGCCACCAGTCCTGAGCGAAGTCGAAGGGGAAGCCTGGTCGCCGCCGCGATGCTGCCGATCACGCTCTGCGGCCTCGGCCTGCTGTATTACAATGCGCAGCGCTTCGGCAGTCCGCTCGAATTCGGGGAGCACTACCAGCTGGCGAGCGACCGCCAGGATGCCGCCCGCCACTTCAGCCTGGGCTACCTCTGGTTCAATTTCCGGGTCTACTTTCTCGCGCCCGTCCGGTGGAGCCGCGTCTTTCCCTTCGCCCGCGAGATCATCTCCCCCGCGCTGCCGGCCGGACACGCGCCGATCGAGGATCCCTTCGGCATCCTCGCCAACATTCCCCTGGCGTGGCTGGCCCTGGCCGCCCCGCTCGCCTGGCGCGGGCGCGATCCCGCCGCGCGCCGCCTCCTGCGCGGGCTGGTCGGCGCCGTCGCCCTGGTCTTCGGGACCTCTGCCCTGGTCCTGGGCCTCTTCTATGGCAACTGCAGCCGCTATGAGTACGAGTTCCTGCCCGCACTTATCCTGCTGGCGGTGGTCGGGGTCCTCGGCATGGAGCGCGCGCTGGCCGGCCGCCCGGCCTGGCGCCTCGCCGCGCGGGCCGGCTGGATCGCCCTCCTCGCCTGCTCCCTCGCCTTCAACCTCCTCGAAAGCGCGGAGCACCACGCCGTAGAGCGCTACAATCTCGGCAACTGGCTGCAGCAGCTCGGGCGCCCGGCCGACGCGATCAGCGCCTTCCGCGAGGCCATCGCGCTGCGCCCCGACTTCGCGGAAGCGCACGACAACCTCGGCGGCACGCTCCTGCAGGCCGGACGCACCGACGAGGCGGTGGCGGAATTCCAGGAATCGCTCCGCATCCGGCCGGACTCGCCCGAGGTCCACAACAACCTCGCGAACGCGCTCCTCGCGCGCGGGCAGGCGCCCGAGGCGATCGCGGAATATCGCGAGGCCCTGCGACTGCGCCCCGGGCTGGCCGCGCTGCACTTCAACCTGGCCAATGTCCTGCAGCAGCTGGGGCGCCCGGCCGAAGCGGAGGCCGAATACCGCGAGGCGCTGCGGCTGCAGCCCGATCTCGGTCGCGCCCGGCCCTGACCCTCAGGGGCCGGCCGCCGCCGCGCCCCAGTCCAGCACCAGGAGAGAGACCCCCTGGCGGGGCAGCGCAAACTGCAGCGCCGCGTGCCCATTGCCAACCTGGATCACCCGGGCGGCCTCGAGCGGAGCCAGCTGACCCGCCCGCTCCAGCTGGACATATTGCGCCTCGCTCGGCGCCGTGGGGGAACCCAGCTCCTTCCAGACCGCAAAGGCGTTGCTGTGCGTGGCATCGATCCGGAAGTGGCTCAGGCGGGCGGAGGAAATCCCCGCCGGGAGGTGGTCCAGCGCCAGGCGGACCGCGGCATCCGGGCCGGGCAGGTCGTCGTCGTGGTAGTGCCAGACGAGGACGCAAAGCCTGGTCGGGGCCAGGGCCGCGAGCGCGGCGACGTCGGGCGCCCCGCGCACGCCGCTGTGCATGATCGCGTCGAGCGGCTGCTCGCCGGAACTCTCGGTGGCCACCCGCTGGCCGCCCATTTGCGCGAGCATCCGGAAGACGTTCATCACCGGCAGGTCGAGGCCGTTGTTGGCCAGCGTGCGCTGCCCCGAGAAATACGGCTGGTCCTCGAACTCGAAGGCCCAGGTGAGCGCGCCCTCCAGGTTCACGCCGTGGCGGTCCGCCAGGGTGTAATGGCGCGCCAGGACGGCCGCCTCGTAACTGGCATACAGGGCCGTGTTGCGGTAGCCGAGCTGGGGCCCCTGGCAGGCGGCGCAGCCGTCCGGATCGGACTCGCCGATCACGATCGGCTTGTCCTTCAGCTCCGGGACGGCCGCGATCATCGCAAAGCCGGCGTCGAGGGTCTTCAGCTGGGCGGCGAGGCCCAGGCGCACGTGGCCGTCGACGAAGCCGGGCGAGCCCTTGGCGTGGAAGGAGAGGAAGTCGGTCGGCGTGCCTTTCCGCCCGGTGGCGTAATTGGTGCCGCGCGCGCAGTGCGCCAGGAAATCCTGCATGAACTTCCCGCCCGAGCCGGCCGCGTCCATGCCGCCCACCCGGGCGGTCGGCAGCGCGCGCCTCACGGCGTCCACCGCGTAGTCGTGCAGCTTGTAGAATTCCGCCGGCGTCGCGTGCCAGTAGGACGCCCCGTTGGCCTCGTTCCAGACTTCCCACCACCACTGCTCCACCTCCGCCCGGCCATAGCGCTCCACGCTGTGGCGGACCCACTGGTAGACCAGCTCGGCCCACTTGGCATAATCCTTCGGCGGATACGACCAGCCCGTGCCGATGCGGTCGTACTTCAGCCCGGGCCGCCAGTCGTGCTGGTAGGGTTCGGGGTGGACGGACATCGCCTCCGGCATGAAGCCGATCTCGACGTAGGGACGAACGCCGCGCGCGCGATAGGCGTCGAAGATCCGGTCGACGATCGTCCAGTCGTAGACCGGGCGCCCCTGCGCGTCCTCCGTGTAGGCGTTCGTGCTGCCCCACTTCAGGGCCGGGCTGCCGTCGCCCGTGTTGAGGAGGTTGTGCGTCCGGAAATAGACCTCCTGCGGGCGGAGCCCGCCCAGCTCGCCGAGCAGCTTCTTCCCGTCCTTCATCGTCGCATAGTTCGGCTCGTCGGCGCCGAAGAAGCGCCAGATCGGCTTCATCGCCCCGAGGGGGCGGCCGGCATCGACCGTGATCGCGACCGGAAACGAGGCCGGGGGCTGCGCCGCGAGGCCGGCGGCGCCGGCTCCCAGCAGGGCCGCGCTGGCGAGGAACCTATTCATGGGATTGCGACGGGGGCGGAGCCGCGCGGAAGGGCTCGATGACCGAGGAGACGTCCTGCTCGCCGTGCCCGGCGGCGATCGCGGCCTCGAAGACCTTGAGCGCCGCCGCGGCCGTCGTCATCGGCACCTGCCGGCGGGCGCCCTCCTTCTTCGCGTAGCGCAGGTCCTTCGCCATCAGCCGGAGGAGGAAATTCGGCTCGTAGGTCCCCGCGGCCATCCGCGCGGAGAAGGTCCGCAGGATCGGGCTCCCGGGGGACCCCGTCGTCAGGATCTCCAGGGCCTTGGCGCGGTCGAGGCCGGCGCGCTCGATGATCGAGAGGGCCTCGGCCAGCGAGGCGGTCTGCACGCCGCAGAGGAAATTGTTCACGAGCTTGAGGAGCGCCCCGCTGCCGGAGGGCCCGACGTGCTCCACCTTCCGGCCCATGGCGGCCAGGACCGGCTGGACGCGTTCCAGGGCCGCGGCGTCGCCGCCGGCCAGGAACAGCAGTTCGCCGGCCGCCGCCTGCGGCTTGCTGCCGGTCACCGGGCAGTCGAGCAGGACGCAGCCGCGCCGGGCCGCGGCCGCGGACAGTTTGCCGATCCACGCCACGCTGACCGTGCTGGATTCAATCAGCACGGCGCCGCGGGGCGCGCCGCGCAGCGCGCCGGTCTTCCCGAGCCAGACGGCGCGGGCCGCCTCGTCGTCGGCGAGCATGCTGATGATCACGTCCGCCCCCTTCGCCGCGGCGCGCGGGGAGTCCGCCACGCCGGCGCCCGCGGCGGCCAGGGGCGCGCTCTTGGCGGGGTCGCGGTTGTAGACCGTCAGGGGAAAGTTCGCGGCCAGGAGCCGGCGGGCCATGCCGGCGCCCATGACGCCAAGGCCGAGGAAGGCGAGGCGGGGAGGGTTCATTCGGTGATCTTGAACTGCTTCAGTTTCTTTTCGTCCACCGTCAGCCCCAGGCCCGGCAGGTTCTCGTCCAGGTCGATGAATCCGTCCCGGGCCACCGGTTCGCCCTTGAAGATGTACCAGAAGAGCTCGTTGCCGACCTCGACGTCGACCGGGGGAAAGTATTCGGCCATGGGGGAATTCAGGCTGGCCATGACCACGTGGTAGTTGTGCATCTGGCCGGCGTGCGGGATGACCGGGATGGAATGCGCCTCGGCCAGCGCGGCGATCTTCCGCGCGGCGGTCAGTCCGCCCACCCGGTTCGTGTCGAACTGGATGTAGTCGACCGCCCGCGCCTCGATCAGCTCGCGAAAGCCGTAGAGGGTGTGCTCATGCTCGCCGCCCGAGATCGGGATCCGGCCCGCCCGCCGGAGCTCGGCGTAGCCCTGGATGTCGTCCGGGATGACCGGCTCCTCCAGCCACCGGAGGTTGAACTTCTCCAGCAGCGGCAGCATCCGCTTCGCGTAGTCGAGGGTCCAGCCCATGTAGGCGTCGGCCATGACGTCGATCCCGTCGCCCACCGCCTCGCGCACGGTGCGCACCAGGGCGACGTTGCGCTGCATGCCCTCGGCGCCATCGACGGGGCCCCAGCCGAACCGGAGCTTCATCGCCTTGTAGCCGGCCCGCTTGTATTTCACGGCCTCGGCCGCCAGCTCCTTGAGCGGCGTGCTGTAGAGCCGGCTGGCGTAGACGGGGATCTTCGGCTTGGTCCGGCCGCCCAGGAGCCGGTAGACCGGCTGCTTCGCGGACTTGCCCAGGATGTCCCAAAGCGCGATGTCGACCGCGCTGATCGCCACCAGCGCGACGCCCTTGCGGCCGAACGCCATCGTCTTGCGGTACATGTGCTGCCAGAGGAACTCGAGGTCCCAGGGGTCGGCGCCGATGAGCAGGGGCTTCAGGTGGAGATCGATCAGCTGCTTGGTCACCAGCGGGGACAGGGCGGCGTTGCCGATCCCGACCAGGCCGGTGTCGGTGAAGATCTCGACGATGAGCCAGCCGTGGAAGGTGAACGTGCCCATGGTCGATTTCGTCAGCATGGGCGAAACCAGGTCCATCGGGTTGGTGCAGAAATGCGGCGGCAGCGGGACGGTCTCCCCGCGCCACTGCACCACGCGGGTGCGGATTTCGGTGATTTTCATGGTCGGTGGGGAGAGAAGCGCAGTGGCTGAATGCACGGTATCGCCAGGCAAATCAAGGCGAACGCAGCCAGATGGAGCGAGCCGGCGATGCCCAGGACCGGGGCGTAGCTGAAGCCGTGGTCCAGGAGCCACCCGGCGGATTGGCCCAGGACCACCCCGCCCATGGCGCCGCCAAGGCCGATCAGCCCGGCCATCCGGCCGAGGGCGGACCGCGGCACCATGTCGGTCGGAAGCGTCATCACGAGGGTGGACCAGGACTGCTGGCCGAAAAATGCCAGGCTGAAGATCGCGATCACCCAGGGCACGGAGGGAAGGTGCGGCACGAGCACGACCCAGGGCATCAGCGCCGCGCTGGCGCCCAGGCCCCACTTGCGCGCCCGGTCGAGCGAGTGACCGCCGCGCAGCAGGCGGCCCGACAGGACCCCGCCGAAAAGCGCGCCGATCCCGGCTCCGGCATAGGGGATCCAGCCGATGGCTCCGGCCTGCCTGAGATCAAAATGGCGGGCGTCGTAGAGATACTTGGGCAGCCAGAACAGGTAAAAATACCAGGCCGCGTCGCTCAGGAACTTTGCGCCTACCACCGTCCAGATCTCCCGGAAGCGGAGGAGTTCGCCCAGGCTGATGGCCCGCTCGGGCGGGGATTCCGCGCCGCCCGAACTCGCCATTCCCGCAGGGCGAACCGCGGGCACATGGTATAGCGTCCTCCACCCCAGGGCCCAGAGGAGGCCGACGCCGCCGGTCAGGAAGAAGACCCAGCGCCAGCTCGAAAGATGCAGCCAGTCCGCCTGGGCCAGCACGAGCGCGATGAGGGGCGGCGCCACCACGGCTCCCACGCCGCCTCCCGCATTGACGATGCCCATCGCGAAGGCGCGTTCCCCGACCGGGAACCATTCCCCCACCACCCGGGTCGCGGCGGGAAAGCCGCCGCCCTCTCCCATGCCGAGCAGCAGCCGGCTCGCCCCCAGCATGAGGACGCCGCCGGCGAGGCCCTGGCTGGCGCAAGCCAGCGACCAAAAAACCATGATCGCCAGAAATCCCCGGCGCGTGCCCCACCGATCCAGGAGCCAGCCGCCCCCGAGATACATCAGGCCGTAGGTGAGGAGGAAGGAGGAATCGAGGAAGGCCTTGACCTGATTGCTGATCGGGAAATCCGCCTGGATCGCCTTGATGGCCCAGGGAAGCGTCTGGCGGTCGAGGTAGCTGACGGCGATCGCGGCGGAGACCAGCAGGGCGATTTGCCACCGCCCGGCCAGCGGTGTGGGTAAACGGGGAGCATTGGGGTGCATGCCGGCCGGAACCCTTGGCCCCATCGATCCCCACGGCGACTCCGAAAACGGTTGTCCAGGATCAAAGATCGGAGGATTCTTGGGTGAGTTCCCCATCGTCAGGTTTTCCCGTCATGCCTTTCCCCTCCCCTTCGCCGGCCTGCCGGGCCGCCGCATTGCTCCTGGCTCTCGCCGCCGCCGCGCGGGCTGATCTTCAGGAGGCCGTCTTCGACCGGCCCATTTCGGCGCATGCATGGACCCTGGCCCAGCTGAATCCCGACCTCCCTTCGAATTGGAACGCCTACGAATTCCTGGTCCTCGAATTTCGCGCCTCCTCGAGCCAGCGCTTCGAACTGGGCCTGCAGACCGCACAGGGCCTCATCTCCAAGAAGGTGCACCCCTGCCCCGGCGTCTGGGTTCGCGCCTCCATCCCGCTGCGCTTCTTTCGCCAGCCGCTGGGCGATGGTTCGGACCTGGCCGCGACGGTCAACCAGCCGCGCAATTCCTACTGGATCAATATCGAAGGCGGCGGGAACGGGCCCACCGATGCGGTGCGAGGCCTCAGCGTCGTGATGCGGTATCCCGTCGGCTTGCCCACCCTGGAAATTCGCTCGGTCACCCTGGCCGGGACCGATCCCGGCGACGCCATCCTCGAGGGCAAACCGCTGATCGATGCCTTCGGGCAGTACACCCACGCCGAATGGCCCGGCAAGGCCCACACCGCGGCGGACCTGCAGCGAGTCTGGGCAGAGGAGGACGAGGCGCTGGCCCAGCCCTCCTTTCCGAATCGCTCCCCCTATGGCGGGTTCGCGAACACTCAGGCCCGGGCCACGGGGTTTTTCCGCGTGGAAAAGGTCGATGGCCGCTGGTGGCTGATCTCTCCCGACGGCCACCTCTTCTATTCGGCGGGCGTCAACGTCGTGAGCCCCATCGCGGGCACGCGGGCCACCGGGCGAGAAGACATGTTTGCGGTCCTGCCGCCACCCACGCCCCTGCCCGCCGGTTTGACCGGAGGCCCGCGCCGCGGGCCTCAGACCTCCTTCTACACCGCCAATCTGCAACTGCGGTACGGCGGCGACTGGGAGGCCAGGTGGGCCGTCACCACCGCCCGCCGGTTCCAGGCCTGGGGCCTCAACACCGCGAACGGCGCCGGGCTGAGCGATGCCCGCCAGCACACGCCCTACGTGCTCACGCTGCGTGGCTGGCAGACCGGCCCCTCGATCATGGGCCTGCCGGACGTCTACGCCGACGATTTCGCCGCGCAGGTCCAGGCCTCGGCCGATCGGCAACTGGCGCCGCGCAAGGACGATCCCTGGCTCGTCGGCTATTTCATCGGCAATGAGCCGCCTTGGCCGGGCCGGGAAGGGCAGTTCGTCGACCTCCTCCTCGCCGGGCCGGACTCCGGGGTTCGGCGGCGATTGCAGGCCTGGCTGGCCGAGGGCGACACGCCGGGGCGGCGCAAACAATTCGTCCTCGATGCCTTCGCGCATTACCTGGCGGTCATCAACGCCGCGGTCAAAAAATCCGATCCCAACCATCTGAACCTCGGCATCCGGTTTGGCGGAACTCCGCCCGACGACGTGGTCCGGCTCGCGCGCGGCTTCGACGTCTACAGCTTCAACAAATATCGCTATGCCGTCCCCGCCGCCTATCTCGACCATCTCTATTCCCTCGTCGGCCTCCCCATGCTCATCGGCGAATTTCATATCGGCGTGCCGGGCCGGGGCATGGCGCCGGGGCTGGTGCAGGCCATGAACCAGGAGGAGCGGGGCGTCGCCTATCGCTACTATGTCGAGCAGACCGCCGCCCACCCCGCGGTTGTCGGCACCCACTGGTTCGAATGGATCGACGAGCCGGTCACCGGCCGGTTCGACGGCGAGAACTACAACATCGGCCTGATCGACGTCACGGACCGTCCCTACCCCGAGCTGGTCGAAGCGGCGAAGCTCACCCACGCGCGGCTCTACGAGGTGCACGCCGGCAAGGTGGCGCCCTTCGATCGCATCCCCCGGGCCTCCGAGGTTGGCACGCCCAGCGACGCGATGCAGCTCGCCGTCCCCGGCATCCAATAGCCCGCCACCACTCGCGTGCATCCCTCGCGCCTGACGCTCGCCCTTGCGATCCTGACAGCTGGCGTGACCCTCGGTCCGCCTCGCGCCGCGGCCACGCCGCCCCTGCAGGCGATCCGGGTCGCGGACAACGGCCGTTACTTTGTCCAGGCGGACGGCCGGCACCCGGAAATCCGCTGACCCGCCGGCCCCGCCAGGCGTCCTTTTAGCTTGCCCAAATCCCTCGGCCGCGCGTAGTTCGACCCTCCCATTTTTGCCCGGTAGCTCAGTGGCAGAGCAGGTGACTGTTAATCACT
>CAZKAH010000018.1:0-50691 GCA_964550715.1 uncultured Opitutaceae bacterium
CGCTGCTCGACGGCCCGCTCTTCGGCGCCTTCGGCCCGATGGGGATGGACGGCTCGGTCACGCCGCGGGCCGAGATGGCCGGCCGGCTGGCCCGCTGGACCAACGCCCACCCCGAGCTCTGGCAATCCCACCCGGTCAGGGGCGATGTCGGCATCGTCTTCGTCCAGGAGTCGCTCGACTTCGCCTCGATCCAGGGCACCGGGGCCGGCGGCGGCCGGGCGGCGGCCGGCGGCGAAGGGCCCAACCCGTACGTCCAGGCCGCGCAGGGGGCCTACCAGGGGTTCTTCGATTCCAACATCCAGGCCGACTTCGTCGGCATCGACGACATCGGCCGGTACCCGGTGGTCTACCTTCCCTATCCGGAGATGCTGAAGCAGGCGACCGCCGACAAGCTCCGCGCCTATGTCGCCCAGGGCGGCAAGCTGATCAGCGAGGGCTGCCCGGGATATTTCGGCGACGGCGGCACCGTCGGCCAGGTCCAGCCCAACCTGGGACTCGACCAGGTGTTCGGGGCCCGCGAGTCCTATGTCCAGTTTACGCCGGACCTCCTCGGCAAGCTCACCCTGACCGTGCAGGGCCACCCGATCGGCGGCCAATACTTCCTCCAGGAATACCAGCTGGCGGGCGGGCAGGCCGCGGGCCAGTACGCCAATGGCCACGTCGCCGCCGTCGAGCATGCCTTCGGCCGCGGCCGCGCGCTGCTCATCGGCACCTTCCCAGGCGGCAGCTACTTCAGGAACCATGCCGCCGGGACCCGCGAATTCTACGCGGGCCTGCTGGCCTGGGCGGGCGTGCGGCCGCAGGTCGAATCGAGCGACCCCGAGGTCAAGGCCCGGCTGCACCGGGGGGCCGGCGGCACCTATCTCTGGGTGGTGAATCCCACCCGGACGCCGCGGACCGTGACCTTGACCCTGCCCTTCGCCTGCTCCGCCGCGGCCGATGTCTGGCAGGAGTCAAACCATCCCGCCGTGGCGGGGCAGACCGTCACGACCGCGGTCGGCGACCGGGACGCGGCCGTGCTCCGACTGGGGCCCTGACCCCATGGCCGCACCGTCGGTTTGTCGGGCACGACCCGACCCAGGGGCTGTCTGTGGCCCCATGAACCCATCATTCGAAAAGCTGTCTTCCCCCTCCACCACTCTCCGCACCTTGGGAAAAATCGGCCTCCTCGCCGGCGCCCTCTCGGGCCTCGCGCTCGGCGCCGCGCTCGCGCGCGCCGACGTCTCGGTCAACATCCGCCTCGATGCGCCGCCCCCGCCGCCGCGCCACGAGGTCGTCATCGAGCGCGAGCGTCCCGGCGCGGACTATATCTGGGTCGCCGGCTACTGGGATGGCGCCCCGGGCCACTACAGCTGGGTCGCGGGCCACTGGGACCGCCCGCCGCACGGCCATGCCCATTGGGTCGCGCCGCGCTGGGAGAGGGATCACGAAGGCCACTATCGCCAGGTCCGCGGCGAGTGGCGCGACTGAGCGCGGCATTCCCCCGGACCGGACCGGAAGGCCGCCGCCCCCGGGCGGCGGCTTTCCTGCGCCCGCGGCTTCGGCTCAGGGCGCGCGGGTCGCGGCGGCGATCTTGTCGCGGATTTCCGTCAGGAGGCTGGCCGGCCCGTTCGGCCCCTTCTGCACGACGTTCTCCACCGAGGCGCGCAGGATGTCGCGCTCGGCGGCCGTCAGCTCCTTGGCGGTGACGACGACCACCGGGATGCCGCGGCCGTCGTCGCGGTAGCGCAGCTCGCGCAGGAACTCGAATCCGTCCATCACCGGCATCATCAGGTCGAGCAGGATGAGCGCGGGCTTGCGGTCCGCGAAGAGCTCGAGCCCCGCGCGCCCGTTCTCGGCCTCGACCACCGCCCAGCCCTCGCGCTCCAGCGCATGGCGGAGCACGGCACGGTTGTCGGGCAGGTCGTCGACCACGAGCGCGAGGCGCTCCGCGTCGCGCGGCGCGTGCTTGGCCAGCACGTCCGCCAGCCGGTTGCGGTCCAGCGGCTTCGTGAGGTAGTCGGCGGCGCCGAGGGAGAAGCCCAGCGGCTTGTCGTCCACGATGGAGCACATGACCACCGGGATGTCGCGGGTCCCGGGATCGGCCTTGAGCGCGGCGAGCACCGACCAGCCGTCCATGCTCGGCATCATCACGTCGAGGGTGATGAGCCGGGGCTGGAGCTCGCGGGCGAGGCCGAGCGCCTCCTGGCCGGAGAGGCAGGTCCGGACCGCATACCCCTCCTTCGCCAGGCTGCGGGTGAGCAGGTCGAGGACGGCCGGATCGTCGTCGACGACCAGGACGAGCGGGGCGTTGGACGGCGCCGCGGTGGTTTCCGCGGCCGGCGCGGCGGGGGCGGCGGGAGCCGCCGGGGCGGGGCCGTCCGTCGCGTCGATCACGCGAGCGGGGACCGTGGCGGTGAAGGTGGTGCCCTGGCCGACCTCGCTGGCCACGGTGATGTCGCCGCCCATCATCTGGCAGAACTTGCGGCTGATCGCGAGGCCGAGGCCCGTGCCGCCGTACTTGCGGGTCGTCGAGGCGTCCGCCTGCACGAACGCCTGGAAGAGCTTGCCCAGCTGCGCCGGGGTCATGCCGATGCCGGAGTCCGCCACGTGAAAGTGGACCAGTTCCCGGCCGTCGCGCACCTCGCGGGCCGCCGTCAGCGTGATCCGGCCCTTCTCGGTGAATTTGGCGGCGTTGCTCAGGAGGTTGAAGAGGGTCTGGCGGATCTTGGTGACGTCCGCCCTCATGGTCCCGAATTCCGGCGGGCAGTTGATGACGAGCTCGTTGCCATTCTTGGCCACGAGCGGCTGGATGGTCGAGGCGACCTCGCCGACCATCGCGGCCACGTTGATTTCCTCGAGGTAGAGGGTCGTCTTGCCCGCCTCGATCTTCGAGAGGTCGAGCACGTCGTTGATCAGGCCCAGGAGGTGCTTGCCGGCGGCATGGATCTTCCTGAGGTCGGGGATGAAGCCGTCCTGGCCCGTGTCCTCGGCCTCCTCCACCAGCATCTCGCTGTAGCCGATGATGGCGTTCATGGGCGTGCGCAGCTCGTGGCTCATGTTGGCGAGGAAGGAGCTCTTGGTCCGGCTCGCCTCCTCCGCCGCCTCGCGGGCGAGCCGGAGGTCCTCCTCCATCTGCTTGCGCTTGGTGATGTCGATCTGGATGACGATGTAGTTGACGACCTGGCCGGACTCATCGAAGAGCGGCTGGCCGTCCGCGTGGATCCAGATCTTGCGCCCGGACTTGTGGTAGTTGAGGACGTCGATCTGGAAGCTGCGATTCTCGGCGCGGGCGGCCTTGGCGATGCCCAGGGTCTCGGCCGATGTCTCCGGGCCGTGCAGAAATGAATCCGGGTTCTTGCCGATGGCTTCCTCGGCGGTGAAGCCCGTCGTGCGGGTGAAGCCGTCGTTGACCCATTCGATCACCCGGTCGGGCCGGGTGATCAGGACGCCATTGTGGCTCTTGCTGACGACCACCGCGAGCTTGCGGGCCTCCTCGCGCAGGCGCTCGGCGGTGGCCAGGGTGTGGGTCAGCCGGCGGATAAAGAGGAAGACCAGGATGAAGACGACCAGGATCAGCGGGACGAGGTAGGCGAAGACCGGGATCACCCGCTGCCAGGTCTGCTGCTGGACGTCCGGCTGGTAGGTCGCGGCGAGCAGGGTGAAGCGCCACTGCGGAAACCGCTCGGCCCGCCAGGACCATGGGCCCTCGGTCCACGCGGCCTGGCCGGCCACCGCCCGGGGGATCGCGGCCTGGATGGTCGCCGCATCGGCGCCGGTCGTGTTGAAGAGCAGCTTGTTGTTCTGGTCGAGCAGGGCGAAGAAGCCATGCTCGAGCAGATGCGCCTCCGCCAGCGAGTCGCCGATGTGGCCCAGCGTCTCCACCGGGTAGCCGACGTAATAGAGCCCGATGTTCGCCCCGGCGGCGTCGTGAATCGGGCCATAGCCGGTGATGTAGGAGCGACCGAGGATGTCGACGACCCCGTAGAAGATCCGGTTCTGCCGGACGACCGCGATGGCGGGGCCCTTGGGGTCGAGCATCGTTCCGACGGCGCGGGAGCCGTCCGGGCGCTTGACGTTGGTGGAGAGGCGCACGAAGGAATCGCCGGCATGCGTGAAGAGGGTCGCGGTCCCGCCCATCAGCTCCACGTTCTTGTCCACCAGGGCGAAATGCCCGAGGACGGTCGCGTTGCCGAAGCGGAGGTCGGGCACGTGCTGGGTGCCGACCGCCACGGTCGGCCCCGCGGACGGGGCCCCCGTCGCCAGCGCCAGGGCCTCGAGGACCCGCATGCTGGACTTCACCTCGTCGAGATACAGCTCGTAGGTCAGGACCAGCTGCTGCTGCACGTCGTCGACTTGGTGGCCGATGTCCTCCTGCAGCTCCTGGACGACGGCGGCGCGCAGGTTGCGGTAGGCGCCGTAGAAGCCCAGGGCAACCAGGGCGATGATGAAGACGAAGTAGCCCGACAGGCGGAGCGAGCTGCTTTGCTTGGAGCGGGGGGCGGACATCGAAAAATGCCGCGGCTACAGCTGGAAGCGCATGATGGAGAAATCGTCGTCGAGCGGGCCGGCGCCGTGCAGGGCCTTCACGTGGTCAAAGAGGCGGTCGAGCTCGGAGGCGCCCGCCGGCGGCGGCGCGGCCAGCAGCGCCTCAAACTCGGCAAAATCCCACACCTTGCCTCCCGGGAGCTCGATCTCGTAGGTGCCGTCGCTCACCACGTAGAGCCGCGCGGGTTCAGGGACCACCTGGACGAGCGTCTCGTAGGTCGACCCGCCCATCCCCCCCAGGATCATGCCGGTGCCCTGGAGCGGCTCGATCCGTCCGGGGCCGGTGACGAGGAGCGCGGGGGGGTGGCCGGCGCCGGCGAAGCGGAGGGTGCGGGTCGACGGCTGCCACACGCCGTACCAGATCGTGAAGTACATGTCGTTCTGCTTCTCCATCAGGAACGCCTCGTTCAGCGCGGTCAGCATCGCCCCCGGGTCGCGGAAATCCACGCCGGGCAGCGCGGCGCTGCGCAGGACGTTGATCGCGGTGACCGAGAGCAGGGCCGCGCCCACCCCGTGGCCGCAGACATCGAGCAGGTAGATCGCCAAGTGGTCGCGGTCGATCCAGTGGTAGCCGAAGGAGTCGCCCCCGAGTTCCCCCGACGGGATCAGTCGCCAGTCGGCCGCGACCGGGCCCGCCACCGGCGCCGGGAGGATCGAGCGCACGTAGTTCTCGGCCTGGGTCAGCTCCTTCTTCAGCCGCTGCTGGGTCTCCTCGATCGTCCGGACATAGAGGCGCTCCTGGTCGCGAAAGCGCTTCTTCTCGAGGCCGGCGCCGATGCGGGCGCGGAGCAGGGTCGGGTTGGCCGGCTTCGGGAGATAGTCCTCGGCGCCGCGCTCGATGCAGCGGACGACGCTGGCCAGCTCGTCGAGGGCGGAGATCATGATGACCGGCAGGTGACGCAGCGCCGGGTCGGCCTTGATCTCGAGAAGCGTGCCGTAGCCGTCGAGGACGGGCATCATCACGTCGAGCAGAACGAGGTCGAAGGACTCGGCCCGAAGCCGCTCCAGCGCGGCCCGCCCGTGCTCGGCGCCGCCGACCGTGTGGCCCTGCCGCTCGAGCTGCCGCTTGAGCATGTCGCGGTTCCCCTCGTTGTCGTCGACGACGAGGATGCGGCCGGCGATGGGCGCGCCGGTCTCGGCCGCGGGTTCCGCCGGCGGGGCGGCGGCGGCCGGGACCGACGGGGGCGGGGCGGAGGGCGCCGGAGCCGCCGCCACCACCTCGCCGCTCAGCGTCATCCGGTCATCGGTCAGGTTGGCGTTGATCAGGTTGAGCAGGGCCTTGGCCGCCCCCTGGATCCGCTTCAGGTCGGCGTCATAGGCACCGTGCCCGGCGTCCGCGGCCTCCTCCATCAGGAGCTCGCTGTAGCCGATGATCTGGTTGATCGGCGTCCGCAGGTCGTGGCGCAGGTGCGAGAGCGGGACGCGCGCGTCGGCGGCGGAGGACATCGGCCGGGCTCAGGCGGCGGGCGGCGCCGGCGGGAGGAACCGTTGAATCTTCGGCAGGAGCCGCTCCAGGTCGATCGGCTTCGTGTCGTAATCGTCGCAACCGGCGGCCAGGGCCTGCTCGCGGTCGCCCGCCATCGCGTGGGCGGTGAGCGCGATCACGGGAATCTTCTTCGTCCCCTCGGCGGCCTTGATCCGCCGCGTCGCCTCCCAGCCGTCGATGACGGGGAGGCTCATGTCCATGAGGATGAGGTCGGGCGCCGCCGAGGTCGCCAGGTCCACGCCCTGCTGGCCGTCGGTGGCGATGACCACCTCGTAGCCGCGGCGGATCAGGCGCCGCGACAGCATGTCGCGGTTCATTTCGTTGTCTTCGACGAGGAGGATCTTGGGCATGGTGCGCGGGAGGGCTCGGGGCGGCCGCCTAGGGCGCCGCGTTGATGACGTCGCTGAGCTTGGGCGTGATCTTGAAGACTGCGGTCAGCCCGGCAATATCGAAGAAACGGCGGAGCGAGTCGCTCATGTTGCCGAGGACGAAGCGCCCCTTGGCGGCGTGCATCTCCTTGAAGGCCTGCATCAGGACGCGGAAGCCGACGCTGGCGATGTACTCGGTGCCCGAGAAGTCCAGGGCCAGGGCCCCGCTGGCGAGGTGCGGCGCCATCGCGGCCTTGAGTTCCGCGGAGCCCGCGTCGTCGATCTTGCCCTCGAGCTTGAGGACGGTCCAGGCGCCGGATTTTGCTTCGGTGATCTGCATGGGAGGGAGGGAGCTTAGGCCGGGCGGGACCGCGCCGGGAGCCACACCAGGGTGAGGAGGTTCCGGCCGTCGCGGCGCTCGTACCGGACCGACTCCATCAGATTTTTCATGAGGTGCACGCCCAGACCGCCGATCGGCCGCTGTTCGAGCGGGAGCGAGGTGTCGACGGGCGGGTGCGACAGCGGATCGAAGGCGGGCGCATCGTCGGTCACGACCGCGGTCACCCGGCCGCCGTCCCCGGCGGCGAGGGTGACGGTGAATTCATGCGGCTTTCCATCGACATAGCCATGGTTGATGACATTCGTAACCGCTTCCTCCAATGCGAGATGGAACGACATCAGGCTCTCCCGGTCCGGGCCCAGGGGTCGGCAAAAGGCATCGATGCAGGCGGCCAGCCGGGGAATCTCGGCCCGGTCGTTCCGGAGGGTGACGGTCTCGCGCAAGGGGGCGCTCACGGCGGAGGGGATCAGGGCCTCTTTCTCGGCCAGAACCGGAGGACGTAAAACAGCCCCAGCGCGGTCATGAAGAGCCCCCACCAGAAATCGGCATGCAGCTGGGCCATCGCCACGCCGGGGGCGGGGTGATTCCACCGCACCAGGCCCGTCAGCGCGATGGCGAGGCCGTAGAGCAGGATCGTGACCCCGATGATCAGCCAGATCGGGACGAGGCGGGGGGCGGAGCCTGGAGGCGGGCGGTCCATCACCAGAGATAGAGGTTGATGCCGACCAGGACGAGCGAGAGGACGCCCGCCCAGAAGATCGGCCGCTGCAGCCACGGGCCCTGGACCTCGGTGCGCGGCGTCAGGCCCATCACGAGGTTCTTGAGCTCGGCGTCCGGCTTGGGCGAGGTGGCCAGGCTGACGAGGACCACCGCCACGACCGTCACGAGCAGCGCCCAGAACGACATGTAGGTGTTCTGCGAGAAGCCGCCCGCGTCGGCGTAGCGGGTGATCTCGGCCACGTGCGGCTTGTAGACCTGGCCCATGTCGAAGCGCCAGCCGCCCGCCGCCCCGGCCGGGAGCAGGTGGATCCAGATCCACTGGCCCATGGCCGCCAGGATCCCGATCAGGAAGCCCCAGAAGCCCGCCGCCGGCGTCGTCCGCTTCCAGAGCATCCCCAGCGTGACCGTGCCGAAGAGCGGGACGATGAAGAAGAGCACCAGCACCTGCAGTTCCTGCAGGATGTTGTCGAAGCTGAAGCAGACATAGGCGGTCGCGATGGCGATCAGGACCCCGATGACCGAGGACCACCGCCCCACCGCGACATAGTGCGAGTCGGAGGCCTGCCGGCGGATCAGCGGCCGGTAGACGTCATAGGTCCACACGGTCGCGAAGGCGCTGATGTTCCCCGCCATCCCCGACATGAAACCGGCGATCATCGCCGTCACGCCCAGGCCCAGGAGCCCCGGGCCAAGGTAGCGGCACATCAGCAGGGGCAGGACGTCGTTGTAGCTGTGGTAACCGGGGAGGTGCTGCTGCAGCTCGGGAGCGCCCTCCCCCACGAGATGGATGCCGTGCTTGCTCAGCACGGCGAGCCCGAGCAGGCCCGGGATCGTCACGATGATGATCGCCAGCATCTTCAGGCCGGCGCCGATGATGGTGCCGTTCTCGGCCGAGCGCAGGTCCTTGGCCGCCATCACGCGCTGGACCTGGAGGAAGTCGGTGCACCAGTAGCCGAAGCTGATCGCCAGGCCCTGGCCGAAGACGATCCCGAACCAGTCCATCCCGGCGGGGTTGTTCTTCGGGGACCCGAGGTTCGCCCAGAGATGGGTCAGGCCGGGCTGCACCTGGTCGATGTCGCGCAGCAGGTTGTGCCAGCCGCCGACCTCCCACAGGCCGAGGATCGGCACGAGGAGGAGGCCGAGCCAGATCAGGAAGTACTGCAGCACCTCGTTCAGGATGGCCGAGAGCAGCCCGCCGAGCATGACGTAGACGGCCACGCAGAGGGAGGAGATCCAGATGGTCCGCTGCATCTCCCAGCCGAGGATCAGGTTCAGGACCCGCGCCATCGAGAACATGCCGACGCCGCAGACGAAGATCGTCATCACCGCGAAGGAGATCCCCGCCAGCGACCGGCTGGCCTCCCCGAAGCGCAGCTTCAGGTAGCCCGGCACGGAGTGGATGCGCGAGATGTAGTAGAAGGGCATCATGACCACGCCGAGGAAGAGGATGGCGGGGATGGCGCCGATCAGGTACGCGTGCGCGCCGATCATGCCGTCCTGGGCCGCCATCGCGGACCAGCCCATCGTCTCCAGCGTGCTGAGGTTGGCGGAGATGAAGCTCAGGCCCGCGATCCACGCCGTCAGCTTGTGGCCGGCCATGAAGAAATCCTCCCCCGTGGCGGCGAACCGCTTCAGGTACACGCCCAGGCCCAGGACCAGCGCGAAGTAGAAGACGATGATCCCGTAGTCGACCGGCGCCAGCGTCAGCAGCGTGCCGGAGGAGCCCATCAGTGCGCCGCGCCGGCCTTGGCCACTTCCACGCCGAAGACGTAATTGGGCCCGAACATATTGGAGACGAAGACCACCAGCTTCTGATCCGGAGTGAAAAAGGGATTGGGCTCAAGCATGTAGATATGCCGCGACATGTTCACCAGCTTCTCGGCCCGCACGACCCCGCCGTGGATCAGGTTCACCCCCAGGGTCCGGTCGTTTTTGACCGGCTCGGGATGGAAGAGGTAGATCCATTTGTTCGCCGCGGTGGCCCACCAGGCCGGCGGGGCGTCCGCCCCGTCGCCGCAGAACAGCGTGCCGTCCGGCGAGGAGTTGTAGTGGATCGACCAGGCGTTGCGGTCCACCAGGAGCCACGTCCGCTCGCCGGTTTCCAGGTTGCGGCCCGCGATGTACGACAGGACGCCCTCGGGCATCCGGAGGTCGTACCAGATGTTCCTGCCGTCCTGGCTCCACCACTCGTGGCCGTACTGCTCCATCTCCATGATCCGTTGGTGCACCGGGCCGTTCCGGGTCCCGTCGGTCCGGATGGTCCAGATCCGGTCGACCCGCTGCCAGGTCCCCTCATGGCAGTACATGAGCAGCGTGGGATCGGTGGGCGAAAACTGCAGATGGTTCAGCCAGTCGGTGTTGTGGAGGATGACGGTCACCTTCCCGCTCCGCAGGTCGATCGTGAACATGCTGTTGGGCAGGTGCGCGTCGAGGCGCTCCGCCATCATCTTGAACTTGTCCGGCGACTGCATCCCGTTGCGCCCCTGCGCCTGCTCCCGCGCGCTGCCGCCATAGGCGCCCGGCGCGGTCGCGTCGCCATCCAGATAGGTCCCGCCCCCGAGGGTCTCGTCGGCGTTGATCGCAGACACGCTGGCGCGGCGCGGCAGGTCGGCGATCTTGCGCGCCGCGCCCGTGTCCACGTTGGTGCACCAGAGCGCCGAGACCTGCGGGTCCGCAGTCCGCTTGGTGTAATAAATCGTCGGTGTCCTGTGGCCCACGACGATGGCGCGGGCCGGCGCCGGGACGACCAGCCGCCCCTGCCGGGTCGCGAGGTCCAGCACGGCAATTCCCGCGCGGGTGTTGTAGACCATCTCCCGTCCGTCCGGGGTGAAGCTGTTGTCGTTGAAGTAAAAACTGGAGGAGCCGGGCTCGCTCGTCAGTCGGATCACCCGGTGGCCCGTGTCGGGATCGATCCAGGAGGTCGGCGGCTCGGCCGCGGCCTGCCCGAAGGCCACCGGGGCCACCAGCCCGGCGAAAATGAAGCCGACCGCAGCGCGAAGCGCCGCGCCGACGGCGGAGCGGGAGGGAGGGAGGGTCATGGGGGGTATCCCCAGCCTGACGCAGGCCGGGCCAATGCGTTCCGCTGAGCGGCCAACTCCCGGGCCGGGCGGGAATGCTATCGACTGCCGGCGGGCACCGCGGCACGGTGGTCCCGCTGCCCCACCCCCGATGATCCTGCGGCGTGAGTCCTATTGGCGGATGATTGCGCTGATCCTGCCGGCGCTGCTCCCGCTGGCCGTCGCCGCGGCCGGCGATGCGCCGGTGCTGATGCTGCCTCCCCTGCTGGTGCGGGAGCACCGGAAGAACGGGCCCGTCTGGCGCTACGCGTCCGTCGCCGGAATCGAGGTCCTTTCCCGCGGTGATGACCGCCGGACCACTGCGTTCGTGACCTCATTCCTGCGGCGGCAGGCGGAGCTCGACGAAATCCTGCCGCCACTCCTCCAACTCCGGCAGTCGGTCCCCTTGCAGATCATCCTCATCACCCCGGAGGTGGAGAAGACGATGAATGAGGAGCTGGTGCGGACCATGCAGGCGCAGGGCCAGAAGGATTCGTCGGGTTACGTCACCTCCGAGGCGTCGGCCCTGCAGGTCTACCGCCTCGTCCGCACGATTCCCCAACTGACCCTCTCCGACGCCGAATCCACCGGCATGATCTGCACGCTGGCGGACCAGCCCGGGCCGGTGTCGGCAAACGCCGGCTCGGAGAACTTCTTCAGGAACCTCAAGGACGACGGCAGCTACAGCGGGATGAATTTCACCGCCGGCCGCATCGGCTCGATCCTGGGCGGCCGGCTGCCGCCGCTCCCCTCGTGGTTCAAGTCGGGCTTCCTTGCCTTTTTCCAGGACATCACCTGGACCGATGCGGAGAACATCCAGGCGATACCCGTCCATTGGATTTCCGACAGCCTGGTCCGGCAGATCAGGAGGAATCCGACGGCTCCGGACGGTGCGGCCGGCCAATTTTCGATGAGCGGCGAGGAGATCAAGCCCGGCGACGGCGGGCCGGGTTCCTTCGGAGTAGGTTATGGCCCCAAGCGACCGGAAGACACGCGCCTCGCGCTTCTGCCGATGCGGCGATTTTTTGACGGCCCACTGGGTGGAACCACGCCGCTCACGCCGGCCGAGTCGAAGCTCTGGAGGTCCCAGGCCTCGCTTTTCTTCCATTGGGGTTTCTCCAGGCCGGAGCGCCGTGACGCCTTTTGGAAATTCGTCGATCTCGCCTCGCGGCAGGGCGCCTCGGACGCCCTGCTGCGGCAATGCTTCGGACTGGATGCGCACGGCCTGGAGGGCGCGCTGGTCGCCTACCTGCCGACGGCGGTGAAGGGCCCGCTGGTCCTGATCAACCCCGCCGCAGTGAAGGTGCCCGACTTCCAGCTGCGCGACGCGACCTATGTCGAGGCCGCCCGGATCAAGGGCGAGATGGGGCGAAAGGAGATCGCCTACGTCAAGGACACCGCGCCGCTGGGCATCGGGCAATATGTCGAACAGGTGGGCAGGGTCCTCAACGGACCCGTGGAAGACAGCGAACGCGATCCCGCCGAGCTGGCCGTGCTCGGGCTCTATGACTGCGACATCGGCCGGAACGACGACGCCTTTCCCTACCTCGAGGCCGCCGCTGCCGCCCACGTCCCCCGCCCCACCCTCTACGTCGAGCTCGCGAAAATCCGGCGCGACCACGCTCTGGCCCATCCCACCGGAGCCGACGGCAGGCTCGGGCCCGACCAGCTGGCGGCTATCCTCGGGCTTCTCCGGGAAAGCCGGCGCTATGCCCCGGAACAGATGGAGGCCTACCTGCTCACCCTCGTCACGTGGAACCAGGCGGCGGTCTCCCCCTCCCACGAAAGTCTTTCCTTTCTCCGGGAGGGCACGGAACTCTTTCCCGGCAACCTCGACCTGGTCTCCGGCACCGCGCAGCTCTACCTGGACAACGGCTTCGGGCCGGAGGCCCGGCAGATCGTCGACCACGCGCTAGCCTGCCTCGCGCCCGATTCGGCCGCCCGGGACCAGCTCGCGCAATTCCGCACGCAAATTGCGGGACGTTAGGGGCGTTGGTGCGTCTAGCTGGGTTACCCCGCATGAACTCCATCCCATCATCCCGCGCGTTCCGCCTCGCCTTCCTCCTTCCGGCCCTCCTCGGCTCCATCGCCCTCGCCGCCCCCACCGTCCCCAATCCCCCGAAGTCCTGGATCGATCCGGATACCGGCCATCGGGTCATCCGCCTGACGGATGAGCCGGACTCGGAAAGCTTCTACTTCAACGTCAATGCCTACACGCCGGATGGGCGGGAAATGGCGTACACGACCGCCGATGGCGGCGTCGGCGTGGTCGACCTGACCACCTTCGCGACCCGCCACGTGGTCCCGGGCCGCGTCCGGGCCATAGTGGTGGGGCACAAAACTCCCCGCATCTTTTACCTCAAGCAGGGCGAGAACGCCCTCTACGCCGCCAACCTGGACACCGGCGAAACCCAAAAGCTCGCCGACCTGCCGGCGGGCGGCAACATCGCCTCGATCAACGCCGACGAGACCCTGGCGGCGGGCACACGCGTCCTGGCCGGAGGCGCCGAGAGGAAATTCGTCACGGGGGACGGCAAGGGCTACCAGGCGCTCGACAAGGGAGCGCAAATGGCCGCGCGACTGGCGGCGCGGCTGCCGATGGAGATGTACACGGTCGACCTGCAGACGGGAAAGGTCCGCGTCATCCTCCAGAACAACGACTGGCTCAACCACCTGCAGTTCTCGCCGGCCGACCCGACCCTGCTCATGTACTGCCACGAGGGCTCGGGCTGGCGCGTGGACCGAATCTGGACCATCCGGACCGACGGCACGCAGAACACCATGATCCCGGACGAGCCGGGCAAGAACCGGATCATGGAAACGGAGCTCGCCGGGCACGAGTGGTGGAGCCCGGACGGGCGGACCGTCTACGTCGACCTGCACCTGCTCAAGGGCGTCGTCGGTTTCCTGGCGGCCTACAATCTCGATACCGGGAAACACACCTGGTACCACTACGAGCAGAACGAATGGGAGGTCCATTTCAACCGTTCGCCCGATGGGAAGTTCTTCTGCGGCGACGGGGCGGCGCGGCCGGGCAACGCGTGGATCATGCTCCTGCATCCGGAGGTGATCCCCAACGACCAGACCCTGGGCACGGACCTCATCCAGGGCGGAGTGATCCGGCCGGAAAAGCTGTGCAATATGTCCAAGCACAATTACCACCTGGAGCCGAACGTCAGCTTCACCCCGGACCAGAAATACATCGTCTTCCGCTCCGACATGTTCGGCCCCACCTATCCTTTCGCGGTCGAGGTCGCCAAGGCGTCCGCCACCCCGTCCCCATGATCATGGAAAAATCCATTTTCCCCTCGTACCGGCTGGCCGCCCTGGCCGCGCTGGCCTTCCTCCCCGCCGCCACCCGCGCCGACGCGCCGGCCGGGCCGCCCACGTCCTGGGTCGATGCCGACACCGGTCACCGCGTCGTCCGGCTGACCCGCGAGCCCGGCTCCGCCAGCTTCTACTTCAACGACAACGGCTACACGCCGGACGGAAAGGAGATGGTCTACACGACCCCCGAGGGGATCTCGGTGCTCGAACTGGCCACGCTCCGGACGCGGCCGGTGGTGAAGGGCAAGGTGCGGGCCATCGTCGTCGGCCGGAAGACCCCGACTGTCTACTATTCCAAGCAGGCGGGCGCGGCCCTCGAGTCCGAGCTCTGGTGCGCCAATGTGGACACCGGCGAGATCCGCAAGCTCGCCGCCCTGCCGCGGCGGGCCGGGATTTCCACGATCAACGCGGACGAGACCCTGGGCGGCGGCACGTTCATCGAGGGCGACGCGAGCGCCGGGGGCAACTACGACGGCCTCGCCAAGGCCGGCCAGGCCCACGAGATGGACATGCCGGACAACAAGCTGGATATGATGGCGACCCGCCTGGCGGCGCGGCTGCCCATGACCATGTTCACGATGGATCTGCGCACCGGACGGGTGAAGGTCCTCCTGGAACACAACACGAACTGGCTCAACCACCTGGAATTCTCCCCCACCGATCCCACGCTCCTCATGTACTGCCATGAGGGCGTCAAGGTGCAGGTGGACCGAATCTGGACCATCCGGACGGACGGGACCCAAAATACCCTCGTCCACCAGCGGACGATGGAAATGGAGGGCCCCGGCCACGAATGGTGGAGCCGCGACGGCAAGACGATCTGGTACGACCTGAACTTTGGCCGGCACACCTACACCGACGGGAAGGAGCGGGGCCTGGACCACGCCAACTACACCCTCCCGATCGTCGGCTATGTCGCCGGCTACAACGTGGAGACGGGGAAGCGGATCTGGTACCACTACGAGGGCCATGAGTGGTCCATCCATTTCAACTCCTCGCCCGACGACACGTTGTTCTGCGGGGATGGCGGGCGCTCTCCCGGGGCGCAGTGGCTCTACCTCTTTCATCCGGAGCGGGTGGTGGATCCGCTGATGGTGCGCGGTCCCAACCTGATCGAGATGGGGCTCTTCCACGCCGAGCGGCTCGTGAACATGTCGAAGCACAACTTCAAGCTGGAGCCCAACGTCAGCTTCACCCCGGACGCCCGGTTCATCGTCTTCCGCTCGAACATGTTTGGGCCCACCTACGCGTTCGCGGTCGAGATCGCCAAGGCGCCCGCGCCCTAGCAAGCTGGCGGGGATGAAGCGCCCATCCGCTCATGCCGCCGTCCTCGGGCTGATTGGCGTCGGGGTTGCGGGACTATTCCTCGCGCTGGCGGCCGCCAACGTGACCGAATGGGGCAAGGCGGCGGCGCGCGACGAGGACTACAACCTCCTGGTCGAGGGCTTCCAGCGGGGCCAGGTCAGCCTCGCGAAGGAGGCGCCGGCCGGACTGCGGCAGCTCGCCGATCCCTATGACCCGGCCGCCAATGCGGTCTATCGGGCGATCCCCTACGGCCTCGACGACCTCAGCTATTTCGGCGGGAAGTTGTACCTCTATTTCGGGGCGGTGCCCGCCCTGCTGCTTTTCTGGCCTTGGGCCGCCCTGACGGGGGACTACCTCTTCCAGCGGACCGCCGTGGCGATCTTCTGCAGCGTGGGTTTCCTCGCCAGCCTGGGCATCCTGCACGGCCTTTGGCGCCGCCATTTCCCGGGCGTGCGGACGGCGGTGGCGGCCGCACTCGCGCTCGCGCTGGGACTGACGACGAGCGCGACGATTCTCCTGCAAAAGGCGGACGTCTGGGAGGTTCCCATCGCGTGCGGGTACGCCCTGACCATGCTCGCGCTCCTCGCGGTGTGGCGGGCCTGCCACGACGACGCCCATCGCGCCCGGTGGGTGCTGGCGGCGAGCCTGGCGATGGGCCTGGCGGTCGGATCGCGTCCCTCCCTCCTCCTCGGCTCGGCCATCGTCCTCGTTCCCCTGGGATCCGCACCCGGCGACCGGCGCAACCTCGGCCGGCTCCTCCTTTGCGCCGCCGTTCCACTCCTCCTCTGCGGGCTCGGCCTGATGGTCTACAACGGGGCGCGCTTCAGCGGGCCCCTTGATTTTGGCGAACGCTATCAGCTCGGCCTGTACCGGCAGGATTCCGCCGTCCATTTCAGCGCGGGCTATCTCGGCTTCAATTTCTGGGTCTATTTCCTCCAACCCGCGACGTGGACCGGGCATTTTCCCTTCGTCGCCGAGGCCCGGTCCCTGCTGCCCGCCCCCGACGGCCACGCGGCGATCGAGGATCCCTTCGGGGTCCTGACCAACCTTCCCTTCCTCCTCGGGGCTTTCGCCCTGCCCCTCGCCTGGCGTGGCCGGATGGGGGATCGGCGCATGAGCCTTCGGCGGTTTGCACTCGCCGCCATCCTGCTTTTCGCGAGTTCCGCCGTGATCCTCTGCCTGTTCTATGGCAACTGCAGCCGGTACGAGATGGATTTCCTCCCGTCGCTGGCACTGCTGGCGGTCATCGGCGTCCTCGGGCTGGAGCATGTCCTCGCCGGCCGGCCGCTCTGGCTCCAGGTCGCGCGCGCAGCCTGGGGCCTGGCGCTCGTGGCCTCCCTTGGATTCATCGGGGCGCTCAGCCTCGAGCACTACGCCGACCAGCGCTACCGGCTGGGCAACGTCCTGATGGCGGCGGGCCGCGAGCCCGAGGCGATCGCGCAGTACGAGCACGCGCTGCGCGCCCGGCCCGACTTCGCCGACGCCTCGAACAACCTGGGCGCGGCCCTGCTGCGGTCCGGCCGTGTGCCCGAGGCCATTGCAAGCGATGAGCGGGCCCTCCAGCTCGCGCCCGATTCCGCGCTGACCCACTACAACCTGGCCGGCGCCCTGCTCATGGCGGGACGCCGCCAGGAAGCCGCGGCCGAATACGACCGCGCCTTCCGGCTCAAGCCGGAACTGGGCCCGGGACCCCTCGCGGCGCGGCCCTGAAGGGTCAGCGGCCCATCCCGCCGCCACCACCACCCATGCCGCCGCTTCCGCGGCTGCCGCCCCCTCCGCCCATCCCGCCTCCGCCTCCACCGCGACTGCCGCCCCCCATGCCCTCGCCATAGCGGTCGGAGCGCTCGCTGGTGAAATGCAGCTTCACCGAAGCCTCGACGTATACGCCCTGCCCGTTCTTCAGCGGCGGATTGTAGGCGGCCCGGGCCACCGTGAGCAGCGAGCCCAGCTCAAAGTCCTTGGGCGGACTGCCCACGATCTTCGGGTTGAGCGTGGTGCCGTCGGGCGCCACGACAAAGTCCACTTGGACTGTCTGGTCGACGTCCTTGCCGTCGATCGGCCGGGAATAGACGGAGGCAAAGTCCTTCTTCGGTTTCAGCTTCGGACCGTCCTTCTGGCTCAGGACCGGGTCGGAGATCGTCACGAACACCTTCCGCTTCGCCAGCGCGGTGACCTGCTGGTTTAGCGGAGCGGTGAAGACAAAGGGCACGGTCACCCGGATATCCGCCGCCACGCCGTCGCGGGTTCCCGGCTGGAACTTCCAAAACCGGACCGCGGTCATGGCCGCCTTGCCGAACGCCCGGTGGGTGGCCATGCCGAGCTCCGGGTCGGCCACCGAACCGTCGGCCTTGATCGTGATGTCGACCTCCGCCTGGCCGCTCAGGCCCGTGTCGGTCAGGGACTCGGGATAGCCGGGGGACGGCGTGCTCACCGGCTTGGGCGCGACCGTCTGCGCGCGCAGGGAAAGGGCTCCGATCACGAAGCAGGCTCCAAGGCAGCATCGCCACAGGGTCTTGATCATGGAACTGCTCGACGAGGGGCCGCGGCAGAGGTTCCGGGGTATTTTCGCCGCGAGGCCGCCACGGGGATTTTGACTCCCGCCCGATAACCCGCTTCAACCCCAAGCTTCCCCCGGCTTCGTACCCCATGAATATCCCGCTCGTTGGCGTCCTGTCCCTGTCCGCGGCCCTGCTCCCGGCGCTCCGGGCCCAAACCCCGGCGGAGCCGATGGCGGCGGTGAAGGATGCGGCCGCGTCGGTGAAGCTCGCGCTCTACCTCAAGGACAACTTCCCGGCCGCGCGGGCCAGGGACATTCCCCCGGACGCGCCGCTGCGCCTGGGCTTTGTCACCGCGCCCACCGTGGGCCGGGCCGGGGCCATCCGGATCACCGACGCCGCGACCGGCGCGGTGGTCGAGACCATCGACCTCGCGCCGCCAGCCGGCACAGCCCCGGCGACGGCTCCGGTGCTGGCGGGCACCCGCCGTCGGCAGCCTCCGCAGCCCTGGACCCCCACGCAGTCCATCGGGGGCATCGACGGATTCCACTACCACCCGGTGCTGGTGATCGGCACCGATGCCGTGATCTTTCCCCGGCACGGTTCCCTGACCTATGGCCGGACGTACCGCGTGACGATCGACGACGGTGTCTTCCTGGACGGCGCCACGCCGTATGCCGGCCTCGGGTCCACGGTCTGGGAATTCTCCACCCGCGCCGCGCCGCCCGCCCCGGGCGCCGGCCGGCTGACCGTCGCGGGCGACGGCACCGGCGACTTCTGCACGGTGCAGGGGGCGCTGGACTTCATTCCCGAGGGCAACACCGCTCCGGTGACCATCCTCGTCCGGCGGGGCCTCTACACGGAAATCGTCGCCTTCCGCCACAAGGACAACATCACCCTGCGCGGGGAGGACCGGAAGGGAACCATCCTCGCCTATGCCAACAACGCGGGGTTCAGCGCCTTTGACGGCAATCCCTACTCGCCCGCCGGCAAGAGCCCCGATGACGATGGCCAGCCGATCTACCGCCGCGCCGTGCTCCTGGCGCAGCGGGATGCCGGGTTCACGCTGGAGAACCTGACGATCCGCAACACCACGCCGCACGGCGGCTCGCAGTCCGAGTGCATTATCTTCAACGGGACGGACGCCGCGCGGGCGGTTGTCAAGGACGTGGATCTCTATAGCTTCCAGGATACGCTCCAGATCAATGGGCAGGCCTACATCGAAGGCTGCTTCATCGAGGGCGACGTCGACTTCATGTGGGGCACGGGACCTTCCTTCTTCGAGAACTGCACCGCCCGCTCGACGGGTTCCCGGGCCTACTACACCCAGATCCGCAACCCGGGCACCAAGCACGGCTTCGTCTACTACCACTGCACCTTCGACGGGACCGCAGGGGTCACGGGCGATTACCTGGCCCGGATCGAGCCCGACCGGTTCCCGCACAGCGAGGTGGCCCTGATCGACTGCGTCCTCGGTTCCAGCGTCGGCGCGGTGGCCTGGGAGCTGCAGGGCCGGCCGGCCCCGGCCGGGCCGGTTCCCGTGCACTTCTGGGAATACCAGAGCCACGCGTCCGACGGGAGCCCGGTGACGATGGGCCAGCGTCCCGCATTCTCGCGCCAGCTCCGGGAGCCCGGCGATGCCGCGCTCATCCGGGACTACTCAGATCCGGCCGCCATCCTCGGCCACGGCTGGAATCCGCGCGCGACCCCCTGATTCGGGCTAGGGGGCGAGACGGGCGGTCACGATATAGTCGAGGTGGGGAAACGCCTTCTGCAGGTAGGCGTTGCCCTGCTCGTAGATCACGCCCTGGTCAGGATTCTCGCCGTCGCCGGCGTAGACCCGGTCCACGTTTTCCATGCCACGGATGACGCGGCCGAGCGGCGCAAACCCCATCCCGTCTAGCCCCGGGTTGTCGGCCAGGTTGATGAAGAACTGGGTCGTCCGGCTGTTGGCGCCCGACATCGCAAAAGTGAGGATGCCGCGCGCATTCGTCCCCTTGACCGGATCGTCGGGGATCGGCACGTCCCAGGCCTTGGAGAGCCGCGGGTCGGCGGCGCCCCCGAACTGCACGATAAAACCCGGCACCACCCGGTAGAACCGCGCCGCATCGAAATACCCGGCCTTCACCAGGTTGAAGATCCGGTCGGCGCCGTGCGGCGCCTGGGCCCGGGTGATCTCCACGACAACCGGCCCCCGCGAGGTGTTGAAGGCGATGCGAAAGACCGCCGGGGCCTTCTCGTCCGCCGGAGCCTTCGCCGCCGGCGTCTCGGCCACGGAGGCCACCACCCCGGCCGCGACGAGGCCGAATGCCAGCAAGGAAGGAAGAACGGTCCGAAACGATGCCATGGCGACGATAAGGAATTTCTCTCGACCCGGGGTCAACCTTCTCCCCTCGGCGAGTGAACGACCCATTGGAATTTCACTTCTACGGCGCGGGCTCCGCCAGATCTGCCCGCAACTCCTTGAGCGCCATGAAATGGCTCACATTGCAGTCCGGCATCGCGGTGGTCCTCTCGAAGGCCTCCACGGCCTGTTGGGCCACGTCCCGCCAGGTGGCATCCCGGCGCTCACGCAGGGCCAGGGCCAGCGCGTAGTACCCGAAGGGAAAATGGGGATATTGCGCGATCACCGTGCGATACGCCGCCTCGCTGGCCCGGTCGGTCTTGAAGGTGATCTTTCGGCCGTGCTCAAGATAGGTGTGGGCCAGCAGCCGATGCAGCCGGGAATGATAGTTGATTCCCGGCCCCGCCACCGGGGGATTGTAGGGCTTGCCCGTGGCATCGAGCATCGCGGAGTTCTCAACCGTAATGATCGCGATCAGCTGGGTTTCCACGGTGGGCTCGGCATAGCCGCCGTCGGCCTGGGCACCGGCCCAGGCCAGGCCGATTCCGCCCATCATCGTCAGCCACCGGAAAAGGACGCGCGCGCGCATGCTCGTGGGTAACAGCCCGAATCGAGCCTGGCCCGAGAAGCCCCTTGCGACAAGCCCGCCGAATTCCGCTCGCACCGGCCAAAGTCGGCGCGCAAAGTTGCACCCATGGCCTCCTCGCCGACCCCCTCCAGCCCCATGGATCCAACCGGGAATTGCCCCTGCGGGACCGGGAAGACCTTCGCGGAATGCTGCCAGCCGGTCCTGGAGGGCAAGCGGCTGGCCGCGACGGCCGAGGAGCTGATGCGGGCGCGCTTCAGCGCCCACGTCGTGCACGATTTCGGCTTCCTGCACCGGACCTACCGGCCCACTTCCCGGCAGCCGTTTGTCGAGTCGACGGAAAAGCCCGCGACGACCTGGACCCGCCTGGTCGTCCACCACCACGATCCGGGCCCCACCCCCGACGTGGCCCACGTCGATTTCTCCGCCTATGGCACGGAGGAGGGACGCGAGCTCGTCCTGCACGAGAAGGCCGAGTTTGTCCGCCAGGACGGCGGCTGGATCTACACCCGCTCCCTCCGGGAGGGACCTGCGCCGATCAAGGCGACCGGCCCCAAGCCCGGGCGGAACGATCCCTGCCCCTGCGGCAGCGGCAAGAAGTACAAGCAGTGCTGCCTGCTGAAGACCTGAGCCGGAGCCGCGCGACGCCACGTTTGCTGTTGCCGGCGGCCCGGGCGTCGGATTAAAGGGATGGATCGGGCCGCGGTCTCGGGCTGCCGGCTCCACCCCGTCATGAAAGTCGCCTGCGCGCTCCTCTTTCTCCTGGCCGCGATGAGCCCCGGGCGGGCGCAAAATCCCTTCCTCGGCCAGGAATTCCAGTCGGCGAAGATCATCCAGACGGTGACGCCGGAATTTCCGCCCGGCCTTTATGCGGCGTACAGCCACGGAGGAATCGTCCACCTGGCCATGAGTGTCGACGCTTCCGGCCACCTGGTGGATTGCCTGGTCACCGGAAGCACCGCGCCGAAGTTTGGCGAGCTGGCGGTGGCGGCGGTGAGGCAGTGGCGATTCGAGCCCGCGCGGTGGAGGGGAGAACCCGTGCCCGTCTGCATCGCCCTCACCTTCAATTACGAGGTGAAGGGGGTGGTGATCTCAATCGTTGGCAGCGACAGCGCCGGAAGGTTCATGTCGGAGGTGTTCCCCCAGATGGGCGCAACCCGCCTCTATCAGCTCAATGAGCTCGACCGGAGACCGACTCCCATTCGGGCCGACCCGCCGCACTACCCGCAGTGGCTGGCAGACCACGAGGTGGCCGGGAATGTCGTCGTCGAGTTCTACATCGATGAAACCGGCGCGGTGCGCCTGCCCATCGTCGTGGCGTGGCCCCAAGACAACCTCGCCAACTATGCGGTCGAGGCGGTGCAACACTGGAAGTTCGAGCCCGCCACCCACCATGGCCGCCCCGTCATGGTGTATGCCCAGCAGACCTTCCAGTTCGGTCGCCCGGCCGGCCCCTGATCCTCCCGGGGGCGGGCTCAGCCCGTCGCCGCCTTCAAGGCGGCCGGCAGCTCGGTGATGGCGTCGTCCTCGTTGAAATGGCCTCCGCCTTTCTTCAGGATGACCTTGGCTGCCAGTTTCGTCCGGAAGGCCCGCTGGGCCTTCGCCACCGGGATATAGGGATCATCGCTGGAAAGGATGACGGTGCAGCGCCCCGCCGCCCGCTTCACCTTTCGCGGGTCCACCTTGACGGTGAACCAGGGCAGCAGCGCCCGGTTGCCATGGGCTCGCCTCTTCGCCTCGGCCAGGGGCATGCCGCCCGGAAATCCTCCCGCCACCAGCACCGTCCGCCGGACCGACTTTCCGGCAGCCCCGATGGTTTCCAGGTAGCGAAGCACGGCCTGGCAGCCCAGGCTATGGCCGACCATCACCGTCGCCTGGTCCGGCTCGCCAACCAATTTCGCCACGAAGCGGATCCAGACCGGGAGGCTCGGCCGGCCCGGACGGGGCATCGCCGGCAGGGAGACCTGATACCCTTTCTTCCGCAGTTCCCGCTTCAGCCAAGGCAGCCAGGCTTCCTCCGGGAAGCTTTGATAGCCGTGAATGATGAACGCGCGTTTTCGCATCACCCGGCCGACCCGTCGCGGAACTTCACGGCCGCATGCCGGCCGTCGCAAAAAGGCTTGTTGAGCGAGGCGCCGCAGCGGCAAAGCGTGTAGTGGTCCTCGGTCGCGGCGGCGGCGCCGTTGAGCTTGGCCCGCTGGACCCGGAGCGGACCGTCCTTCTCCACCAGCACCTCCGTGCCGGTAGCATAGGCCTGCAGCAGCTTGCCGCCCAGCTTGTAAAGCAGGGCGCCGGAGGGGCAGTTCCGGATCGCCGCGATGACTTTGGCCGCATCGGACGCATCCGGATGGGAAATGCGGGCGCCGCCTTTTTTGGTGAAGAAAGTGTCGGGCGCCCCGTCCACGCAGGCGCCCGCGTGGGCGCACATGCCGACGTTGTCCACCACGGTGAGCTCCTTGCCGGCAAATTCCGCGGCCGGCTCCTCCTTGGTCCGCCGCCGCCGGTCAGAAAACTTCACGGCCTCGTGCGAACCGTCGCAATAGGGCTTGTTTTTCGAGGCGCCGCAGCGGCAGAGGTAGAGTTCCTCGCCGCGATCGATGGTTTCGCCGCGCGCGTTCTTCAGCGCGCTGATCCGTTCCACCTTCAGGGGGCCATTGGGCGTGGGAGTGATTTCTGCTTTCATGCTCTCTTGGTCGTTTCGATTTGGACAATGTTCTCCGGTCAAAGTCAGGGAGGAGGAGATCCATGCCGCCGCCTCGGATTCGCCCGTTCGGTTTGGGTTCGGGCGGCTGCCGGTCTGTAGCCCATGAGTCCCAAGTTGGCAGAAATCTGTCGCGGTGCCGAGGAGGGAATCTCCCTGAGGAACGGTCACGGCCTTGTAGTCGCACGCTGTACCCTCCACGATCGGTTCGCATGTCGGACCGAAAAGGAACGGGTCAGGCGCTGCTGGCCGCCGCCCTCATCGTTGGCGCGGGCCTGGCCGGGTATCATGCCATCTTTTCAGCCCCGTTCGTCTTCGACGACGCCCTGATCGTCGCGAACAACCCCACCATCCGCCACCTGGGGAGCGCGCTCGCGCCGCCCCATAACGGCTCGACGGTCGAGGGCCGGCCCCTGGTCAACCTCTCCCTGGCGATCAACTATGCGACCAGCGGGCCGCAGGTCTGGAGCTACCATGCGGTGAACCTCGCCATCCATCTCCTGGCGGGATTGGCGCTCTTCGGCATCGTCCGGCGCACGGTGCGCGGAGAGGTGAACCGGGCCACCGCCCTCGCGTTCGCCATTTCCCTTCTCTGGACGGTCCATCCCCTGCAGACCGAATCGGTGACCTACACCGCCCAGCGGGCGGAATCCCTGGTCAGCCTCCTTTATCTACTGACGCTGTATTGCTTCATTCGCGGGACCGAGCGCGGACCAATCTGGCTGGCGCTCTCCCTTCTCGCCTGCCTCGCGGGCACGGCCACGAAGGAGATCATCGTCTCGGCCCCGCTGATCGTTCTCCTCTACGACCGGACCTTCCTCAGCGGAAGCCTGCCTGAGGCCTGGCGGCGCCGGCGGGTCTACTACCTGGCACTGGGGGCGACCTGGATTCCGCTCGGCGCCTTGGTGCTCGGCACCGCCGGCCGCAGCGGAACGGCGGGCTTCGGGACCGACCGCCGCTGGTTGGACTACGCGCTGACCCAGGTCTATGCCGTGCCGCACTACCTGCGGCTGGCGCTTTGGCCGTCGCCGCTCGTCTTCGACTACGGCAGGTCCGTCATCGTACCTGGCGGCGCCCTTGTGCTCTCCGCAAGCGTCCTCCTCGTCCTCCTCGCCGGCACGACTGCATGCCTGCTCTCGTCGAAATCCAATCGCCGGGTGGCGGGCTTTCTAGGCGCCTGTTTTTTCTCCATTCTCGCGCCCACCTGCCTCGTCCCCGTGGCCACCCAGGTCGTGGCGGAGCACCGGATGTACCTGGCCCTGGCGGCGGTCATCGCTGCCCTCATCGTCGTTCTCGAAAGGGTCCTGGTCCGGCCAGTGGTTGTAGCCGGCTGCGCCTGCCTGGTCGCGGCGGCGCTCGGTGCGGCCACCCTGATCCGCAACGAGGCCTACCGGTCCGAGCTGGCTCTCTGGGGTGACACGGTCGCGAAGCGGCCGGACAATGCGCGCGCCCGCAACAACCTGGGCAACGCCTACTTCGCCTCAGGGCTCATTTCCGAGGCCGTCCCGCAGTACGAAGCGGCGCTGCGCCTCCATCCCGACGATGCCGACGCCCAGTACAACCTCGGCAATTGCTACCTCCAGGAAGGCAACCTGCCCGGGGCGATCGCACACGGCGCCGCGGCCGTGCGACTCACGCCCGCGAACCCGGAGGCCCACAACAACCTCGGCATGGCCCTGGACCGCAGCGGCCGGCCAACAGAGGCGGCTGTCCAGTTTGAGGAGGCCATCGTGCAATATCAGGTCGTGCTTCAAGCCGATCCGGCGGACGCGCGGATGAGGAACGGCCTGGCCATAGCCTGCTTCAACTCCGGCAACCTCGAGGCCAGGGCGGGCCGGATGCCGGCTGCCATCGCGCGTTATGGGCGGGCGCTGCAGTTCAAGCCCGCCCTGCCAGAGGCCCAGCTCAACTTGGGCAATGCCCTGCTGGCGGAAGGAAAGCCGGAGGAGGCCGTCGCCCACTACCGCGCCGCGCTTGACCTCCACCCCGGCTACCCGGAGGCCCAGTATATTTTGGACACGGTCCTGCGGCGGCTGCAGCATCCCACGGCCGCCCCTGCCCCGCCATGAACAAACTCGCTTCGCTGTGCCTACTCATGCTCGCCGGCCGCCTGGGCGCCGCGCCCCTGCAGCACGACTTCCTCGCCGTCGACGAGGGGCTGAGCAACCTCATGCACGTCAACGAGGCAAATCCCAGGCTGAACTGGATCGTGCACCTCGGGAAGGAGCAGCCCCGGGACCTGCAGCTCGAGGGCGGGGACCGGGTGCTGATCAGCCACGACCATGGCTACAGCGAGTACGCCATCGCCACGGGAAAGCTGCTCAAGGATGTCTCCCTCTTCCATGACGTTTCGTCCGCCCGCCGGCTGCCCAACGGGGATGTCCTGCTCGCCGGCGTCGACTTCGACCGGCCCAAGCAAAACCGGGGCGACGGCCCCCTCGGCGATCCGACGGGGCGGCACGTCATCTTCGGCGAGTATGATGCCGCCGGCCACGCCGTGAATCGCACCGCCTATGTGGGCGACTTCCTCCGGCTGGTGCGCGAGACCGCCAGTCGGACGTACCTGTGCGGCTGCAACCAGACACTCCGGGAGGCCGATGGCGCCGGGAACTGGATCCACGAGATTCCCGAGGTCGGATTCCAGCATGCGTGGATGGCGCTGCGCCTGCCCGACGGCTACGTCCTGATGTCGACCGGCACCGCCACGCCGGTGCCGCCGCACCAGGGCGGCTGGTCCTTCCTCACGGAAGTCGACGCGGCCGGGCATCCCGTCCGCCGGTTCGGCGCCCCGGACCAGGTGCCGGAGCGGATCCATCCGAATTTCTACGCGATGTTCCAGGTCCTCCCGAATGGAAACGTGGTCGCGGCGAACTGGCAGGGCCACGGCGCCGGCCACAACCAGGTCGGGGCCCAGATCGTCGAATTCGACCGGCAGGGCGGGATCGTCTGGGAATGGAGCGACCGGGCCTTTGTCTCGTCGATCCAGGGCGTCCTGATCCTCGACGGGCTCGACCGCTCGGTCCTCCAGGATGAGCGCAACGGAATCATGGGCCCGGTTCCCTTGACCGGGGCCCGGGAACCCGGCCCGCGCCCTTAGCGGGACTGGTTGCTCAGAACCCCGTCCAGCCGGCAATCGACGATCCGGACGGCGGTGCAGGTCCGGGTGATCGACAGCGTTTCCTTCTGCCCGCCGAAGATCTCGCACTTTTCCAGCGTGAGCCCGGAGCAGCGGGCGCCGGGCGCGGCGTTGAGCAGGGCGCCTTGGGCGGCTGCCGTGCCGCCGACGCCCACGCACCCCGCAAAACGGACTTCCGCCACGCTGGCCCCGGGATTGGTGTCGGCCGAGACCACAAAGAAGGCGGGGGCATGGGCCACGGTGGCCAGGGACATCCCGACGCAGTCCGTGAACGTGATGCCATGGACCCGGACGGCGTTGAGCTGGGGCATGGTGGCCTTGCCCAGGAACACGCTTACGGCCGTTTCGCCGCAGGCGAGGAACCGCGCGGCGGTGCTGAAACCGAAGCAACGCTCGAACGCGACGTCGGAGAGTTCGCGGCCGCTCAGCGCGCCCTGGCGGGTCTCGGTCGGAAAGGCGCAGAAGCAATCGTCCCCGGATTCGACGTAGCAGTCGGAGATCCGGATGCGGGCGCCGCACATGACCCGGATGCCATCCTGGTTGATCAGCCGGGCGGAGCCGGTGAGCACGCAGTTCCGGAGGGTGAGGTCATCGCCCGCCAGGTTCACGCAGCTCGAGGTTCCCTGGGCGGGAGCCCACGAGGTCACCCGCAGGGAATCGACCACCCAACGACTGCCGATGACCGTGAGGACTCGCCCGGAGTAGACGTGGTCCGGATTCGTCCAATTTCCTCCCGCGACGGTGACGTCGTTCACCGCGAACGAGGGCGCGCCCTGGATGAGGGCCCCGCGCCCGTCGCCATTGCCCCCGTTGAATCCGCGCCGCATTTCCGCGCGAGGGGAAAGATAAAGCTTGGTGCCACTGAGCGGCCGGATCGAGTCGTCCAGCAGGTAGATTCCCTCCGGGAAATAAAGCGGCCGGCCCGCGGCCGACCGGATCGCCTCGTTGATGGCCTGGGCCGCCCCCACCTTGCCGTCGTTCGGGACGCCCGAGGTCTTCACCACGTCCACGGCACCCTCCGGCACCGGCATTCGGGAGCCGACCCCGTCGGCCAGTGCCTCGATGCGCTGGCGTTCAGCCTGCAGCCGGTCGCGAACCCGTCCACGGGCATCCTCGGCGACATTGGCCGCTGCCACGCCCGCCAGGGCGCAAAACAACACGGTGGCCAAGGGGAAGATACGGAATTCCGGGGTCATTATTCAGTCCTCATGCGCTGGTCGGAGGCACACCCGCCACCGCCGCAAAATGGTGCCCGAGGAGAGACTCGAACTCTCATGCTGTTAAGGCACAGGCTTCTGAGACCTGCGTGTCTACCAATTCCACCACCCGGGCAAGATAGGGAGGGTCAAAACATACGCCCGGAGGCCCCGGGGCAAGAATGAAAAAGCCTACCGGGCCGCCGGAGGAGCGGCCAAGAGCTCACGGGGCGTGAGCGTGACCACCCGTTGCTCGAAGTTCCTCAGAAACGAAAGCTGCGCCGGCACATTGATCCGGTCGGCGGTCAGCAGCGCCTGCAGCACGTCGACCGACGGCGTCGGCGTCGAGTCCAGGGCGACGATGATGTCGCCGGTCTCGAGCTTCGCTTCGGCCGCCGGACTGCCCTCCTCAATCCCAGCCACCAGCACGCCCGTTTCGACCGGGATCCGGTAGTGCCGCACCAGCTTGCGCAGGAGCGGGACGCCCTGGCCGGAGACGCCGATGATGCTCCGCCGGATCCGGCCGTCCTTGATCAGGAGGCCCGCCACCCAGCGGGCGGTGTTGCCGGCGATGGCAAAGCAGATGCCCTGGGCCGGGCGGATGATGGCCGTGTTCACGCCGATCACGTCGCCCTGGGCATCCACCAGCGGCCCGCCGGAATTGCCCGGATTGAGCGCCGCATCGGTCTGGATGATATTATCGATCAGCCGGCCGGAAGCCGCGCGCAGGGAGCGGCCCAAGCCGCTGACAATGCCCGCGGTCACGGTCTGCTGGAACCCCATGGGGCTGCCGATCGCGATGGCGATCTGTCCCGGCTTGATGGCCGCGCTGTCGCCCAGCCCCAGGTAGCTGATGTCGCCCGCGCTGACGCGCAGCACGGCCAGGTCGGTGTGGGGATCCTCGCCGATCAGGTCGGCCGACAGCTTGCGGCCGTCGGCCAGGAAAATCCGCAACGCCGTGGCGCCATGAACGACGTGGCTGTTGGTCAGCAAATAGCCATCAGGCGAGATGAAGAAGCCCGAGCCGCTGCCACCCGAGGGCTCGCCCTGCGGGCCGCGCTCCTTGCCGTCAATTCGAACCTCGATATGGACCACGGCGTCCCGCGCCTTGTCCACCGCCGCCGTAACGGCAGCGGAATAGGCGTCCAGCAGGGCGCCGTCGTCCGGGGACGGCGTAGCCGAACGGGTCCGGACGGGACCGACTCCGACGTCTGCAGGAAGGTGGATCGATTCTGGGCGCATGACATTTAAATCCTCTTCCAAACGGAGGCATTTGCAAACGGCGCCCCGGCCGCTTGCCGTCGGACATTGTCACATTGACAATGTAGCCACATGAGGCCACACTTGGCCTATGAAGCGAAAGAAACCTCGTTCGAGCAATTATCCTGAGTCCGGGGACACCGCGAAGAAGATCAAGGAGGATGCTGCCATCTACGGTTTGCGTCGCGATGTTGTCGGGGTCCGCGAAGCCAAGGATCAGCTGTCGAGCATTCTGAAAAGAGCCGCCCGCGGTGAGGAGATCGTGATCACCAGCGATGGCATCCCCGCGGCGATGGTGGTGCGATACAGACCGGCAATTACCGGCAAACCCTACGTGCCAAATCTGGAATTCCTGAGATCGATGCCGATGACTTCGGATTCGACGGAGCAGATTCGCGCCGAACGCGACAGCCGAGGCTGACCCCATGTATCTCGATACTAGCATCCTCGCGAAGCTCTTCGTCCAGGAGCCGGATTCCGAAGCCTGCGCGGCCCGCGTCGCGGGCGCCGTCCTTGTTTCCTCCGAGTTGTCCTATGCCGAGTTCTATTCCATGCTCTTGCGGAAAGAGCGGTCGGGCGAAATCTCCCCAGGGGAGCGGTCCGCCGCCTGGCTTGAATTCAAACGGCAGCTCGCCGCTGGAGACATTCGCCTCACCCCTCTCGACGGATCCATTGTGCAAAAAGCGCAGGAAATCATCCATGAGGTTCACCCGCGCGTGCCCCTGCGAACCCTCGATGCCCTTCATCTGGCGACCTATCTCGACGCTTGGACCAGTCCCCTCTTTACCAATGATCGACGAATGCGCGAAGCGGCGACGCAACTGGAAATAGCGCTGGCCTGAAAACGGCTGGTCCCACGAAGCTCCACGGTGGCCTGCGCTGGACAGCAACCCTGCGGCCGCCATACTGGCTTTCCCCATGAAAAAAGACGCCGTCCTCGCCAAGATCAAAGCTGAGAAGGTCGTTGCCCTCATCCGCGCCGACAGCCCGGACGGGCTGCTCGACTGCGCGAAGGCCATGGCGGCGGGCGGGCTCACGAGCATCGAGCTCACCATGACCACCCCGGGGGCGATTCGCATGCTCGAGAAGGCCACGGTCGAGCTGCCCGACTTCATCTTCGGCCTCGGCACCGTCCTGGACGCCGAGACGGCCCGGATGGGCATCCTGGCCGGCGCCCGGTTCATCGTCACCCCGGCGCTCCGGCCCGAGGTCATCACCATGTGCCGCCGCTACACGATCCCGATCTTCTGCGGCGCGCTCACGCCCACCGAGGCCCTCAACGCCTGGGAAGCCGGCGCCGACGCCGTGAAGATCTTCCCGGCGGAATTCTTCGGCCCGGCGTACATCAAGTCGCTCAAGGCTCCCCTGCCCCACGTCGACTTCGTGCCGACGGGCGGCGTGAACCCGGAGAACGTCGGGGAATTCCTGAAGGCGGGCGCGATGGCGACCGCCGCCGGCAGCTCGCTCGTCGACGCCAAGTCCCTCAAGGAAAAGAACTGGGCCGCGATCACCGCCAAGGCCCGGGCCTTCGCGACCGCCGTGGCCGCCGTAAAGTAACTTTCCCGGGTTTGGCGCGTCGGGCGTAGCGATACCCGCTACCCCCATGAATACCCCCTCCGTGCTCCCCGGCGCCTGGCGCCTTCGCGTCGCAACGCTCCTCGGGCTGATGTCCCTGGCGCTGGCGCCGGCCCTGCGGGCCGATCCGCTCAACTGCGACTTCTCCGCCTATCAGACGGCCCGCGGCCTGACCGCCACCTCCCAGGACGACGTCCTGACGGTCACTTGGACCGGGGCGGACAACACCGAGCTCCGGGCGCGCTATGCGATCGACCACGGACAGCCGATGGTCCGCGAGCTGGCCGTGCGCGCGGCGCACGGGTCGTGGGCGGTCCTGGGCGAAAACCTGACCCCCCAATTTGACGTCCAGACCGGCCACCGCCGGATCGATTTCGCGGGCCTGGCGCCGCTGCGCGGCCTCGGCGTCGACATCACCTCGCAGGACGTGATGGAGAAGCAGGCGTGGGTCTCGTTCTGGGATGCCCCCTTCGTCATTCCGAGCGATCCCAAACGCACCCCCGGGCCCCTGCGGGCCGCCACGGAGGTGCAGCGCGCCAACGGCACCTTCACCACGACCGCCTGCGCGGTCAAAACCGACGGCGGCCGGCTGGAAATCGACTTCCCCGGGCTTTCGATGGGGATCTTCTCCGGCGGCATCCGCTTCACCCAGTACCGCGGGGCCAACCTGCTGCGGGTCGAGGCCGTCGCCAAGACCGAGAAGAACCTCGTCGCCTACAAGTACGCCGTTGGGCTCAAGGGCCTGTCCCTGGCCACCCTGCCGCGGGCCCGCTGGTACGACACCGGCGGCAACCCGCAGGAATACCAGTTCGGCGGGGCCGTCCATGACTCGCCCGTCACGGTCCGGGCCAAGAATCGCCTCATGCTGGCCGAGGGCCCCCACGGTTCGATCGCCGTCTTCCCGCCCCCGACGGTCTTCTTTCCCGCGCGCGAAGTGGACACGAACCTGGGCTACGTCTGGTACCGCAAGGATTCCGCCACCCAGTACTCGCTCGGCGTGAAGCAGGCCGACCACGAGGACAACCCGCGCTTCCTGCAGAACTTCGCGGTCTACAACGCCCCGCCCGGCACGCTGCAGCGCATGGCCGCCTACTTCCTCCTCAGCCCGGGCGACGCGGTCGCGACCCGCGCGGCGGCGCTGGCCTTCACCCGCGACGACATCTTCCAGCCCCTCCCGGGCTACAAGACCTTCGTCAACCACTTCCACCTCCGCTTCACCGACATCCTGCGCGCCTCGGGCTCCCTCGACACCCAGACGCCCGACCTCGTCGCGATGAAGGCGATCGGGATCAACATCGTCGGCCTGAGCGACTTTCACGACGACCAGCTGGCCCAGGGCGACCCGGGACCAAAGCGGTTCGCCGACCAGCACGATTACATCGAGGGGTGCCGGCGGGCCTCCGACGTCGACTTCCTCGTCGCCCCCTGGGAGGAGCCCAGCACCTATTTCGGCGGCCACACCAACCTGATGAACGCGCGGCCGATCTATTTCTCGAAGGTCCGCCGGCCGGCCGACCAGCCCTTCACCGAGCAGGATCCCAAGTACGGCACCGTCTATCACCTCGGAAAGGTCGCCGACGTGGAGCAGTTCCTGGATGCAACCGACTCGTACTGGTACACCGCCCATCCCCGGACCAAGAGCTCTGCCGGCTACCCGGACGCGTACTGGGACAAGTCCTTCGCGAAGAGCGACCACTACCTCGGCGTGGCGTTCAAGCCGGGCATGGGCATGGACCTCTCCGAGGAGCGCCTGGCCGACTGGCGCGTCTTCGACGCCATGGACACGATGAACAACATGAACGCCGACACCGCCCTGCAGCCCAAGCTCGCGATCGGCGACTGCGACACCTACCAGAAGTGGCCCCACGACGACCTCTTTCCCGGCTTTCCCGTCAACTACATCAAGCTCGACCGGGTGCCCGGCCCGGACGAGGACTGGAGCCCGATCCTGAAGGCGCTGCGCCAGGGCGACTTCTTCGTCACGACGGGCGAGGTCTTCATCCGCAACTATGCCGTCCAAGGCCAGGGCAGCCGGCGGACCATCGTCGCCGACGTGGATTACACCTTCCCGCTCGAGTTCGTCGAGGTGGTCTGGGGCGACGGCAAGACGATCGACCGCCAGGTCATCCGCGCCACCGACCTTGCGCCGATGGGCACGAAGCACTTTGCGATCCCCTTCGATGCCACCGGCAAGAAGTGGGTCCGATTCGCCGTCTGGGACTCGGCCGTCAACGGCGCCTTCGTGCAGCCGATCTGGCTGCAGCGGTAGCGGAGAGCAGGGTGATCCGCGCCATGGGGGATTCCGCTGGCGGAGAAAATGTCATTTCAGGGGACCGACCAGGTTCAGCGTGATTCGTGAATCGGCCCTCGGATCGATCTCCCGGCCCGCATACCTAACGACCGGGATCGAGCCGGCTGGGGAATCGATCCGGCACCTGAGCAGCTTCCCTTCCTTCCATTCGACACTCAATTCGTAGCCGCCACGCGCTTTGAGCCCGGAAATCGCTCCCGTTCCCCATGCGGTGGGCAACGCCGGAAGCAATTCAATCGCCCCGGCATGGCTCTGGACGAAGATTTCCGGAAACGCAGAGTATTTGGGAGGAATTGACGCGAGGAGGCGATTGCCGACCGGCATGGAGCCGCCGGCCGCGAGGGCCTTGTCGCCCTCGTGCAGACGGGCCCACATGGCGGCCTTGTCCGGGTGAAAGCCGCCCGTCCCCCGGTTTTGGAGCGCCAGCTTGGCCGCCGAGAACAGGGCCCGCGTATTCTGCTCGGTAATCTGATTGAGCGGCCAAACGGCCACCACCTGCGAGGCGTGCCGATGCGGGGTATACCGATGCCGGGGATCCGCCGGCAGCCGTGAATAATCCGCCGACCACTCCTGCAGCTCTCCGTTCGCGCCGATCTGGAAGGGCAACAGTCGTGCCCGGGTGGCCCGGAGCCGATTCTGGAAGGCCGCGTCCACCTGCAGCACGCTCGATGCCTCGATCGTGTCGTCAAAGAGCTGGCGGATCAGGGCCAAGTCCATCGTGCTCCCAACGGAAACCGCGTAGGCCGGACCGCCCGCCACCAGCCCAAAGCGGTTTTCCGGGGAGGTGGACGGCGACGTGACCAGGAATCCCTCCTTATTTTCCACGAGATAATCCAGGCAGAACTCCGCCGCCCCCTTCAGCAGCGGGTAGGCCTGCTCCCGCAAAAAATTTCGGTCGAGGGTGAAGGCGTAATGATCATAGAGGTTGTTGCAGAGCCAGACGCCTCCCATGGGCCAGATCGACCACTCGTTGTTGCCGCCGGCCAGGGTGGTCTTGGCCCAGATGTCGGAAGACTGGCCGACCACCCAGCCGTGGAAGCCCCAGTCGATCCGCGCGGTGCGCGCCCCATTGGCCGCCAGCTCCTTCATCCAGTTCCAGAGCGGCACGCCGCATTCCGAAAGGTTGGCCGTTTCGATGAGACCGTAATATTTCTCCACGTTTTCATTGAGCCAATGCGCGCTATGGCTGGTAGGTTTCCAGGATTGATTCCACATGCCCTGCTGATTGTGAGGCCGGTCGCCAAGCCGGGAGCTCGCGATCATCTCGTACCGGGCATACTGGAAACCCAGCACATGAGGCTCGGGAGCCTGGGCGCCAATTTCCACCCAGACGCGCCGGAAGATCGACTGGTAATCAAGCAGGTGGGCGGCGAGCAGCTCGCCGTAGCTCTTGGCCGCCGCGCGGGCCAGGGTCGCCGCGACCACGGGCGCGGGGTCAATTCCCTGGGTGCCCGGTTCGCGGTCAAACCCATTGTAGCTGTCGGTGTTGGCCAGGATCAGGACCGCGCTGTCGGCCCCGGCCACCGTCAGCATCCCATCGTGCGCCGTGATCGTGCCTCCCTCGGCGAGGACCTTCACCCGGGTCTCGGTGGTCATCCCCTTGCGCTCATCCCAGCCGCCGTTGGCCGGCGCCCGGCCCTTCATGACGATGACATGCCCGATCGCCGTGGCGACCGATGCGCCGTGGCCTGCCATGGGCGGGGGATAGGCGAGCTGCGCGGTGAAGCTGATCCCGCCCCGCCTCGTGCTGCTGAGGCGAAGGACGATCACGTCGTCGGGAAAGCTCGCGAAGGCCTCGCGGGTATAGGTGACGTTCCCGATCGCGTAGCTGACGGTCGCCGTGGCCCGGTCGAGATCCAGCGTGCGGTGATAGCCGGTGGCGGCGCCGTGGTCGAAGGTGAGCCGCAGCTCGCCTAGCGGCAGAAACGTGCCCAGGTCGTCGCCTCCCCACATCCCCCGCGCCGCGGTTTCGGCTCCCGGGATGTCATTCGCCGCCAGCAGGCGCCGGGTCGCCGCCAAGGCGACGCGGCGCGCAGGATTCTCCGGATCGAGGCCGGGGCCGCCCGACCAGAATGTCTTGTCATTCAACTCCAGCGTTTCCTCCTGCACACCCCCAGTGATTCTGGCGCCGATATGGCCGTTTCCGATCGGGATGCCGGTAGGCATAGCAGTGGCTTCAACCCCGTCCCACGACAGTTTCAGCGTGTCCCAGGCGCCAGGCTTGGAGGCCGGCAGGCGCGGAGGGGGTTCGGCCGGGAGCGAATCAATCCCCGCCAAGCCGAAGGCCGCCAGCAGGCAGCCGATGATGGCTCCGCGGCAGGCCTTCAGTTCCATGGGGCGGGCGGACGGGCGGCGGGATCGAAGCTGTCCCGGTGACTGGACGATTGAGGCATGGCAGGCAGCAGGGAAGACGCCTGTCGGTAGAAAAGGAAGCATGCTTTCTCATTCACCTCCCCACCCGCGAACTGCGGGCCACGGCATCTGTCCAAGGGGGCACTTTGCGATCCCCTTCGATGCCACCGGCAAGAAGTGGGTCCGGTTCGCCGTCTGGGACTCGGCTGTCAACGGGGCCTTCGTGCAGCCGATCTGGCTGCAGCGCTGATCGCCCCCGCCCGCCCGGCGACAATCAGCCGGGCCGGCTGGCATAAACCCGGCTAGGGGGCCATGGTGGCGTCATGGCCAAACTCACCTCCCGTACCGGCACCAAGCAACACCGGGTCGTATCGCCCAAGGCCTGGGTCGCCGCCCGCAAGACCCTCCTCATCGAAGAGAAAAAGTTGATGCGGCTTCACGATCGACTGAAGCAAAAGCGGCGCTCCCTGCCTTGGACGGCGGTGAAAAAGGACTACGTCTTCGACGGCCCGGACGGAAAGGTGCGCTTGGCCGAACTTTTCGCCGGAAAGAGGCAGCTCATCGTTTATCATTTCATGTTCGGGCCGGATGAGGCCGAGGGATGCCCGCACTGCTCGTTCTGGGCCGATCATTTCGACAGTGCCCGCCTGCACCTGCCCCAGCGGGACACCAGCCTCGTCGTGATTTCCCGCGCTCCCCTCAAAAAGCTCGCCGCGTTCAAGCGGAGGATGGGATGGAAGTTCCCGTGGGTGTCGTCGGGCAGAACCGACTTCAACTATGATTTTGGCGTGTCCTTTCGGCCCGCAGACCTCGCCGCCGGGACCGCGGTCTACAACTACGCGAAATTGGGCATGGATATGGAGGATCTTCCGGGGGTCAGCACGTTTTACCGCAGCCAGGGTGGAATCTTCCACACCTACTCCACCTTCTCGCGAGGCATCGATCTCCTCAACGGCACCTACAACTTCCTCGACCTGACCGCCAAGGGGCGCGACGAGGATCCCGAGCGGGCGCAGGCCTGGGTGCGGTACCACGACAAGTATCGCCAGCGGAAATAGGCCTCCGGGCGCGAACCGGTGGGCGCGGCATCTGTCCAAGGGGTTAACTCCCCTCAACTTATGCCTACCCAACACGCGATCCAGCTCTTCGGCCTGATCAACTTCACCGTCTTCGGCCTGACCCTGATTTTTCAGCCCGTGGCCTGGGGCGCGTTCTTCGCCTGGCTCCGTCACCAGGGCACATCCGGCGCCCTCGCCTATGGATCCTTCTGCCTTTCCTTCGGCTCGATCGTGGTCGCCTTTCATCAGGTCTGGCACGGCCTCCTGGTGGTTCTGACCCTCGCCGGCTGGTTCGACGTGGTCGTCGGCGCCATCTGTCTCCTGCTCCCCTCCGCCGGACTCGGGATCATGGAGCTTCCGGAACGGAGCCCGGGCGTCTGCCGGCTGGGCGGGCTCGCCTGCCTCGTCGTTGCGGCGATCATCCTGATCGCGCTGCTTCCCGGCGGACTCTAGCCGGCGGCCGGCGGCGGCTGGTCGAGGTATTTCGTGAGTTCCGGGATCCGCTTGGCGTGGCGTCCGGTGGCGTCGCGGGCCATGTAGGGATCCTCCTCGGCCTTGATCTCAACCTCCTCCTCGTCCTCCACCTCCTCCTGCTCGTCGATCTCGTCGCCCTCGCCGTCGGTGATGAGCCACTCCTGCTCGGCGTCGAAGGCATGCGAGACCCGGCGCGCCTGGGGATCCAGGATCAGGGCGGGATTCTTCACCCGGCCGGCCTTAACCAGCTCGAACAGGCAGGGATGAAACAATTTTTCGCAGCGGGCGACGTAGTCGCTGAGCCATTTGTTGGCCACGCCCTCCCGGCGATTGAGCAGGGCCACATCCGAGAAATGCAGGCAGGCGTCGAACCAGGCGACGAGCGGGGGGTGCTGCTCGGCCAGGCGGCAGTGCACCACACAAAGTATCCGGGCGACCTCGGCGCCGCTGATCTCCAGCCAGGACTTGCAGGCCTCGAGCTGCTCCACGGGGTTGCGCCGCCCGTCGATCACCAGGAAGACGTGGGTGGCTCCCTCGGGCAGCTCCGCGGCAAGATGAACGTCCGAGCCGCTCCAGCGCGCGAGGTTCGGCAGCCGGGCGTCCGCAGGGTCGGCGGCTTCGGTTTCGGCCAGCAGGACCGCGGGCCGGTCGCCTTCGCCCAAGCCCCCTTCGATCAAGTCTGCCAGGACTTCCCGCCGGCCGGAACCGACCGGACCCAGGACCAGGTACACGAGTGGCTTGGAGGAAGACATAAGGACAAACCGACCGCGGACCCCGCCTTCCGCCGGTCAATGGATCAGAACTTGAAGATCTGGTTCTGCGCGGCGTGGCGCATCCAATGGTCGACCAGCACGAGCGCGGCCATGGACTCGACGATGGGAACGGCGCGCGGCACAACGCAGGGGTCGTGGCGGCCGCGGGCCTGCAATTCCGTCTCGCGGTTCCGCACGTCGACCGTGAGCTGCGGCTGCAGGATCGTGGCCGTCGGCTTGAAGGCGACGTTGAAGCAGATTTCCTCGCCGTTGCTGATGCCGCCCTGCACGCCACCCGAGCGGTTTGTGGCGGTGCGGACGCGGCGCTCGCGGATCCGGAAGACGTCGTTGTGCTCCGAGCCCTTAAGGGCGGCGCCGGCGAAGCCGCTGCCGATCTCGAAGCCCTTGGTCGCGGGCAGCGACAGCATCGCCTTGGCGAGGTCGGCCTCGAGCCGGTCGAAGACCGGCTCGCCCAATCCCACCGGCACGCCGCGGATGCGGCAGGTGATGATGCCGCCGACGGAATCGCCGGCGCCGCGGGCCTGCTTGATCCGGGCGATCATCCTCTTGGCGGTCGCCGGGTGCGGGCAACGCACGGCGGTGGCCTCGACCTCGGCCAGGGTCGGGAACCGCGCCAGCGCGCCGTCCGGCACGGTGATCGTATGCACCTGCGTCAGGTAGGCGCGGATTTCCACGCCCCCGGCGACGGCCAGGATCTTCTTCGCGATGGCGCCGGCGGCCACGCGCCCGATGGTCTCGCGGGCCGAACTCCGGCCGCCGCCCCGATGGTCGCGGATGCCGTACTTGGCCTGGTAGGTGAAATCGGCGTGCGAGGGCCGGTATTTTTCCCGCATCTCGTCGTACGCGCCGGGCCGGGCGTCCGTGTTGTGGACGAGCATCGAGATCGGCGCCCCGGTGGTCCGGCCCTCGAAGACCCCGGCCAGGATCTCCACCTTGTCCTCCTCCTTGCGGGGGGTGACAATGTCGCTCTGCCCCGGCCGGCGGCGGTCCAACTCGGACTGGATCTCCCCCGCCGCCAGCGGCAGGCGCGGCGGACACCCATCGACCACGGCGCCCACGGCCAGCCCGTGGCTTTCGCCCCAAGTGGTGACGGTGAAGAGCTTTCCGAAGCTATTGGGCATGAGCCAATACAATGCCTGAAAGCGATGGGCGGGAAGCGAAAAACAGGCAACATTCGGCCCGACCGGGCGTCCCACCACATCGCCGTTTACAATCCGGCCCCTTTCTTCTCTCCTATCCGCCCCGGCCCGTCAGCCTGTTTCCCCTCCGTCCCCCTTTCGTATGACCCTGCGTCTCGCCCGCTTGTGCCTCGCCACCGGCCTCCTTGTCCTCGCGACCTCCGGGCTGCCGGCGCAGACGCCGGCTCGGCCCCCCGCCCGGGCGGGCAATGATCTCATCGACTACAACATCCAGGGCGTGGACGTCGACGCCGTGCTGCAAAACCTGGAGGACTTCACGGGACGCACGGTGATCCGCCCGCAGGCGCTGCCGCCGGCCACCTACACGCTGCGGACCCGCGCCACCAAGTCCGACCTGATCATCGCGCTTGAGTCGCTCCTGGAGGCCAACATGGTGGCCGTGATCCCGCTGGGGGACAAGTACCTCAAGGTGGTGCCGCTCCAGCTGGCGCGCACCGAGGCGCCGGAATTCATCGAAGGCTCGACGGTCGGCCTCCCGCCCAGCGACCGGATCGTGACCAAGCTCTTCCAGTTCAAATTCCTGCGCGTGGCCGAGTTCTTCAACCCGCCGCTGGTGCAAGGCATGTTCTCGCCCAATATCGCCGGCAGTGTGGTCGTGATCGAAAAGGCCAACGCCGCCTTCGTCACCGACACCCTCGCGAATGTGCAGCGCACCGAGCGGCTGGTCAACCAGCTCGACCAGCCCGTCATGGCCGGCCTGAAGCCGAAGTTCTACATCCTGAAAAATGGCGCGAAGGCCAGCGATGTCGTCGCCCGGCTGCGCACCATGCTGACCGGCCCGCTCCAGAACCAGATCGGCACGGCCACGACCTATACCGCCGACGACCGCACCAACCAGGTGATCCTGCTCGGCGATCCCAAGCAGGAGGTCCTCTTCGACGAGCTGATCGACAAGCTGGACGTCGTTTCCGCCCCGAACACGCGCAACGAGGTCATCTACCTCAAGCATGCGGACGCCCAGGTCGTCGCACCGATCCTCCAACAGCTGGTGACAGGCCAGGTCGCCGCCGCCCAGAAGGCCACGACCGCGCAGTCGCTGCGGCCAGGCGAGGCCAATGGGCAGGGCGGGGGCCAGGGCCAGCCTGAGGGCCGCATCCCCGGCGCGCTGCCCGGCCTCGTGCCGGGCGGCACGCTCGCGTCCAATCCGGTCGTGCAGTCGGCCGTCTCCAGCGCCATCGCGGCCAATCCCAACAACGAATTCAGCACGCTGGCCGTCATCCAGGCCGACGAGCGCAGTAACTCGATCATCGTCTCCGGCACCGTCGACGACATCCGCCTGCTGAAGGAGCTGATCACCAAGATCGACGTCATCCTGGCCCAGGTTCGGATCGACGTCATCATCGCGGAGGTCACCCTCGACGACAGCGACCAGAGCGGCATCTCCGCGCTCGGCCTCACCGTCGGCACCGACAACCGGCGGGGCACCCACATCACCAATTTCACCGGCTCGACGTCCGGCTGGGACTTCACCTCGGGCGTGGTCAATCCCCTCGCCTTCCAGGCGGCGCTCAACAGCACGAGCGCCGGCTCAAAGAACTTCGTCAAGATCCTCCAGGCCTCGACCATCATGACGACCCACGCCAAGCAGGGTGAACTCACGGTGGGCGAGCGGGACCCGGTGATCGGCAACATCCAGTCCACCCCGGTCGGAGGCGCCAGCACCGGTTTCTCCACCAACGAGAGCGTGTCTTATCAGGACATCGCCCTGGACCTGAAGGTGACGCCGCTGATCGGCGACGACGGCACGATCCAGCTCACCATCGACCAGAAGGTGGACGACATCCTCAGCGTCGAGCAGGTCGGCGGCACGCCGACGCCCGTCATCGGCCACCGCGAAGCCAATTCGTTCGTCAATGTCACCGACGGCCAGATGGTCGTCCTGGGCGGCCTGCAGCGCACCCAGAAGTCCACCAGCCACCAGAAGCTCGGCCTCCTCTTCGAGATCCCGATCATCAGCCAGCTCCTCGGCTCCCACAACAACGAGCTGCAGCGCACCGAGCTTCTGCTCTTCGTCCGGCCCCATGTCATGCCGATCGAGCAGACGAGCGCGGATACCAAGACCAGCGTCAAGGTCATGTCGAACAAGGACCAGGTGAACGAATTCCTGGCGGATCCCACCAAGCAGCCGGACCACAACGACAAGCCCAAGAACCTGCTCGACCGCTTCTGAGCCGGGCCGCCGCCATGCCCGCCCTTCTCGACAATCTCCTGCCCGCGTCCCTCGCCTCCCGCCTGGGCGAGGAGCAGCGCCAGGCTGTCGCCGACGCCCCCCGCGCCCAGCGGCTGACCGTCCTGGGGGCCGCCCTGGGACTGAGCGACGCGGCCATCCTCACCGCGGTCGCCGAGGCCTCCGGGCTCGACATCGCCAGCAACCTCGAGGCCGACCCGGGCGCCCGGGGCCTCCTGCCCGCGCGGCTGGTGCACGACTACCAGCTGATCCCGATTGTTCAGGGCGCGCCGGCGGCCAAGGAGGGCGCGGAAACGCCGGCCGCCACCCTCCCCCTCCATCTGGCGACGTCCTGGCCGCCGGAGGACGCGATGGACGACTGGATCCATTCCTTCACGCCGCGGCCGCTCGTCTGGCACCTGGCGGTGCCGGAGCGGGTGCATCAGCTCATCATCGAGAACTTCGGCGTCGGCTCCGGCACGCTCGAGGACACCGACGACGGCTACGTCGCGCCCGAGGCGCACCGCCAGAATGAGGAGGTGGTGGACGAGGACGCCGCGGTGGTCCGCTTCGTCACCGATGTCATCTCGCAGGCGGTCGAGGACCAGGCGACCGACATCCATTTCGAGCCGCAGGAGAACCAGCTGCGGATCCGCTACCGGGTGGACGGCCTGCTCGTGCCCGTGCCCGTGCCCGAGAACCTCCTGCGCTTCCAGGACGCCATCATCTCGCGCGTGAAGATCATGGCCCGGCTCAACATCTCCGAGCGGCGCCTGCCGCAGGACGGTCGCATCAACTTCAAGGCCGGCGGGAACGTCCTCGACATCCGCGTCTCGACCTTCCCCACGATCTACGCCGAATCCATCTCGCTCCGGCTGCTGAACAAGAAGAAGGACGCCTACACCATGGACCGGCTGGGCATGGGCGCGGACGAGCAGGCGCAGATCGCCCAGGTCCTCGATTACCCCCACGGGATCATCCTCGTCACCGGTCCCACGGGCTCGGGCAAGAGCACCTCCCTCAATGCCTTCCTGCACAAGATCAACTCGACCGACCTGCGCATCATCACGATCGAGGACCCCATCGAGTACGAGGTGCCGGGCGCGAACCAGATGCAGGTGCGCTCCGAGATCGGGCTGACCTTCGCCAGCGCGCTCCGCCACGTCCTGCGGCAGGATCCCGATGTGATCATGGTCGGGGAGATCCGCGACCGCGAGACGGCGGATATCGCCATCCGCGCCTCGCTGACGGGCCACCTGGTTTTCTCCACCCTGCACACGAATGACGCGCCGGGCGCGATCACGCGCCTCGTCGACATGGGGATCGAGCCCTTCCTCGTGGCGTCGGCCATCGAGTTGGTCATCGCCCAGCGCCTGGTCCGCCGGCTCTGCCCCGAATGCACCAAGGAGAAGCCGATCGCCCCCATGAAGCTCCGGGAGTCGCTCGCGATCTTCGGCGTCGACCCGGCCGAGGCCGAGCACATCCACGCGCTCAAGGAGCCGGTCGGCTGCGACCGCTGCCGGGGCACCGGGTACCGGGGCCGGATCGGGCTCTTCGAGATCTTTCGCCTCAACGACGAGCTGCATGAGCTGATCCTCAAGCGCGAGAGCACGCGCACGCTGACCGCCAGCGCGCGCAAGCATGGCATGCGCACCCTGGGCCAGAGCGGCTGGGACAAGGTGAAGGGCGGCTACACCTCGCTCGAGGAAGTGCTGCGCGTCATCACGGTCAACTAGTCCGCGAATGCCGCGCTTTGCCTACACCGCCCGCGATCGCGCCGGCAAGGCCGTGTCGGCCGAGATCGACGCCCCCACCCGCCGGGATGCCCTGCGGCTGCTGACGACCCGGGGGCTCCAGCCGGGCAGCGTGACCGAAGCCGGGGGCGGCCGGAAGCCGGGGGCCGCCAAGGCCGCCGCGGCGCCGGGCGGCTTCTCGCTGGGTGGCAACCGCGCCGTCGTGCTCGGCCGGGGCCAGCGCCTGCCCTTCCTCGAGGCGCTCCATGACCTCACGACCAGCGGGCTTTCCGCGGGCGAGGCCGTCCGGCTGCTTTCCGTCCGGCTCAAGGAGCCGCGGCTGCGCGCGCTCAGCGTGGGGCTCTGGGAGCAGATCAGCGAGGGGGCCCCGCTCTCGCGCGCGATGGCCGGCTATGGGACGGTCTTCGACAGCGCCACGATCAACCTGATCCACGCCGGGGAAGCCACCGGGTCGGTCAACGACACGCTCGCCCGGCTCATCGAGCACCTGACCGAACAGAAGGAGATCCGCCAGAAGCTCCTCACGGCGATGGCCTATCCCGTCCTGATCGCGGTGATCGCCTGCGGCGTCATCCTCTTTTTCCTCTTCGTTCTCCTGCCCCGCCTCGAATCGCTCTTCGAGTCCCTGCACGGGAAGATGCCGGCGTCGACCCGGCTCCTCATCGGCCTCTCGGATTTTGTCCTGCATTATGGCGTCTTCGTCATCGCGGCCATGCTCTTTGCCGCCGTCTCCTTCTGGCGCTGGCGGACGACCGAGGCCGGCCGCGAGACCTCCGACGGCTGGCTGCTCAAGCTGCCCCTGGTCGGCCCCTTCCTCGTGACCCGCACGGTGTTCGCCTTCAGCCAGACGCTCGGCGTCCTCCTGGAAAACGGGATCACCGCCGCCGAGGCCCTCCGGATGACCGAGCGGCAGATCGTGAACCGGGTCCACCGGCGCGCCTTCGACGGCGCGATCGACCGGGTGCTGGAGGGCGAGGCGATCTCGGTCGCCTTCGGCCGCACCGGCATCATCCCCGACCTCGTGCTCGACCGCCTGGCCGTCGGCGAGAACACCGGCAACGTCGTGCCCAGCCTGAAGGACATCGCCCGCAGCCAGCAGAAGCGGATCACCGCTCAGCTCGATTTTTTCACCGGGATCATGGCCAGCGCCTTCCTGCTCAGCGTCTTCGTCTTCGTCGGCTTCATCGCATTCGCGATCGTCAGCGCGATCTTCTCGGCCAGCGCGAGCTTCAACCTCCACTGAGGCCGGCGCCGCGGGTCACTCCGACCCGCGCACGATTTCGACGGAAGACAGCACCAGCTCGACGTTCACCGTGGTGGACGCCGGCGGGCTCGAGACGGTGAACCGGTCGATCCCGATGTAGGGGTGCCGCTTGCGCAGCGCGATGTAGAAGTTCAGGAGGGAGTTCCAGTCGGTGCGGGGGATGGTGAAGCGCAGGGTGTGCACGGAAAACTGGCCGGTGCTCACGTCCGGATCGGGATCGCCGCGCTCATTGGCCATGCCGGCGTCGGTCGCCATCTGCTCGGTCGCGGCCAGGAGCCCGGCGAAGTTGAGGGTGCTCGAGGGGTCGAACTGGCCGGCCGCCTTCTGCGCGTCGGCCATGATGGTCGGGCGGGCCGCCAAATACTGGGCCTGCAGCGCCAGCTCGCTGCCGGTATGCCGGCTCTCGCGCCAGAAGCGCCCGACCTGGTCGCTGAAATGCGAGAACCAGTAGCCCACGACCATCAGGGCGAAGGCCAGGAGGAGGATCCGCTCGCGCTGCACGCGGCCGAGGAAGAAGGCGCGGAAGGACCGGATCATGAGGCGGATGGCGGCGCCATGGGCTGGAGCACACCGGGCTTGAAGGTGACGATCAGCGTGAAGATGGTCACGTTGTTCTGCTGGCGCGGGTTCTTGACCACGACCGAGCCGACGGCCGGCAGGGCCGACAGCGCGTTCTGGTAGACGTTGATGTCCCCCGGGTTCGAGGTCTGCGCCTCGATCGTGAGGCCGAGCTCGCCGCTGGTGTACATCCGGGTGAAGACCACGGAGGGCGGCTTGATCTCATTGTGGGAGCCGACGAGGGTCGTCAGCATCTCGAGCGGCAGCAGCCGCTTCGTCGACAGCTCGTTGATCCGGTGGGCCAGGCTCTGGGCCGTGATGATCTGCTCGACACCGGGGGCCTGGGCATGCAGCTGGGCGAGACGGGTGGTCTGCCAGAGCCCGCCCGCGAGGAGGAGGACCTCCCCCAGGGCCATCGCCCCCGCCGCGATGAAGCAGCCGAGGAGCGCCCGCCAGAGCCAGAGCGCCCGCCCTCGGCCGCGCCGCAGGAGCAGGAGTTCCTCCTTGTCGCGCATATCGAGGGCGGAGGCCGCCTCCCGCGGCAGGCGCGAGACAAATTCGCCGCAGCGAAAGACCAGCTCGCGGTCGGTCGCGGCCGATTCGGCGACGGGCGGCGCGACCAGGTCAATGATCTCCCGGCTCGGCAACCGGCGGAGCAGCTCGTCACGGGCGCGGGCCCTCTCCTCCTCCGGTGCCTCCGGCGACAGCGGGCTGAAAAGAACCTGCGCGGGTACCGGGCCCGCGTCCCAATGGAGGGCGGTGAGCCCCTCGGCCGAGGCCAGCAGGACGGTGGTGGCGGGAGCCGCGGCCCCTCCCACCAGGGCCGCGAAGGCCGGGATGACCAGTTCCGCGCCCTCCCACGCCGCCACCTGGTCGGAGGTGAACCGGCGCCGGTAGGCCGCGAAGACGAGCGCCCGCGCCGATCCCGGCGTCCAGAAATAGCCGTAATAGAGCTGGGCCAGGGGAAAAGGCGCCAGGGTCTCCAGGGCAAGCTCGACCTGCAGCCCCACTTCTCCCGGCGCCACGTCGGCCGGCACGTCCACGGCTCGGACGAAGAAAAGGCCGTCAGGCAGCAGCGCGACCTTCGGTGCCGGCGGGCTGGAGCTGAGAAAACCGAGCGATAAGGCGCTCATCAGGGATGGGGAGAAGAAGGCGGCGGCGCCGAAGGGGCGGCAGTCAACACGGAGGAGGGGTCGTCAGTGGGCGCGGGGGGCGGTGGAGGCGGAGTGAGAATTTCATCGTTTTCGCGAATCTCCAAGACCGTAAAGGGCAATTGGAGGTTCGCCTTCGCCATGGCGGAGGCCTGGGCGGTGGAGGGGCTGGTGTTCAATTGCGACCCCGCATTTAGGTTTGGGTTGCTCGCAGTTTCGCCCGAGGGGCCATTCGCCGCCCGGTCGGCGGCATTCTTCACGTCGGTGGCGTTCGTCTGGACCGTCCGGGCGCCACCCGAGGTGGGCGCCACCACCGCCGAGAGAGTATAGACGGTCTTGCCCTCGTGGACCGTGATTAAGATCCGCAAGGCCCTGATGGTAAATGCGAAAGCGCGCAATTGCCCCTGCTGACCGGTCACCACCTGGAGGTCGGCGGTGCTCGTGAACCACTTCCGCCCCAGGGTGGAATACTGGCTGGTCCCGGCGAGGTAACTGCCGACGGCCTGGACCTGCTGGTCGTCGAACTGCCCGACCGCCGACAGGATGTCCGCGTTGGCGCCGTTGATGTTCGGGCTGGTGTAGTTGAAGATGGAGAAATCAGCGTTGAACTGCCACCAGAGGGCGTTGGGGCGCCCGTTGGCATCGAAAAAAACGTCCCGCACGGCGTCGATCGCCGCCAGTTCGCTCATCGAGCGGATGGCCCGTCCCGGGACCGCATAGGGCAGCGCGCTCTGCGGATAGTCGGGCTGCATCGCGGAAACCGGGGAGTAGTCCGCGTGCATCCAGCCGAGGAGGCCGTCGATCAGCCGCTGTGCGTCGCCCGCCGCCATGGAGCCGTAGGCGGGCGACTCGAAGAGGGCGAGGAGCGTCGTCTGATCCGCATGGATCAGGGGAATCTTGCCGCTCTCGTCCTGAAATGTGACGTCGACCGTGTGGTTCGGATCGCCCGGGGTCCATCCCGCCCAGCCGAGGGGATCGGCCCAGCCCTCCGTCGGAGCCCGGAGCTGGTTGCCGTCCGCCTGGCGGAAATCCTGCAGCACCGCCAAGGTCGTCTCGAGCGCCGAGTAGGCGTCGGGCCGCAGCCGCGCCGCCTGCGCGGCCCGGGCATCGACCATGAGATCCGTCCCGGCCTTGTCGAGAAAGGCGACGAGGGCGGCCGCCGTGAAAAGCAGCGTCACCATCACCAGGACGATGATGGATCCGCGCCGGCCGCCGCCTGGGGAATTGATCGGCATGCGTCAGTAGTTCGGCAGGCCCTGGATCGTCACCGGCACCGGCACGGTGGTTTCCCGCTTCAGCTTTCCGTAGGCAAACTGGAGCCGGATCCGCTGGGGCACCTCCTGCGCCCCCCCCGAGTCGGTCTGCAGCGCCGTCAGCGTCGTCCACTTCTTCAGGTTGTCGTCGTAGTAGTCGTAGGCGAGCGAGGCCACCAGGGGCGTCAGCCGGAGCTCCCGGGGCGGATCGTCGGTGAAGCGGGCCTCCAGGCGCGAATGCCAGAGTAGGTAGAGCCCGTCGTTCGGCCGCGCCTGCAGCGAGCACAGCACCTCGGGCAGCGGCCGGTCGGGCCAGTTGAGCAGGCGGTTGCCCCGTGGCAGCTCGAAGGTGATCAGGAAGTCGGAGGGGGCGCTCTGCGGCGTGATCTGCTGGATGGCGATGGGCGTGGACCCGGTCCGCGCCGCCGGGGGCAGCGTCGCCTCCTGCAGGAGCTGCCCGACGTAGCGGGTGACGGCGTTCACGTGCTGGTCGAACAGCCGCACGTCGCCGTTGCGGCCCCAGAGTTCGCCCATCGAGAAGATGAAGGTGTTGAGGCCCACGAAGAGCAGTCCGACCAGCGCGAGCGACAGCAGGACCTCCAGCAGGGTGAATCCGGCGCGGCGCTTCATTGCTGGAGTCCCTGGGCCTGGGCGATGCGGGTGATCTCGGCCTGCCGGACCTGGGCGCGGGTGGCCGCCTCGGACCAGGTCGGCCGCAGCAGCATGAAGGTCTCGGTGTATTTGCGGGGGTCCGAGGTGGCGGTGTCGGAGATCTCGCAGATGAAGCCGACCGTGAACAGGTCCGTCACCACCGTCGACGGGGCGGTGATGTTGGGATCCAGGCTCCACTGCACATGATGGCCGTCCGCGGTGTCGAACTCGTCGCCGTTCTCGGCCGTCTGGAAATCGGTCTGCGCCAGCAGCGCCTGGCGGGCGAAGGCGATGTCCTCGGCGTCCTCCGTGCTGAGCCCCACCGCCCGGTAGCTGTTGAGGATGTTGAGGTAGGCGGAGCCCAGCACGATGGCCGTGAGGGCGAAGATCGCGAGCGCCGCCAGGACCTCGATCAGGGTGAAGGCGCGGCGCGCGGCCAGGCTGGAGCGGCGGGGAAACACGGCGTTCAGGAGGCGGGCGGCGCCTTCAGCATCTGCGCGCAAGTCCAGGGGTCGACATCGATCCGCTGCGCGGCGCCCGCCTTGCTGCGGAGCTGGACGGTGAAGGGGCTGCACGTGCCGTCGCCGAAGAACGTGACGTACGGCAGGGAGGATGAGTCGTCCGTCGGGACCGCCAGCGCCGCCGCGGGGCCGCCGCTTTCTGCGGGCAGGAACTGGACCACGAGGTCGGGCGGCGGCTTGGCGATCGGGAAGGTCTGCGGCGCCACGCCGTCATCGGCGATGAAGGCCTTCTGCTTGTCGTCGTAGGAAAGGCGAACGTCGTGGCCGCCCGCCACCGCGGCATTGAGGAGGGCAGTCTTGCGGGCGGCGTGGCTGGCCTGCCAGAAGACCTCCTGGGGAAAAACCGGCTTGTCGTTCAGCAGCGTGACCGAGCCGGCGATGAGGGCAGCGGAGAGCAGGGCGATCAGCCCGATCGCAAGCAGCAACTCCAGGAGAGTAAACGCCGATCGGGCCCCGCTCTTCACCAGTTGCCGATGTCGTCCGGCGTGCCGTCGACCCCGTCCGGGCCCATCGACCAGAGGTCGAAGCCGTCCTTATTGTGCGTGCCCGGGTAGGCGTACTTGTATTCACGCTTCCAGGGATCGAGCGGAATCTTCTTGGCGTCGACGTAGGGTCCGTGCCAGCGATCGACCTTGTCCGGGGGCGAGGTGATCAGGGCCGCCAGGCCCTCCGCCGTCGACGGATAGTCCCCCACCTGGATTCGGTACGTGGTAAGCGGCGCCTTCATGCTCTCGTTGACGAAGAGCCCGGCGGCCGAGCTGGAGGATTCGCCCAGGATCTTGCCGACGTTGGTGACGGCAATCGCGACCAGCATCCCGAGGATCGCGAGCGCGACCAGGATTTCCATGAGGGTGAAGGCCTTTTTCGCCGCGGGGCCGCGGAGGCTCAGGGACGCGGACGGAACCGCGGGGAAGACGGTAAGGGGCATCATGCGCGGGAAATTAGCAGGCCAGTCGAGTGTGGCCACTCAAAATGGGACTCCTCCGGAATCGAAAGGTTGCGGATTTCATGCGCCCCAGCCCGCCACGGCCCCGCGTGCCGAAAAATGACCGCCGACCGGGGCCGCGGGCGCCTACCGGGCGATCGCGCGCGCCGCGGCCATTTCCGCCAGGATCCGGTCGGCGTGTTCCTGCAGGCGCCTTCCCGCCGGGGTCAACGTCACCCCCCGTCGGCCGCGCGTGAAGAGGCGGCAGCCGATCTCCTTCTCCAGTGCCTTCATGGAATGGCTGACCGCGCCCTGCGTGAGACGCAGCTCCTGCGCCGCACCCGTGACGCTGCCCAGCCGCGCCAAAGCGGCAAATGCGCGCAGCTGCCGGCTGTCGAGGGGAGTGGTCATGACGCGTGGGACAGAAGGGCGGCGGCGTGGCCTCGGATTGGGACCGTGGAAAAGCAGCAATTGCGCCAGATGGGGGGCCGCTTGCCCCAGGGAGTTAAGTCCACCTTTTTCATTGCCGGGACCGGCGGGAGACTGATCCTTCCCCCATGCCCCTGAACCCCCGCCGCCACGGCCTCGTCGCGGTCCTGGCCTGCTGCGCCGCCGCTTCGCTTGCCTCCGCCGAGGGCCCCTATCGCAACAGGGACAATCCCGATGCCAAGGATCCGATGGAGGGATCCTATCCCGTTCCCTATCAGAAGCCGACCGTCGCCGAGATTGCCGCCGACCTGGGGCGGGTCCGGGCCTTTCTCGAGACCGCCATGCCGGCCCGGCTCATCGACCGCCAGACCGGCCAGCCGATCACCAATTTTTCCCATCCGGTGGCCACCGCGATCCCCGACCGGGGCGAGGGCGGCGCCTTCGGCCCGTTCTCCTACGAGGTCGGCGTCCTGCATTCCGGCATGCTGAGCGCCGCGGCGGTCACGGGCGACCGCCGCTTCTCCGACTTCACCGCGAAGCAGTTTCAGTTCCTGGCGGATTCCCTGCCCTATTTTCGCGCGCAGGCCGCCCAGTTCGGGGTCGGCGGGAGCGGCGGCCGGACCCTGCTCGCGCCCGGTGCCCTCGACGACTGCGGCGCCATGACCACGGCCCTGATCCAGGCCCGCCTGGCCCAGGTCGGGCCCGATCTGCTGCCCCAGATTCAGCTCTGGACGGACTTCATCGCGCATAAGCAGTTCCGGCTGCCGGACGGCTCCTTTGCCCGCCACCGCCCGATGCCCGTCTCCATGTGGGCCGATGATTTCTACATGGGCATTCCCGCGCTGGCGGAGATGGGCAAATTGACGGGCGATCGCGCGTGGTACGACGACGCCGTGCGCGCGACCCTGCAGATGTCCGCCCATCTCTTCCGCCCGCAGACGGGGCTCTTCTCCCATGGCTGGAACGAGAACGGTCCCGACGTGCCGGACTTCTACTGGGGCCGCGCCAATGCGTGGATCACCCTGACGATGTGCGACCTGCTCGACGTCCTGCCGGCCGATCATCCCGGCCGGGCGGCCGTCCTGCAGTACCTCCGGACCCAGATCCGCGCGATCGCCTCCCTGCAGTCCGGCACGGGCCGCTGGCACCAGCTCCTGGACCGCAACGATTCCTACCTCGAGACCTCGGCCTCGGCGATCTTCACCTATTGCATCGCGCACGCGATCAACCAGGGCTGGATCGGCGCCCCGACCTTTGGCGACGTCGCCCAGGTTGGCTGGCAGGGTGTATCCACCCAGATCAACGCCAAGGGCCAGGTGGAGAACACCTGCGTCGGCACGACCTTTGCCGGCGACGTCGTCTACTACTACAACCGGCCGGTGAGCGTCTACGCGGTGCACGGCTATGGCCCCGTACTCCTCGCCGGCGC